>UQFY01000005.1 GCA_900540385.1 uncultured Mollicutes bacterium
TAAAATGCGGTCTTTTTTTGTGTTTATAGGCTTAAATAGAATTTCCTAATCAAAGCAAAAAGGACACCCTTTCGGATGCCCATTTATTGATTTGTCGTAACTTGAAAAGCTTTATAAGTTAGAAACGTTCGTATAAACGTTTTGAACGTCTTCACATTCATCCAACGCGGCCATCATGTCTTTGACTTTTTGGAGGTCATCGCCAGTTAATTCGATTGGCTCATTTGGAACCATGGTCGATTCAGCGACATCGAAATCGGTAACACCGAGACCTTTTAAGATTTCTTTGGCTTTATCCAAATCATTTGGAGCAAGTCTTACTTCGACTTCACCCTCATCAAAGTCAACGGATTGAACATCGATATCGTCTAAAATTAAATTCTCTTCGACGGAATCGCGTAAGGCTGCATCTCCTTTGAATTGAAGAATGCCTTTGTAATCGAAATTGTAAGCGACGCTTCCCATCTTTCCACCTTTACGGGTAACAATGGTACGAACGCTAACCAAAGCACGGTTCACGTTATCGGTTAAAGTATCGACAATGATATAGCTTCCACCTGGTCCAAAGAATTCATAGCGGCCAGAGATATAGGCGGTTGCATCTCCACCTTTTGCTTTTTCAATAGCACGTTCAATGACATCTCTTGGGCAAGATTTACGATATTTTTCAATAGCACTTCTTAAAGCAAGGTTGCTTTCTGGGTCTGGGACGCCGCTCTTAGCCGCGGCATAGATCTCCTTCGATGCGCGCATGTAAATTGCGCTTTTTGCTTTTGCAGTGGCTGCCATAGCTGCAGCACGAACTTCAAAGTGTCTTCCCATAATAAAAACTCCTTTTTTGACTTCCGTATTTTACCACTAGGCAAGAAAGCCTAGTAGATTTTTTTCATTCTGGCTTATGAAATGGGAGATTTAAGGACGTTAATGGTTCCAAATTATGACGTTTTACAAACCTTCTTACCCAATCATACGGGCTTGTTTCTAACTCCCATGGACGATGATTATCCACACCAATGATGCAAGGAACATCATATTGCTTTACCAAATGCCAGAATTCTTCATTCGGATAAGCAACTTCGAAATCCTCTCCACCCGTTCTTTTACCCCAACGGGATGGACCCATGTTGATTTCAAGGATCATATGTTCTTCTTTCGCTGCTTTAATAATTTTTCTTGCCATTTCCTCAGCAAAAGAATCCCATTTCCCATACCATTGCATGAATAAATCTGGATGGGCAACATAGATGAAATTATGGGATTTCATACCCGAAATAAGGTCATAAGCATACATACGGGTCGCCTCTTTTTTATCTTGGACCTGTCCATAAAAAACCAAAGAGTGCGTTGTTTTATCTAAAAAACAATGTTGTCCCAAAATCATATAGTCAAGTGTCCCACTACGAAGGAGATTGTCATAATATTCCGCGTATTCCTCAAAATACCATTCGGCTTCAAAAGCAAGATGGATTTCAATTTGGTCCTTGTATTTCTTTTGCAAAGAACGAACGCTCTTGAAATAATCTTCCGCATCTCTTTCATAATTGCCACGAATCGTAGGTTGATCAATGCCAGGCAAAATTATATGGTCGCTAAAACCATAGATTTTGTATCCGTTTTTAATTGCCGAAAGAACAAATTCTTCATCTTCTCCTTCAGCATGTCCACAACGTTTTGTATGAGAATGATAATTTACTTCAAATGGTTTATTTTCCATATTGCACTTCCTCCAAAACTAAGCCTACAGGGTCTGCTTGATAAGAGATGATTCTTCTCTCTTTGCTTTCTAATAAGGCCATGACTTCGTTTAAGCTCATCTTTCCCAAACCGACGCGGAAAGCGACTGCTATCATAATCCTAATTTGGTGTGTCATGAAGCCATTTGCTTCCAATAACACACATACGTGTCCCCTCTTTTCTGAAATATCTATTCTTCTGATATCACGAATAAAATAATCCACGTCCATTGGTTTCGAGGTGAAATTTTTAAAATCATGAACGCCTAAATATAGATTCATGCATGCTTCAAAAGAAGAAAAAGAGAAATGTGGCAATTCTAATTGATACTCAAAGAGAGAAAGAACATCTCTTTCTCCAAAATGAAATGAATAAGAATAAATCTTTCCACAAGAGGAATGTCTTGCATCAAAAGAAGAGTCCACTTCTTTTAAAGAAAGAACATATATATCTTTTGGCAATAAGCGGTTTAAAGCAACACGAAGACGTTCAATATCCTGAATCTCTTTAGCAGAGAAGAAAGTAAAGGTTTGCCCTCTTGCGGAGACCCCCTTATCCGTTCTTCCTGCGCCATGAATTACAATCTTATGGTCTAAGAGAGAAGATAATATCTCTTCTATTTTCCCTTGAATGGATGGGTAATCTTTTTGTTTCTCAAAGCCCCAATAAGCTTGACCGTTATATTGTAAGACTCCAAAAATTTTCATTTTAATGTCAGCCCAAACAATAAAGCGTACAAATCCGTTCCCGTAATAGAAATATAGAAGAAACCTGCTACGAGAAGAGAAACAATTACTAATTCCAACAAATCCCACCATCTAAAATGAAGCTGACGATATTTGGTTCGTTTGGTCATTGGGTCATAACCTCTGCACTCCATCGCGTTAGCTAGTTCATCAGAGCGAACAAAAGAAGAAACGAAAAGAGGAATAATCAAAGAAATAATGGCTTTGAATTTAGCAAAGATACGACCATGTTTAAAGTCTACCCCTCTAGAGGATTGTGCTTTTAAAATACGTTCGACATCCTCTAAAATCGTTGGAATAAAACGAAGAGCCAAAGAGATAATTATCGCTAGAATCGGTGTAGGAACTCCCAGCCAACGTAAGGGAGTCAAATACCATTCCAAACCATCCGTAAGACTTAGAGGCTTTGTCGTTGAAGTTAAGATCAAGGACAAAGAAAGCATAATTACTAAGCGGAAGAAGACCTTTCCCGCTTCGAGAAGACTTTCGTAATAAATCTTGAAATTCCCAATCGTGAAATACCAATCTTGGTTCCCTTCGGTATAACGAGGAACGAGGATATAAATCAAAAGAAGGAACACGACCATAAACCATAGACCGCTTAAAGACTTCAACAAAGAAGTTAGAGACATATGGGAGGTCCAAAGAAGGATTAAGGTGAAAAGGAAAAGAATCCCTAGCATGGTGTAGGTCATCGTCCATGTTGGATAATTCACGAAAATAGCCACCATAAGGACGATCAAAGAATAGATCTTCAAACGTGGATCCATTCGATGGACAAATGAGTTATAAGGCACATAACGGCCCATTGTGAAACTAGCCATTCTTTTTGCTCCTTATAATTGCATTCGCTAAATCATCTACATTACGCATATTACTCGTATCGATATTCAATCCTTTTTCCTTTAGGCGGAGAGCAAAATCAAAAATATGTGGGTTTTGCAGGGAATAACGGGTTAAATCCTGGCCGAATAAATCAGAAGGAGAACACACTTTCTCCACTTCGCCATATTCCATAACAATGACTTTTTCAGCATAGGTTGCAACCAAATCCATATCATGGGTAACAAGGATGATGCCTGTGCCATTCTCTTCGATCTTTTTGAAGAGTTCCATTGTTTCTTTAGCTGCCGCTGGATCTAATCCTGCGGTTGGCTCATCCACTACTAAAATATCAGGAGAGGTAGCTAAGATACCGGCAATCGCCACTTTTCTTTTTTCACCACCAGAAAGTTCAAATGGACTTCTTTGGAAGAAAGATTCGTTCAAGCCGACACGTAAGAGGGCTTCATGCGCCACCTTCAGGGCTTCCTCTTTTTTCATCCCAAAATTCTTTGGGCCAAAGGCTACATCTTTTTCGACGCTGTCTTCAAATAATTGATATTCTGGGAATTGGAAAACGAGTCCCACTCTCTTGCGTAAAGCTTTGATATCTTTGCTCGTATGTTTTTGATAGATGCGTTTTTGTTCTGCTTTGAATTGTGCTTTTTCTTCAGCAGTAAGCTTCTTAGGCATTTTTTCTTTCTTTTCAGGGTGGTTCATAAAACCATTCACATCTACATAGCCACTTGTTGGAGAAAGAAGAGCGTTAATCATCTGAATAAGGGTAGATTTACCACTCCCCGTTCTTCCGACAACAGCAACGAAAGAATGATCTTCCAAAGCAAGGTTAATATGTTTTAAAGCAGAGCTTTGTAGAGGGCTTTTTAAATTATAGGTAAAAGATAAATCGTGGAATTCTATCGGCATAAGTATTCCTCCAATTTCTCTTCTGTATCAATTTCAGCTGGGATATTCATCCCTTTGGCAATTAAAGTGTCTTTCAAGGCCACAAAGAAAGGCGAATCTAAGCGAATGCTTTTGAGTTCTTCTTGATGGGAGAAGACTTCTTTCGGCTCCCCTTGCAAAACAATCTTTCCGCCATTCATCACAAGGACATAGTCGGAACGAAACGCTTCTTCAACATCATGGGTGATAGATAAAACGGTAAGAGAAGGATTTTCCTTTCTTAAAGAGAAAGTGATATCCAAAATATCTTTCTTCCCTACTGGATCAAGCATGGAAGTTGCTTCATCGTAGATAATTAAATCTGGATGCATGGCTAAGACACCAGCAATTGCCACACGCTGTTTTTGTCCGCCAGAAAGATTCTCTGGCGCTTTATCTAAAGAATCAAACATGCCAACTCTCTTTGAATAAGCATTAATGATTTCGTCCATCTTTTCTGTAGGAATTTGTCTATTCTCTAAGCCAAAAGCAATATCGTCCCTGACGGTTGAACCCACGAATTGGTTATCCGGGTTTTGAAAAACAAGGCCGATCTTTTTACGTAACGCGTAAACGGAATTTTTATTTAGTTCTTCTCCAAAGAGAGAAATCTTTCCTTCATAAGAAGTAATAAGACCGCTAAGAAGCTTTGCTAAGGTGGACTTCCCTGAGCCATTATGCCCAATCAAAGTAACATATTTTCCTTGGGGAACGCTAAAAGAGACGGAATTAACCGCCTTGATTTCGTTTTTATCGTACGAATATGTCAGATTTTCTACTTCGATGACATTCATTATTGTGAAATTTTAACAACCTTTCCTTGATAATGGGTCATTTTTACCCCTGCGAGACGAAGGATCTTTTTCGACGCTTCATAAATCAGATCATCGGAATGTTTATCGTCTAAATAAATGATTTCTTTAATTCCTACTTGGACAATCGCTTTAGCGCATTCATTGCAAGGGAAAAGAGTCACATACATTTTGCAGCCATTTAAGTGACCACCATCTCTTGTATTCAAGATGGCGTTAAATTCTGCATGACAGACATAGAGATATTTACTATTTAGTCCTTCTCCATGTCCCCAAGGAATTTCTTCATCATTCACCCCACAAGGCATGCCATTATATCCGATAGAAACCACTTTATTGTTGTCATCAACGATACAAGCACCCACTTGGGTAGAAGGATCTTTGCTACGCATCGCACTCAATTGGGCGATTCCCATGAAGTATTCATCCCAAGAGATATAGTCATCACGATGTTTTTCTTGCATACTAAAAACTCCTTTGCGTTCTAAAGTATATCTTTTTAAAAGATATTCTTCATCTAAAATAAATAGAAGCTATTTGATTTTCACAATAAGTCCTTCATAAGGACGGAGACGTTTCTTGAAAGTAAAGCCTGCATGAGAATAGTTGGAAAAGAGAACTTGGCCAACAAGAGAGGATATTTTATGAGGGAGACGTTGGTTCTTCTTCGTTAAATTCAAGAGAACGAAAAGCATCTCTCCTTGATAGGAACGGTAGAAAGCCATAATGCTGCCTTTTGTCTTTATAGGTTCAAAAGTACCATAAAGCAAAGCTGGCTCTTCTTTTCTAAATTGAATGAGTTGGCGGTAGAAAGACAAAATGGAGTCTGGGTCCTTTTCTTCTACTTCAACATTAATCTCAGGGTAATTTGGATTTACTGGAAGCCAAGTTTCATTCCCACTCGTAAAATCTGCATTTTCCCCTTTGCCCCATTGCATTGGAGTTCGAGCATTATCACGATTGCAGTTATGAATTAATTGCAATGTCTTTTTCTTCGAGAAATGGAATTTAGGAAGAAGGTCTAGTAACCAAAAATTAACAGGGTCCTTATATTCTTCTGGCTGGAAAAGAGGATAATCTGTCATACCGATTTCTTCCCCTTGATAAAGGAAAGGCGTGCCACGTAAGGTTAGCAAGATCATTGCCAATTCTTTGGCAGATTCCTTGAAATATTTCTTGGTATCACCAAAACGATTTATAGAACGAGGTTGATCATGGTTCTCTAAAAAGAGAGTGTTCCAATCTAATTCCCTTTGCCAATCAAAGAAGGTTTTCTTGAATTTCTTAGGTTTAAATTTTGTTTTGAAAATCGGAACTAAAAATCTATCGGAATTTACTGTATCGAATTGGAAAGCCAAATCCAATTCTTTATCGGTGAAACGTCTAGCATTCTTAAAGTCGACATTATAGGTTTCCCCAACCACCATGCAATCGTATTTTGAGAAGACATCTTCATAGATTTGACGGAGGATGCGGTGATTCTCTTCCTTCATCAGATATTTTTCTTGTCCGGTAACCCAAAGACTCTTTTTGCCATCGTTAAGGTCTTCTTTCCAAATCTGATTAATGACATCGCATCGGAAACCATACACGCCCTTATCTAGCCAAAAACGAAGAATCTTTTCCACTTCTTCTAAGACTTTAGGGTTATGCCAATCCAAATCTGGTTGTTTCTTACCAAAAACATGGAGGTAATAAGCGTTTGCTTCAGGAACATACGTCCAGGCAGATCCTCCGAAATTGGATGTCCAATTATTTGGAGCTTCTGTGTTATTCTTTTTCCCTTTTCTCCAGTAATAGAAATCACGATATGGCGAATCGGAATGAATGGAGCTTTGGAACCACTCGTGCTCATCGGAGGTATGGTTAACAACCAAATCCATCACGATACGTATGCCTTTTCTTTTTGCTTCATCGATAAGACGGAGCATATCTTGCATCGTTCCATATTCAGAATTGATGGAATAATAATCACTAACATCATAGCCAAAATCAGCATTTGCTGTTTTATAGACAGGAGAAAGCCAAAGAATTCCGACACCAAGCTTTTTCAAATAATCAAGCTTGGAAATAATGCCAGGAATATCCCCTATACCATCTCCATTAGAATCGCAAAATGAACGCGGATAGATTTGATAAACAGTTTGATTTTGAAAAAATTTATGGTCCATAGCACTATTCTACAAGAAAAAAGAGGGTTTGCCCCTCAAATTAGAAACGTTGAAGCATCAATAAGCGATAACCTTCACCATAAATGGAGTCGATTCTAGCACCTTTGATATAAGCTAGTTTCTTACGAATAGAAGAAATGTGAACATCAATGGTACGCGTTGGGTATTTCTTACCGGACGCTTTTAGTTGTTCATACTTTTCCTTGCCAGAGTCCGTGTTCCAAGCCAAAGCAATCAAATCTTCTCTCTTAACGAAATGTGGACGGTTTAAATACAACGCCTTCACTATCTTCCATTCAAGAGGAGTGAACTTCACATGATAGCGGCAATAAGAGAGGGTGTGTTTGTCAGTATCACATTTAACAATAGAGTAATCTGCACGTTCAATATCAACAATAGGCATAACATTCTCCGAACGAAACTAAATCGCTTAAATTGACTATAAACGGAAATATAATAAAAAGCACGGACTTTTTCATAATTTTAATTTAATTAGGCATTTTTGGTTAAAAACAGTTTTATTTTGACGCATGAAAACGATTCACAAAGAAAAGCATCCATGGTACAGAAAGGCTAATAAAAAGCAAATCCAATGGGGCGGATATCACCATCATTGAGACGATCAGCCAATAGTCAATACTATAAGAAGTTGAACTAATGACAATAAAATAAAAATAATAGGCCAGGCCTTTTAGGAGAACCAACAAAGTTATCTCTAAGAAAAACGCTAAAAATGAAATCTCGCCAGCAGTGGGCAAAGAAGATAAGTATTCTTTCTTTTTCCTGTAATAACGTTCAGTAAAAAGAAGGCCTACGACACATGCAATATCCGTTATGGCACTTAAACAAAGAAGAATCACTTTGGCATATTCGCCATAATAGGAAAGACGTTTGTTTAACAAATCCGTTCCATAAAAGAAATAACATTCTAAAGCAAACAAGATGGCAAGCAATCCACACGTTACATAACTAAAAGGGAAAAAGGAACGGACGCGTTTGGTGAGCTTTTCTAAAAGCCAAGGGAAGACTCCTAGTAAAACAAAAACAATAGTAAGCAAGAAGTTATAAACGCCTGTTGGATATAAAAAAGCAGGAATCAAATCCGAAAGGCCTCCAACCACTGCTCCATAAACAGGGCCTAAGCAAAGGGAGGCGAAGACCACAAGCGCAGGCGTAAAAGAGAAAGAAAGAAATGAAAGATGAGGGATACGGATTGTTTTAGTAATCGTTCCTAAAACAACGGCAATGGCAAGTAGTGTCGCAGCAAGAGTGATTTTCTCAATAGAATTGAAACGACGACTCATAGTTTTAAAACCTCTGCTAAATACTTTCTTGCTTGATTTGCAAATGCCTTAGACCCAGTAAGTAAAATCCAGGCGTTTTTATGATAAATCAAGAAATTATGAAGAGCCATCTTCCAATCTTCTTGATAAGAAAACTGAGAGCAGTATGAAGCGTAGTCTTCTTCTTTTCTTGCGTCCTCTCCTTCAAATGTCGTAAGCACTACTTCTTGAGCGTTTTTGGATAAAAGGGAAAGAGAAGAAAGGATACTAGAGTTCCTCTCGGAGGCGAATAACACATACACGTCCTCGCTCTTTTTTAAATTTTTCAGGCTTTTTACCAAAGAAAGAATCCCATCATAATTATGAGAATCGTCCACTAAAACGTTATGGAAACGTTCCAATTTACAAGGTAATGGATTTTCTAATAATCCTTTGCGAATATCGTTTTCGTTTAAAGGGAAACGAGAACGTAATAATTGAACCGTTTCAACTACTAAGGCGGTAGATTTTAAAAGATCGTGGGACGCGGAAAGAATTTCTAAATTCTTATAGGGTTCATAAGAAAAACGATAATAAGGTTCATCATATTTTGGCGAACGAATCTCTTTTGAAAAGAAAAGAGGGCTTTGTTTCTTTTGGCTTTCCCGTAAACATATCTTTCTTTGTTTCTCTTCAACCTCTCCAATAAGAGTCGGGACGTTATTAGAAAACAAAGCAAGATATTCTTTCTCATTATTGGAAGGGAAATCACTAATGATGGTAAGCACTCTTTTCCCTAAATTCAGAGCAAAGGATGGAGACGCTTCCAAAATAAAAAGAGGGATGTTTTTCTCCTGGAAATAAGCCAACGCTACAAGAAGGAAAATAGAAAAAGAGGTCATACCTGTATCATTCTTTCCATCTTTTAACGAATGAAAGATACGGAGAAAATCTTCTTCGGAAATAGATACATGGTCAATTTGGATACTATCAAGCGAGATCTTTTGAGAAAGGTTAAGATAGCCAACATGGTAATTGCCTTCGAGATATATTTCCCTTAAATAATGAGAAACCACGCTAGAGTTGTTATATCCAGACACAAAAATATAGGGAGTAACAAAATTATCTAAAGGAAAAGAGCCCCTAGTAGATGAAATACCTAGGATTGTTTGATTATTACACTCATGAAAGAAAGAATCTAAATCCATCTTTAGTCTAAATAATCCTTAGTGGAGCGAGCTTTAATCTCTTCCCTTTTGAGATCCTTGTCTTTCAAAGCGTCTCTCTTATCATGAAGCTTTTTGCCTTTAGCAACAGCAATTTCAAGCTTCGCATAGCCATGGGACAAAAAGAGTTTGGTTGGCACACAAGTGTTCCCTGTAGCGGTTAATTTTCTTTTCAGCTTTGCAAGCTCCGTTTTTGTCAAAAGAAGTTTGCGATCGCGAAGATGATCGACATTAAAAATGTTTCCTTCTTTATATGGAGCAATATGCATGTTAACTACATACGCTTCGCCATTTCTAAGCATGACATATGCATCGGATATGGTCGCATTATGAGCACGTAAAGATTTGATTTCCGTACCGGTTAAAACTAAACCGGCAGTCATAAAATCACTAAGGAAATACTCAAATCCCGCTTTTCTATTCTCTAATAAAGTTGAACTATCTTTCTTTCTGCTCATAAAAGCTCCTTAGCCCAAACATTATAAACGTTTTGACTAATTGGAAGGAGACTCTCTTAAAGAACGTAGAAATAGATAGAGAAGAACATCAAGAGAAAACCCAGAAGAACAAAGATATGGAAAACGAAGTGTAGCCATTGATTCTTCTTGCCACCGATTCCATAAAGCACCGCTCCTATCGTATAAGCAATGCCACCCAATAAAAGAAGAAGAGTTCCATTAAAAAATCCGATGGCTTCCGTTAAAGGATAGAAAGAAATAATAATAGCCCATCCGGTAAAGAGATAATCAACCATGGAAAGGACGGCGAACTTCTTCAAATCAATGAAATTAAAGATGATGCCAATGATTCCAAACACAACCACAACGGCATATATAGACCATGCCCACGCTGCTGAATATTGTCTTAAAGAATATAAACAATATGGGGAATACGTCCCAATAATTAAGAAGAAAATATTGCAATGGTCAAGAACTCTCCAAACGCGTTTGGCATTGGATTTTGGAAGTCCATGGTAAATAGCCGATCCTAGGAAAGTAACCATTGCCCCGAAAAAGAACAAAGACACGCCAACAATCGCCCATGCATCGTGCATTTTTGCCGCTTTGACAATCATGAACGGGAAACCAATAAGGCATAAAAATACCCCAAAAGCGTGCGAAAGCGAATTGGCAGTCTCTTGGTTTTCCGTGTAGTTTGGTAATATAACTTCTCTTGCTTTCATGCCACTATATTAGCGTCTTCTAGTATCTGTTTCAAGTACATCTTGTTTTTATTACTAGCTGTTACAATTCTCAACGTTTGTTCTTGAAAATACATTTATGTATAATAAGGCCATGAAAAGAGCGTTGGTTTTATGTGGCGGAGGATCCTTAGGATCCTATGAAGTCGGAGTTTGGAAATATTTCGAAGAAAAAGGTATTCATTTTGATTTGGTCACCGGAACTTCCATTGGCTCCTTAATTGGCGCTATGTATGTATCCCACGATTTTGAAAAGTGCGTAAAACTTTGGGAAAACGTAACAGTAAGCGATGTTATGGTAAATGGCATGAACATCGGGAAGAATATCTTTGATGGCATGAGCGCTAAAAAGGCGTTGGCTTTTGCCCGTACATACGTTAAAAATGCTGGAGCGGATACCACTCCTTTTCGAAAGCTTTTAGCCGATGCTGTTGATCCAAAGGTGGTTAAGGCAAGTCATATTCCATTAGGATTGGTTACCACTGCTTATCCATCTATGAAACAAGTGAATAAAATTACTACCAATTTGAAAGAGAATGAAATTCTCCCTTATCTTGAAGCGTCTGCTGCATGTTGGCCTATTTTCCCAATTTTAAAGATAGGCAAAAAGAAATTCGTTGACGGGGGCTTCTCAGATAATTTGCCTATCGATTTGGCAATCGAAATGGGCGCAACTCAGATTGTTGCAGTTCTATTAAAGTCCTTCCCACCTGTTCCTCAGCATATAGAACTCACGGAATTACCGTTTGTCACCACAATTTCAGCATCCAACGATATTGGTGGGATCATGGATTTTGACCACGACGTTCTTATGAGAAATATGCAACTGGGTTACTTAGACGCAAAGAAAAAATTCGGTGATATCTTAGGTAAAAAATACGCTTTTACTTCCTTAGAACCATTTGAAGATATGGCTGATGACTTTATTCGCGAGTGTATTGAAGATGACCCTTTGCTTTGGAAGAAAATTCAAAAATCTCTTCTTCAAGAAGGATATGATTGTCGCACCTCTCGGGACACTTTCATCGCCACCATGGAGATAATTGGCAAGATACTTAAAATCTCACCATACGAAGAATATACAATTCAAAGCTTCTATGAGGCTTGTAAAGAAAGTTGCCTTAAGCTTTTAAAGGATAAAGTCCCAACAAAGCAATTTCGTTCTACTAACAAAAATAGAGCGCTCGCTAAAGCGGATGAGCCTGCATTCATTGAATACCTGTATCAATCTTTCCAAACCGGGCATAAAGCAAGCCACGCGAAATATTTCTTTAAGCTCTCCCCTAATACCGTCCTTATAACGACCCTGTTAAAGAATTTGGTTGGAAAGATTAACTAAAAAGACAAGCTGGAAAGCTTGTTTTTTTAAAAATCCAAATTGAGCAAAAGAAAAAACCTTGAAGACTTCAAGAAAGGAAATCAACAAGGTTTTTGGATGAAATTTATAAATAGTACTTATTTAAAACAGTGAGATCTTTTTCGTCTAATTCATAGACAAGTGGCTTGCCTGTAGGGATTTCGACGGAAATGATTTGTTCTGGGGTAAGATGTTCAAGCATCATAACGATAGAACGTAAGGAGTTACCGTGTGCCGCAATTAAAACTTTCTTTCCGGCTTTAATTTCAGGAGCGATATTGGCATCGAAATATGGTTTAACACGATTAGCGGTGTCAATTAAACATTCGGTTAATGGGCAATCTTCGATTGTCATTTCGCCTTTGGCAATAAGTTCTTTATATTTTTCTTGGTTTCCTGGCCAACGTGCATCGTCTCTTGTTAAAGGAAGAGGTGGTACGTCAGCACTTCTTCTCCAAATATGGACTTGTTCTGCACCCCATTTTTCAGCAGATTCTGCTTTGTTTAGACCTTGAAGAGCACCATAATGACGTTCATTCAATCTCCATGTATAGAACTTAGGAATGGAGGTTTCGCCCATTTCTTCAAGAGCATAATCCATCGTATGATTGGCTCTTTTTAAAACAGAGGAGTAAGCCACATCGAAATGATAGCCTTTTTCCTTTAAAAGCTTGCCTGCTTCGTGGGCTTCTTTCACGCCTTGTTCGCTAAGCTCGACGTCTGTCCAACCGGTGAAAAGATTCTTTAAGTTCCACTCGGATTGACCATGTCTAATTAATACTAATTTGACCATTTATCAAAATTCCTTTCGTCAACGTTCCTATTATAAAACAATCTCCCCTTCTTTATCATTTCTTTTCGCTATAATACAAATATGAATTTAAAAATCTATATTGCATCACAAAATCAAAATAATCAGGAATTTAATTCCTTTATCGAGGGCTTAAAACAAAGTGATTTTTCTCCCCTTGAAGCAAAGAGAGAAATCAATGATGAGGATCTGTATTTCTTAGATTTAAGCAACACCACAAAAGAAGATTTAGAAAAGGCCTATCCATGGTTAAAAGAGGAATTTCTTAGAAGCAATATCCATCATCTTCGTATCCTTCCACTTTTTATCTACGATTCAAGAAAAGAAGACCCATTTGAAAAATGGGAAGAAGGAGCAAATGAAATATATGAAAGCCTCTTCTCAGAAGAATTTAAACCCTACGCTTACGATATTTCCCGCCCTTCCTCTTCCAATTCAGAGCTTAAGCACGTTCTTTCTTTATATTACGTTCGTTAATTAACGAAGGCGTTTTTCTAAAATGCGATTGGTGTGTTCCAAGAAGGACGCTTCTTTTTGAGAACGACGAATGGCGTATTTGTTTTCAAAATAGGCAATATCATTTTCAAATGGTGAGATAAAAGACGCCTCACGTGGAATGAAATAAACATAGATCCATAAAGCGAGATAAACAGCGCCAGTTGCTAAAACCCCATAGAAGGTTACAAGATGGGCAAACTTCTGGAAGAAGAAATAGGTAATGCCGTTAATAATTCCGAAAACCACATAGTTCCCCAAAATCGTAAGGACGGAGAAGAATTTCTTCTCATAGATGCCACCCATAGAAAGAATAAAGATGTCCGCTACTAAAATTGCTAATTCCGGAATCAGTAACAAACAACTCGTGTTAAATGTAGGCAAAACAAAGACACTAATTGCATATAAGCAATAAATAGCGGCGGCAATAATGCCATTGGCTTTCTTTTTCTTATTCAAAGCCAATAAAACGCCGCCTAAGACAACTGGCGAAACAAAGAAGAAAATAATACCGCCATAACGCAATAAAAGATTTTCAAAATAGGTAATTCCAAACATATAGCCTAATTTTCGAGATAAGGCGATTAAGAACAAAGAAGGTAAGAAAGTGATAGCAAACGCTTTCGCTAAGAATAAAGAAGGATTGGAAATCTTTTTCTTTTCAAGAACAGGCTCTTCCAAAGGATTCACTTTGTTCATTGCATCTTCTACAAGAAGAGGCAGATAAGCAAGGGAAAAATAACATACACCGGCAAAATCCAAATAAGAGATATTGTCGTTCTCCATCATGCTTCTTCCGAACAAACAAATGTAGACAATGAGCGAAAACCAGGAATATCTGTGACCTTTTAAAAAGGATTTAACAATTAAAACAAGTCCAAAATCCCACACTAAACGGGAATAAACAAAACCCATAATTCCACCTTGAGCAAGAGTTAAACCCCAGGCGTTATCAATGATGGAATAATAATTTGGATTCCCAGCAGAAAAACAGCCAAGAGCCCGATATTCATTTCCATATCCAAAGCCAAAGATCAGGGTGAATATTCCATTTTCCTTGATTGCGTGGAAGGGAATTTCAATGGAGGGAATACGTGAAAGAATCGAATTCTTTGACATTGAAATAAATTGAGTTTTAAGGAACCTAAAGTAATTTGCCGCAAAAAGGAAAGGACCGTTATTGCCTTTAGCAAGTAAGAAAACAAGGAGTATCAAAAGCAACGAACAGAAGAAAACGATAAGGAAAGTTCCTTCAGAAATCCTACGAACTTTGAAAGAGCGATATAAGCAATATGACCAAATACAAAGGCAGAAGAAAGAAGAAATAAAAAGACAAGTTTTAGAGAGTAAAAAGAATTGCTGGACATAGAAATAGAGCATGATGAACCATCTCCACCAATGAGGCCTTTCAATTTCTAAAAAGCCTTCACTAGCCAAGGCAAAAAAGAGAACAAACGCGTAGACATTTCTATTGGTCGTATAGCTTTTAGGAACGCTGTATCCATCTAAAACCAAGCTTCCATCAAAGAAACTAACGTAAAAAGAATTTTCATGAACAAAAGAATATATTGTAGAAACAAAGCCAACAATAACGCCAACAAAGAAGATAAGACGAATAGCCCTTCTGCCACTTAAAAGCTTAGGAATAATGGCAATAATTTCGTAAAGAGAAAAGAAAAGCAAGAAGGCTTGCAACACCAAACGAATTTTATCCACCGCATCAATTTGCCCAATAAGTTGTCCCTCGTGTTTCACCCCTTGATAAAAGATTGCGGCAATAGATGAAGTTATGAAGAAAAAGAGGCAAAAGCCGAAGAGCCACCAGCACATCTTTATTCCAAAACTTCTTCTAGCAAAAATGAAAATCGTTATATTGAGAATTAATAAAGCCAAAGCAGAAAAAAGGAATTCATAATTTGTGAAGAAATGATCGGTGGTATGGCCATCAAAGGACTTTCCTTCAAAGAAGAAAGAGACCGCGCACAAAAACAAAACGGACAAAATAAAAGCTAAAAAGTATCGTTTATTTGTTTTTGCAATCGCTTTTTCCATAAAAATTAGTCAATTAGGAAATCGGATAAGACTTTATAAACTAAATGTTTTTCGGTTTCGTTATGAATCTCATGACGCATATGAGGGAACATAAAGATCGTGACGTTACTAACGCCAAGCTTTTCATACATTTTCTTGAGTCGTCTTGGACCCTTTCCCATTTCTCCGACTGGATCTTCTTCTCCAGCCACGATTAAGATTTTCTCATTTTTGGAAACTTTCTTTAAGTTTTTCTTTTTATAGAGCTCATTCATGCCTCTTAAAAACTCTTTCCAAAAACCATGAGTGTTTTCTGCACCGCAATATGGGTCAGCGATATAGTCTTTAACATTTTCTTCATCGTAAGAAAGCCAATCCACATCTGTTTTACGGTTTTTAACTGTACGAGCATATGGTCCAAAACTAGCGTTTGAAATAAATTTAGAAGGTTTATCCCAGTTACGTTTGTTTGTAAGAATGGAGGCAAGTATATAAGCACAAGCCATTTTCATTCTTCTAGGACCATTTGAAGACCAGATGACAACCTTATCAGCACTATCAGGGAATAGTTCAAGATAACGTTGAGTCATAAAAGACCCCATAGAGTGACCCATGATGAATGTTGGAAGTTTCGTTTCTTCTTTTAACTCCATCACTTTTTGATGAGCGGCAGAAACGTTCGTATCAAACGCACCCTTAAACCACTTCTGTTGATCTTCAGGGCGTGGAGCATTTAAGCCTTGTCCAACAGCATCGAGTACGTAAACGCTAATTCCAAAGTCATTCAGATATCTTGCGAGGTGATCATATCTTTCAGAATGTTCTTGCATACCTGTCATAAAGACGAGGTTGGATGTAGCGGGTTCTGCTTTCCAGCAATTTCCTTTTTGAACCCAGTTCCCTACTTTGACGCTGAAGGCTTCCATGAAAAAACTCCTTTTCCTAAATATATAGAATTATAACCTTTCTCCTTTCTATATTCATTCTTGCAACGTGTTTTAAAAGATACGTATAGTTATCGTATGCTATTCATATTCGTTTAATATTGTTTGTATATCATTTGTAATGTATATTTATTACGAAAAGAGAAGTTTATGGAAAAAACGATTGTTACTATAAGGGTTGATGAAGGTTTAAAAGAGGATGCTCAAAGACTCTTCAATGAGATCGGCATGTCCATGAGCACTGCCGTTAACATCTTCTTAAAACAATGCGTAAAAGAAGGGAAAATCCCCTTCGAACTTGCAGGAAAGCCAAAAACATCAAACGCAGGGCGTAAAATCAAACCATTGCACAGTTAAAGAAAAAAGTAGGCAGCATGCCTACTTTTCTTATTTTTTTGTGAGATAAAAGGGTCTTAAAGTCCCTTATTTAATGCCTTCTGGATTCTTCTTTTGGAAGTTATAGGCGTCTCTACACGCATCTTCGACCGTGTATTTCGCTTTCCAATGAAGTTCATTGGCAGCTTTTGTGCAATCAGCGTAGTTTTCAGCAACGTCACCTGGACGTCTTCCCACCACCTTATATGGGATATGAACACCATTCGCTTTTTCGAAAGCGTGAATCAACTCTAAAACAGAAGTTCCTTTTCCTGTTCCTAAGTTATAAACAACATAACCTGGATTTTCTTCGAGTTTCTTTAAAGCGGCAACATGACCTTCAGCCAAATCTACGACATGGATGTAATCACGGACCCCAGTTCCATCAACTGTTGGATAATCATCGCCAAAAACACGGACATAATCTAACTTTCCGATTGCAACTTGTGAAACATATGGGAGCAAGTTGTTAGGGATACCATTTGGGTCTTCTCCAAGAAGTCCGGATGGATGACCACCAATAGGATTGAAGTAACGAAGAATTCCCATATTAAAGGAAGAATCGGCAAAATGGATGTCTTTTAAGATTCTTTCGATCATGACCTTTGTTTCGCCATATGGGTTTGTTGCTTCAGCAACTGGATCGGATTCATAGAGAGGAACTCTAGTTGGAACGCCATAAACTGTAGCACTGGAGGAGAAGATAATGTTCTTAACTCCATATTTCTTCATTAACTTAACAATGACGAGGAGAGTTTCTAAGTTATTTTCATAATATTCGATTGGTTTAGAAACAGATTCGCCAACCGCTTTATAACCAGCAAAATGGATAACGGAATCAATTTTGTTTTCTTGGAAAATGGGTTCTGTTTTTGCTTCGTCTTTAACGTCAATTTGATAGAATTTTGGGCGAATTCCAGTGATTGTTTCGATACGGTCTAAAACGGCTAATTTTGCATTGTATAAATCGTCAACGATAATTGGTTCATAGCCATTTTGAATTAAACAAATGACGGCTTCACTTCCAATGAAGCCTAAACCACCTGTCACCAGTATTTTTTTCATTCTTTATTCTCCTTTATTGTTTCTTCTTTTTTGTTTTCGCGAGAAGCACGGCGTTCGGCTTTCTTCGCTTCTTTTCTTTCGCGACGGATTTCTCCTTTTGCTTTCTTGGAGTTCTCTACTTTTTCCGAATTGATTTCGGCGTTTTTCAAATATCCAAAAAGAGCCTGAGAGATGATTTGATAAGCAGTAGCTTGTATCGACATTCTTAAGGCAATTAGGCCAATAGAATCATCTAAATGTTTCTCCGCTTTATTAGGATCTTCCTCTTTTTGTTTCTCATAAGTATCTACGAAACGATCAATTCTTGTCTTTGTTCTTCCACCAACATCTTTAAAAATGTCAGATGACATCGTGCGGAAAAAGCGGTAAAGAACAACTTTATCGGTCGTTACTTCTTTATCCATGCCGATGATTAAAGAAATATCGGACATGTTCAAAACATTTTTAAGCAAACTGATAGCTAATAAATAGCCTAAGTGATCGACGTTATATTTTTTCTTTGTAGGTTCAGCAATAATCTTTGCTTTAACATAGTTATTCACCATAAAAGAGGTCAATAACTGCTTGTCGTCATTACTTAATGGGGCAAGGATAGAATTTACATAGGAAATTACTTGCTCCATATAAAGAGGAACGGTCGGCAAATAGTCATAAGAAGGCAGTTCAAAAGAAGATGCTTTTTCTAAGAACTCTTTTAATTTTGCCAACTCTTCATCTTTCATCTTTTATCTAACTCCTGGCGCAAAGTTTTAGAAACCTCAGCAGGATTCACCTTGCCATGACTTGCTTTCATGATTTGGCCGACTAAGAAGCCAAGAACACGTTGGTTACCATTCTTAAAGTCTTGAATGGATTGAGGATTTTTGTCTAAAACCTCAGTCACAAATCCCATAATGACAGAAGAATCAGAAACTTGTGCGACAATATGAAGAGCGTTTTTCGCTTCTTCTGGACTGCAACCTTCTACCAAGACTTTGTTTAAAATATCGGTGCATTGCTTATGAGATAAGCCACCTTTTTCTTGATAGGAAACGATTTCCCCAAGGGTTAAAGGAGATAATTTCAAATTCTCAATCGCAATTTCATTCTTATTAAGATAGGAATTGATTTCAACAATCAAGAAATTGGCTAAGTCTTTTGCATTGGATACTTTTGCTAAGCCTTCTTCAAAATAAGCTGCCATTTTTGGGTTGGCAAGAATGACATTCGCATCCGCATCAGAAAGTCCAGCTTTAAGATATCTTTCTTTCTTAGAATCATATAATTCTGGGCAGGTATCAATCGCATCTTGTACAAATTCATCGGATAAATGAATTGGAGTGATATTTGGTTCGCAGAAATATTTATAATCGACAGCGTCGGTCTTAACACGCATCAAAACGGTTTTGCCACTTGCCTCATCCCAACGTCTTGTTTCTTGTTGAATCTTAATTCCTTGTAAAAGGAGTTGAGATTGACGTTTCATTTCATATTCGATGGCTAATTCGATGTTTTTAAAAGAGTTGATGTTTTTGATTTCAACCTTGGTTCCGAATTCTTTTTGACCATATGGACGAAGGGAAATATTCGTATCACAACGCATAGATCCTTCTTCCATCTTGCCATCACTTGTTCCGGAATAAACAACGATGTTACGGATGGCTTCAGCATATTCTCTTGCTTCTACGCCATTGGAGATTTCTGGCAAAGAAACGATTTCGCAAAGAGGAACGCCAGCACGGTTATAGTCCAATAAGGAATAATCCATAAAGTGTTCTTGCTTACAGGTGTCTTCTTCCATATGGATTCTTTCGATGCCAATACGTTTCTTTCCGTTTGGAGTGTCTACCATGACATAACCATTCTTACCGATAGGTCTTCTTTGCTGGGTGATTTGGAATCCCTTTGGAAGGTCTGAGTAGAAATAGTTTTTACGATCAAAATATAAAGTGTGATCAATTTCCATATGTAAGGCATTTGCCACACGGATAGCATTGATAACCGCTTGTTTATTCACAACAGGCATTGTTCCAGGAAAAGCCATATCTAATGGTGCAACCTGGGTATTTGGATCACGGGAGAAAGAATTTGGGGCACTAGAAAACATCTTGGATTTTGTTTTTTGCTGAACGTGAATTTCTAGACCGATAACTGCTTCAAAGTTCATAAATTGCCCTCCTTCTTGTTAAGAACGTTAACATCTTTTAAACCACTTAATTTCTCAAAGGCGTTGGCGATTTGGAAAAGTTTCTTTTCTTCAAAAGCTCTACCCATAAAGTTAATTCCAATTGGGAGGCCATCTTGGAAAAATAAAGGCAAGGTTATAGATGGGAGTCCGGCGAAATTACCAAGGCAAAGATGATTATCAACAATAAGATATTCATCACTTAAACGGTCGCTTGCAGCATCAAAAGTAGGTGCAACATTTGGAGCAGCTGGAACATAGATGAAATCATGATCCTTTAAAATAGAATTAACCGTCTCAACGATTTTTGCACGATTTCTTTGAGCACGTAAGAAGAGTTCTTCTTGGTTTTCACTCATTAAGCAATAAGAACCAATAACGAAACGACGTTTGATTAATTCAGAGAAACCTTTGTTTCTTGCATTAAACATAACTTCTTGATAGGTTTTTCCGCCTTTGAATTCGCCGAATTTAATGCCATCTAAATTCGCATCATTCGAAGTGGCTTCTGCGCAGGAAATAACCATATATGTTGCATATAATGATTCAAGCAACTTGACTCCAAATTTCACAAAATCCACTGCAATTCCCTGCTCTTTTAATTTTTCTAAAGAACGATCGAAATGCTTTTTTAATTCCTCATTAGTCAAAGAATCATAAATCTCTTGAATGACAGCAATACGCATTCCTTTGACTGGTTTATCTAGGTCTTCTAAATAATTCTCAACAGGTTTTGTAGAGGAGGTAGAGTCATGTAAGTCACGACCCGCTAAAACAGAAAGCAAGGCGGCAGAGGAATAAACATCTCTTGTGAAATATCCAACGTGGTCCAAAGAAGGAGCGAAAGGAAACAACCCATAACGGGAGATTCTTCCCCAGGTTGGTTTCATACCAACAAGACCTGCATAAGAAGCAGGCTTACGTACGGAGTCACCAGTATCTGATCCTAAGGCAAAAGGAACAATATCCGCTGCAACAGAAACGGCACTTCCGCAAGAGGAACCGCCAATTTCGTGTTTATGGCTTGGGTCGTAAGGATTAAAAGTCTTTCCTAAATGTCCCGTTGTACCTGTTCCACCCATCGCTAATTCATCTAAGGTGGCTTTGGCGATCATAACCGCTTTACTATCTTTTAATTTACGAATAACAGTCGCATCAAAAACAGGAACGTATCCGTTTAAAATGTTGCTAGATGCCGTTGTAGGAATTCCTTCGGTAGAGAAATTGTCTTTTGCGACATAAGGAATGCCCCATAAAAGATTATCTGCTTCTGGTTCTTTTAAAGAAGAAGCAAAAGCTTTCGCGCCTTCATCATCGATGAATTCAAACGCATTATCTTGATTGGAGTGTGCCCTTTTAAGAGCTTCCTCTACTAATTCGAGAGGAGTCACTTCTTTTTTAACGAGAGCTTCATGGAGCTCTTTAATGGATAAATCTAAATAACTCATAACACAACCTTTGGCAATTTGATTTGATTGTCTTGCTTATTGCCTGCATTTTTTAAAGCGACGTCTCTAGGAAGAGGTTCTTCCGGAACATCTTCACGAAGATACGAAGTTTCGCAATCGAAAGGAAAAGTCATTGGCTCATATTCGTCTAAATCCGAAATCTCGCCGATCTTCCCCATTTGTTTGATTAATGTTCTAAATTCGTCTTCCAACGTTTCGTATTGCTCATCGGACATCGTAAAAAGCAAACGATTCGCGGCATCATTTAATACTTCTCTTGTAATTTTTTTCATAACTTTTTACCCTAAAAAGGTTACCACTTTGGGAGCCTAATAGAAAGCGTATTAAGAAAAGAAAGCTCTCCTAAGGAGAGCAAATCATTTTCTAATCTTGCTTTTCTAAAGCAGAAATTTTCTCTACACGAGTTACGTGTCTTCCACCTTCAAAAGGCGTGGTTAAGAACAAATCAACACGTGGTAAGACTTCTTCAGCCTTCATAAAGCGCCCTGCAAAAGCGATCATATTGGCATCGTTATGTTGGCGAAGAAGTTTTGAAACCTCGTCGTTATAGCCAATTCCACAACGAATGCCCTTAATTTTATTGGCCGAGATAGAAATACCTTCAGCTGATCCACAACAAACAATTCCAAAGTCCGCTTCTTTTTTCGCGACGATCCTACCAACTTTGGCACCATAATCAGGATAATCCACTCTTTCAGGAGTAAATGGTCCTTCGTCAAGAACCTCATAACCCTTCTCTAAAAGATGTTTTTTAATGGCTTCTTTTAAATCAAATCCAGCATGGTCACTGCCTAAAGCAATTTTCATTTCTTTCCCTCCCAAACCTGTTTAATTTTATCAAAGGGGATTGGCCCCTCACGTACTAAAGTAATTTTGCCAGGAACGGACAAATTAACAATGGTGCTCGCAACCTTCGAAGTGCACTCCCCTTTTACGATGCCACCGATTTTATGGTCGAAATAAGAAAGAACTTCATCATAAGAACGAGAGGTTGGCTGCCCAGAGATATTTGCAGAAGTCAAAAGAACAGGCTTTCCTAATTCAGTAAGCAATTCTGTGATGTAAGGATAAGCTGGGATACGGATTCCAATTACATTCGTTCCTAGAGTAACGTGCCATGGCAAATTCTTTTTTGCATTGACTAAAACAGTTAACTCACCAGGAAGGAAGGTTTCCATTACTCTTTTACTTGCTTCATCAACCTCAATATAAGCAAAAGAATCTGCTACCTTACCACAAGCAAGGGCAAAGGGTTTTTCCGGTGCTCTTTGTTTTGTGGCAACAAGTTTATCAAACGCTTTTTTTGAATCGTATACGACTGCAACACCATATACAGTTTCTGTCGGTAATGCTAATATTTCTTCATTTTGAAGGACTTTTACCGCTGATTTTACGTTTTTTTGATCCAAGTATTCCATAATGATATGTTTTTTCACTCCTCATAAACAAACAAGAAACGAACGAAACCGTTTAAATCTTTTTCAAAATAATATTCCGGTTTATCCATATAACGTTTCATTAAAGAAACAAGCCAATCTTCTAAATCTGGCGATATTTCAAAGACCATAAGGATATCGCCCTTTTTAACCTTCTTATAATCTCTAAATATTGACTCATAAACAGAATGGTTTTTATCAAGCCATAATGCACTTGCCGGCTCATATTTCCTGACAGAAGATTGAGCATCCTCTTCATTTAAAATATAAGGAGGATTAGAGATAATGACGTCTAAATTAATCTTATTTTCAATATAAGGCGTTAAGGCATCGCCTAAAAGAGTTTGAACGTTGATGTTGTTAGCGTGAAAGTTTCTTTTTGCTACTTCAAGAGCTTTAGGGGATATATCGCTAGCAACACAAAGCCAATTAGGAAAGTAAGACTTAATAGCAAGAGGAATGCAGCCACTCCCCGTACCAACATCTCCGCAAACAAGATAATTTCTTGGGTCATAGAAATTGCCGATTTTCTCAGAGAGTTTAGCAATCATTTCTTCCGTTTCTCCACGAGGGATTAAAACATTCTTGTCAACGTATAATTTTTGGCCCAAAAAGTCTGCTTCATTGAGGATATATTCAACAGGCATATCATCGTCAATCAATTGATGATACTGTTTCTTAAAAAGAGAGTAATTTTTCATCTCTTTATCTTTGTTGATTAAAACGTCAATTTGTTCAGGAAGATTTTCATCTTTCATCACCATAAGGCGAAGATCGATTGGCTCTACTCCTTTATCCTTGCCGTAATTCCACGCTTCTTTTAAAGCTTCATCAATGTTGGGCATCTTTCATACCGCTTTCTAAGAGTTTTTGCTCTTGGTCAAAGTGAATTAAGGCATCAATGATAGGTTCTAATTCACCTTCCATAACTCTATCTAATGTATTTGTCGTGAAACCAATACGGTGATCGGTAACGCGGTTTTGTGGATAGTTATAAGTTCTAATCTTTTCACTTCTTTCGCCTGTACCGACTTTTAATTTTCTTTCACTATCACGCGCATTATCTTCTAAGGATTGATAATAGTCTTTGACCTTAGCACGGATCATACGCATACAGATTTCTTTATTTTGAAGTTGAGCCTTTTCGGTTTGGCAAGAGACAACAATTCCTGTAGGAAGGTGGGTAACACGGACGGCAGATTCCGTTTTATTAACGTTTTGACCACCTGCACCTTGAGAACGATAGGTATCAATCTTTAAATCGGCTGGGTTAATCTTAACATCGACTTCTTCCGCTTCAGGCATAACGAGTACGGTCGCTGTTGAAGTATGAATTCTACCTGAGGCTTCTGTCTTAGGAACACGTTGAACACGATGAGCACCGCTCTCGAATTTTAATTTGGAATAGACGTTCTCACCTTTCACCATGAAAGAAACGTAGGAATATCCACCTGAGGCGCCTTCTTCCCCATCGATGTATTGAAGCTTCCAGCCTTGCTCTTCACAATAACGGGTATACATACGGAAAAGATCCCCAGCAAAGATGTTGGCTTCATCTCCACCAACAGCCCCACGAATTTCAACGATGATGTTTTTGCTGTCGTTAGGATCGACTGGAATCAATTCGACTTTCAAGTCTTCTTCCATCTTTTCCATTTCATTTAACATGGCTTTTCTTTCTTCTTTAAGAGTCTCCACCAAATCAGGATCGTCCCCAGAAGAAATCAACTCTAACGCATCTTTCGCATCGCTTTCTAGCTTTTCGTATTTTAAAAAGGCCTCATATGGTCTTTCCAAAGAAGCTCTTTCCTTTGAAAGGCTTGTAAGACGTGCAACATCTTCTCCAATGGAAGGATCCGCCAATTCTTCATCAATCTCTTCGTGTCTCATTTTGATGACTTCTAATCTTTTACGCATGCTCTCTTCCATAAATGACTTCTCCAAACGCGGCTATTTTATCATAAAGGAGGCAATCTAGATAGGCGAGAAAAGAGCTGTTCTAACTAGTTAGAATAGAAAGAAAAAGATATAATAGAGAACGGAAATAATAATATGTCATACAAAGCTCTTTATTTAAAATATCGTCCTCAGACTTTCGATGAGGTTGCAGGCCAAAGCGTCATCGTCAGAACTTTGAAAAATGCGTTAGCAAATGACAAACTTGCTCACGCTTATCTTTTCGCCGGCCCACGTGGTACAGGAAAGACAACTATGGCCCGGCTTTTAGCCAAAGCCCTAGATTGCGAAGAGGGCGTTGGTAAACAATGTAATCATTGTTCCAATTGCGTTTCTATTTCAGAAGGGACTCACCCAGATGTAATAGAAATCGATGCTGCATCAAATAATGGTGTTGATCAAGTCAGAGAATTAATTGAAAAGGTCACCTATGCGCCAATCAAAGGTAGATATAAGGTTTATATCATCGATGAAGTTCACATGATGACGGACGCGGCTTTTAACGCCCTCTTAAAAACTATCGAAGAACCACCGGAGAGAGTTATCTTTATTCTTTGCACCACTGAGCCATACAAAGTGTTGCCTACGATTCTTTCTCGTTGCCAACGTTTTGATTTTGGAAAGATTCCGGAAGAAGACATGGAAAAGAAGCTTATCGAAATCTTGCAAAAAGAAAATGCGACATTCGATAAAAAAGCCTTACGTTTGGTTATGAAACTATCCGATGGCGGTATGCGTGATGCTTTATCCATCCTCGATCAAGTTTTGGCTTATTCCTCTTCTTCATTATATGAACAAGATGTCTTGGCTATTTATGGGCTTGCTTCCGATGCCGAAAAAGTTGATCTTCTTTTATCTTTAAAGGCTGGAGATGTTGCAAGAGTCGTTGGCAAAGCCGAAGCGTATTTAGCCGGTGGCATTGATATCAGACGTCTTGTAGCAGAACTTATTACTTTCTTAAAAGACTTACTTATCTTTGAAAAAACAAGTGACGCTTCCTTGATGGAAGAATTATCTATCGAGGATGCAAAGGAGCTTTCAAAAAAGATTGGTCCAAAAGAATGCAACTCCATGCTTGGGAAATTCATTAATGCCCAAAACGATTTTAAAAACGTTTCGGATGTTCGTTCTCTTTTCGAATTGACTCTCTTAAGAATTGCTTCGAAGCAAGATAAAGTTGAAGAAAGCCCTCTTCCTCAACCAATTAAGAAAGAAGAGCCTAAAGTTACCTCTTCTGTTAAGCCTGTGGCTCAAACAAATCCTGCTCCAATTAAAAAAGAGCCGAACCCTGTATCAGTTTCCACTCCAAAAGCACCTGATTGGTTATTTGAAGAAGACCGTCCAATTGAGGTAGCAAAGCCAGCACCTGCCACTCCAAAAGTAGCACCCGCTCCAGCGAAGCCTGTTGTTCCACTAGATACTTCAAAGATTCAAAGACCAAATATTGCTAGTGAAGGTGTTCAATTCAATATCGAAGATAAACAACTCATTAACATCATGATTCTTGCAGATAAGGCAGAACGCACCGCCTTAGTGCAATCATGGAGACGTCTTGAACCACTCCGTACTGATCCTAAAATTGGCGCCTTGGCAAACCTTCTCTCTGAAGGAAAGCCTTATGCTTTATGTCACGATGCCCTCATTTTGTCCTATCGTTTGCAAAGTAAGGCTAAGAAAGCGAATATCGTAGCTAACCAGCAACCATTACAAGAATTGCTGCAAGCGCTTCTTGGACGAAAGGTCTTCGTTTATGCCATTGATCCAGAAGTTCAAACGAGAATCCAAAATAATTTCTTCTCAATGCAGCAACTATCTCAATTACCAAAGAAAAACGAGGTCACCCTCGTCTTACCTAAATAAAAATAAAGGAGAACCCATATGAATCAAATGCAACAAATGCTTCAACAAGCACAAAGAATGCAACGTCAACTTCAAAAAGCACATGCTGAATTAGACGCAAAAGAATTTACCGTCGAAAAGGCGGGTTTAGTCACCGTAGTCTTAACTGGTGATAAGAAAGTGAAATCCATCAGCGTTGATAAAGACGCTTTGAATCCAGATGATGCAGAAATGGTGCAAGATACTATCGTTGCTGCTATTAATGAAGCCATCGATCAAATCACCGAAGCAAATAACAAAATCGACGAGGAAATCACCGGACGTAGCGGCGGTTTATTTTAATGAAAGAATTACCCTCCATCCAAGCTCTTATTGATTCCTTTAGCAAATTGCCAGGCGTTGGTGTGAAATCCGCCGAAAGAATGGCTTATGCCGTCTTAAATTTCAAAGACGAAGACCGTGAGGAATTCTCAAGAGCCCTCCATAATCTCGGAGAACGCGTTCATCCTTGTCCGGAATGCGGAATGTATACCGAAAATGAAGGAAAATGCGATATTTGCCTTGATGCCACAAGAAACCATCAGCTTGTTTGCGTTGTAAGTGAAGTGAAAGATATTATCGCTATCGAAAAGATGAATTCTTTTCAAGGAGTTTATCATGTTCTCGGCGGTTCCATTAATTTGGCTAAGGGAATTGGCGCGGAAGACTTACGTATTGCCTCTCTTTTAAAAAGAGTGCAAGAAAATAACATCCAGGAAGTCATATTAGCTACCTCCCCAACAATCGAAGGGGAAACAACTGCTTTATTTATCGCAAAACTTCTTGAAGGAAAAGCAAACGTCACTCGTTTAGGCTATGGTTTGCCTATGGGATTATCCCTAGATTATGCCGATCCACTCACATTAGCAAAAGCCTTTGAGGGGAGAAAGAAGATTTAATTATGTTTATTACATTTGAAGGAGGAGAAGGTTCTGGAAAGACCACATGTATCCAACATGTTGTAAAAGCCTTAGAAGAAAGAGGCAAAAGCGTTCTCCTAAGTAGAGAGCCAGGCGGAACCCCTATCTCCGAAGAAATCAGAAACGTTATCCTAGATAAAAGAAATACGGATATGGACCCAAGGACAGAAGCCTTGCTTTATGCTGCTTCTCGTCGCCAACATATCGTTCAAAAGATTCTCCCTGCATTAAAAGAAGGGAAAATCGTTATTTGCGATCGCTTTTTAGATTCCTCTTTAGCTTATCAAGGAGGAGCAAGAGGCTTAGGGATTGATGAAATCTATAAAGTAAATCAATATGCAACCGAGGGGTTAGAACCAGATGTCACCTTCTTTTTTGACATCCTTCCTGAAGAAGGCTTAAAAAGAATTGCCATGAACGCTGGAAGAGAAGTAAATCGCCTCGATGTTGAAAAGCTTCCATTCCACCACGCCGTAAGAAACGCATTCTTAGAATTAGCAAAACGTTTTCCAAAACGTTATGTCGTAATCGACGCTTCAAAAGATAAAGAAAGCGTCTATGAAGACGTCATGAAGGAATTTGATAAGAGGCTAAAATAGATGAATTTTGAAGACTATTTGCAAACGTATCAACCTTTGGTATTCCAAACCTTTAAAAACGCCCTCGAAAGCAAAAGAATTTCTCATGCTTATCTTCTTTCAGGAGAAAAAGGCGTTCCTCTTTTGGAAACGGCAACTTATTTAGCAAAGTCTTTATTATGCGATCATCCAAATCCTTTAGCTTGTGACGAATGTCTTTCTTGCAAACGTATCAATCACCATACCTACACGGATTTCATCCTTCTTGATGGAAGAGAAGGGCAAATTAAGAAAGGCGATGTTCAAGAAATTGTCGGTGACTTCTCCAAAACGCCTTTAGAAGCCAAAGGCATCATGATTTACATCATTAACTTGGTTGAAAACATGAATGTTCAAGCCATCAATTCCTTACTAAAATTCTTAGAAGAACCACCAGCAAACACCTATGCTTTTTTAACAACGGAAAACGAAACGAAGGTCTTACCAACCATTCTTTCTCGTTGTGAAAAATTAAGAATGTTACTCATTCCAAAAGACATTATTAAAAATGAAGCAATCAAAAATGGTGTAAGGGAAGAAGATGCGGAATTATTGGTTCATTTCTTCAATAACGCGGACATTCTCAAAGAAAAGAGCATGGATGAAGGCTATCTTATCTTAAAAGACCTTTATCTAAAGACATTAGATGCTCTTGCAAAAGATTCTTCTTCCGCCATTTTTGAATTTGAAAATAGCATTCTTCCTGCTTTGAACGAAGCAAAAAAGAAATCCTCATCCTCTTTTGTGAATATGTTTAATTATCTAGATTTGCTCTCTTTAGCCTTTAAAGACGCTTTATCTAAGCAAGAAAAGCAAAGCATTTCTTTAATGTCATACGATCAAAAAATCACTGCATTAGCAAACACCTTACCTCATTTAGGCTCATCTCTTGCCGAAATACTCAAAATTCGTAGTATTCTTAATACCAACATCAATTCCTCTTTGGCTTTGATGCATTTATTTCTTTACATCACGGAGGAAAATCTATGATTAAAAACTTCACTCACTTTGTCCCTGTACGTTTTCCAAACGGGGAAAAGTCATATTTCTTTGGCACAAATGATACCTCATTAGAAATTGGAAACTATGTTATCGTCGATACTGTTTCTGGATTTGAAATGGGAATAGTAACTTCCACTCCAACAAGCATGGATATGTATCGCTCCCAATTAGAATTAAAAGCCGTGGTTCGCAAAGCTAATCCTGACGATTTAGAAGATTACGAATTAGCAAAAAAACAAGCCAAAGTCTCTCTTCAAATTGCGGAAAGAGAATCTAAGAAATTAAACCTTGGCATGTCTTTTATTGATGCTCAATATACCTTAGATGGTTCAAAGATAACCATGACTTATACTGCCGAAGGAAGAGTCGATTTCCGTGAACTTTTAAAGGTTCTTGCCTCCCAATTAAAATGCCGTATTGAACTTCATCAAATCGCTCCAAGGGATAAAGCTAAATCCGTTGGTGGCATGGGCATATGTGGCTTACCTCTTTGCTGCACAACCTTCTTAAAATCCTTTGATGGGATTTCCATTTCTCGTGCAAAGAATCAGATGCTCACCTTAAATATTCCAAAGTTATCCGGACAATGTGGAAGATTGAAATGTTGTCTTCTATATGAAGATGATATGTATACCGAAACAAAGAAATCCTTCCCTAAAATCGGGGATAAAATTCATTTGCCTACTGGGGATTACTCCGTTTCTTCCTTTAATATCATGTCTCGTAGCATAAAGCTTGCTAATGAAGAAGACGTTCAATTCTTAACCTTGGACGAATATAACAAAATCCTTCATCCAAACTATCGTCCTCAAGCATTCAAGAAGCCTCAAGAGAAAGTTTTCCCTCAAAAGAAAGAAAATAATAACGGCAATAGCTTTCAACCAAGAAAGAACAACAACAATAGACGTCCTAACAAAGGCAATAGCCAAAGGCCAAACAATCAACAAACGATAAAGAACAAAAATGCTTAAACGAGAACTTAACTTTCAAGGGGATACGCCCTTACTTTATTTGATTGCAACCCCAATCGGAAATCTTGAGGAGTTTTCTTCACGTGCCATTTCTGTTTTAAAAGAGATGGATTATGTCGCCTGCGAAGATACAAGAAATTCGGGTATGTTATTAAAGAAATTTGGCATTGATCTACCTTTGATTTCTTGTCATGAGCATAATGAAGAGAAAGCCTCTGAAAAGATTCTTTCCCTAATGGAAGAAGGCAAAAAAATCGCTTATATGTCCGATGCTGGTTATCCCATTATTTCTGATCCAGGTGAAAGACTTGCAAGAAAGGTAATTGAAAAAGGATTCAAAGTATCCGTCGTAAACGGTCCTAATGCAGGCTTATGCGCTTTTGTTTGTTCTGGCATTCCTAGCAATCATTTCTATTTCTATGGTTTCCTTGAAAGCAAGCCATCCACTCGAAAGAAACAACTCGAGTCCTTAAAAGATTTTCAAGATACCATCATTTTCTATGAATCCCCTCATCGTATTGGAGATACATTGAAAGATATGGCTGCCATCTTAGGAAAAGAAAGACAAGCTTGTTTAGCAAGAGAATTGACAAAGAAACACGAAGAATTCATTCGTGGAACACTTGGTGAACTATCCGAATTATCTCCAGACACCCTCATTGGAGAAATGGTAATCGTTGTTGAGGGAGCAAAAGAAATAACTAAAGAAATTACCGATGAAGATATCAAATCCTATCTTGCAACAGCTCTAGAAAAAATGAAAAGCAAGGATGCTATAAAAGAGATATCAAATGAATATTCGTTGCCAAAAAATCGCGTATACGACATCTATTTAAAGAACTGGAAGAATTAAGCCAGTTCTTTTTCTTTCTTTTTGACTTGATAGACGAATCTAGCAATCGTATAGGTGGCAAGAGTTAGGATAGCGACACTAGCAAGAATAGCGCCCTCTTTTAAATAAGGAGTTTGATATTTCATCACATAGGAAACGTTTCCTTGAGGAGCAATAAAACCAACAAAGCCTCCGTCCAATTTTAGAGTTTGGCATTCTTTAGAGGAACCATCTTCAAAATGGGCAAAGACTCTCCATCCTGCATCATAGCCAAGGGTGGTGACAACCACTTTCTTGGAATCAAAATTCGAAGAGAAAGTCGCCTTGTTTGTCGAATAAACTACGTCCTTTAATGCGTAGTTTTCGTTCTTATATTTATTGTAGAAGGCTTCTACGTCAGTTCGGTTGGCAACATATAAGCCATAAGAAGAGGAAATGCTTGCGGCTTCATTATCTTTGCCTGGGTTAGAATAATCACTTGGTTTTGCATTCAGACAAAGATATTTGACCTTTCCTTTTGGATAGAAACCAAAAACGTCTGCTGAGGATGCTCCTCCAACCTTTCTAGATTGATAAGCACTCATTGTATTGTAATCGTAGGATAAAAGCTGATCTTCATAGGTTCTGCCATTATCATCCGTATAATCGCCAATTAGATAGATACGTGTCTTCGTTGAATTGGTAAAATTGTAAAGAAGAGAGAAATACGCCCCATTAGGATCGCTATTGAAATACTTTGAACCATCGTTTGGAGTAAATACGACCGTTTCATAATCGGGAACATAGCTCATACCTGTGCTTCTTTTACTCTCGGAATGATTTAAGAAATAAGTAGGACCATAGGTCTTATTATCCTTACTACTATATCCTAAGAAATTCGTATCTTCATGACGGTAGATTGTCTTTTTCATAGAGACGGATTTCAAAAGAGAGGATTTAGCTGGGGCGAAGGAAAGAAGGAAACCTTCGGAAGTAAGAAGATCTACGTCTTCATCTTTCACGATAGCTCCTTTGGTATAAACTTCTTCGTTACGATTAATTTCATTAAAGGTTTCATAGGTTGAAGCATTTCCCATATAGAAATCATCAACGTAGGTGGAAGAAGGATCTCTATTTTCTTTATAAAGCTCATCTACAGCGTGGCCAAAACTATTCTCATCCACCAAGGAAGAGCGATAAACACGCACTTTATTTCTAGCGTCTCCATAGACTAACGTCGAATCCCAAGGAACGTTATCCGTATTCACATATTTGGATATTTCTGGATCAACATTGCAGTTTTCCCACTCGCTGTACCCCTCACGTTTAACACCATAATATTTAATGTTGAAGGCAACATCGGCACCAATTCTCTTATTGCCATAAAAAGCAGACCAGGACTTGTTGTAATAGGTTTGATCATAGGCTGTTGACTGATATTCATGACGGTTCATATGGGAATATAAAGCCAGTTGGTTAACATCGTAATTAAACAAAGAATGGAAGTTACTCGTTCCATTAAAATCAAAGACTTCCTGAGCGTTATTTTCTGGCATGCCCTCAATAAAAGCACGATAGAAGGTGTTCCCATCAAAGGAATTAATCTTTGAGAAAGCATCTGTTACATCATTACGATACTCCACTCCACCATTCCAACCGTTATAGTTCCAAGTCCCCATGTAAGCAAAAGACATATTTCCCCAAAGAATGGTTTCAGCCATGATGATGCCACCTAAGGTCTTTAAAAGGATTTCTCTTTTCTTCACGAAAAGAAGAATCAAAGAAACAATTAAATCCATTCCTAATTGGAAATAAACAATCCACAAAGTGGAATGGCCATTCACCACAGAAGGAACGCTATAACGGGTAACCCAATAGGTAGTTAAAGAAGTCTCAAAGCTCTTATCTTTCAAAACCACGATGCAAAGGATCCAAGTCAAAGTGGCCAAGAATAAAGATGTTGCGGCCCCGGAAATCGGTACCCATTTCGGTTCTTCTTTCAAACGGTCTAATTCCTGACAGGCATAATAAATAATGATTGGTACTAAGACGATATACCATCTTCCATATCCGTCACCCGTAAAGGCGTAGAAGAAATAATAAGCAAAATTGGTAAAGACAAGGTAGCCAATCAAAACAAAAGCCACCATATGGGACACTTTCTTCCTACGAATAGAAGAAACAAAGGCAATCCAAAAAAGAATAACGCAAGGCGTGTAGCAGAATAACGAGGCAACCCACGCATCATATTGGATACCGCCATTTGCATTCATGCCAGAGGCAATAGGCAAAGCAAGATAGCCGTAGGTCGGATAGAAAAATCCAATTAACCCCTGTAATTCCCTTCCAGGATGACGACCAACTAATTCAAATAAACGAGCAAAAGCCGTTTTGAAATCAAAGGTTGCAATCGATGTCTTAAGTGAATTTAAATAAGCTGCACCAATAGAAATTGTTCTTCCCGAAAGAGAGGATTCCCTTAAAGAAGGCAAAAGACTCCAAGAACATAGCATAATGCCACACGCAAAAGCCATTACCCCTAAAGCAGGAACAGCAATGTTATTTTTCCAATTCCTTTGTTTGATGCTCCAAAGGTATCTCCATATGGCATATAAAACACCGAAGATACAAACGACAACCAAGAAGAAGAAAGAAATCAGCCCTAATAGTCCTAAAGCAATTGAAAGGATAAGAACTTTCTTTTCCTTAATTACTTTTTCAATTCCCAAAAGAACCAAAGGAACCATAGAACACATCGAAACAACAGAAGGGAATCCAACCATGAAATTTAAATAACCATTAAAGGCAAAGGCTAAACCACCAATACGGGATGAGCCCTCACTAACGCCAAGGTATTTTAAATAAGCTCTTGTTGCTAAAGCCCCAACCACTCCTTTAAAGAAGGTAGCAATCACAAAGGTGTGAGGAATAATTGCTCTAGGGAAGATATAACAAATAATTAAGAAAGGATCAAAAAGACCATAATAGGAATTTGAACCGATATTATCCGTTCCCAAATAAGTGTCCGTCCCATAGAGTTCAAAGACGCCTGTTTTAAAAAACTTATACCAAGCATCATAAAAAGAATAAGTAAAGGTCACATACTGACCTGTATAGTCCGTCCAGGGATAGAACTGCGTGAAATGGTTTGCCACTAAAGAATAGATGCACCATAAGATCCCAAGGACAAAAACAAGAAGGCCATAATAAAAGAGGGAACGTATATCAAACAAAAACGGAAGACGCTTATGCATCCACGCCAAAAAGGTTTGACTGCGTTTCTCTTTTCTTAATTCAGAAAGAGAAGGTGTGGGATTATTTTCGCTTATTTCTCTTTCCATTACTTCTCACCTTATTTGTTTCTTTTCTCTTTTTCGCCTGATTTTTGCCTAAAGCATAACCCTTTGGTTGCTTTTTATCTGTCTTAATTTCTTCCTCACCAGAAGAAGCCATAAGTTTTTTAAAAGAAGGTGGAATTGGGCAATTAAGCTTATAAGCTTTATGGGTTAAAGGATTGGTAAAATCCAATTCATAGGCATGAAGGCCCAATCTCTTGATTGGGTTTGATGGATCACCATAACGATCATCGCCAATAATGTAATAACCTTGGTGGCCTAATTGGACACGAATTTGGTTTTTACGGCCTGTGGAGATATTGACATCCAAGAGGGCGTATTTCTTATTGGTGGTAATCTTTTTGTAATCGGTGATACAAAGTTTCCCTTTTTTCTTGTCTTTGGTGACATACACGTTAAAAGTGACTTCGTCTGTTGCTAAATAGTTTTCAAGATGTCCTTTTTCAGGAATATCGTTTGGTTCGACGATTGCATAATAGCCACGTTTCTTAACGATATCTTGCCAGTTATTTTGAAGAGCTTCTTTGGTTTCCCAATTCTTAGCAAAAATCAAAACGCCAGACGTGTCTTCATCCAAACGGTGAACAACAAAAATGCGGGCGTTACGATCTTTCTGAGTGACATAATCGCTAATTAAACGATAGGCGGTTCTCCCTTTTTCACGATCGGAAGCAATGGAAAGAAGGCCACTTGGCTTATTGATAGCAACGATATCGTCATCTTCGTAAATGATAGGCAAGTCTTTTCTTTGATGCTTCGCAATGCGGTTATAGGAAACAATTACTTCATCATCCGGATAAAGCTTATATTTAAAAAGAGAGACAGGAGCTCCACCCACCGCGACTTGGTGGTTGGCAATAATACGACAAATATTATGCTGGGATTGGTTTGGAATCTTTTCTTTCAAGAAATCAAGTAAACAGGTTTCTTTATTCACAAGAAAAACTTTGGTCTTATTTAAGTCGATTAAGCCTTTCTTTGTTCGATGTAATTTTTTATCATTCTTATTCATACCCGCTTATTTTATCAAAGTTTTACTTTGAGAGATATTCCTTTAGGGCATTTAAAGAAGCTCTTGTATCTTTCTCCGCATCAGCAAAAAGTGTTTCTAATTTCGCTTTATTTTGAGTGGTTATGCCAACAGCTGGCGGTAGAGTTGGATAAAAAACAAAAATTCTACCTTCTTCTGCTAATTTATCCATTTCATCCATCTGTTCATTATAAAGACGATAAGAATTCAAAATGGATTTCAAGAAGGCGGGATTTTTCCTATATTGTCTTCGACATATGGCCTTCATGGCTCTCTTCGGAGCCTTTTTTCTATATCCTTTTTCCCTAGTAGAAATAACGACGATTTTAGAAACGTTTTCTTCTAAAGCCCTCTCAAATGGAACGGCGGCAAAGACCCCTCCATCAACATATCCGTTTCCTTCAATTTCAATGGGTTTAGAAAAAGGAGGAAGAGATGCGGAGGAAGCTAATCCATCCATGAAATACGGGTTATTTTTTGAAAAATAAGCAACTTTATTCTCCGTTACATTTGCGGAAACAGCGTAAAATTTCGTTTTCGATTCATAGAACTCTTTTGTACGAAAAGGGAGTTTCTCTTTTGGCAATTCTTTAAGTAAATAGTCAAAATCAAAAATCGATCCTTTGGTGAAGTAATTCTGCACTTTAATAAAACCTTTGGAACAGCAAAGTTCTTCGATGAGTTTTCCAAGACGTTCGCTATCTTTCGTCACATATTCAACACCTAATAATGCACCAGCACTCGTCCCATATACCTCATCAAAAGAAAAGCCATTCTCTAAAAGAACCTTCAAGACACCAGCCGCATAAGTTCCTCTAGCTCCACCACCTTGGACAATCAAAGCACTTCCTTTTTTAGTTGGCATATTTCCCCTCCCTAAAAGCATCTGCAACAATATCGAAAAGATAATATGTTCCATCCCTATCGTCACAAGAGAAATGATATTTTGATTGTTCTTGTGCTTTATCTGAAACATAAGAGACCATAACGATTTCAACTTGCTCGTTAATGGAAAGGTCGCTTACATCACTAGAATAGGCGGAATAGTAGCTGTTTCTCTGCATCGCTTGAAAATATTTTAACGGAATGTTAACGAAGACATTTTCATTTTCAAAAGGTAAAGCGTTAATCAAATCCGCATAAGTGATGTCACCAATTAATTCTTGCCTTGCTGCACCAGAATTAATAGACGCCCCCACTAGTTTCCTATTTCCTTCATACTTGGTCGCATAATACTCATAAAGACATTTGGCGGAGAAGCTAGCCAATTCCGATTGAGAAATGGCGTTGTCGGTATGATAAAAAACTTCATTTTTTAAAGAAGAAACGGCTTTTTCATAATGGTTATAGACTTTGCTAGCCATAGGCTCATCTTCTAAAGAAGAAAGATAGGCATTTTCTATATTCGCATTCGAAATATATTTGTATTTGCTAGTATTCTCATCATAAGCAAATCTTATAGAACGAAGGTTTGAGCCATTTCCATAAGTTTGAATATGGGGAATGCCTTTGCTATCGATAAAGGAATAACTGACATGAGTGTGTCCCTCTAAAACAGCATCTACACCATTCCAAAGATCGCAATTAGCTGGACGCGAGGAATTCGAGCCATGAATAGAAAGAACAACGATATCGCATCCTTCTTGTAAGCGTAAACGGTTAGCCTCTTCTTCAACCATTTTTGCTGTCTCAGACCAATGGAAGCTATAGCCAGATAGAGAAGAGACGCTAATTGAGGAAGCAACATTTCCGATTGCGCCCACCACCCCAATTCGAACTCCACCGCGGGAAACAACGGTAGAAGGCTTTGCCCATACAGGGCGATTCCCTTTCTCATCGCGAATGTTAATTCCTAAAAATGGGAAATTAGTAAACGAAGAATTTGCTTCAATCGTTTCAGGTTTCCAATCAAATTCGTGGTTCCCAATTGCCATAGATTCAAAGCCAGTAACATTCATCCAATCAATCATGGATTTACCACGTGAGCGGTTGCTTTGAATTCCGCCTTGCCACATATCTCCTGAGCAAAGAGCAACCACTTCTTCAGGCTTTTTTCTTTCCGCATCCATAAGGAAGGCAGAGAGTTTCTTGATTCCAGATTGATATTTATTTGATGCAGAATCAACGATGGTATCCGCGGCACCATGGGTATCGTTAATTGTATAAATTTCAATGTTCTTGCTCTTTTCTTTTGGAGTTAAAACGTCAGAGAATTCGAGCTTGATGCTCTTGATATCGTATTGACCAATAGGAGAATACAAAGAAAAATAATTGCCTTTTGTTTGAAAGGTAAAAGGCGTTTCATTTGCAAGCTCATAGGCTCCGTTCATCGGAGAAGTGATTTTAAAAGAAGAGGACTTACTAACCAAAGACGCGTAATCACAAGTTGTCGTAAAAGAAACTTCAATCGATGAGACATCCTTAGAGAACGGGGTGAAATTCGTAAAGCATCCACCTTTTTCCAAAGAGATAAAGCCATTGGAATTCTTCTTTGCTTTACTAAAAGAAAATACACACGTTCCTTTTTGATATGAGGACTTAGCAAAATCAATCACATCATCGCTATTTAAGGTAATGGGTCCACTAACTTCTGCAATATCGCCTTCCTTTTCAGAGGAATAAGAAAGACTAGATTGAGATGCTAGAGACTCAGAAGATTCTTCGGAAGAGGTTGTTTCCGAAGATTTTGTAGACTCAAAAGAAGAGGACGTGTCAAAAGAATTCCCATTGACACAAGAAGCCATAAGGAGGCTTAAGGGAACAAGAAAAAAATAGGATAACTTCATGAAAAGATTTTACCATATCAAATGGTTTATTTCTCTTGAATATCCGACATCTTTAAAATCGGAGAATACAAATCCGTTCTACGATCACGGAAAACACCCCAAGCGATACGTTCATTGGCTATCTCATTGAGGTCAAATTCCGCTACACGTATCCCTTCTTCTTCACGATTCATCTCGGTAACAAAGTCACCATGTTGATCGGCAATAAAGGAGGAGCCAAAGAATTTCATCGAAGAGTTTTTTGCTTCTTCCACACCAACACGATTAGAGGCTAAAACAGGCATGATATTAGCGGCCGCATGACCCTTCATAACATTTTGCCAATGGCTCTTAGAATCTTTCACTAAAACAGGTTCCGATCCAATAGCGGTTGGGAAAAGAAGAATCTCTGCTCCCTTTAAAGCAAGAATACGAGCTGTTTCAGGGAACCACTGATCCCAACAAATGCCAACGCCAATCTTGCCAATATGGGTAGAAAAAACTTGGAAACCAGTATCCCCTGGAGTGAAATAGAATTTTTCCTCATAGCACTCCCCTGTAGGGATATGGGATTTACGATAAAGGCCAACGATTTTTCCATCGTTATCAATCATCGCCAAGGAGTTAAAATAACAGTTACCAGCTTTCTCAAAAAAGGAAATCGGCAGGACCATGTGTGTTTCTTTGGCGATTTCTTGGAAATGTTTTAAGGTTTTAGAATCATGAAAATCCTCGGCAAGAGAGAAATTATCATAATCTTCAATCTGGCAGAAATAATGGCCTTCAAAGAGTTCTGGTAAAAGAACTAAATCAGCCCCTTTTTCTTTTGCTAAACGGATAAAGTTATCCGCCTTTTGAATATTCTCTTCGTAGGCTTTCGACATTGAGAATTGGGTGATTGCTGCTTTCATTATTCATCCTCCTTTGGAAGTTGCATCGTAATGCAATGGATATTTCCTCCACCAAGCAATATTTCATAAGTATCAATTTGATGGATCGTTTTGTTTGGATAGAGTTCCTTCATAATTTGATAAGCTTCCTTATCTTCTTTCACACCAAAAGCAGGCATGATGATGAAGTCTTTCCCTTGATAATAGTTTACATAAGAAGCAGCTAATCTTCTTCTGGAAACCCTTGTATCCAAAGTGCTATCGGAGAAGATAAGTTCTTTAGCAACATCTTCGGAAAGATACATCGGTTTTGGTAAAGGAAGTTTATGGATGATGAGTTTTCTTCCCTTAGCATCATACGCTTGGGAAAGAGCTTTAAAGGTTTGCTGGCAATAACGATATTGTGGGTCTTCTTTATTTGTGCACCAGGCCATTACCACTTCACCAGGACGGATAAAGGAAACCATGTTATCAATATGCTCATTTGTTTCATCTTGATAAATTCCATGTGGTACCCAGATAATTTTTTCGACGCCTAAATAGTCATGAAGAATTTCTTCAATTTCTTCTTTTTGATAGTATGGGTTGCGTCCTTTTGATAAAAGACATGCTTCCGTTGTGATTAAAGTTCCTTCTCCATCGATAGCAATAGAGCCCCCTTCAAGAACAAAGGAAGGCAAATAATAAGAAAGAAGTTTGAGCTTCTTAGAAACAAGCGTCCCTAACGCATCATCATCTTGATAATCTGAATAAAGGCCATCTACTTTTCCACCCCAGGCATTAAAACGGAAATCAACGGTTCTAAGTTGTTTGCCATCGGTAACGAAAAGAGGCATGTTATCCCTTGCCCAAGCATCGTTATAACGAAGTTTCCAAACCATAACGTTAGGAATGGTGTTTAATTCTTCGATGACTTTCTTGCTAATGGATTGATTCACACCGACAATCACTTTTTCATGCAAAGCAATAGCTTTAATGACTTCCATATAGTTATTTTGCGCAGGCTTTGCTTTCTTTCTCCAAGTGTCTTGGCGGAAAGGCATCAAAATGAAAGTGGCTTGATGTTCTTTCCCTTCAAACGGAAAATGGAAACCATCAGTGATTGGGGTCGTTATTTTATTTTTGTAATAATCATTCAGTCTCTTCTCATATAGACCAAATCTTCTCCATTTTGCCGTATCGATAACTTCAAAAGCGTCATGATAAGAAGAAAGCAATTTCGTATGAGATTCAGAAGATTCTTGAAGATCTTTTACTTCTTCCACTAAGTCTTTTGACCAGACTTCGCCAGGAGCAATAAGAGGGATTCCTGGTGGATACATCATAACTTGTTCTTTAGAGACGTTCCCTTCACATTCATCGATGCTCACAAGTTTTCCTGGAGCGTTGAAAGAAACACGTGGACGAACCAAAAGGAAGGGGAAGGTAGCATCGAAATGGCTCTTTTTTCTGATATAGGATGGGTTGTAATGTTCTTTAGAGATAGAACGTAGAGCAGAAAGAAGCTGATCAACATGTTTCTTTTTTGTTCCGATAGCAAAAATACCCAATACCTCATTCGATTCAGCTAGCTCCATTTGAACTTCGTATTTGTCTTTTAACAAATGATAAAGTTGGAAACCATCCAAATCTAAATGTTCTAGGCCAATGACCAGTTTCGTATCGTCATATCCAAAAGAACCATGTGCTAAGAAATGGTTTCTATCTTCATTAACAAAGCCAGGGATTTTGGCAATTTTGCTACGAGCGTAATCCACTAATTCGTAGGTTCTACTCATTGCATCATATCCTTCTTTTGAAGCCATATAAGAGCGAGCGGCATCAACGGAAGCAATTAAAATTCCCGAAGGAGATGTCGTATTCAAAATATTCAAAGTCTTTTGAACGTCTTCCCTTTTAAAACGTTCTGTTTTCAAAAGAAGGACAGAACTTTGGGTTAAAGAGCCAACCGTTTTATGAAAAGAAGCGGCAGACATATCAGCGCCTGCATCCATAGCAGACAAAGGTGAACGAGGATGATGGAAATAATAATGAGCGCCATGGGCTTCATCGACTAATACGGCCATATGATGAGCATGGGCAAAATCCGTGACTTCTTTTAAATCTGTTACAGAACCGAAATAAGTCGGATTGATCACAAAAATAGCCTTCGCAGAAGGATTCCTAAGGATCGCCTTTTTCCATTGTTCAACACTAGGCTGATTAGCAATTCCTAATTCCAAATCGATTTCTGGCATGATATAAGTTGGTTTTGCACCAGAAAAAATCAAGGCGTTGATAACAGACTTGTGGACGTTTCTAGGAAGAATGATTTTTTCGTTTGCTTTTACCGCCGTCATAATCATGGCGATAATTCCGGAAGAAGTTCCGTTAATTAAAAAGAAAGCCTCGTCAGCGTGACACGCTTCCGCAAGGTATTGGGCTGATTCTTTAATTACACCCTGAGGATTGCCTAATGTGTCCAAGCCGATTGGTGCATTCACATCGCAACGAAATAATTCCTGGCCAAAAAGTTCGGTCGCTTTGTTCTTAATATTCCCCATATGATGTCCAGGCACATCAAAAGGGGCAACACCTTCAGAAACATAGTTTTTTAATGCATCGACGTAAGGTGTTTTACTCTGATCCAATTTTGCCATAGCGAAATAATACTACTATCCGCCTAAGAGCGATATTGGAATTATTTCAAAGGATAACATTTGTTATCAATGATTTTATCGACGACGTATTTCACGCCAGAATTCCAGACCTCTTTTGTTACGAAAGAAGCTGCTTTTTTGACCTCATCTTTGCCATTTCCCATGGAGATAAAAAAGGAAACGGCTTCAGCCATAGTTAAATCAGGAAGATCGTCCCCAATCGCCATTGCTTCATCTTTCGAAAATCCATAATAATCAAGAACATGTTTGATGCCATCTCCTTTTTTGTGTTTGAAAGGCATAACATCAACCGAATATGGCGTATATCTCCAATAAACCAAATGAGGGAACGTCTTTTGAAACAGTTCGTCTTCTTTCTCGTCGGCAAAGAAATTAATTCCTTCAACATCCTCTCCTTCGTATTCTTTCAAAGGAGGAATGTATTCATTAAAACGAGCAAAATGCTCTGCGCCTTCTTTATTTAATGGAGCGATTAGTTTTCTTTCTTCAAGTTCAACAAGCTCAAGGGATTTTTTTCTTTTGAGTGCCAAAGCGATAAACTCTTCCACATCTTTCTTCTCCATCTTACTGGTAAAAATGTATTTCCCATCAGCAAACGCGTATCCTCCAGAAGAGGCGATAAAGCCATCCCATCGGATCCCTAAATCTAAAGCTCCAAGCCATTTAAACGAAGCGTATGGCCTAGCTGTGCATATAAATACTTTAACGCCCTGTTCTTGAAGTCTTTTAACCGCTTCAACGGAGGGAGAATCCCATTTGCATTCTTTATCGTCGTATAACGTCCAGTCAATGTCGAAAAACGCTACTTTAATTCTTTTCATGCTTTTTATCTTTCCGATAGATGCTTTGATATTCCTCATACAACTCTTCATTTATTTTATGTAAACGCTCTACATCCACCTTAACCACTTCTCTATCATAAGTAACTAAGCCGTTAACCTCTTCTTCCACGTCCGTTAATTGGGTATAAACAGACAAACATAAACGAGCGTGTTTGATACCACGTCTGACCTCTTTTTCAAAAAGGTGGGCCAATCCATCATTCAAATCCTTAAGGCTTGAATAGTTCTTATAGCCAAAACTTTTCTGACTCCAAGAATGATTTTCGACATACATCACATAGCCACCAAATTCGCTTAAAGACATGAGTCTCTTTTTATGATTGATTAAATGAACAGGCCTGAAATAGATATGTCTTGAATGGAAATCACCTATTTTTTTATCATACCAGCCACTTGTTGCGTCAATGAGTCGAGAGGAGTCTAATTTCAGAAGACGGTTATAACATTCCTTTGTATCAAATTGACCCCATCCCTCATTAAAAAGAGTCCAGATGCAAATGGAAGGAATATTCCCTAATTCGTGAACGGTTTCTTCCATTTCTCGGAGAAATTGGTTTTTGCTTTCTTGGTTAATTCTTCCTAGGAGTGGATTTTTATCAGAAATCTTTAAAGGCAAAAACGGAGCTAGATTAATAAGAAGCTTGGAATATTGTGCCCCACCATTAACGAAATCTTGGATAACAAGAATGCCTTCTTGATCACAAAGATAATACCAGCGACGTGGTTCAATCTTGATATGTTTTCTAAGGGAATTAAACCCACACCTTTTTGCAAGCAATATATCCCCTCTCATCGCGTCAATGCTAGGTGGAGTTAAACCTCCATCAGGATAATAACCTTGATCAAGTAAACTGCTTAAATAAAGGGGTTCGTTATTTAAGAACAAATAATCAAATCCGTTAACCTTTCGTCTTTCGATTTTACGAATCCCATAATGGGAAGAAATCTCATCTCCACTCTCAGAAGAGAAGATGATTTTATATAAGTTTGCTTCTTTCGTTGACCAAGGATGGAAAGAAGAAGATAAATCAATTTCCGCATGAAGAGAGGGATCAAAGAAAGTCTCCCCAACAAGTTTATTTTTAAAGAAAACAGCAATTTTGTATTTTGCAAATTTCCCATGCATTTTCCCATCAAAAATTAGTTTTTTCCCATCAAAATCCCCTTTAATTGAACAGGATTCAAGATAATCAGGAGAATCTAAAAATTCCAAATATACTTCTTGCCATATCCCAGAGGTAGGCGTATACCAAATCCCTTTTGCTTGATTGGACTGTTTGCCTCTAGCATAGATTGGAGAAGAGGTGTCATCATGAACGGACACCTCAAGAACAAATTCCTTTTTCAAAGGGTAAATACAAAGTGTAAAGGAAGAGTATCCTCCTTTATGACTAAGTTTCTTTTCCCCATCGATAAAGACATCGCATTCTTGATCGACGGCCATAAAACGTAGAAGACCAACTTTCCCCACATATTTATCGTCAATGGAAATGACTTTTCTATAATGTAAATAATCGGTTTTTTCGATGTGTCTTTGAATTCCACTCAAAGGAGTTTCTACGGCAAAAGGAACCAAGATTTTCTCTGTATACTTTGCAGGGAGATCCTGCTTTTTATTTATTTCAAAATCCCATAACCCATTTAAAGAAAGAAAGTCATTTCTTTCCCAATAGGGATCTGGATGAGAAGCTAACGGATTGTTTTTATCCATGGTCTTAGAATAAGGAGTCTTCATACTCATGGCTCAATTTTAAACAAAAACCGTTTGTAAGTGTAAAATTATGTGCGAGGTTTTTACAAATGGAACAATTCCTTAAAATTCAAAAACAATTAGAAAAGAACAATGTCGATGCCTGGATACTTGTCGATTATGAAAATAAAAATAAGACTGTCGTTTCTTTTCTTGGAAGCAAAATGTTAACAAGAAAAATCGTTCTTGTTTTTCCAAAAGAGGGGAGACCCTATATCGTTTGCCACTCCATTGATACGGTATTTTTAAATTCTCCTGAAATCACAAAGGACTTCGATTTAAAGGTCTATCATCGTTGGCAAGAGATGTTACAAATTGAAAAAGAATCTTTTAAAAACTATAAAAAAGTCTACATGGATATCTCGGAAAACGGCTTATTGCCGAGAATTGCTTTGGCGGATTACGGCTCTGTTGAATTCGTTAAATCCTTAGGAATTGAAATTCTTTCTTCTGGTGATTTATTACAGCAATTCAACGCTGTTTATTCTTCTAGAGCGCATGCCCTTCAATTACAAGCTTGTAAACTCGCTCTTCAGATTAAAGACGAAGCATTTTCTTTCATCAAAAAAGAAATATTGGAGAAGGGTTCCGTCGAGGAATATACCGTTCAACAATTTATCTGCAACCGTTTCCACGAAGAGGGTATGGTTTATGACGACCCAGCAATTGTCGCAAAAGGCAAAAATGCTTCAAACCCTCATTATGGTCCAGATGAAAACGTTTCTTCCCTTATCGTTAAAGGAGATGTCGTTCTTATCGATATGTGGGCCAAAATGGACGATCCTGAAGGTGTCTATGCGGACATTACTTGGATGGGATACGTTGGAGAAGAAGTTCCTTCCGAAATAGAAAAACGTTTCCAAGTCTTAAAGACTGCAATCGATATGGATATTGCATTCTTAGAGAAAAACCTCCCACTTCGACGTGTGGAAGGTTACGAAGTCGATGATATAGGGAGGGGCTATATTGAAAAAATGGGATATGGAGAATATTTCACCCATCGAACAGGACACTCTATCGCCGTAGATGTTTCTCCTCATGGCCCAGGCGTTAATATCGATAATTATGAGTCTCATGATACAAGAGAAATAGCAGATGGAGTTACCTTCTCTTTAGAGCCAGGCATTTATGCGCCAGATTATGGCATGAGAAGTGAGACCGACATCTATATCGAAAATAGAAAGCCAATCGCTGTAGCAGGAAGGCAAGAACATGTCATTGCTATCTTAAAATAGTAAAAAGAGAAGAGACCTGTATGATTTAAGAAGTATGCTCCGTTCTATTTCCATTTAGAACGAAGCATTTTTCGTTTGCCTATTTTCATCAAAAAAGGATGCTTCCTTTTCATTAAGAAGCATCCATATTTGTTTTATAACTTATGCCTAAAAAGCTAGTGCATATTATTTTCGTTAATTAGTTCGCTTTGGCTTTGATGTATTCATCAATTGCGGCAGCCGCATTCTTTCCTGCGCCCATCGCAAGAATAACAGTCGCGGCACCCGTGACCGCATCACCACCGGCAAAGACACCTTCTTTGGTGGTTGCACCACTTTCACCGCTAGTGACAATGCAACCATGAGCATTTGTATCCAAGCCCTTCGTTGTATTCTTAATAAGTGGGTTTGGCGAGGTTCCAATCGATTGAATAACCACATCGACATCAATGTCGAACTCGCTACCTTCCACGGCGATTGGCCTTCTTCTTCCTGACGCGTCTGGCTCGCCAAGTTCCATTTTGATGCAACGGATTGCTCTGACGTTAAATTTACCGTCATCGAGAATGGCGACTGGATTATTTAAGAGCTTGAATTCCACTCCTTCTTCCATCGCATGCTCCACTTCTTCTTTACGGGCTGGAAGCTCTTCTAAAGAGCGACGGTAGATGATATAAACCTTTTCTGCACCTAAACGTAATGCGGAACGAGCGGCGTCCATAGCAACGTTTCCCCCACCAATAACCGCAACACGTTTTCCATGAACGACTGGTGTTTCGGGATCTTCTTTATAGGCTTTCATGAGGTTGATTCGCGTTAAGAATTCATTGGCGCTTAAAACACCATTTAAATTCTCTCCTGGAATTCCCATGAAACGTGGTAACCCAGCTCCAGATCCAACGAAGACTGCTTCATATCCATCATCCATCAATTCATCAATGGAATGAATCTTGCCAATTACTTCGTTTGTACGGATTTTGACGCCCATTTTCTCTAAATTAGCGCATTCTTCTTTAACGATTTGCTTTGGAAGACGGAATTCAGGAATACCATAGGACAAAACACCGCCAGCCACATGAAGGGCTTCAAAAACGGTCACATCATATCCAAGTTTGGCTAAATCTCCAGCACAAGTTAATCCTGAAGGGCCACTCCCAACAACAGCAACTTTATGTCCATTAGATGGAGTTTTCTTAAACTCGACAAGATGATTCTCACGAGCATAGTCCGCCACATATCTTTCAAGCCTTCCAATAGCAACTGGTTCGCCCATTCCTTTAACCACCATCTTCCCGGTAGCTTCATCTTTAACACGAATAGGCATCTTCCCTCTTAAACAGTTCTTTTCACATTGTGACTCTTGAGGGCAGACACGACCACAGATACTAGAAAGGGAGGATGCTTCTAAAAGGACATCGTTTGCTCCTTTCAAATCATCTTCACGAATTTTAGCGATAAATCCTGGAATATCGATATGAACAGGGCAACCAGGAACGCAAGCTGGTTTAGGGCAATCTAAGCAACGGAAGGCTTCGTCAATTGCCATTTCATGAGTATAGCCTGAGGCAACTTCTTCAAAGTTATGTGCTCTTACTTTTGCTTCTTGAGAAGGCATCGGATTTTTATCCGGTCTCATGTTAACTTGATACTTTGGCATCTTATTTAGCCTCCTTAAATAGATTGCAGGTTTCTTCGTATTTGTGCTTTTCCCATTCGCGGTAAATTCCACCACGGCAACGAGCTTCATCGAAATCTACTTCGGCACCATCAAAATCTGGTCCATCGACACAAGCAAATTTGGTTTTGCCTCCAACCGTAAGACGGCAACCACCACACATACCCGTGCCATCAATCATGATCGGGTTCATGGAAACCACAATCTTGATGCCTTTTTCTTTACACATCTTAGCAACGAATTTCATCATGACGATTGGTCCGATTGCAATGACTTCATCATAGACATTTCCTTCATTAAGAAGGTTTTCTAAAGCGTTGGTAACCAAACCTTTTTCTCCAGCTGAGCCATCATCGGTCATGATTTTTAAAATATCGGAACAAGCTTTGAATTCATCTTCAAGGATGACAAGATCTTTGTTTCTAAAGCCAACAATGGAGTGCACGATAGCTCCTCTTCTATGAAGTTCTTGAGCAATTGGCATAGCGATTGCGCTTCCTGCTCCACCACCAATAATACAGACCTTCTTTAATCCATCTAATTCTGTAGCTCTTCCTAAAGGACCAACGAAATCTTGGATAGATTCTCCTTCTTTCTTTTGCCCTAATTTATATGTCGTTGAACCAACGATTTGGAAAATGATTTTAACGGTTCCCTTAGTAAGGTCTTCCCCTGCGATTGTTAAAGGAATTCTTTCTCCATCTTCATCCACACGAAGAATGATGAATTCCCCTGGTTTGGCTTTTGCCGCAATCTCTGGAGCAAGGATATCCATCTCCACGATTGTTGGGTTCAAAACGCGTTTTGTCACAATTTTATACATGTATTACCTCCTTAAAAACCCAATGTTTTCTTTACTCTCGCTAGGAAGGGATCCTTCTCTAACGAGTAACAAATCACTTTTTCTTGCGCTATAGAAATTGAAAATTCCTTTGCGCACTTTTCCTCAAGCAAAATATTATCCGCCAATAAGCTTCCAGAACGGGAGTTCTTCTCTTTGAAGGTAAGAACTCTATCTTTTGAGAAAACAACAGGAGAACCAATTGGAGAATACGCTTTCGAACGTATTGCAGCTATTTCCGTCATTTGCATTCCGTCTATTTGAATATCTACGATAGAACCGTCAATGCTTCGGTTATATCCCATTGAACCGGTTGATGAGGAAATGACAAGTCCCATTCCAAAATAGTCTTCAAGTTTTTCACCATCGAGAAAAACTTCGTATTCCACATTTTTAATAAGCCCACTTAAAATCAGTTCGTTAATTGCAAAATGGGAGCAATCATTAGCAGAGTATTTCAATAAGGAAAAGGCTCTCGTTGGAAGACTCTTTTCCTTAATGGAATGAATAAGTTCCTTAAAAGAAGCCACATCAAATTCGTTGTAATAACCAATCGTTCCCGTGTTGAAACATAGGAATTTCATTTGATCAATCTTTCCGATGTTTTTATGTAAAGCTCCAAGGAAGGTTCCATCCCCTCCAATGACGATCACTAATTCAGGAGAGGCTTCATCTAAAGAAAAAAATGCGTCTTTCTCAAGGAAGGAAGAAATTTCAAAAGACATCTTTTGGGAACGTTCATCATCTCTAGAAAAAATACAATAACGCATAACTCTAAATCTTATTAATATTTTAGATATCCCCCATATTCCATTTCAATAAAGTTTTATCAATTTGTAAAAATCCTAAGCAAAAAGAAAAGAGAGGTTTAGCCCTCTCTTAAAAGCTTCAAGCAATTTATTCAATTGCAATATGATGCTCTTTTTTGCTTTCTGGAACTTCTTTTGGAACAAAGAGTTTCAAAACACCGTTTTCATATTTGGCAGAAACGTCTTTTTCGTCCACATCGCCAACATAATACGAACGGCTAGAAACGCCGGTAAATCTTTCTTTGTGAATGTATTTTTCGTTTCCGTTGTTGTTTTGATTCTCTTCAACTTTCGCTTCAACGGTTAAATATCCATCATTTAAAGAAACGTGGATATTTTGTTTATCGATGCCAGGAAGATCAACAACAAGAACATATCCTTTGTCGTTCTCTTTAATGTCAGTCTTCATTTGAAGTCCTTTGGCATATTTATTGTTTTCTTGGAAATTTGCTGGTGCAAACAAATCCAAGAATGGGTCAAAGAAGCCCTCGCCATAACGTGATAATTCATTCTTCATAAACAATACCTCCATTGTCCTTAGCACTCCTTTCTCTCAAGTGCTAGTACTATTGTATTTCACGTTTTAGCACTGTCAAGTACTTTGTGCTAATTAATTAGAAAACACTAGTTTTTATCGAATGAATATTTATAAAAATTTTTTTATATATCAAATAATTCTTTGATTTTTCGACTTACATTTTGAGCAAATATTTTGAAATCAATCAAGTAATAAGAGCTCGCACAAGACTGATTAAGTCTCTTCTCTAACTCTTCGTTGATAAGAGAACATATTTCGAATGAAACAAAATCAATCATTTCTGCTTTATCTTTTCTTTTTGTTTCCAAATCTTTAGCCAAAGAGTCGAATATTACTGTGATTTTTGAATGTAAATCCGTTGCATTGTATTTTCCTTTTCCTTGATTTGCATAGGGATAGAAATAATCTCCTAGCAAACGGTTCAGGTAATCGAATAGATTTGTTCTCTTTTCATCTAGTAATGCCTTCCTCATAAATAAAAACCTCCCACTTATATAAAGAGGGAAGAAATAAAAAACGGACAAAACTAGGCTAATATATCTACAAATTCACCATTGGTATATTCCTTTAGATCAAAGGGAGATAGACAAACCTGAAATCCTCTTTTCCCGCCAGAAATATATATCTTGTCAAAAATCTGTGCTGTCTCGTCTATAAAAACGGGCATTGATTTCTTTAATCCAATTGGGGAACAACCTCCATGTACATACCCTGTTAGAGGCAGCAATTGTTTCAAAGGAATCAGTTCGATGGATTTTGAATGAGACACTTTAGCAGCTTTTTTAAGGTTCAAGTTTCCATTAACAGGAACCTCGAAGATGAAATGTTCATGCTTATCATTTTCACAAACAAGGCTCTTAAAAACACATTCTGGGTCTTCATTTAATGCCTGAGCTACACCTTCTCCATCAACGATCGTTTCATCATATTCATACGGCGCGTAAGAAATATTCGCTTCATCTAATAAACGCATAACGTTTGTTTTAGTGTTTTTCATTTTGTTGCCTCTCTTCGATAGAAGAAATACGTTTCTTTCTGGCAATAGGCCAATAGAATAAACAAATAAGGCTGAGTAACAAGGTTAAAACCGTCAAAATTGCTAAAGCCAGCACATAAGAAACGGCTAAGAAAGCTGCTTTAACAAAGCCGGTTTTTAAGACGTCGTTAGCGTCTTTTTCCGATATCTTTGTGGGCAAAGTTACAAAGGAAAATTTCGCATAAGAACACACCGTGTCATGAATCCAGTTATCTTTTAACAATAAGGTATACACGAGTGCAAAGACATAATAGCCAAAAACAATAGAGGAAAATCCTACGATATAAGTCAAAAGAGAATTATCCAGGAAGAGATGAAGGAAAAGAGCTCCTATAACGCAAAGTGTGGAACCAATAAGTCCAAGAAACAAAGAAAAGAAACCCGCTTTAGAAAGACGTTTTTTATCTTCCGCGATTTCCTTTTTAAAATTTTGTTTCTTCAAAGCAAGGATTTGCTGGCAACAATTATGGCAAAAATAATCATGACCCTCATTCTTATTCGGATCATAGTTATAAGATAAGGAAATCTTGCCGAAATGTTTCTTTTCAATAACTTCGCCCATGCCATAGGAACTCGTAGAATAAATTCCTTTGCCACAACGGGCGCACGTCCCAACGAATTTCCCTCGGCTTTCATAAGAATAAACGGGGATGATTTTTTCTTTTGGCTTTGTTTCTAAAAGAACTTCTTTAGGCACACGGTAAAGAGCGGAAAGCTTTTCTAATAATTGAGGGGACGGTTCTCTTTCATCCCTTTCCCAAGAAAGAATCAAATCTTTTGAAACCGAAAGAAGGCGAGCCAAATCTTCTTCGGACAAGCCTTTCTTCATTCGGTAATATGCGATGTTCTTTCCTAGTGTTTCCATATGATAGAAAAAGCCCCTTTAAAGGGGCTTATCATTCTTGTTATTTGAATTATGCTTTTTTAGAAAATAAGCCTTTTCCGCCAACAAACAAATTCAAAACAGCAGCGACTGCAGAAGAAGCTCCTGCAGCAATAAAGCCCCATCCTAAGTTAGCAGTAACACCAGCTTCAGCAGTATTGAAGGCGGAAACCCAAGAATTACCAACCATAATAGGCGATAAGAAGAAAAGGATTGCGCAAACAAGAGCAATTAAGCCAGCGACGAAATCAAAGAATGCACCAACTTTGCCACCAAAGAATCCAGTAACGCTTCCAATTAAGCCAAAGAAAGCAGCGATTAGGAGGAGAACGAACCATGCGATCATCGAACCATAAGGGTTATTGATTTGAAGGGCATCGTTTCCAAAAACGAAATCATAGCCACGAGCGGCCTCTAAGAAGGTGCCTTTAGCAACAAGACCAGCCCCAAGAGGGAAAAGAAGAGCGCCAACAATAGCAAGCAATGCAACAATGCTAACTATACCTGGTAATAAAGAGTGCTTTTTCATAAATAGTTACCTCGAATGAACACCGATAATATTACTAGTCTTGTTTCTTTTCTTCAAGAAAAGGCTTTGCACATATTTTCTCAACCGTTTTGAATTCTGTTTATTTTTATTTGTTTCCCTACGAGCTTAAAGATTTTTTACATTTTAAAAACCTGGAATGTAAGCAGTTTCTTATCCTATTTAATAAAATAAAGAGCCTATTTTAGCATTTCGAAAAAATAATCATTGAAATTTAACCTTTCTAGTGTATCTTTGCACATGTCTAGCCCAAGGAGGTCATTTTATGAACAAAAAGTCAAAGTTATTATTAATACTTAGCGCAGCCGCAATGGGTCTTGCCGCTACATCTTGCACAGGGGGACCAGGCGGAAGTGGTGAAGAATCTTCTTCCCAAGAATCTGCGATCTCTGCCGCAACAAGAATTTCTCACGATGAATTACCTTATATCACCATTGGAGATGTTCTTGATTTAGATCAATACATCACCATCAAGTATGAGGACAACTCTTCCGACCACAAATTTAGTGTTACTTGTACAAATTCCGCTGTGAGCATCGACGGGCATTCCGTTATCGCAACCGAAGCAGGAACTTATAACTTATTAGTCAAAGCAGGCAGCTTACAAGCTAAGCTTTCTCTTCAAGTCGTTACTGAAGAGCATATGGGGTTAATCAATTTCCTTGCTCCGTTAAACGATAACCCACAAAACTTCACTATCGATTTATTCGCCAGCGATTACATTTATAGCGCTATCCATACCGAAAACTATGTTGGCATCTATAACGTCAATGATCCAGCCGAGAAAGTGAAAGACGATAAAGGAAATGAGACTGACGAATATAACAGCACCCTTCTCGCCAAACTTGCTGATGGCCACGCATATTGGGGCCACGTCGAAGGAACCGCTAAAAATCCTGTTCCAGTTTTTGATCCTGGGTATGCTAGCTGGAATAACTATTACATCACCCAAAGTTTATCCTTAGATGCCACCGATTTCGAACTCACAGATTTAGGTGGTAGCGAACCCGCTTTAGTTAGCTCTACTTCTTTTGAAGACAGCTTTATGTCTGTTGGCTTATCTAGACCAGAATCTTCCCTCGCAAAGTATGGATATAGTTGGGCTGGTATGGCTTTCATGGGTTTACAAGATAATGACAGCGATGGCGTTGACGACGGCGCTCTCTTCCTTGCTTTAATTAACATGCAAAAAGAAGACGGAACTTCTGAGCTTGGCAGTTTCGCCTATCTTCAAATCCGTGACATCGGCACAACAAAAGTTGATTTCTTAAATAAAGCAATCTCTGATGCAAGTTATGTCCCACTCATTCCAAAAGCGGATGAAATCACCACTGTCTTTGATCAAATCAATCAAGGCAAGAACTACACAGTTACTTTGGAAATGTATTCTGCTGACGATAAGGGCAACCCACTTGCTACACCTGCATCTAAAGATGGAACCATTGCAATCACTGGCGCTTCTTATACAAAGACCGTTACAACCGTTACAGAAACAGGTATTCATTCCGTCTTAGAAAGAAAAGCGGCCGAAGAAGCGGATGGAAAAGTCACGGTTAGTGAACTTGCCAAAGCAGGCGAACTTGCTTATTGGACAGATGGTACAAATTGCTACACCTCTTCCTTAGGAAAAGATGGCAATATGTCCGCCAAAGAGCAAGTCCAAGAAGGAACAGACGTCCTTTCTATTGAAAATGTCAAACCATGGACTGCTCAAAACGTTACCGAAAACGAAATCAATAACACCGTTTGGACCAAGAAGACAGCCAATGGCACAAAAGTGACCATGAAAGGACAATGTGGCGATAACGACAATGCCGGAAACGTCACCAACCTCCTCTTTGTCGCTCTCTTCAATATGTCGCCATTCTCTCAAATCGGTACCGCCCTTGGTAAAGCAGAAAAATTCACCAACGGCGAATATGGTTCTTTAATCTCCATGTCTAACTATGAAGAAGTCACTGTTGATACCGCTACAAAAGATGTCACCGTCTTTGTGAATGCTTACTTACCATTCAGTGATATCGAGAATAAGAACATGGGATTAAAGCTCACCATCAGCAACGTTGGCACAACCACAAACGATTTCTCTTCCCTCAAATAACATGAGGGAGAGAGATTTGTAGTAAAATAAATCGATCTTTGTAATTTTAAGGAGGAAAAATATGACTAAAAACAAATGGAAATTTGGCTTATTATCCGTTACTGCTGTTTTATCTTTAGCCGGATGTAACAACACCAACGTTTCGGATGTTGACTATACGTATAACACTTACTTATCTACCAGCCCTTCTAACTGGAATGTCCATAACTGGCAAACTAACGACGAATCCTATATCACTTCATTCACAGAAATGGGCCTTTATGACGCCATTTTAAACGAAGCAAAAGATGGATATACATTCGTCTCTGAAATGGCTGGCGGTATGCCTGAAAAAATTGACCCTGCCGATGTTGATCTTGAAGAAATCAATAAATATTATGGAGATAGCGTTGGTAACATCGTACCAGGCATGGTTTGGGATATCCCTCTTAACGAAAAGGCTTGTTGGGAAGACGGCACTAAAATCACAGCCGATGATTATCTTGAATCCATGGAGCTTCAACTTAATCCAAAATATGCTAACTTCCGTGCTGACTCCTACTATAGTGGCAACTTCGTTTTAACCAACGCTGAAAACTATTACAAACAAGGACGTCAAACCATTGAAGAGTTCTTCAAATACAAAACCCCAAACGGCACCGTTAAGGATGACTCTGGCTTGTATTATCTTAACTTAGGTAAACACACTTCCTTTATCGACGGTATCTTCTCTAATGCTGAAGATGTTACCCTTATTAGCGCATTCAATTCTTTCGAATCAAATTATCCAGCTCTTAAGCTCGTTTGTGAAAGAATTTCCAACGCCTATAACTACTATTTATGGAAGGCAGTCGATCATAAAGAGTCTTCCCATAAGAACGATTGGGAACGTGTAACCAGAGCTGATAACGTTTCTGCATCAATGGTTGAAAGCGATAATGTAGATATCGAACTCGACGTCTTTGACAATGGCTTTAAAGACTTTACAACAGGCGAAGAAACCAGAATCAAAACAATCAAGAAATTATCCGACGGTTCAGAAGGTTTCGACATTTGGCAAGATGACAACGTCGAAATCTACACCCGTGATATGTTGGAAAAAGACTTAAAAACTCTTGTTCAAACAGTTTATAGAGGAACCGAAAAGAACCAAAAATGGGCTTGGAAGCTTCCTTTGTTCACCCAAGTATATACTTACGAAGGCGATCCAATCACCGCAGAGCAAATCGGAATTCAAAAGAGAGACGACTATAAGATTCGTTTCTATTTAGTCAATCCCATCACCCCATTGAATTTGAAATTCGCTTTAACGGGTAACTGGTTGGTTAAAGTTGACCTCTACAAAAAGTTAACAAAACAATTAGGCACTGGCAGCTATGCTACAACCTATGCAGCCGATGGCGTTAATAGCTATATGTCTTATGGTCCTTACAAACTCACCTATTTCGAGCAAGGAAAGGAAATTAAGATTGAGCGTAACGATAAATGGTATGGCTATACTGATGGTAAACATGAAGGTCAATTCCAGATGGATGAGATCGACACTAAGATTTATGCCGACCACAAGACGGCTATGCAAGAATTCTTAGCAGGAAGATTAGACGATATCGATTTAACCGTCTCTGACGTTAGAGACTATGGCCAATCCGGTCGTTGCACCACCACCTACGAATCCTACACTCAAAAACTTTCTTTCAATTCCGATAGAAGCAAGCTTAAGGCCAGACAAACCCCTGGTGTTAACAAAACAATCCTTAATAACGATGATTTCCGTAAAGGTTTATCCTTAGGATTAAATCGTACCGAATTCGCTTCCCAAGCCACTTCTGGTTCGAAAGCGTTCACTGGTTTGCTTAACGATTTGTATCTTGCAAATAACTCCACTGGCGAATCCTATCGTTCCACCACACAAGGAAGGAGCGTTTATGGACAAGTCTATGGACATTTAGGCGGAGACACAATCGACGAAGAAAAAGGTGCAGCTCTTTCCGAAAACGCAGTCGGTTATAACCACGCCTTAGCTGTTCAATATCTTGCTAAAGGTCTTACGGAAGAACTCCAATCTGATGCAACAGACCACATCAAACCCGGAGACAAAATTTCTTTGGAATTCCGTGTCTATGATGATTCCTCTGAAAATACTATTGCTGCTCACAAATACATCCAAAAAACATGGGTTGGGCTTCTTGAAGAAGCAGTTACCGTTCTCAAAGGAAATGGCGCATTAAATGCAAGCCAAAATCTTAGCATGGATGTCAAGATGGTTAAGGACCAAGACTATTACACCACTGCAAGACAAGGTAATTACGATATGATCTTCTCGACTTGGGGTGGCGCTGCTGTTAACCCTTATGGTCTTATGGAAGTCTATTGCTCTGCAAGCTTCGATAACATCTGCGAATATGGTTTCAAAGGAAAGCAACAAGATGCCAAACTTTGGATCGATCTTAATGGCGATGGCAATAAAGGCGCTGACGAAGTTCGTAGCTTTGATAAATGGTATAACGATTTGAATACCGGAACAGAGTTTAGCGAAGCAAAATTCGGCGATGATATCAAAGAAGGCGATGCTGGTTATGAAGAATATTTGACAATTCATAACAAGAAGCTCACCGTTCTTGCAGGACTTGAAGCAGGTATCATAAACCGCTTTGAGGCTATTCCTCTCGTTGCCCGTGGAACTTCTTCCTTATTGGGATTCAAAGTTGAAAACGCAACCAACACCTACGTATCCTTAATTGGTTACGGCGGAATCCGTTTCTTGAAATTCAACTACACCAATTCCCAATGGTCCGAATGGTGTTCTAGCCATAAAAACCAACTTGGTGACCTCTATAAAGCTTATAGAAACTAATAGTTAATTCATCATTTTTGGATATAATTTAAAGGCCGGCCTTTTATGACCGGCCTTAATTCAGTAAAAAGAGCCTATGAAAAACAAGAAAAACAAAACAGAAAGTTCACCAACGGTAGAAGTCACCGACTCCGTTGGAACGCTTAAAACCGAGAAAACCTGGTGGCAAAAATTTTGGGCTTCTTTTGTGAACTTTTGGACAAACAAAAGCACGAAAGAAATGCTCATTTATATTTTGAAAAGAATCCTTTTGCTCATTTTCACTTTCTTAGTCATTTTCGTCATTTGCTTTATCCTCGTTCGTTTATTACCAATTTCCATTGATTCTGGTTTAAAAGATGAAGAAGTCTTCTATAAGCAACTTGTTGCTCAAGGAAGATATGGCTACGACGAGAAGACACACACCTATTATCAATTGCCGATTTTCCAACAATTATGGAACTTCATTAAGGGGTTAGGCTCTGATATGCCTTTTGGTTTTTCTTATAAGATCAATTGGCTTAAATCTCCAACTGAGGTTCTTTCTTCTAGATTGGCTCCAACTATTTTAATTAACATTTATTCCATGATTCTTTCCATTCCTCTCGGTTTGGCATTAGGAATCTTTATGGCTTTAAAGAAGAACAAATGGGAAGACCACGTTTTAAATATCGTCATTATGTTGGTTATTTCCGTGCCTTCTTTCATCTATGCCTTCTTACTCCAATACTTATTTGGTTATGTTTGGCAAATCTTGCCACCTACAACAGGGTCGGCCGCGGATGGTTATTTCGATATCAAATATTTCCAATCGATTATCTTGCCAATCCTTTCTATGTCTTTTGGCTCGATTGCAGGATACGCTCGTTACACACGTGCTGAGTTAACCGAAGTCTTAACCAGTGACTTCATGTTATTAGCTAGAACAAAAGGACTTACAAGAGCTCAAGCGACTGTAAGACACGCTTTTAGAAATTCCTTAGTTCCAATCTTCCCTATGATTTTAGGTGAAGTTATCTCCGTCTTGTCTGGTTCGATGATTATTGAAAACATCTTCCAGGTCAACGGTGTTGGTGGTCTTTTCTTGGAATCTATCTTAAAACGTGACTTTGACGTCTTCCAATTCGTTTCTATGTTCTATATTCTCATCGGCTTAGTCGGAACTCTTGTCGTTGATATCTCGTATGGTATCGTCGATCCACGTATCAGAATGGGGAGTAAAAAATAATGGAAAACAATAACATTTCTCTTGAAACAAATAACCTCCCTAAGGAGTTATTCAAAAAATCGAAGATTGATGCCGAAACTCTGCACGATCAGGCTTTCGAAACAAAACCAATCTCTTTCTTAAAGGGCGCTTTAATGCGTTTTGCTAAAAACAAAGCGTCCATTGTCGCTTCGATTATCATCGCTGTCATTATCTTATACGCGATTATCGTTCCTTTCGCTTCTCCTAAGGCCCATGTGAACACAACCGATTACCCAACTGGTTTCTATGACGCAAACTTCTCTTACGCTTTGCCATACAATCCAATGTTCAAAGGCAGCGGTTTCTGGGATGGTACTGAAGTAAAAACAGGTCAAACTGAAGACGATTATGAAAAATATAAGCTTACAGATTCTAACCACCAACCTCTTGTTGCCGTAACCGGCATCAAAGAGGATAAAGTCGGTTCCAGTTCCATCAAGATGTATTCTTTAAGAATCGATTCTTACGCTATCGGCAACAAAGTCGTTTACGTTTCTCAAGATCAATACGATAAATTGGTTTCTTATGAGAAAGAACAAGGAATCTATAAAACCAAAAATTCCATCATGAAGCCTCTTGTTGATGTGGCGACCTACATTTCTCAATATAAAGATCAAATGGCGCAAGACCTTGCCCATAAGAGCTATGCTGAACTTACAGCCGCCGAGACTTCGATAAAAACCACTATCGATAACGTCACCGACTTCATGAATAACTATTACAACCAGAATAGTGACATCTATTACAAACTCTCCGCCAAAACATCATCTGGCAGTTATACTCAAACCGGTTCCCCTAGTATCGTTTATGGAAGAGATGGAACCCCTGAGACAATTTATAAGAAGGACGCAGAAGGCAACGACGTTTATTTCGAATATGCAAACGGACGTTATACTCTCCGTGTTGATTATTTCGATTACTTCACCTTTAAAAACGGCTTTGAACCATATTATTTCTTTGGCGCAAACGGCTCAGGACAAGATATCTTCTTAAGACTTGCCACCGGCACAAGATTCTCTCTTTTACTCGGTGTTGGCATCTCTTTAATTAACATCCTTATCGGTGTTATTTGGGGTTCTGTTTCCGGATATTATGGCGGAAAAGTCGACTTAATCATGGAACGTTTCACGGATATTATTTCCGCCATTCCTTCCATCATTATTCTTACTGTCTGTTCTGTTCAATTCACGAACAATTTAGCTTTAAAGGCAACCTTCGGAGATACAGGCGTTTACGTTCTCGCCTTCTTAGTTGCCTTCGTTTACTCAGGATGGGTTGGCGTTGCAGGAACGACCCGTATGCAATTCTATCGTTTTAAGGGACAAGAATATGTCTTGGCTTCAAGAACCTTAGGCGCAAAAGATGGACGTTTGATTTTCAAGCATATCCTTCCAAACGCCATTGGTACGTTAGTCACCTCCTCTGTCTTAATGATTCCATCCGTTATCTTCTCTGAATCGTCTTTAAGCTACTTAGGCATTATTAACTTCACGACAAGCGGTCTTTCTTCGATTGGCTCCTTGCTAGAAGAAGGCCAGAATGCAGGTCTTCAAGCTCACCCACATATGTTGTTATTCCCATGCATCATCATTTCGTTGCTTATGATCTGCTTCAACTTATTTGGCAATGGCTTACGTGACGCATTCAACACATCACTCAAAGGAAGCGAGGAATAAAGATTATGGCTATGGAAACAAAACAAAACGATAAAATCCTAGACGTAAAGAACTTACGTATCTCCTTCCGCACTGATGGAGGAACCGTCAAAGCGGTTCGTGGCATTTCTTTCTCCCTCTATAAAGGAAAAACGCTTGCCATTGTCGGTGAATCCGGTTCAGGAAAATCCGTCACCTCTAAAGCAATTTTAGGCATCCTTGCCGGAAATAAGATTATTGAAGATGGCCAAATTCTTTATGATGGAAAAGACCTTCTTCAAATCAATGAGGATCAATTCTCTAAAATCCGTGGTGTCAAAATCTCCATGATTTTCCAGGACCCTTTATCCTCTTTAAACCCAATCATGATTGTCGGTAAACAACTTACCGAAGCTATGGTTTTAAAACAAAAGGCTGATAAGAAAGAAGCAAAACGTCATCTTACAAAACTAAACGCTTTAATTAAAAAAGCTGACCCAGATGAAACCAACCTTCTCCTTATTGAGCAAAAAGAAGGTCGTTTCTCTATTGAACAACATAGGGATTTATTCCTTCATGCCGCAGAGATTTCTGTCGATGAGCAAAAGGAAACCATTGAAAACATTCTTCCTAAACTTGAGAACGTCTATCAAGAACACTTCAATAAAGAGGATTTTGACTTCGGCAAAACTTTTGCTGCTTTGAAACCATTATTCAAGGACTTAGCAAAATGTGAGTTATCTATCTCAACAAGTCCAGATAACATCATTTCCGTCTTCCCAATTCAAGCAAAGAACTATGTTGCAGCCGCAAAAGACTCTTTAGCCCACGAAAGGCTTAGAGAAAAGAATTTCGTTAAATATGGCGTGAATGATTTCTTTGATTTGCCTGCCTCTGTGCGTGCAAAATCCCGTGAAACAATCATCTCACAAAAAGAACATCAAGCTCATTTCCAAGCCGCTTTCGAAGAACTTCTTGAGCACTTGAAAGAACTTCTTAGAAGAACGGCTGAAGAAACAGCCGAAATTGGTGAAGAAGCAATTGTCTCCTATAACGAAGCAATCAAAATTTCTGAAAGTGAGCTTACTCACAAAGAAGCTAAGGAAAGAGCCATCAAAATGCTCGCAGACGTTGGTATCAACGAACCAGAAAAGAGATATAACCAATATCCATTCGAACTATCTGGAGGTATGAGACAACGTATTGTTATTGCTATTGCCCTTTGTTCTTCTCCAGAAATCCTTATTTGCGATGAACCTACCACCGCTTTGGACGTTACCATCCAATCCCAAATCTTGGAACTTATCAATCGTTTAAAGGTTGAAAAGAATCTCTCCATCGTCTTTATTACCCATGACCTTGGGGTTGTTGCCAATATGGCTGACGATATTGCCGTTATGTATGCTGGCAAAATTGTTGAAAAAGGCACTGCTACAGACATCTTCTATGATCCAAGACACCCATATACCTGGGCCCTTCTTGGTTCCGTCCCTGATTTAAATACCAAAGAGAAGTTAAATGCCATCCCTGGCACTCCACCGAATATGCTTCTTCCTCCAAGAGGAGATGCTTTCGCAGCCCGTAACAAAGACGCTTTGGAAATTGATCATCTTTATCAGCCTCCATTCTTCCAAGTTTCTCCAACTCACGTTGCAGCCACCTGGAACCTTCATCCGGAAGCGGAAGACATCAAAGCCCCAGCTCTTGTCATCACTCGTATCAAGAACGCTCTTAAAGAGCATCCTGAATACACCCCTAAGGCAGATAACATGAAGAATTCCGTCTTAAATTACATCAAGGAGGATAAATAATATGGCGCAAAAACAAGAAAAAGAAGTCACCCCTGTTGTAAAAGCGGAAGAATTCAAAAAGAAATTCGACTACGAAAACAGTGAAAAAGTTCTCGAACTCTCTCACGTAAAACAATATTTCCGTTTCAAAAGCGGAGATGTGAAATACCTCAAAGCCGTTCATGACGTATCCTTTAGCGTTTATAAAGGCGAAGTCTTTGGCCTTGTTGGTGAATCCGGATGTGGAAAAACCACGACCGGACGTGACATCATGAAGCTTTATCCTCTCACAAGCGGAGACATCTGGTTAGATGGCATCCGTATTTCTGCTGGCACACGTTGGAACGAAAAAGAAATCAAATGGACCAACGTCCGTGCTCAAGAAAAGATCAAAGAAATCGAAGAACAAAAGAAAAAAGTGGCCGACGATATCCGTGCTGAATTCGAAGAGGCCTTTGGCGTTCAATTCAAAGTGAACGCCTTGAAGGATGAAGCGGATTCATCCAAACACGCATATTACGATAAATACGTTAAGGCCATGCAGCCTCTTGATGAAGAGATTGCTTCCATTAAAGCCCACCAAAAAGCAGTCCATGATGAGCAAATGGAAAAGATTAAACAAGCTAAATACGATGATAAGCATTACAACAAGAATATTGCTCTTCACGAAATGAAGCTTGTGAATGAAAAATATAAAGACCTATTAGCAAAAATCAATTCTGGCGCAGAGCTTAACGAAACAGAAAAAGCTCAACACGAAGAATATAAAAAAGAACTCGAGAAAGCCAAACACACAACGTTAGCCAACAAAGTTCAAATGATCTTCCAGGATCCCATCGCTTCTTTGAATCCTCGTATGACCGTTAGAAACATCATCGCGGAAGGCCTTGTCATTAATGGAGTTCATGATAAAGAATTCATCAATAACGAAGTTGCTAGAGTCTTAAAACTCGTTGGTCTTGTTCCTGAACATGCCAACCGTTACCCACACGAATTCTCGGGTGGTCAAAGACAACGTATCGGTATTGCTCGTTCCATCATCATGAATCCTGAGCTTATCGTTGCAGACGAACCTGTTTCCGCATTGGACGTTTCCGTTCAAGCCCAAGTCATTAACCTCTTAAATGATTTACGTAATACCTTAGGATTAACCATCATCTTCATCGCCCATAACCTTTCTGTCGTTAAATATTTCTGTGATAGAATTGCCGTTATGTTCTATGGAAACTTGGTGGAATTGGCCTCGGCAGACGAATTATTCGCCCACCCTCTTCACCCATATACAAAGAGCTTGCTCTCTGCCGTTCCATTCCCTGATCCAATCATCGAAAAGAGCCGTAAGAGAATCTCTTATGATCCAACAAAGGATCACGATTATTCCAAACAACGTCCAACCTGGCGTGAAATCGTTCCTGGGCATTTCGTCCGTTGTAACGATGAAGAAGAGCTTAAATATAAAAAGGAGCTCAAAAAATGAGCAAAATCCCTTATGTTGATTCTTCAAAAGAAGAACAAACACAAGGCAAAAAGAAATTCTGGAACAAAGGCTTCATCATTTCCTTGATTGTTGTCTTTCTTCTCTTGCTCTTAACTGCAGGCTTAATCGCCATCATTGAGTATTACTCTCTTCAAAATGCAGCCGGTGGAAAAGATGAGAAACTCGTTCTTCATATCTTAGTGGACGCCTTCTCATTAAGCGGTTTATTAGGTTTGGCATTCTACGCCTTATCCTTCATATCTTCGCAAGGGGCTTTCGACATTCTTGCCTATGGCATTCAAGTCGTCTTCTTAGTCACCTTCCGCCCAAAATACAGAGAGACGAGTTTCCCTAAGACCTTCTACGACTATAAAGTCTTAAAAAACTCCAAAAAGAGAAAACCATTTCTTGCAATTTTATTAATAAGTGCAATATTTCTCATCGTGGGAATAATCCTGCTTATTATTTATCATCATTAATTTGAAAAGGAGACACTAAAATGAAAAAGAAATTATTATACGTTCTATCCTTGAGCCTGATCGGAGTTCTTGCTTCTTGTGTGAACAATCCTGAAAACTCTTCCGGTAGCGAAAACAACAGTCAACAAAGTTCTGCTCAAACATCAACAACCACTCCAGATATCACACAAGATGATTTAGAGAAAGGCAAAACGACCTATACCAACGAAAAAGGGGCCACTTTAAATCTTACCCGTTCTGGTATCTATAAAGCTTCAGGAGCTCCACACGTGAACTCTCATCCAGACAATGGAGTTAAACAAAAGCTTTTAGTTGCTCCTATCAGTTTCAAAAAAGGAACTGGCAGCGATTCTAATTACATCGAGCCAACTACCGCTTTATTAGACAAAATCAAAGTCACTTTCACAGCCGATGATGCGACAATGAAAGAAAAGACCGGTTCTGACTTATACAGCGTTAAATCCTTCTATGAGCAATCTTCGTTTGGTAAGGGCGCCTTCGACGTTGTTGTCTTACCAACCTGGATTGAATATAGTGGCACCGCCCAAGATTTCCAAAAGAGCACCAGTGCAGCTGGCGTTAGCATGTCTTTTTATGTCCATAAATGGTATCTTGATGAATACGCTAAAGAGAATCACGGTGCTTTAGCCAATTTCAAGGACGAAAGCAATGAAGTCTATAAATGGACTGATTTTGATACCGATGATGATGGCTATATCGATTTGCTTTGGCAAGTCTATGCTTATAAACACGCCACAACAAATGACACCAGTTTCTGGTGGGCTTATGTCATCACCTATACTGAAAATTCATCCAATTTAAAGGATCCAAGCGTTATGACTTTAGCCTGGGCTTCTACCCAATTCATGACGGAATCTTGCAATGGCTATGATCCTCATACCTTCATCCATGAAACCGGACACACCCTCGGCGTAAACGATTTCTATGATTACAAGAACTCTTGGAAACCAATGGGTTGCATCGATTATATGGATCAAAACTTAGGCGATCATGGTGCTTATACCAAATTCACCTATGGTTGGATTAACCCATATATCTTAAAAGAAGAAGACCTTGCCGGTGGAAAAACAGCCGAAATCACCTTACGTGCTGGAACCACTTCCGGTGACGCTTTAGTCCTTGCTTCTCCAAATTATAACGGAACCGCATTTGATGAATATCTCATGGTCGAATTAATGGGCCCATATGGTCTTGCGGAAGCAGACTATATCAATGGATATTCCAATACCCAAGGTTATACTGAACCTGGTCTTAGAATCACCCATGTTGACGCCAGAATGTATCAAACCGATTATAAGAGCCCAGTTACCGATCCAAATTCATTAGGAAAAGAAGGCGGAGATATGCTTAACTGCAATACCTATGGCGGAAGAGACGGGGTTGGAATAGATACCGATTATTGGCCAGTAGAGAGTAGCAAAACCGCACCTACAAAGATAAAAGAAATCATGGCTAAGAATCCAGGATCTAAATATGGCAATCCAAGCACAAACAGTGCAAACAAAACAGCCTACTTCACTGAGATTTCTTTGATGGAATCCTCCATTGGTACCACCAACTGGATGACAAATGCAAACTATCAAGCCACCTCCTCGAAGACCTTATTCAAGGTTGGCGATCGTTTCTCCCTTGCTACAGCAAGCGGAAAGCCAAGTGCTTGGGGAAAAGCATTTATGCCAAGCGGCTCTAATCTTTGGAACAAAGCCAAGAAAAATTATTATCTTTCTGGAAATGACAACTGCTACACCATCGATGAGAACATGAAATGTAATTTCTCCTTAAGGGTTAAGAGCATTGTTGAAGATGCAGATCACAAAGGAGCAAAAGCCGTCGTTACTGTAAGTCTTCTTTAATCCATCATAAAAACCAAGCTCATCCAAAAACGGATGGGCTTTTTCATTTCTTTGCTCATTTGTCAAATTTGTAATCATTTTGATAAATGAATACCGATAAAATGGTTGGGATGTTACACTTTACTTGTAATGTTCTGCAAAAGAACAAAAAATGAGAGGTTTAAAAAGAAATGTCTTACAGATTCATGTTAAACGAGACTTCTTATCACGGACACGGTGCTATTGAAAACATCGTCCCAGAAGTCAAAGCCAGAGGTTTTAAGAAAGCCTTAGTTTGCTCCGATCCTGATTTGGTGAAGTTCGGAGTAACCGCCAAAGTCACCGATTTACTCGATAAAGGCGGAATTGCTTATACCCTTTACGACAACATCAAACCAAATCCAACCATCGAAAACGTCACAAGCGGTGTCAAAGCTTGCAAAGAAGCTGAAGCAGATTGCATCATCGCCATTGGCGGAGGCTCCAGCATGGATACTTCCAAAGCCATTGGCATTATCATGACCAATCCAGAATTCGCTGATGTTAGAAGCTTAGAAGGTGTCGCTCCAACAAAGAAACCTTGCTTACCTATCATCGCTGTTTCTACCACTGCTGGTACTGCCGCTGAAGTTACAATCAACTACGTCATTACCGATGTGGAAAGAAAGAGAAAATTCGTTTGTGTTGATCCTCACGATATGCCAGTTGTTGCCATCGTTGACCCAGATATGATGTCTTCTATGCCAAAAGGATTAACTGCCGCTACCGGTATGGATGCCTTAACCCACGCTATTGAAGGCTATATCACCCGTGGAGCATGGACCATGTCCGATATGTTCCATATCAAAGCCATCGAAATCATCTCCCATAGCTTAAGAGATGCTGTTAAGAACACACCAGAAGGCCGTGAAGGAATGGCTTTAGGACAATACATTGCTGGTATGGGTTTCTCCAATGTCGGCTTAGGCATTGACCACGCTATGGCACACACTTTAAGCGCCTACTATGACATCCCACACGGTGTTGCATGCGCCATGCTTCTTCCTATCGCCATGGAATTTAATGCTGAAGTCAGCAGAAGCAAATATAAAGATATCGCCATTGCTATGGGCGTTGAAGGCGTTGAAAAGATGAGCCAAGAAGAATATCGTGCTGCTGCAATTAACGCTGTTAAAAAGCTTTCTACCGACGTTGGCATCCCAACCAAATGCGAAAAGATCCTTGCTAGCGATTTAGACTCCCTTGCAACAGACGCTCTCCACGATGCTTGCTATCCAGGCAATCCAAGAGAAGCTACCCACGAGGAAGTCGTTGCCCTTTTCAAGAAATTAATGTAAATTGAAGGTAGAAATCGGCTTGTCCGATATTTGACCTCCTTTCTAACCTCATTTTCAAAATCTTTTGCTTTTGAAAATAGAGCAAAGAACCTGCATTCCCTAATGGTTTGCAGGTTTTTTGTTTTACAAAAAAAGAGATGGAGATTTCTCTCAACATCTCTTATTGTTTAGATTTTTCGATTCTCTCTAAGTCTTCTAAATGAAGTTGAAGATTAGATAGATCTTTGGATGAAAGTTTTTTAAGCCTTACCTTTTGTTTTTGAATGTCTAAAAGAGCTTTTTCCTTAGGATAGTTAGGATTATTCAGATTGGCATTTAGAACTCGATCTGCATCCACGGCTTCCTTAAGAAGAGAAGAATCGTTCTTTGAAGCAGCCTTTTTCAAGACTGGGGCTTTTTCCTTTTTAGGTGTTCTAGCTTTCGGTTCCCCTACAACAAGAACAATGCCTTCAGGAATGGCACTAGAAGAGCCTCCGGATGTACTGCCTTTCACTTTCACGATACGAATTTTTTTCTTCAAAATAGGATCGTCTTTAGAAAGGATTGGTTTCTCTTTCTGAGGAAGAGGTTTATTTTCTTTCTTAATGGAAGATGGCGTTGTTTTTGTTTTCTTGTTCTCCTCTTTTTTAGGAGGAAGGTTTTTCTTCTTTTCTTCTTTCATCGATACAGGGGTCGAGCGTTTTTGTTCCTCTGGCTTCTTAGAAGAGAGATTCTTACAAGAAACCGAGTATTCTTTTCCTTTCTCGAAGGAATAGGTTACATTCCCTTTGTTATAAGAGAAATTACCTTTGGAAACAGCTAACTGATCTACTTTCTTTAAATCATCGCTTGTTAAATCAAGGTTACCATGGACTGCTCCAACATAAGAAACACTTGGATCTCTTACGATAGAATGATAATTCAAAGCAAGGCGTTTTAAAGCCTCGCTAGGGCTAGCACCCGTTGTAACGATAACGGAAGATGTTTCTTTTTTGTTTTCCTTCTTTTCCCCTTTTTTAGAAGGGAGAAGCTCTTCTTTCTTTTTCAAAAGATCTTCTTTGCTAAAACGTACGTTCAGGGCGGACAATGAATTCGCGTCTAGTTTGTTCAACTTAGAGAGCTGATTATCAATGTCCTTAATCTTATTTTTTGTTTTGTAATTTGGATTAGAGAGGTTCTTAGCTAACTTGCTGTCTTCCTCAATAATCACCTTTTGGGCTTTATTCAAAGCCACGGTTTTGTTGTCTTTTTCTATTTTCTGAAAAGACGAAGCCTCATGTTTCTTGTTAAAAGTCTTTTCTCCGTTTTCCCCTGGATTCTTTTCTAATTCCGAATGAGGGGTAAGGCGATATACGCTTAGATATCTGCCTTTTTGTGAATCTAATCGATTTAGCTTTAATAAATCCGTCGTCAACGTTTTGTCTTGAGTGATGACAAGGATTTTATTATGAATTCTTAAACCGGATACTTTTGTGAAGATGGCGTTATCGGCAAAGGAACTTCCTTCTGCCTTCGTAATTGTGAATGCTTTTTTATGCCATTTATCATGACGAATGATTTTTAATGCACGTAAAGCTGCAATTTTACGGTCTTTTTCTTTTTCTTTAGCGTGCTTTTTAAGTTCTTCAACACATTCGCCTAAGACAATTACTTGCAAATCTTCTTTCCAATACTCCTTTGATTTGGACAAATAGTCCATAAACAAGGGAAAGGAATCTTCCATCAAGGAACATGTATCCACGAAAACATAGTCATAATCATTTAGAAATTGAGCTAGTTTCGAGGATTTTAATTCCTCATTGTACATATAGTTGTTACTTTCTTTTCCTCCTTTAAGAGATATTCTAGCTTACAGTAGAAACAAATTCCAATCTGCTCTTCTTGAAAGATCTTTTTACAAGTAAAAAACGCCATTTTTTAACCTATTTTTATGAAAGCGGTTCCTGTAAGCACTTACTGAAAAGCCTTTCATATTTTTTCTTCTTTAAAAGAGATTATTCTAGTGCTGCTTCAAAGAAAAGAAGCAATTAGAGGAGGAAATTCAGGATGTTCTTCAGCAAGAAAATGAACGAAATCGCAAGTGACAAAGAGTTTGATGAATTACTCGCCACTCTCGCCAACGAAGGCCCAATCTTCCATGACGAAGAGGACGATAGATAATCTATCTTCACTCGCGTTCTAGAATCCTCCGTCCATTAAGGACGGTTTTCTTTTTGCCTTTTTTTAACTAAAATTAATGCCGATGAAAGACTTATCAAAGATTGTTTCCCATAATTTATCCACTCTAAGAAAGGCAAGGGGCCTTACTCAAGGTCAACTTGCGGAACGTTTTTCTTATACGGATAAATCCATTTCAAAATGGGAGACTGGAGAAGGCCTTCCAGATATCAATGTTCTTGCTGAACTTGCTTCATTCTACGGCGTTACTTTGGATTATCTTATTCAAGATCATGAAGATGAAACCCTAAGAAAAGATGGCAAGAAAGATCCAAAAGATGTTGCTAGAAACAAAATCATCGTCATCGCTCTTGGCGTTGTCTTCATTTGGACGGTCGCAGCAGTTGTCTTCTCTGCATTAATGCTTTCAGGAATTCAAAACTGGAGTCCATGGCTTTGTTTCATTTGGGCAATACCTGTTTCCTTTATCGCCTTAAGAATCTTCTCTAAGCATTGGGAAAAGCCTTTTTATTCCTTGCTATCTACCATTTTCAGTTTCTGGAGTATCGCTTTCGCTCTCTATATTGAATTAGGCATGGATATCGAAATCGGCTGGAGTTTATGGTTTATTTGGCTAATCCCTATCCCTGCAACAATAGGAAGTATCTTCTTTTACCGCTTTAACTTAGATAAAGCCGGATCGCTTTCCTTGTAAGGGGGGCGTTATTTTTTTAAAATAGAACATGTATTGAGGTGCTTTTATGGACGATATCCGAATCATTAAGGTAAAACAAAGCGTTTTTGCAAATAACAACTCTCGTGCTGAGGAAGTGCGCAAGAAATTAAAAGAAAAGAACGTTTATCTTGTAAACCTTATGTCTTCCCCAGGAAGTGGTAAAACCACATTCCTTGTAAATTTAATCAACCGCTTAAAGAAAGATTTAAGAATTGGCGTTATGGAAGCGGATATTGACGCAACCGTCGACGCGGAAACAATTTCTACAAAGACTGGCGTCAGAAGTGTCCAAATCCACACCTCTGGTGAATGTCATCTTGATGCAAAAATGGTTGACGATTCTTTAGAAGAATTTGGAATTGATGGCCTTGATTTAGTCTTCTTGGAAAACATTGGAAATCTTGTTTGTCCAGCTGAATTTGATACAGGGGCCACCTCTTCTTTTGAATTGTTATCTATTCCTGAGGGAGATGATAAGCCACTCAAATATCCTTTGATGTTTACGGTCGCAAACGTTGTCGTTTTCACCAAGATGGATGCCATCTCCGTCTTTGATTTTGATTTAAAGAAAGCGGAAGAACATATTCTTAAGCTGAATCCGAATGCAAAATTCTTCCCTGTATCCGCCAAAACCGATGAAGGTATGGATAAAATTGCTCAATATCTTTTAGACGAAGTAAAGAAATACCAAGCCAAATAATATGCATGAAATGAGTTATGTTCTAATGGCCATTGAGCAATTAGAAACAATCGTTTTAGAAAATCACCTTCAAAAACTCTATTCCGTTACTTTAGATATCGGTGAATCTTCTGGCGTAGAAGAAGATTATTTTCGTGTTTGTTGGAATGCTGCAACAAAAGACACAGATTGGAAAAACGTAACCTTAAAGATTCATATGATGCCATCTATTGGACGCTGTCTTTCTTGTGGAAAAGAATTCGAGATAAAGAAAAACAACTACACGTGTCCCCTATGTGGCAAATCTAATCAATACGTTCCTATCTCTGGAAAAGATTTAGAAATCGCCGAAATTGAAGGAAGCTAAAACGCTCCATTCCAAGTAACAAAAAAGACCTCTGCTACACGAATATGCATACAGGGGTCTCTTCTTTTATTCTTTGCTAATGGTAACTTGGCTATTCTTTTCATCAACAAGGAATTTGTTCTTTGTATCAATTTCCCCTTTGATGATAGACGTTGCCAAAGCGGTTTCCACCTTATCTTGAATGAATCTCTTGATTGGCCTTGCGCCGAAGTTTGGCGTATAAGAGGAATCGAGTATCCATTTCTTCAAAGCATCGGTGAATTCCACAGAGTAGAATTGCCCTTCCAATCTTCCTTGAAGTTCATGAAGCATCTTATCGACGATCTTGAGTTGAACACCTTTAGAAAGAGGATTGAAATAAACGATCTCATCAATACGGTTCAAGAATTCTGGTTTGAAGGTACGATGGAGGATTTCCTCTACCTTATCTTTTTCGCCATGAAGAATGTATTCACTACCAAGGTTACTCGTCATGATAATGATGGTGTTCTTGAAATCCACGAGGTGACCTTGTGAATCGGTAAGACGTCCATCATCCAAGATTTGAAGCAAGAGGTTAAAGACTTCTGGATCTGCCTTCTCGATTTCATCAAAGAGGACGATGGAATATGGATTACGACGTACTTTTTCAGTAAGTTGCCCACCTTCTTCATAGCCAACATAGCCAGGGGCTGCACCAATTAAACGGGAAACAGAATATTTCTCCATATATTCAGACATATCAATACGGATGATATTGTTCTCGTTATCAAAGAGCGCTTCCGCTAAGGCTTTAGCCACTTCTGTTTTACCAACACCAGTAGGTCCTAAGAATAAGAAGGAACCAATTGGTCTATTTGGATTTTGAATGCCTGCTCTTTGACGGAGAATGGCATTAGAAACCAAGGTGATCGCGTTATCTTGACCAATCACCCTCTTTTCAAGGGTTTCTTTAAGGTCAAGAACCTTTTCCTTATCGCCTTTCTCGATTCTAGAAACTGGAATTCCCGTCATCTTAGCAACAATTCTAGCAATCGATTCTGCATCAACGATTTCATCAACCAAACGTTCTCCGTTTTGTGAAGAATCCGTAATTTCTTTAATACGTTTCTCAAGTTCAGGGATGGTTTGATATTGAAGTTTAGACGCTTTCTCGAAGTCTCCTTCCTGGAAATAGATTCCAAGTTGGATTTTATCTTCTTCTACCTTGCTCTTAAGGTCTTTTGCTTCCTTAATTTGAGCTTTCTCTTTCTGCCATTCAGCAGTGAGTTTTGAAGATTCGTCCTTGTATTTGGAAAGCTCTTTCTCCAATTCTTCCAAACGTTTCTTTGAAGAATCATCACTTTCTTTGCTAAGTGCAACTTTCTCCACTTCAAGAGAGCGAATCTTACGGTTCGTTTCATCGAGTTCAGAAGGCATAGATTCAATCTCCACTTTGATTCCAGCACAAGCTTCATCAATCAAATCGATAGCCTTATCTGGTAAGAAACGGTTGGTGATATAACGATTAGACAAGGTGGTTGCTGCAATTAAAGCCCCATCGGTAATACGAACACCATGGTAGGACTCAAATCTTTGTTTTAAACCACGAAGGATCGTAATCGTATCTTCGACCGTAGGTTCTTCAACCATAACGGTTTGGAAACGTCTTTCAAGCGCTCTATCCTTCTCAATATATTCTCTATATTCATTAAGGGTAGTCGCACCAATACAATCGATCTCACCACGGGCAAGCATTGGTTTAAGCATATTCGAGGCATCCATGGCTCCATCACTTCTTCCAGCTCCGACAATAAGATGGATTTCATCAATGAAAAGAATAATCTTTCCTTCTGATTTCTTAATCTTATTGAGGACTGCTTTTAAACGTTCCTCAAATTCGCCACGGTATTTTGCACCTGCAATCAAAGCGCCCATATCGAGTTCATAAATCTCTTTATCTTTTAAAGTTGCAGGAACATCGTTTTTCACGATTCTTTCCGCCAAACCTTCCACGATGGCGGTCTTACCGACACCTGGTTCACCAAGCAAGATAACATTATTCTTCGTCTTTCTTGCTAAAATCTGTATCACTTTACGAATTTCTTCATCACGGCCAATAACAGGATCGACCTTACCAGCCTTAACATCCATATTGACATTACGGCCGAATTTCTCGAGGATGTTTTCTTCTTGGGAATAATCTTCCATTCCGTTCATATCGTTCATAATTATTTCCTCCTCTATAAAATGTGATCTTCTTTGAGATCGGAGAATATTATAGCCTTTAATTTAGCACTCGCAAGTATTGAGTGCTAATACATTTGCATTTTCTTACCTTTTATTAAGAAAAAGCCGTTTTTATCTATTCTTTATAGAAATAATCAATGAAATAAAAAAGTTGTTTTTGCAAACAAATTACAAAAGATTGTCATTTTCCATTTTCTTTCAAACAATATCGGTAAATATATCCGCATTATCTTGTTTTTATGAAATCAAAACACTTTAATTATTACGTTTAAAAAGAGAGTAGTCGTAAATGGAAAAGAAATTAATCATCGTCAGCGCTCCGCCAGCAAGCGGAAAAACCTATGTCTCAATGAAGATTGCAGAATCTCTTGAGCATGTCACTTATTTGGATAAAGATAGCTTAGTCCCACTTAGCAATGTTGCCTATAAAATCGCTGGTATCCCCGTTGAAAGAGAAGGAGAATTCTTTCATAAAAATATTCGTGACGTCGAATATGATGTCATTCTTGAAATGGCCTTTACCGCGTTAAATTATGAAGATATCGTCTTAATTAACGCTCCATTCACAAGCGAGATTCATCATCCTGAATATATCGCTAATTTAAGAAAGAAATTAAAAGAAAAATATAACGCCCATCTTGTTATCATCTGGGTCGTATGCGACATTCAAACCGTCAAGGAAAGAATGATTGCAAGAAATTCAGATCGTGATGTCTTCAAGATTAAGAATTTCGATTCTTGGGTGAAAACACAAGACTTCAGCATTCCAACTTATCTTAAAGTGGAAGGAGATCCTTATTCCCTTGTTATCTTTGATAACTCCAATGATGAGGTCTTCGCCAAATCCATGAAGTCCACGATTGATTTATTGGAAGAGAAATAAACAAGAACACGAAACAGTTTAAGCCATCTAAAAAAGGTGGCTTTTTCTTTATCTTTTCGTGTTATCTTGTGATTGTTCGTTTTTCATCCTCTCTATATATTTCTCATATTCCTTTTGACGTTTAACGATCTCCTCAAATTCTTCATAGGTATACCACGTTTTTCTGAGTAGAACCTCTTTGCCGTCGTGATAGTAATATAACGGATAACATAGTTCGTTATACCACTTCTTTTTTGAAATATTCGCCAAATTTGGATTTCTTCTTAATTTTAGATTTTTTGGGGCTGGCTCCATTTCCTCGGAAAAACAATAGCAGACCCTAGATTCGTTTCCCGACATGCCCGGTTCAAAGCATTTGTATTTGTCTGCCATTTGGTCGTATTCAATCACATACAATATCTTTCTATCATTCTTCTCTTTTAACTCAGGAGCATAGAAAACCATTTCTCCTTTTTTGAATTTCCTGCTTTCTTGTCTTTCGTTATTTAGCTTTTGCATTTTCAACCACTCTTGGATCGTTGGGGCCGGTGGATAATGGTGTATGGCTTCACGAATCACCTTCACTTGGTTGCCCGTGCATTCGTAAACGGGATAGCAAAGCTCGTCGAACCATTCTTCGTTGATGGGGTTTTTGCAGTCTTCATCCTTCCTGTATCCGGAATCTAGAGGGACGAGGCCCAAGTCATCTTCCTTGCAATAGCGAATGTCTCCGTCCTCATCATCGTATATCCCAAGGTCGAAGCATTTGTATCTTTGCCTCTCCTTGTCGTAGCCCATGACGTACATGATCACATCTCCGGTGGACGTCCGCGGAGCGGATGATGGAAGATAAAACACCATGTCGTCTTTCTTGAATTTCATGTCGGTTCTCCTTTTGAACTGTGCTCAGAGATCGTGTGCTTGGACTATGCCACTTGCTCTCTAAGAATGCCAAGTTGGGCTTTCGCCTTTTTTCCCTCTTTTGGTTGTTTTTAGGGTAACATCTTTTACAAAAAAGGAAATATTTTTTGAGATTTTGAAAATTGTTCTCTATAAACGTGATCGGGGCAAATTGGCTGTTATTTTTCTTTTCAACTAAAAAAAGCCCAGCAGAACTGGGCTAATCAATATACGTGTCGATTATTTTGCAGCTTCAAACACATCGCTTGTGACAAAGATTTCCACGGATGAATGGCTCGCAAGAACGGTTGCAGGCCACATAAGATCTTCTTCTCCTTTTAGAAGAGCTTTCAAGGCATCCACTTTCGATAAATCAGAAACGATCATAACAATATGACGTGCTTGCATAATCGTTGAAAGACCCATGGTAATTGCTTCGGTAGGTGTTTCTTCTAAAGAATGGAAGAAACGTGCGTTTGCAACCCTTGTGGATTCATCTAACTCTGCAATATGCGTCTTTGAATCGAATGGAGTATTTGGTTCATTAAAACCAATATGTCCATCTCTACCGATGCCAAGAATTTGGAAATCCACTCCACCGGCTTTCACGATTTCTTCATCGTATTCCTTCATGTTTTCTTTCGAAGGGAAATGAGTGTTTTTTAAATCAATGTCAACGTGAGAGAAAAGGTTGTCTTTCATGAAATAACGATAAGTTGCTTCTTCGAATGGAGGATTGATGTATTCGTCCAAGTTGAAAGAAGAAACCTCTTTGAAGGAAACCTCTCCTTTAGCATACGCTTCAATAAGATGCTTATAGGTTGGAATTGGGGAAGATCCTGTAGCTAATCCAAGGATGGCGTTTGGCTTATCTTGAATTAATTCGATCATTTCTTTGGCAATTTTCTCGCCAATTTCTTTAGGGGTTTTGCAAACAACGAATTTCATGTTCTTTCTCCTTTAATTTAATCGATAAATAAGGCTGCCGCTCCTAAAATACCAGCATCATTTCCTAAAGCGGAAACGAAGACTTTCACAGGAGAGGTAGACTCATAACCATAATTAAACTTCTTTAATTTCTTGGTGATAGCGTCGGTAAGGTACTCTCTTTGATTAGAAAGTCCTCCACCAAGAATAATGGCGTCTGGACGGAAGATATTGCAGTAATTCAAACAACCAACCGTTAGATAATCTTCATATTGATCAACGACAGCTAAAGCGATTTTATCACCTTGTTTAGAGCATTCGAATGCGGTTTTTCCATCGACCTTATTGATGTCGTATGCAACATAATCCCACATCAAGGAGTTCTTGTTTTTCTCCATTGCTTCTTTTGTCTGGCGGATTAAAGCAGTGACGGAAGCATATGCTTCAAGGCAACCCGTTAAACCACAAGAGCAAGGGACACCATCCATTGCAATAATCATATGGCCCATTTCTGCGCCTTTTCCTTCATTTCCAACATAAAGATGGTCATTAAGATAAAGGCCTCCACCAACACCTGTTCCTAAAGTAAGTAAAACAAGATTATGGTAATTCTTCCCTACGCCAAATTTAGCTTCTCCAGCCATGGCCGCGTTAGCATCGTTAGCTATTCTAGCCTTCATGCCTGTCTTTTCTTCAATCATTTTGACAATTGGAAGATGATGCCAATTTAAATTGCCAGAGAAATCACAAGTACCAGTATCCGAATTAATAGATCCAGGGCAACCAATGCCAATACCCGCGAAATCGGATTTCTTATAATCGCATTTCACGATTTGCTCATTAATCAAATCTCCTAAGCGTTGAATAAGCTCTTCTTGCGAAGCGTTCTTATCAATTGGAAATCCAAAACGATTTAAGATTTCTCCATTTTCGGAAACAAAGCCTCCTTTGATGGAAGTTCCTCCGATATCAATTCCGACGTACTTCATAATCATTTAACCTCCGTTAAAATATATTTCCCATTTCCCTCTATATGAGCTTTCTTATTTGCCGGTATAAAGAAGGTATCCCCCCTATGAAAAGGTATATGGTCCACTTCTCCTTCGCCAGAAAGAAAGCTAATAGACATAAAAGAGTCAACCCGTGCATGAAAATCCGCCTCATTTTTTACTTCACCAAATTGCGAAGTGAAATATTTACATGAGCCAATGATTGGTTTTTTAAAATCAATCTTTTGATAAGGTTTCAACGAAAGAACCTCTAAAGCTTTTTCAACATGTAATTCTCTTTCTTTGCCATTTTTATCTTTACGATGATAATCATATAAACGATAGGTGAGCGTGCTATTCTGTTGAATTTCAATAAGGGTCACCCCTGCACCAATCGCATGAACGGTTCCTGAAGGAATAAAATAGCTATCCCCTGCTTTAACGGGAATGAAATGAAGAAGATTCATGATGTTACCATCTTTAATCCCTTGAAGAAGTTGCTCTTTGGTGACTTCTTTTTCAAAACCAACATAGAGCCCTGCCCCTTCTTTAGCCTCAAGAACGTACCACATCTCCGTTTTGCCAAATTGATTTTCCTTCTTTAAAGCGTATTCGTCGGAAGGATGAACTTGAACAGATAAATTAGAGGCGGAATTAATAAACTTAATCAAAACTGGAAAGAAAGGGAAAGAGGCAGGAAGAAGACCGATATCCCCTTTCGTAGCCACGTCCATTAAAAGTTTGCCTTTGTCCTTGCCAGAAGCAATTACGCTTGGGCCAAAGGGATTAAAAGAAAGCACCCACGCTTCAGCAATCGTAGGCGTGTCACTTTCAATACCCCAATTTTTTAGATAATTTCCACCCCAAATATAATCTTTGGTAGCAGCTTTTAACTTGACGGTTTCCATGATGAATATATTTTAGCAAAAAAGAATTCCTACTTTTTTGCGATTATTCTTTCAAACAGCTCTTTTGCCGCTAAGATAGCGTCATCCATATCAAAATAACGATATAAAGCAAGACGACCTAAAAAATAAACATGCGGTTCTAATTTCTTTGCTTCATCAAGATATTGTTTGGCAAGATTGTTATTTCGCTCATCATTCACTGTGTAATAAGGAATTTTCCCATCAGAATAGCTGTCTGGATACTCCTTATAAATGATGGTGGAATGATGATTCTCGCAATAAGGATCAAAATGTTTATGTTCCGTAATACGTGTATATCCCACGTCTTTTGAAGTGTAATTGACCACTGGGTTTCCTTGGTAGTCGTCTTGGTTTAACGTTTCTTTTTCAAAACGAAGAGAACGCCACTCCAACCTTCCAAAACGGTAGTCGAAATAAGAATCTAGTTGACCCGTGTAGATGATTACGGGTGCCACATATTCATATTTTTCTCTTTCTTTTAAGAAATCCACATTGAAAACGACATCGATTCCTTCCGCTAAATTCTTCGCTAAAACGGAATAACCACCTTTCGGTAAACCCTGATAAGTATCGTTGAAATAGTTGTTATTATATTCAAAACGAAGAGGAAGGCGTTTGATTATAGACGCTGGAAGGTCTTTGCAATCTCTACCCCATTGTTTTTCGGTGTATTCCTTAATCAATTTTGTATAAACCGTTCTTCCAACCATGCTAAGAGCTTGTTCTTCAAGATTCTTTGGAGTCTCGATGTTTTCCTTGGCTATTTCTTCTTGAATTTTTGCTTTCGCTTCTTCAGGTGTGTTTACTCCCCAAAGTTCGTGGAAAGTATTCATATTGAATGGCAAATGGTAACGTTCACCATGATAATTCGCGATGGGAGAATTAATAAAAGGATACACTTCGGAATATTTGTTAAAGAAATCCCAGGCAAAGGAATCAGAAGTATGGAAGATATGAGGTCCATAGGTATGAACGATAATACCATCCTCCACATCCGTGGAAATATTCCCACCTAAATGGTCTCTTTTCTCCAAAAGAAGGACTTTTTTGCCAGCATCCGTAAGAAGTCTAGCAATGGTAAGCCCACTTAAACCAGCACCAACAACTAAAAAATCATATTTCATAGGAAAATTATAACACCTATGAGGTTTTTATATTTTACTTGTTTGTTAAGAAATCTATTTACCGATTATTTGTTTTCGACAAAAGCCGCTAAAGTTCTTTCGTCATAGAAGGACTTACGCGAAAAAGCATAATCTGGAGTAACTCCATCGTCGATATCAGAGAAGGCTCCGTCATTTTCTTTCACGCTCAAACGCGAAAGTCCCGACATTTGGAAAGACATGCCGTCGGCCGTAACCGAAGGATAGACAACGCACGCTCCTCCTCCACTCTTTTCACCAATGATTGTCGCAAGTTTCCCTTCCTTACAAACGCTTGGGAAAAGATTCGCACAGGAGAAAGAATAGGTAGATGTTAGAACGAAGAAACGATAGGAACTCATTAAATCAGAAGAATTCACTGTCCCATCTAAATTTGTATCCACGGCATAATGAAGGGAGGTCTTCCCTTTACTTAAAGAATTGTAGAGATTGATTGTAACCGTATTCGTTAAGTAACCAAGGATTCCAAGCAAAGCATCAACTGCTCCACCGCCATTCAAAGAAAGATCAATGACAACATTCTCAATATTTCCCTTGGATTTTATCTGTTTGAAAGCAGAATAGAACATTGCAAAAGAATCAGATTCCACATAATTACGAATGGTATTAGAAGTGAAATTCTTATAAGTTGACTCAAAGGAATCAAAACGAATGATGGCTGTCTTATTGTAATAGCTAAGACTCGCAGGATTCTTCCCGAGTTTTGCTTCACGAAGGGCTTCTAATTCTTGCCCACTTCGAGAAATAGCCACATAACGATCAGAGAAAGAAGAGGAAGCAACTTCATTCACTCCGTTTCCAAAGATAGAAGAATAATCATATACGCCTGTATGCCCATCCCCTAATACTCCATAGAAAAGAGTATTAATAGCGTTTTGATAAATCGCATTATTCGTAGATTTTAAACTAGAACGCAAAAATCTTTCGTTTTGGCTAAGATAAGTGTCAATTGGACAACACCCTTTGTCTCTAAAGCCATAAAAATGGTCGATATTGAAACAAAGCACGTTGTAATTGAATTCCGCAAAATCTGAACTTTTTCCTTTTTGATGAAGAGGACCAGAATAGAATTCTTTCGCATAGGTAGAAAGGGAATCGGAATTCGTTTTAGAAAAGCCATCCGCATTCACATAATAGAAATCCTTGCCATTGTAAGCAAAGGTAAGTCCCATAGGCTCAAAGAAAAGCTCTGAAGCAATCGCAAAAGGAATATATACCTCGCTATCGTAGGCAATAACATCTAAGGAATAGTCCTTCAAATTGAAAACGACGCTCTCACCAGGGGTATATTCTGTTGGATTATTCTTATCATAAGAGACATAAGAATTCATCTCTTCTGCCAAAGAAGAAATGCCGTTTACTTCCGAAGCACCAGAAACCAAAGAAAGGAATTTGTCATAATCCGAAAAAGCAATCGTATCGTTACTAGAATCCACCGTAATGGTATTTAGTGTCAAAATGCCATTTTTCACCTTATAGGTATAAATGTCTTCGGAAATAGCAACGGCAACGCTCTTCGTATCGTCTGCTAAAGATAAAGAAGCCGCATCCGAAACGGTAATATAAGGAATATCTCCAATCTTTCGATAAGAAAGTTTGCTATTGCCACCCAATAAACTATTGGGGACATAGTCATTATTCAAGTCGGAGGTTTTAAAAGAATAAAGGGAACCATATTGAATGCTAGAAAGATCATCTGCTCCCGCTTCTTTATGCCCAGTACTTCCTTTAATAATGTCAAAGATACTTAAATTGCACCCAGATAAAAGAATGGTGCTTAATAAAGAAACTATAACAACTTGTCTTTTTTTCATCTTTGAGCCCTCCTATCCTCTTTTCAAACGTCTAATAAAAAGAGAGAAGTCTTATACTTGATTTACTCCGTTACCTTTCCATGGTAACTATCTAAAAGATATTCCAAGATTCTTTTACGAGGAACAATCCCAATAAACGTATCACGATCATCTACCAACGGAATGAAGTTTTGTTCCATAGAAAGAGCAATCATTTCTTCAAAAGTTCCATTCACATTCAAGGATTGGTAAGAACGGTAACGGGTAATGTTCATAACCTGAATGTCTTCCCCTTTTTTCAGATCAAAAGAACAATCGTTCTTAATAAAAGAAAGGAGATCCCCTTCAGAAATTGTGCCTAAATATCTCCCATATTTATCAAGCAATGGAACAACGCTAAATTTGTAGAAATCCATTTTTTCAAGAGCTTGGCGAATAGTCGCATCGCTTTCAAGAAATTTAGTCATGGTTTTTGGAACCATAAAGGAAAAAACATTCATCGTTAACGCCTCAAAAAGAACAAGTTCATTTTAACGTTATCTTCATTATTGGGCTACCCAAAAAATAAAATTAAGCTTTATAAACTGTCTTGCGTAATTTTCTTACGTCGTGCTGAGAGATCAAAGAGAAAACAACGGGTGCTAATGGAGCAATCTGACTAATGGTTTCCAAAACAGAAACATATCCTTCATAAGGTAAATAATCTTGGGCAATAGAACATGGGATACTAAGGCCAATAGCAACAATGCCGATAACCATCAAAACGCCCCATATCTTTCCTTTTTTGGAGAAGAAAACGGTAGCAAGGAAACAAAGTAAGGCCAAGGATAAGAAAGAAAATTCAAGGAAATAGAAAACATTACGAATGCTCATGACTTCAAAAATCCTTTGAGGGAAAACGATTAACTCTGGAGTCAATAAGGCTCCATCCACTACCAACCACGCAAAAAGATAGAAAGTAGAAATAGCATGAAGTCCAACATGTTCTTTCTCTTTTGCCATCTCGGCAATGCCATCAACAAAAGCGATTAAGAGGATAGCGAAAATCAATTCAATTCCTTCGTAAGCGATTTCTTGATTTAGTTCAACTGTTTTTGAAGAAGTCGCGCCATTTTTTTGCAAAGAGTAAATGATAATGAAAATAATGGCGAAAAAGATATGCAAAGCATCGAATATCGTAAAGCCTAAGAAGTTATAGCTTCTTCCTGGGTGACGAATATCTTCACCCTCTAAATCACGAATCAATTCTTTTTCTTTATTTTCGTTCATAGCAACGTATCAATGTTAACTCTAAAAATAAGAAAAAGAAGTCCTTATTTTTTGCTGCCTAAAGCAATATAAGGGTTCAAATCATTCAAATAGTTGAGTTTCCTTGTGGAAAAATAAATCGGATAGAAGAAGGCAACAACCAAGATAATTGTCACCAAAGAAGTGAAAAGAGCTGCAGGAAATTTCATAATAGAAATCACAAGAGCCGCATCAAATTGAACACCAGTAATCACATTAAAGAGGATACGTAAGAAAAACTCTCCTCCAACATTAATTGCTAAAGAAACAATCATTGCAAATAAGAGGCATTGGCTTGAGGAGGTAAGCCAAAAAGATGCAATAAAGCCGCCAAGCATCATTAAACTCAAGATGGATATAGCAATAACAGCCAGTAACGAATACCCAGAATCAGGAACAAAGTACATATAAAGCATGAAGCCGAATAAGGCTAAAGATAAACCGCTTGATATGCCTAGTAACAAAGAACCATTGGCTTTCTTTTTAAGACACAAACGAAAAATATAGCCAGCCAAGAAGCCCATTAAGAATTTCATGATGAAGGTGCGTAAATATGTGTTCCAGCCATATCCTAAAGCAATATCGTTAAAACCCATGCCCAAGGATCCTGCCACTCCTCCAATAAAAGGGCCGCATAATAAGCCAGCTAAAACGCAAAAGAAATTCCCTAAATGTACTTTACTGGTTCCTAAAGGAATAGAAACAAAAGTACCTGCGAAACATAAAGCGATAAAAATAGCCGTATAAATAATTTGGCTTAGCAATTTTCTATCTTTGTTCATGGAGCAATACTAAACCATTCCTAAGGAATAAGAAAGCGAAAGCACTTTTATTCAATAAAATGGTAGCGCTTTCTAAAAAGCTTCCTAGCCAATATATGTGACGTTCCCTTATGATGTAAGAGAAGAGTAACGAAAACGAAAATGAATTATCTCATTGTCCTTGAAGCATCTTCTACTTCCTCCATTCTAGTGCCAATTTTGCTCATGATTGGTGGACTAGGTGCTTTGTTCGTAGGCATGAACATGCTTCAATCCTCGACAGAGAAGATGGCCACAAGTGGCTTAAAGAAGCTTTTTGCTAAAACCGCTAAATCCAAATTTGCAGGCGTTGGCATTGGTACATTAGCCACCATGATTATGCAATCAAGTGGTGCTACAACCATTATGGTTGTTGGCTTTGTTAATGCTGGCGTTATGAGCTTAGCTCAAGCTGCAACCTACATAATGGGTGCGAATATCGGAACCACTATCACCGCACAAATCGTTGCTTTAGGTGGTTTAAGTTCTTCCATGTTTCCTTTAACCGAAATCATCATTTCTTTAACTTTAGTGGGCGTAATTATGCGCCTTCTTTTTAAAAAGAGGTTCCCGAAAGTTGCTTTTGCAGGCGATATGATCACTGGCCTTGGCCTTCTTTTCTTAGGCTTAGAAACCATGACAGCAAACATGCAAAGCTTATTCCTTTCAAATGAAGCGTTGAAAAGCACGTTAATCTCTTTAACAAACCCATTCTTGCTTCTCTTAATCGGTATCGTCTTAACCGTTTTGGCTCAATCTTCTAGCGCTGTGACATCTATCGTTTTGGCCTTAGCGATGGCAGGAGCTGTCATTGGTGGTAGTGGCAATGGCGTCCTTTATCTTGTTTTAGGATCAAATATTGGTTCTTGCTCTACTGCTCTTCTTTCCGCTATTGGTTCAACAACCAACGGCAAAAGAACCGCGATCATTCACCTTTTATTTAACGTATTCGGTTCCTTGATTTTCTTCATTGTTTTGCTTTGCTGGCCAAAGGCAATGGAAAGTACTTTTGCAAAGTGGTTCCCTTCTTCCCCTGCAACGCAAATCGCTATGTTCCATACCTTTTTTAATGTTATAACCACCATTCTTTTCTTGCCTTTAACCCGTTTCCTTGTCTTCTTAGCAACAAAAATCATTCCAGAAAAAGGCAAAGGAAGCGAAACGGATTTGTTGGATGGTCGTTTCCTTTCCACTCCAGAATTGGCTTTAACTCAAGCCATTTCCTATTACCATATCATGGCTAAGTTATCCTTAGACGATTTGAATATGGCTTTACTTGCCTTCCTTAATAAGGATGAGAGCAAGAAAGAAGAAATTGACGCCTTAGAGAATAAGGTGTTGCATATGTCTAAAGAATTGAGTGGTTTCTTAGTTCAAATTGCAGCCAAAGGCGTGAGCGAAGAATCACAAAAACGTATTTCGAGAATGTTACTTGATATCGCGGATATCATTCGTTTTACAGAGGTTGCGGACAATATCACAGGATATACCCGTCATGAAGTTGAAGATGAGCTTTCTTTTTCCCCTGTGGTTTTAGAAGATGTTAAGGAGATGCAAATCCTTTTAAACAAAATGTTCGAAGAAGTAGACAAAATCGTAGATAAGCCATCTATAGAACAATTGAATGTTGTGAGAAAAATGGAAGATGGGGTCGATAATAAAAGAACATCTATGGTGCAAGGCCATTTAAAACGTTTAGAAAATGGCGAATGCAAACCGCAAAACTCTAATGTCTTTATCAATTTGGTTGGAAACCTTGAGCGTTGTGGTGACCACTTAAACTTCATCGCAGAACGCTCTTCTTCCGATATCCTTCCTAAAGGGGAAGAGGATACAATAACTCTTCATCCTTAACTTTGAAAACGTTTGCACACAAGAGAAGAATCGCCTTCTTTTTAAATACAGGCTTTTCAAGATACAATATTGCCGCGGAGGAAAATTATGTTTCTTTATTATGTCCGACATGGAGAACCTAACTATGAATTAGATTGCCTAACCGAAAAGGGGAAAAAGCAAGCTGAAGCGCTTGCCTCACTTTTTAAGAAAGTTGGTATTCAAAAAGTGTACGCATCCACGATGGGAAGGGCTCAAGAAACAGCAAAGCCTACCGCGGAAGAGTTCCATCTCCCTATTCTTCCTTGCCCTTGGGCTAGAGAAGATCTTGCTTGGGAGAAGTTCTCCTCCCCGATTGATGAACAGCATAGAACATGGTTATTTTGGCATCCAAAATGGGCCAAAGAATTTCAAAAGAAAGAAACAAGGGACGCAGGATATTCTTTCTATAAGCTTCCCGTTTATAAAGATTGCAATATCGAAACCGGAATTGAACTAACCGATAAAGCCGTAGATCAATTTATGGAAGAACTTGGTTATCATCATGACCGAGAAAACGCCTGCTATAAACAAATAAGGAAGAATGATGACAATGTTGTTCTCTTTGCTCATCACGGTTTCGGCTTAGCCTTCCTTTCTTCTTTACTGGATATCCCCTATTCCTTCTTTTCCTTAAGAGTGGATATGGGACACACTTCTTATGCTCTTATTCAATTTGAAGCAGATGAGGAAGGAATCGTTATACCGAAGATAATCCATCTATCGGATGATGCCCACCTTCACATGGGCGAATTATTTCAAAAAGAAAACCCCTCTCAAGTATACATAGAAGAAAAATAGGAGACCCCCTGTATGGATAATCAAACAAACTCAGTGCAAACGGAATCCAAATCTAAGCTTTTTTGGAAGAGCCTCAAAGAGAAAGCAATGACCACCACAAATGGTATGGCCATTGGTTTGTTTGGAACATTGATTATCGGAACGATATTAGATTTATTTGCTCAAATCCCCTTCCTTTCTTCCTTATCACAATGGACAGCCGTCATCAAAGGACTTATGGGTGCTGGAATTGGTTTAGGGGTAGCCCTTTCTTTAAAAAAGACTGGGGTCGTCGTAGTCGCTTCCATGGCCGCTGGTCTTATTGGAAATTACGCTTTTAGTTTCGCAAACGGAAACGTTTCTTCCATAGGGGATCCTCTATCTTGCTACATTAGCTCTATTCTTTGTCTTTTAGCCATCAAATATATCATGAGAAAAAAGACACCTGTTGACATCATTTTATTGCCACTCGTCGGTCTTCTTTTCTCTTTGCTATATTCTTTCCTTCTTGCTAATTATGTGCACTATATTACGATAGGCCTTGGCTGGATTATTGAAAAATCCTTCTCCGTCGTCCCTTTCTTAATGTGCATTATTATCTCAGTGCTAGTTGGTATGGCTTTAACCGCTCCAATTTCTTCGGTAGCAATCTGTGTTGCTATTTCCATTGGAAACGTTCCTTTGGCCGCATGTGCCGCTTTAATTGGAACTTCCGTGCAAATGGTTGGCTTTGCCTTAGAAACAGCGTATGACAATAAATGGGGCTCAGTTATTGCCGTTGGCATTGGAACCTCCATGTTGCAATTTAAAAACATTGTTCGCAAACCATTAATCTGGTTACCAACAATTATTGTTTCAGCAATTTTAGGGCCTTTCGCAATGCTTATGCCAATTCAAAGTGCTGAATATTATGCTGAAGCTGGTATGGTTTCCTCTTTATCTGTTGCAGGTGGCATGGGTACAAGTGGCTTAGTTGGACCATTGAATATGCTTGCAGCCAACAACTACAACTGGGTGCTTGTCATTGAAGTAATTGCTTTCTGCGTGATTCTTCCACTTCTTCTTGTCTTTGGCGTTGATTTCCTTTTCCGCAAATTAGGTTGGATCAAAAAAGGTGACTTTGCTTTAACAAGTGATCTTTAATTAGCATCCTTTTCCATTAATAGAACAGGACTTATGCTCATTTGTAAGTGGGGTAAGTCCTTTTTCTATTAAATAAGTTTCCCAGTCTGTGAACACCTCTCCATTTTCTTTAACAATGGCAGGAAGACCAATATCGTGAATAACTTTTAAATGGTCAAATACAGGGGACGTGTCGCGATAAAGAAGAAACTCTTTTAGGTTTTTAAGACTTTTCATCACGTCTAAAAACTCATAGGGAATCCCATAATGGTCGAAATTGTTTTTACAAGCAATGCAATCTGGGCAAAGCTCACTTCCGTATATTTTTAACATGCTGTTTCTTCCTCGTTGTTTCCGTTTAATTTCACTACAATCGGCTCATGATGAACCATGGGCAAGAATTTATGAAGCAAATCCATGGTTTGAATTTTAACGGTTAAGGTGTTCATGCATGGATGAAATGCTAGATATTTTTCTTTCAATAAATCCTCATCGATTAATAGTTGAACTTTATTTTGTTCATCAAAAAGAAGGCCTAATACACTCGTAGAGCCTTTAAAACAATGTAAATCATTCGAAAGAATTTCATCGCTTGCAAAGGAAAGGCGAGCGGAATGAATTTGTTTTGAAAGTTCTTTTGTTTTAAAACGTTTTTCGCCAGGCATGATTAGCAAATAGAATTTTGTGTGCTGTTGATTGTTTAAAAAAAGATTCTTTGGAACCACCACGTTCATTTCCTTTTCGATCTCTGTATAGCCATTCATCGAAAATAAAGCTTCATGTTCCTTATATTCAAAGGCAATGCCCCACTTCTTTAATGCATCTAGCACTTCAATCTCGTTCTTTTCCATATAACGTCCTCAATCAATTAAATGATTTTTATAAAAGAGGGGACCCATTAGTTATTTCTCCGCCACTGTGCCGGATAAAAGATCCGTTATAGCAGGATCGAAATTAATCACAAGATGAACATCTTTCCCATATCTATTATGAATAAAGGCGTATAACTCATCTTTGATTTTTCGATGTTCTTCCTCATTATCGATCTCATTAGGAACAATCATGTCAAAGATGACGTTAACGTGTTCTTTTCCAGAGAGAATACGGAAATCATGGATATGAATGTTTCCCTTTGTTTGAACAATATACTCTTCGACGAGTTTCTTATATTTTTCCGTATCAGGATCGCCAACAAGGATAGGATCCATATGAACTGTGAGATGAATTTGTAACTTGTTTAAGGCTTCTTTTTCAAGTCCATCACAAAGCTCATGCGATAGCATAACGTCTACTTTAGAATCCACTTCAACATGGATAACACCAAAAAGAAGATGACCATAGGAATGTATTTCTAAATCGTGAATCCCTAAAACCCCTTTATGAGAAAGTAGCATAGAAACCAAGGATTTAATGAGTTCCTCACTTGGATGTTCTCCAACAAGGGAATTAGCCGCTTCTTTAATAATTCCAGAACCAGAAATGATAACAAGGATTGCTACAGCTAAAGTGAAGAAACAATCGATGTTATATCCCGTAAAGAATGTGATTAAGAGCCCAATGATGACCATAGAGGTGGAGATGCAGTCATTTAAAGCGTCTTTCCCTAAAGCCCTTAATTGCTGGTTGGAGATTTTCTTTCCGTATGAGAAATAAATAGAAGATTGAATGACCTTTATGAAAATAGCCAATAGTAGCAAAATCAAAGAAACCAAGAACATGGTATCGGATATTTTGCTTGTAACCGGTTTACCCGTCTCCATCATCGATTGGATAAAAACAATCAAATCCATTATGCCTTGATAAGCCATAATGGCACCTAAAGCAATGATGACGCAGCCAATGATCAAAGAAATGATGTATTCCGTTCTTTGATGACCATAAGGATGTTCCTTATCGGCAGGTTTATAAGTAACCTTCACTCCGAAAACACTTAAGGCATTATTTCCAAAATCGCTTAAGTTATTCACAGAATCGGAAATCAAAGAAAACAAGCCAAGCAAAAACCCAATAACGATCTTTGTTCCAAATAGAAGGAAGTTTGTCACCAAGCCAAAGAAAGAAGCGACGAGGCCGTACTTCTTTTGAACGTTAGGATCTTTCGTATCCTTATAATTTTTTACAAAAATCTTTAATAACAATGTTCCCATATACGACGATTCTATTTCTTTTCTTGAAGTATGTGAAAATTAACTATTTATTTCATGTCTCTAGATGAGTGGCAGGTGAAATAAAGAATTTGCTCATTTTGAGATAAGCTTTCCATGAATTTCTTTGCCATATGGATATGGGTCTCGTCTAAATCAGCAAAGATGTCATCTAGAATCAAGAATGGTTTTTCTTTTCCTTCAAAGATGTTGTCGGTAATAGCAAGACGATACGCGAGAGCGCATAAAGTCATTTCACCAGAAGAGAGGTATTCCGCTCCACTTCTTTTGCCATCACGAATGAAGCTAACGTTAAAATCCGTATCCATTTCAATTTCTTCGCCTAAAGCGTTTTCCAAACTTTGGGAATATTTCTTAAATTGATTTTCAACAGGAGAGATATATCTTCTCTTCAATGACTCTTCGGCATCGGTAAGAGCTTTAAGGGTTTTTGAAACAATTTCATAATCCTTTTTGAGTTTGGCTAGGTTATCTTTTTCTTCTGACAAAGAGGAAACCTCATCTTCCAAAGAAGAAATGTTTCTTTCGTCTTCCTCAATTTGAGAAGAGAGTGTTTGTCGATCGTTAATTGCTTTCTCTAGTTCTTTAGAAAGAGTATTCAGATCTATTCCTTCTAAGGAAGAAGGTCTTTCAGTTAAGCGCTCTTTCTCTTTAAACAAAGCGAGGTCTTCTTTTTGTTTCGTAAGTTCTTTTTCTTTGTTTTGGAGAGCATTTCGATCAATTGGAAGTTGATTTAAATAGGAATTGGGGTCACCCATGTTGTATTTTTGGACAAATTCTTTGATTTTTTCTCCTTCTTCATGAATCTTGTTTTCTAATTCTTTTCTTTGTTCTTCGATTTGTTTTTCTTTTTGAACATAAGAAAGGTATTTCTTTGCATCAGAAGAAAGATTCATTAAAAGATTGGCATAGTCATTTCCTTTGTAATGATAATGAGAGAAATATTCTTGAAGGGTTTTCTCTTTTGCTAAATAAGATAGTCTATTTTGCTCATTCGTTTTGTTTAAGTCTTTTTCGTGTTGAAGCGTTTTTAAATACGAATCGTATTTCGCTTTAAAAAGAGCAAACGAACCTTCTAATTCATTCTCATCTACTGCAAAGGCTTTGAAAGTCGAAGAAAGATTAATCTTTAATTCCGTAAGGTTCTCTCCCATTTCTTTCTTTCGGAGGTTTGGCTGATTCTCACTAGTAGGCATGGCCGCTCTTTTCTTTTTTTCGTTAAAGTAATAAACAGCTGGAATAAGTAAGGAAACCACCGATAAAGCAAATAAAGAATAGCAACCAGGATGAATGAAAATCCCTAGAAGGATGGCCACTATAGAAAAGAGGACAAATAAAGATAAGCCAAAAATTAAAGGAGTCTTTAACGAGATCTTCTTTTGTTCAATTGGAACGGAAATCTGATCTGGCTCCTTGTCATATTCCTTTTTTAAGGAACGGTAAGTAACCATTCTTTTTTCTAAGCTTTCCAAATTTACTTTTCTGCCATCAAACAAACGAATCAAGGAAGATTCTTCTAAGGATAACTTTAAAGGCTCTTTGCTTTTTTCATTGCTATAGGCAAGGACTAATTCCTGAAGCTCGTTTAAAAAGGAAGAAGTAGGTACATCTTCTTCAAAACGGAGTTTCAAATTGTCGTATTCATCTTTTTCAGCAATGGATAGTTTTAAATTGGCATAGCTATTGCCATCTAATTTATATTGTTCAAGAAGGCCTTTCATAGAGGTTTCTTCTGCTAAAGAAATCATTCCCAAAGGATATTTCTCTTTTAGTTGTCGAATTTCTTTTTCCTTTTCGTCAATCTTCTCTTTTTCGCGGTCGTAATTTTCCCAGCTTTTTATCAAGGCATTATGAGAAACAGCTTTCTTATTTTTCTCCTGGTTAATAGAGATGTTCTTATCAAGTTCTTGAAGTTTCTCATATTTAGCAGGCATGGCCGCTTTCATGTTACTAAGATTTGTTTCTTGCATCTCTAAGTCATTGATTTTGCTTGTCTCTATAGCAAGAAGGCCTTTTGTTTCTGCATTCTTCTGTGGCTTATATTTCTTTTTTAGCTCTTCAAGAGATTCTTTTACACTTGAAAAGTCACATCCATCGGATGAGCCTTCGACAAAATGGGACATTTTCGCATTAAGGGTTTCGCTTGAAGAGATTTCTAAATCCGTAGGCGAGATAAAGATAGTTCGATTAAAGGAATCTAAATCTAAGCCGAAAACTACGTTTCCTGGAATTTCGCCCAACTCTTTTGTTTCGATTCCGTTTTTATAACAGATTAACGTATCGTCTTTCGGTGTTTTTCCAATGAAAGAACGTTCTATGGAATATTGATTTCCTTGCCATTCAAAATCTAAAGATCCTCCACACGGAGAACCGTCAAAAGGCAAGGCTCTCTTACGTTCGTTGTTAGCTTTTGTTACTCTCTCTAAACCATAAAACATCGCGCGAATAAAGGAGGCAAGGCTACTTTTACCAAAGCCGTTTTTCTCACAAACGGAAGTTAAACCATCTTTAAAATCAATGGTTTTGTTTTTCCAATTTCCGAAACCAACAATATGGCATTTCAATAACTTCATAAATCCAATTCCCTCCCTTCTAAGGCCTTTAATCCTAAGGCAACAATTCGTTTCTTATCTTCCTCGCTTAAATCCGTATTTGCATACACGCCCCTAACGAATTCCCCTTTTAAGGAAAGATCGTTCTCGTATTTCTTAGGCTCAATAAGAGGCATAGTCTTATCCTTCACATTCACGAAGTAAGCATCATTTTTTAAATAGCTTTCTATATCTTTTGCTGAAAAAGAAGAATCAAAAGGTACATCGCCAATCAAATTGATACGATATATGTCTTTCGAATTGAATGATACTTCTTTTTCCACTTTAGCAATGATAGAGGGGATGTTATTTAAAGAAGAGACATCTACATTTATTTCACGAATGACACGTTCACAAAATGGGTGGAAAGAATAAGATAATTTATCTTCACTTATGCCTAGAAGAACGAATCCTTTCTCACCTGTTTCGTCAAACCCTCTGCCTTCTAAGCATCCAGAATAAGCATAACGCCCTCTTTTATCAATTTCGCCATCCTCAAAGGAATGAATATGTCCTAAGGCTAAATAGTCGATGTTCTTGTTCTTTAAATTAGACAGTTTTATCTTTTCTAAACCAACTGAATCGCTTAATGTTCCATGTAGCATCACAATATTGATGTGCTCCGGATTTAACAAAAGGGTGGAGTAAAAAGACGTGGAATTGTTTGGTCCTAATTCAAGACCGGTGATATCCACATTTCCATAGGAATAAGTACACCACTCCTCACTAAATGTTTTCAAATTCGTATACACGTCCTCATTCTTTTCTTCGGTATCATGATTTCCTCTAAGATATAAGAAATCAATATCAGGATATTGTTTGATAACACTGTAGAACGTGTCTTTGTCTTTTTTAAAAGGCCTATCGGAATCAAAAACATCTCCACTTAAAAGAACGACATGAATATCATTCTCATGGGCATATTTGGCTAAACGTAAGAAAGAGTTCCGCACTTCCGCTTTTCTTTCTTCCGAAATGTCTTTAAGCTTGGCTTCAATCTTCGATCCAAGATGCAAATCCGCCGCATGAATAATTTTCATAAAGTTCCCTCACCCAAGTTTCTTTTATTTTAACAGGAAGAGCAAAGGAGATAAGGAGGATTAGAAAAGAAATTGAAACCCAGTCGTTTCTAAAAACAAAGAGGCAAAAACGTACTTCTAAAGGTAAAAGGGCGTCATAGCGAAGCCTTTAATATTAATAAGGACTTAAAAAGATAATAGATTCCCCTTTAAATTAGAGTTCGAACATTTGATCTAATGAAATGAGGTGGAGATTCTCATTTTTTAAATGCAACAAAGAGTCTTCAAATCCATTTTTGGAAATTATGAAATAATTAAAATCCTTAATCTTAGAAAACATTTTAATTGATGTGTTTTCTATCATTTTTTCAAAATCGGATAAAGTACGCTTTTTGTTAGTGAATTTGCACTCTATTACTAACAGAGAATCGTTATCTCTTGCAATGCCATCAATTTCTATCGATCTCCCCAATTCAGAATTATCTATCGTAAGATTTTCAATAGGATAAAAGATGCCATTCAATTTCCCTTTTTTACCCAAATATTCCATATAGGAGATGGCAACGTCTTCGAAAGAGTGAGCGATAAACTGATCGATCTCCCCTTTTAGTCTCTCATAAAGAATCAAACCATATCCCGCCTCAATTTTTTCTATATTTTGAAGCAAAAATTGATAATAGAAACGAAGAACAGGATCAGAAATGTAGTAATAGGTTTGTCGGGTAGAATTGTATGTTTCTTTTTTTATCACCATTTCCGAATCGAGCAACGTTTTTAAATACTTGTTTATTTTCGTAACGTTGTCGTGCATGAGATTCGCCAATTCTGTCAGACCTTTTTTCTTTCCTGCTAGAGCAAGCAAAATCGAATTATAAAAATTTTGTTCTCTTGAGGAATTCGATAAAACCAGTTTTGGAACATCCAATAAAATAGAATTTTCATTAAATAAAAGCTCTTTTACGTTATCTTCAAAAGAAAGTGCACGATTAATTTTTGATAAATAATATGGATATTCTCCAAATATACATAAAAATTTCATTTTTTCTTCGTTAGAGTAGCCATCTAAAAAGAGAGCTGCTTCATTAAAAGGCATTTTATTTATTTTCATTTTTAGCGTCGCTCTTTTATATAAGGGTGATTGTTTATCCACAAATTCACGTTGCATAAAAGACAAATTGGAACCCGACAAGATTAACATGATGTTGCCATCCTTAATTTTATTATCGAATATATCTTGAATAATCGAGGTAATTCCTTCGTATGCCTTCACTAAATATGGATACTCGTCGATAACAATAACTCCCTTTTCGCCATGAAAAAACGAAATAGCCGCATCAAAAGCCTTTTCCCAGGAGGAGTATACATATTCATCTTTTCGGCCAAAGCTTTCTAAAATTTTATAGGAAAAGGATGCCAGATTATCTTGATTAGAAACCTCTTTAGCTTGAAACATGATGCTCTTTTTGTCCTTGATAAATTCGTTTATTAGACAGGTTTTTCCAATTCTTCTTGTACCGTAAACAACACATAACGAGTTTTTCTTCGAATACTCTTTCTCTAAAGTTTTTAACTCTAACTCTCTCCCAAAAAACATAGTGGTTCCTCCTATATACTTATGAGTATTATACTCGTGAGTATATAAAATAGAAAGAGAGCATTTCGCATTTCACAAGCACGTTTTTTGTTTGTTTTTTCTCTTCTTGGCAATAAAATGAATACAAAGAAAAATATGTGCATAAACTCATCTAGAAATTGAGTTTAGTTACCGACAATGGTTGATTGCAAGGAGATACCCTATGAATTGTCCTAAATGTGGAAAAGAAGTGACAGATGGCGCGACATTTTGCAAATATTGCGGCTCATCCATTTCACCTCGTAAACAGGTTTGCCCAAAATGTGGCAAAGAAAACGATGAAGATGCCCTCTTTTGCGAAAGCTGTGGCGCTTCGTTAGTTCAAGAAGAAAAGACTCTTACCAAAAAAGATTCAAAGAATACCAAAGAAAAGCTCTCTCACATCTTTAGCATGATCCTATCCATTTCGATGATTGTTTATTTTTCTTTATCGATCATGTTATTGGGTAGCGGCTATCTTTCTATGGTTACAATAAATGGATTTACTAGCATCGGTCTTAAAGAAATAATTGATCTCTTCCAACAAGTTAAAAATGGATATCCTGATACAAGCTTAGGTTATCAAGTCTTAGACATGGCCAATGGCGGTCTTATTTTGACGATGGCCATTTCTACATTACTCTTTTTTGCTGCAATCATTACTTTTGGCGTTTTAGGCATCGTCAAAGAAGCAAAATGTTTGAAGCAAAAGAAGCAATCTTCTAGTGATATATACCTTATTGCGAATATCTTATCCACCGCCGCTTTCTATGCCTTGATGTATGCGATCTTAACCATTACTAAAGAAACTTTAGCTGGAATGGGGAGTGGCGTTGCTTCTATTTTTGGCTTAGGCGTGTTCTTACTTATCTTAAAACTTGCCTATCGCTTTGTCTTCTCTTTCCAAAAAGGCAAAGGCCTTTGTTTCGCTTCTTATATTTGTATTGCCATTCTTGTTTTTCAAACGATTAGCTTAGTTAGTGGATTCGCTGGAAGCTATGCTCTTGTCACACCTCCTACTTCTTCTGTCACAGCACCTTCTCAAGTCGGTTTCATTTCCTTTTTCTACTCAGAAATGACATCGATAGCAAGATTGATATCAGCAGGGAGTATAACCGTTGAGGAAGCAAACATTGCGATTGCTTATCTTGTTATCCCTATGATCTTAACAACTCTCATTATTATTGCCGTTTGTGTTCTTTCTGTATTAACAGCAAGAAATCTCTTTACGGCTAAAAAGAATGCGACCCTGATTGTTTTCCCTGCCATAATGCTTTTCTTATCTATTCTCTTAACAGCTTTAATGCCAATAGAAATCATTTGTTTGAAAGCCGTTAACACAAACATTTCTGACATGCTGGAATTAGTTGATCAAGGCAGCATCGGTTTTACTTCTGTGGCTGTTTCAAGCGTTATTCTTGCAAACGGAATTGTTTCCTTCGTTCTCAAAGCGAAGGCAAAAGAAAACACATATCTCTTATAAAGAATTTCTAACAACGAAGTGCAAAAGCAACGTCACGCTAAGAGTTTTTTTGTTTTTTTCAATCTTGTTATTTGAAGTGCAATTTTTATTTATTTTTGCACTTTTAAACAATAAAATAACATCAGAGGTGCAATAAATGAGTGTTAAGTCCCAATTCTTTAAATTAAATGAAGAAGACTTTGATTCTTATTTGCAAGATTTAAAAGAATCCAGCAATAGCATTCATTTGTTGGACGGAAAATTCTTTTTTAACCAATCCCTTGATGTCACGAACCAAGTAATTGAATTAAATACGAGGATCGTAAGATTAGATTGTTTGATTGATTCTTTTTCGAGCTTTTCAAAGAAGCAAATCATTCAATCCTTCCTCATTGATGAAATTCAATCAACAAACAAAATTGAAAATCTCTTTTCAGCCAAGCATGATGTATTGAAAGCAATCAATGGCCTAACCACTTCCAAAAATGCGAAGATCATTTCTATTGCAAACGCCTATAAGCTTCTATTGGAAGACGGTGGTTCAAAAATCAATTCATGTTTAGACATTCGTAGTCTCTACGAGATCGTTTTGAAAGACACCATTGAAAAAGAGGATTTTCCTGATGGAATGTATTTTAGAAAGGGGCCTGTTTATATTACGAATGGAATCAAGCCTATCCACACAGGCGTCTACGGGGAAAAGAATATCAACAAAGGGATGGAAGAGTTTATTCATTGCTACAATTCCAAGAATGAACTATATGTGAGAATGATTTTGTGTCATTTCATGTTTGAATATATTCACCCTTATTATGACGGAAACGGAAGACTTGGCAGGTTTTTATTTTCCAATGGGGTATATTCGGAGACCAGAAGTTATTTCTCTTTTGCTATTGCAATTGCTTTCTTACGCGAAAAAAGCAAATATTACAAAGCCTTTGAGAAAGCAACCGATAAATATGAATTTGGTTGCTTAAACGCATACGTAGAAACAATCTTAAAAATCCTATTAGATGAAGTAGAATTGCTAATCAAGCAATTTTCTACTATTAAAGAAAAGTTAAATAACGTAAAACACGATTTAAGCCTTACTCCATCCGAAGAAAAGATTTTTAAATTCATAAATGAAGCATCTCTCTTCTCTTATTTCGGTGTTACAAACGAAGAAATAATGAAAGAGACCCATATATCAAAAAGAACATTGATGTCCTCCTTAGCTAAATTTAAGGGAAATGACATTTTAATCGACACAAGAATTGGAAAATATGCTTACCACAAATTCAAATAGATAAATGAAGCACCATAAATTAATAAGCACCAGATTCCCAGTCACAACGTTTGTTAATTGGGTTACATTTTGCTTTCTGCTTTTAAATAGGAAGGCCGTTGATACGCATATTCAAAAAACGGTTTGCTTTATAGAAAAAACACGATTTTTTCTCTTATTTTTAACCACGCCCAAATATAGATGATATCAAGGAAAAATAGACATTCCAACAAGAAAGCGCTCTATTTACTTTTTTATCTAGATTTCCCTTTCTTTTTGCTCTAAGGTATTCGAAATACATTTCAAAGGAGTCGAAATGAAACTGGAAAAAATTAGGTTAGGTCTCACTTATGATGACCTTCTCCTCATCCCCCAAGAATCCAACGTCTTGCCAAAAGAAACGAAAATCGACACATACCTCACCAAGCGTATCCATCTAAACATCCCGATCCTATCTGCTGCGATGGATACGGTAAGCGAACACGAAATGGGGATAGCCCTTGCACGTTTAGGAGGATTGGCTATCATCCATAAAAATCTATCCATTGAGAATCAAGCAAAGGAAGTCTCATTAGTCAAGGAAGCGGATACCAAATGCTACCCTAATGCCGCTTTAGATATAAATGGGCGTCTTCTTTCAGGAGCAGCCATCAGCGTTTCTGAAAACATGTTAGAAAGAGTTTCAGCTCTTCTTAAAGCGGGCGTAGATGTACTTGTTCTAGATTCCGCACATGGCCATTCTAAAAACATCATCGATGCCGTGAAAACAATACGAAAACTATATCCAGAGATAAATCTCATCGCCGGAAACATCGTCACAAAAGAAGCTGCTGCCGCTTTAATTGATGCAGGCGTAGATGCCGTTAAAGTAGGTATTGGACCTGGATCTATTTGCACAACACGTGTTATTGCTGGAGTTGGTTGTCCTCAAGCCACTGCCGTAGATGAAGTTGCCACATATTGCAAAGACAAAGGAATTGGAGTCATCGCAGATGGTGGGCCCAAATATTCGGGAGACATCGTGAAGGCGTTGGCTCTTGGCGCAAACGCTGTCATGTTAGGTTCTATGTTAGCCGGATGTGATGAAACTCCAGGTGAAATCATTGAATCTAACGGAAAGAAATATAAATCCTATGTTGGAATGGGCTCATTAGCAGCCATGTCTAGAGGTTCTGCTGATCGTTACTTCCAAGATAAAAACACGGAGCAAAACAAGCTTGTCCCAGAAGGCATTGAAGGGATTACTTCCTATAAAGGAAAAGTATCGGATGTCATCTATCAATTACTTGGTGGTCTCCATAGCGGTTTAGGTTATTGTGGCGCACACAATCTAAACGAGTTGAAAGAGAAAGCTGTTTTCATTCAAGTCACGAATAATGGTTTAATCGAAGGGCATCCTCACGATATAAACATCGTGAAGGATGCACCGAATTATCAAAAAAGATAACATTTATTAAAAGGCAAAGAATGTATTTCTTTGTTGAATAAAGAAAATAAGCTTGGGTTAGTTTATTTTTGGTTTTCTTTGTTTTTCATGAATATAGTAGACGACGTTTTTCTATATTTTTAAAAATTGATTTTTCCTTTACAATATTAAAAAGGAAGCGGAATTGACGGAAGAGTATTTGGATTTAAAAATGAGACTGACGTTAATTTTTTGGCTAGGGCTATAAAATGGATGAATCAACTAAAATTAGAACCTCATGCAAATCAAAAACGATCCTCCGTCTAAAAATTTCACAAGGTTGGTTTCTTGGAATCCCTCATTGTCTTCTTTTAGGGCTAATAGGATATCTATCGTTTTGTTTATTTTACGGATTAAGAACATCAACTAATAACAATGTACAGACATATTTATTAATAATTGGAATCATTATTGTTGTCATTCATCTATATCCTTCTTTTCTTTTGTACGATTGTTTCTCGCGGCCAGTCCAAGGGAAACTTCAAAACAGCACAATCGTGTTAAACCGCAGGGTCATTGTCACAGAACGTATGCTGCGTTCGAATAATTTTGTTGTGGAAAGGCAACCAATTCTCTATATCAAAGAAAGCCGTCGTTGTTTCAAAATAGGACAAAGCTGGTATTCTTCCTTCATTGTTCCTAAAGAATGTCTCTCCCACGAGCAAAAGGACGCGATACGTAGATTAAAAACGAAAATCAAAAACGAAAAGAAACGATGAGATACTATCTACACCCAATAAAAATCCGCGTCTTCAAGGCGCGGTTTTTCGATCTGGCCTATAAGGCCGGT
>UQFY01000006.1 GCA_900540385.1 uncultured Mollicutes bacterium
AGGGCTTAAGTGCCCGAAAATGAAAAACCACCGGATTGTCCGGTGGATAGTTATTATTTTCATTATTTTCTAAAATGATGATATGAAAGTTAAACGGATTTGCTTTGCGTTGTTACCTACATTGCTTTCTAGTTGCGTGCGTTCAAACTTGAAGAACGAAAAGACTTTGGTGCTGGATGCCACTTTCGTTTTCGAACATACTGAGACTTCTGAAGGAGAAAAGCTTGCCACCTTGTTATTTAATGGTGGTTACTATTCTTTTTCTAGTGAGGTGAAAATAGATAAACCCATCGTTGCAGGAGATCAATTAAGTATCACATTTAATGGCGATTATGACATAACATGCCAAGAAACTTATCCAAAGCGTTGTCAAGTGGATGGCGAAATTAAGGGTTTCACTCTTAAAGAAACTCAAATATATGGCATCCATTTTGATGACGCTACAATTGGAGATATCGCTAAAAGCATAAGAAGTGATTATTTATTAGAGAATGAATTTGTAATCCTTGAAGATGGCAGATTTACTTCCTTAGATTCCTATGATGGGCACGATTTATTCCTGAGCTACAACAAAAGAAAAATGGACGAGAATTGTATTTGCCCTGATGGTTATCAATGCGAAGCTTGCCCCGTTTACATCAAAGGCTTATACGCTTACAATCCTCGCCCAATGGCTTAAATCTATTATTTCTTTCCAAGATTTAAAGACGTGTTTTTATTGATTTTGCACTACAATCATTGCCGGGAATGATGTCACTTTAAATGTCACTTTAAATTCAATGAAAAAGCTTATAGCCAACGACTATAAAGTGCTTGACGCTCTAAAAGAAAATCCCAATCAAACAAGTGAAAACATCGCATCGGAGCTTAAATAAATAAAAGAACCGTTCAGAGATGTCTTGAAAAATTAGTCGCATATAATTATGTGGTAAAGGTTGGTTCAAAAAAACAGGTTATTGAGAAGTCTTAAAGAAAAAATAGCCTTCTTTGAAATGGCAAGACTTTCCAAGACAAGAGATTTTCACCCCACCCCTTCCATATAACATGGATAAAGGCCGCCTATCCTCGTATCGATACGAGGTGTATAGATTAAATGCAAAGAACAGATCTACCGTACGTTGCACACTGCGGAAGGAACATATCTACCATGGTCAAAACATTACTATGCAACTGGTTAAAAACATAGACTTTGGGTGTATAGAGAAATAGATGCCATCACAAAATTTTCACGAAGTGCAAAACTCACACTTTTACTATTTTTAGTAGTTTTGTGAGTTTAAAAGAAGTTCTACTCTCGTGCCAATCGAACTACACCCCGTTTTTGCCCCTTTTTAGGCCGAGAAATGATTTTTCGGGTTGGGTGTATGGTTGCACTGTATTCCGAAAACGCAAAAAATCAGAAATCGTAATTTCACGGAAAAAACGATTAGGTTGATATGTCTTTCCCATGAATCCTATATGCGATATGAATACAATAAAAATCGCTACCTGATGGCGATATTGGCCTTTCTCTATCGAATTTCCAAGCGATCAGTCTTTGACCTTCCAATACCCGGAACGATTGTTGCCAGCTCTTTCAATAAGTCCGAGTTTCCTGAGTTTCACAAGGTTCTTTTTTACTGAAGAAAGACTCATCCCAATCGATTTCGAAAGCTCTTCCGAACGGGCGTACGGATTATCTTTTATCGCTGAAAGAAGAGTTTTCTGTCCCAAAGACAAAGTAACCGATGCGTTCTTGGATCGAGCCGATAGTGCCCATGTCGGTGTAAAAGCAAAAGGAATTGTAACCTGTATAAAATGCTCACGGATATCAATCGCAGACTTGCCATAGTTAGAAACGATGGTTGGAACACCATGTCCCGTCTGCTCAGCATAATCGAGGGAACTGAATATTGACCACAAGCCTTTATTCACCGGTTTTGATGTTCCAGAATAAAAATCCTGTTCACTCATCCCATAAGGTAGCCCACCAGTGGAGATGATTTCGATTCTATCATCATAAATGTAAACGGCCGGAGGAACCATATCCATCCACAGGTTGTGCACGCAGGCATTCTTCCATGCCTCTTCAAAAGCCTCCTGATTGAAAAGATGGACATCTTTTCTCGATCCATTCCCCAAAGTCACGTTCGTTTCATTCAAAGCATCAACGTATTCCATCGATTGCTTGAGTGCAAGAACAAGGCACTGATTGCCAAATTCTTTTCGTTGAGCCATGGAAGTCTTATCGTTCCCGGAAAAGCGAACAACTTTGACAGAAACATCGGATTGATCAGACAAAAGAAAGGCCATGAGGTTGAAATCGCCATCCATATTCCTAAGGCCTTTGCTTTTTTCTAATGCCTTCAAAGATGGAACGTGGTATCCCTTACCGGCCAAAAGGGAAGAAAACTGTCCAAAAGTGAGATCCTGCTGTACTGATTTAATATCGGAAAGAAAATCAACCCCAGAATCTATGAACATGGAACGAAGGGCGCTTCTTGTAATTTTTTTGTCTTCATCCGCAGATCTAACGAGATATTGTCCAAATGCGGAATAGGGAATATCTTTCCCGTGCACTTCAATCTTAATTGCCTTCAAATGCTCTTTGCAGCCTTCTAAAAGAGTGATGGTTGGTATCACGGAAGGTTCGATGTTGACTGAAATGGCCTGAGAAACATCACGAAGTGTTCGGTTTCCAATTTGCTGACCTATAACATCCCCATTGTCATTAACGCCAAAGTAAAGCACGCAATGCTGATTTTTATTCAACATAGAAGCAATAGATCGTATTCCTTCTTTTAGTTCGCTTGTAGATTCCTTGAATTCAATCGTTTCACTTTCTTTTCCTAAATTCATATATCCCCTCTTCGATAGTAACAATAGTATACTTTAAAACCCAGATTGGTTCAATCATTGGTTCACTTATTGGTTCAATCATTGGTTCACTTATTGGTTCAAGTCGAAACGAAACATAAAATCGAGAAATGTATTTTGTGCAAAGCCTAAAAAGATTAATGAAACGCACGAGTAAATATCTTTTATTGAAACTCGCACAATCAACAAACCCATTTGTTTTTCGCCCCGCAACCAAACTATACCCACGTTTTTGCCAACATGTATTGTATTTACAATCATATCTATTGTTAGAAGAGATTATCTTCCAAAAATCATCATTAATATTTTTCAAATAGTGTGTTATATCTTGTTTTGCATATTCTTTCTAGCATTTGGATTTTTCTATAATAAATCATCAAAATAGGCAGTTCGGCTTTTCACAAAAGCGTCCGGATGTATCAAAATAGTCCAAAAAAGCCAAATGCAAATTGGAGCATCAATACGATTTGGTGCTGTTTTTATTACAAAAAACTTATCTGATTTGCTCCAATAACTACTGTATTTTAGTTGTAATAGGAGGAAATATATGATTAAGACTATTGATATGTTAATTTTCGAATATCATGATTATTCCAATATTTATAACAAAATTGCATATAGCAATTGTTGCGGGCGACCAATTGAATGTCACATTTAATGGGGATTACGAAATAACGTGTCAAGATTCTTATCTAAATCAATCTGAAGTGGATGGCAGAATTAAGGAATTTGCCCTTAAAAAGCTCAAATATATAGCATCTATATTAATCATAGTGTCATTAGGTGCAATCCTTATGGATTCGCTTTATAAGAAACTATTAAATAGAAACACGCAAGATTCAAAAGAAAAGACGCCCATCATTTGCTTTTGACCTTATTTTGAGTGGGCATAACTTATTAAAAGAGAATGAATAATGAGGCATATTGCGTTAAAGTAGAATTAAGAAAGGTTTTTTAACGATGAACAAATTACCTATAACTATATGTTTATTCATCTCCTTTTTGTTGACTTCTTGCCTAAAAGACAATGGAGAGATCTTCCAAAGATATGACGTTGTTTATGCGGATGAAAAGGTTAACAAGGATTCTCTTGATTTCTATTTTTCGGAAAATAAGGAAAAGTATCCTTCTTATGAGGAATCGAAAAAGAATGTTCCTAATCTTTTAGATGGTGTGAAATACATCAAGACAAATTTAAAAACGATGAAAGTTCTTAAATTCAATGATAATCCTATCGGCTTTTTGAGCGGCACAAGTTTTCTATGCTTCAATTATAATTACTATTACTTAAGCAGTGGCTTTGGCGGCTATGGTCTCACAGAATTTGTTATAAAAAAGAACAGCTCAGAAACTTGGATGTATTTCATTACCTCTTCAGGAAGTGGCATACATCGGAGCTACGTCGGAGCCTTTCGTATCGATACAAAAGAATTTTATTCTATTGAGAACCTAGAATTAGGATCTTTTAAAGACTACACGTTCGTAACGAACATAGACGGAACCTTCGATTTGTTTGAAGCGGATATTGAAGTTAGCAGATTCGAAAACGATTTTGAAACTTACAAAATCCAAAAGACAAAATTTGCTTTTGGTGATATTCACGGAATGAGCAAGAAAAAGATAGAATCCCAAAATTAATGGCAATCAAATTGTTAGAAGAATTCTATAAAACTCATTGCCTTTTTCGTATATCTTTGTTCTCAAACCGAAAATTGTATTTATCCTAAAAACTAGATAAATCTCCTTGCTATCTAGCTTTCTAGTACTTTTTTAAAGAAAAAGAGGTCTTAAAGTCCCCTCTTTTCTTTTATAAGAGTGAGGATTTCATCAATAAGAGAGGGTTTTGCATTCTCCTTTTATCCTTTAAAATAAAGGTGAGGAAAAACATAATGGAACAAGAACTCTCTTTTGGTCCTCTTTTAGATAAGGATGGGAATCTTTCTCAAAGAGGCTTTGCTTACTCTCTTATTAAGGAATATAAAAGGAAGGACATCAAAGGAATGAAATCCCGGATTAAGGAATGGGATTATTATTACATCGCGGATAGCAATTACGGAATTGCTTTAACCATTGATGATAATTCCTATATGGGTTTGGTATCTTTATCCGTTTTGGATATCCGGAATGGAAAAGAGATACTTACAAAATCCCCGATTTTCTGGTTTCCTAATGGAAAGACAAATCTACCTTCCTCCTCAAAAGATGGGGATAGCATAAAAATAGGGAAGGGGTATTCGTTCCGTTTCTTAAATCAATCGGGGAAAAGACATCTTCTTTGTGAAATGAAACACGTTTTAGGAAAAGAAGATTTCTTTTGCGATATCTTCTTAGAAGAAAGTAACCCTAACTCTATGGTTATAGCGACGCCATTCCTAAAGAAAAGACATTTTTACTATAACCAGAAAATCAATCTCTTAAAGGCAAAAGGCTTCTTTACGTTAGGGAAGAAACGTTATGAGTTTCAAGAGAACGCTTTCGGAACACTTGACTGGGGTAGAGGGGTTTGGACATATAAAAACACCTGGTATTGGTCTAGTGCTAATGGGATAAGCGAAGGAAAGCGGATCGGTTGGAATCTTGGTTATGGTTTTGGTGATACCTCGGCCGCTTCAGAAAATATGCTCTTTGTGGAAGATAAAGCTTATAAATTCCAAGATGTTGAGTTCTTTATCCCAAAAAAGGGAAAGAAAGATGATTTCCTTTCTTCTTGGGATATAAGAAGCAAGAGTGGGGATATCTTTTTGACTTTTCTCCCTTCCTTCAACCGTAAAAGCAACACCAACGCTTTATTGATTCAATCCGATCAAAATCAAGTCTTTGGCACCTTTTCAGGATATTTCTTAGTGAAAGATGAAAAGATCATTATCGATAATGTTCATGGATTTGCAGAAAAAGTGAAGAATCGTTGGTAGATTTGCCTCTACTTTTTAACTTTAGTAAAATAGATATCCACGATGTTGCTACTATTAGTAAAGTAGAGAATGAAGACGAGGAGGTAAAGCATGCTAGTTACAGTTGTAGCCGATGTCTTCGGCGAAGCAAATAATGGCACAACAATTGCCGCGATTCATTTGATTGACGCTCTTAAAAAAGCGGGGCACGATGTCCGTGTTGTTTGCCCTGATAATGATAAAAAAGGAAAAGATAATTTCTATATAGTTGGTACATATTGGGTTGGTCCATTTCAAAGCATTGTTGATAAAAATGGCGTATCTTTGGCAAAACCTAACCGTAAAACATTAGATGAAGCCTTGCTCGGTTCGGATGAGGTGCATATCATGATGCCTTTTGCCGTTGGAAGAAAAGCCTTAAAGATCGCTAAAGAAAAAGGCATTCCTGTTTCCGCTGGATTCCACGTTCAAGCGGAAAACGTGACGGCCCATTTCTTTAACCTCATGAATTCCCATTTGGCCAACAAACTTGTCTACCGTAATTTCTGGAAGAATTTCTATAAGGATGTAGACGCTATCCATTATCCAACAGAATTTATTCGTGACGTCTTTGAAAAAGCTATCCAGCATACCACCCCAGGATATGTCATTTCCAATGGCGTATCCAAAGAATTCCATCATATAGATGTCGAAAGAGATCCTGAATTAAAAGGGAAATTCGTTATCTTGATGAGTGGAAGATATTCCAAAGAAAAGAAACAAACCTTGCTTATTAAAGCGGTCGCCCGCTCAAAACATAAAAAAGACATTCAAATCATCTTTGCTGGCTCTGGCCCTAGAGAAAAAGAAATGAGAAAGTGTGCGGAGAAATATGGTGTTTCGCCAATCTACCGTTTCTTTAAAAGAGAAGAGCTTATCCAATATCTCAACATGTCGGATTTATATGTTCATACCTCTGAGATTGAAATCGAGGCGATTTCTTGCCTTGAGGCAATCTCTTGCGGTTTGGTGCCTTTGATTAACAATTCTCCCCGTTCTGCGACGAAATCCTTCGCTCTAAGCAAGAATTGTCTCTTCAAACTCAATGACGTGAATGACCTTTCTCATAAAATTGATTACTGGTTTGAACACCCAGAAGAAAAAGAAGAGCTCGCGAAGAAATATCAAAGCTATTGCAAGCAATTCGATTTCGATACCTGCATGCAGAAAATGGTGGAGCTTGTAGAAGAAACCGCTAAGAAGAAAAAGATATGAAAATTAAGAAAACCATCGTCTATTCCGATCCTTTAAATGAGGATTTCTCCGGAAGCAAATTCAAAAACGTCCCTCTTCCTAAGAAATACAAATTCTTTGTTTGGCGTCCCATTTATTGGGTCTTCCAAGAATTCCTTTATTACGTGATTGCTGTTCCGATTATGTGGATTATTGGCAAAATCGGATGGGGATTCAAAGTAAAAGGAAAAAGGAAAATCAAAAAAGCCCATCTAGGAAGAAAAGGCTATTTCATCTATGGGAATCATACGACAAGAGCGGACGCTTTCTTTGGGCCAGTAGGGGTTTGTCTTCCTCGTCACGCCTATATCATTACCTCGGATAACGTCATGCAACACCGTATCTTGTTACCCCTCCTAAGAATGTTAGCCGCTATCCCTCTTCCCTCTTACCCTGAACAAGTAGAGCCCTTTAACGAATGTATCCGTAAAAGATATCGTAGGGGTGAGCCAATTATCATCTTCCCTGAAGCGCATATCTGGCCTTATTGCACAAGAATTCGTCCCTTCCCTGATCAATCTTTCACCTATCCAGCTCAACTTGGCGCCCCTGTTTTTGGGATGTGTGTCACCTATGAGGAGCATAAGATCCTGAAATTCTTAAAACCTCGGGCAGTTGTCCATATCTCCAATCCTATTTACCCCGATATGAGTAAACCCCTAGGAGAAAGAACCCATGAACTTCGTGAAGCGGTCTATAACTTTATGGAAGATACTGCTTCCTCACTAGATAATGTGGAATATTGGCGTTACGTATATAAGCCAAAAGAGAAAGAAGATAAGCAAGATTGAAAGCTACCCCTAATCCTGAACAAAACCAGGAAAGGGGTATTTTTCATGAAATACGGCTGGAATTCAAACTTGACTGCGTTCTCAAATATAAAGAGGGGAGACGAGATTTCGTTCCCGTCGCAAGAAACAAAAAATCTTTTTAAATCTTTTATTGCAACAGCGAAAGGATTAAGAGCAAAACAAAATGGATGCTCCTTCAAAATCCGGGGAAACATCCATGTTGAGCTTATGATATAACCCAGCAAACTTGTCCAGTTTGTGGGCGCACATCAAAGATTGTCTATTTAATGGTCTACTTTTATTTTGCTAATTACTATGAAAAAATATGAAAAAGCATAAAAATTCAAATTAAAAATGTTCTATTTTTGATATGAAATGCTTTATTTGATATAATTACTATGAAAAATCATGATAAAACATAATAATTCAAAGTAGGAGCTTCAATTATGAAAGTCATTAAAAGAGATATATATTTAAACAAATTAATTAATAGGAAAAATAATGGATTAATTAAAATAATTACCGGCATCCGTAGATGTGGCAAAAGCTATTTACTATTTAAGCTGTATTATGATTATTTGCTATCGATTGGAGTGGAAAAGAAAAATATTATCGCATTATCACTAGATGATGATCTTAATAGAGAATATAGAAATCCAGATAAACTAAGAGATTATATATATGAAAGAATAACAGACGATAATGAACAATATTATGTTTTGCTAGATGAAGTTCAATTCGCTATAAGTAAATCCGAGATTAATTCTAATGAACCGTTAAGAATATATGGTATTTTGAATGGGTTATTAAGAAAAAATAATGTAGATATATATGTTACAGGTAGTAATTCTAGATTCTTATCATCCGACATAATGAGCGAATTTAGAGGAAGGGGAGATGAGGTTAGAATTTACCCGCTTTCCTTTAAAGAGTTTTATCAAGCAAGCAATTTAGATAAATATGATGCCTTTGATGAGTACCAAAGATATGGTGGACTTCCTATGCTTCTTAACAAGCAAACTGGAGAAGAAAAGGAAGCGTATTTAAATGATGTTTTAAAAAACACTTATATTAAGGATGTTATTGAAAGACATGAATTAAGAGGAAACAATGCGATTGATGATGTTGTTAATGTGTTAGCATCTGACATTGGTTCATTAACAAATCCGTATAAGCTTGCCAACACTTTTAAATCTAACGGGATTAATGTTAGCGATATGACGATTTCTTTATATTTAGATTATCTTATGGATGCTTTTCTAATATCTAGAGCTAAGCGATTCGATATAAAAGGAAGAAAATATATAAATACGCCATACAATTATTATTTTACGGATTTAGGAATAAGAAATAGCAAGCTTGGCTTTGCCCAAATGGAGCCTACTCATATAATGGAAAACATCATTTATAATGAGCTTTTAATTAGAGGCTATAACGTTGATGTTGGGATTGTAGATCATGTTATTACAAAAGATAATGGCAAAAGGAAAAATGTACAACTCGAGGTTGATTTTGTGTGTAATAAATATAGTGAATTAATTTATATACAATCAGCATTTTCATTGCCTGATGAAGAAAAAATGAGCCAGGAATGTGCTTCGTTAGATAGAATTAATGATTCGTTTAAAAAAATTATTATTACTATGGATAGAACAAAGCCATGGAGGAATGAAAAAGGCTATTTAGTTCTTAATTTGTTCGATTTCTTATTAGATGAAAATAGTCTAAAAAATTAGAAAAAAATGCATCGTATATTGAATTAGAACAAGAAAATCAGCTGAAAAGAAAACAAAATGGATGCCCCCTTCAAAATCCGGGGAAGTATCCATGTTAGGCTTATGTTATGATCCAGCCAACTTGCCCAGCTTATTGGGTGCGCATCAAAGATTGTCTATTTAATGGTCCACTCTTATTTTGCTAATTACTATGAAAAAATATGAAAAAGCATAAAAATTCATAGTAGTGGCTTCAATTTAAACCCGCTTTTTCCTTATTAGATGAAATAAAGATTTACATTCTAAGAAAAAAATGTATTGTAAAGAAAATTCTTATTTCCAAATAACAACGAAGGAAAAGGGCATGGAAAAGAATAAATTACACCTAATTGTAGGGCTATTCTCTCTTGGTTTTTTATTTTCTTGCACGCATAAAAGTGCACCTGTTTCTTATCTAGAAACAAAGAGAGAAGATATCGAATATATCGAAAGAACGAAAAAAGAATACACTGGTGTGAATGGCGAAACAACAGAAAGCAAAACAAAGCTTTCTACCGATGAAGTGAAAAACGCATATCTTGCCTTTGTGAACTCTTCTACCTTTAAAGAGATTGATATTTTCTTTGTTCCAGGAGCTCTTCCTGATGTCTATCGTGTTTCTTTAAAAGAGAAAGAAGATATCACCTTCGAAGTATACCAAAACAATGTCTTCGTTGATAGAAAAGGTTACGAAACAGATGGAGAGCATCTAAAAGAATTCGTTTCTCTTTTTGCCTAATATAGATACGCTTAGGAAAAAATCCTGAGCGTTTTATTTTTCTAACCGTCATTCCCTACCTATAATAGAGTCATACCAAAGGAGAAAAAAACTTATGGAATTAAAAGGAAGCAAAACAGAAGCTAATTTAAAAGCCGCATTCGCTGGTGAGAGCCAAGCCCACACCAAATATCAATATTTCGCTAGCCAAGCAAGAAAAGAAGGATACGAACAAATCGCAGCCATCTTTGAAGAAACTTCTGGCAACGAAAAAGAGCATGCCAAACTCTGGTTTAAATACCTTAATGGCATCGGTACAACCGAAGAGAATCTTGCGGCTGCCGCAGCCGGTGAAGATTATGAATTCACCGATATGTACAAACGTTTTGAAGAAGAAGCGAGAGAAGAAGGTTTCATCGAAATCGCTAACAAATTCAAAATGGTTGGCCAAATTGAGAAACATCACGAAGATCGTTACAACGCTCTCTTAGAGAAAGTCAAAGGTGGAGTGGTCTTCGTTGGAGATGATCTTTCCGTTTGGAAATGCCGTAATTGCGGACATATCGTGATTGGTAAATACGCACCAAAGGTTTGCCCAGTTTGCAATCACCCACAATCTTTCTTCGAGCTTCGTGCCGTTAACTATTAATCAAAACGGATACTTAGGACCCTCCGGGGTCCTTTTTCTTTTAACGAGCAAATAGTAAAAAGTTGTAATTTTCATCAACTTTTTACGGTTCATGATATATTATTAATACCATAGGAGACATTTATGAATTCAAAAGAGCTTTTATTTCCTCGCCAAATTTATATTGATAGGGTGAAACCTTTTTTAAACGACTGCGGTCTCATAAAAGTTTTTACTGGCGTAAGACGGTCTGGAAAATCTTCGATCATGGAACTCATTAGAAGAGAACTGATTAAAAATGGCATTAAGGAAGAAAACATAATCAATCTCAATTTGGACGCTAAAGAGAACGTCTTCATTGATACTGACGTGAAATTGATGTCAAAAATAGATACCTTAATTAAAAAATGTTCTAAAGGAATTAAGTATCTATTTATTGATGAAATTCAAAATGTTAAAAACTTTGAAAAAATCGTTAACGCTTATCGAGAAGAAGGTGATTTCTCCATTTTCATCACGGGAAGTAACGGCTATTTATTGTCAGGAAATCTCGCGACAAAACTGACGGGAAGATATATAGAAATCACGGTAAACACTTTACTTTTTTCAGAATATCTGGAGATGAAAAAATTTTTAGGAAAGAGCATCGACGAGGATTTGGATTTTGAGTTCCAAAGATATGTTCTCGATGGTGGTTTTCCTAAAACGCTTACATACGATGATCCCTTGGCTAGAAAAACCTATGTTGAAAACGTTATTTCGGAGATTTACGAAAAGGACATCAAAACCAATAAAACGATAAAAAACAAAAAACTTTTTGACCAAGTTCAACGTTTCGTGATCAATAATTTCGGTTCGAGCTTTTCCGCGAATGGCTTAGCAAACTATTTAAGCAAAATGGATGGCAAGAAACATAGTTTGGAAACCATATACTCGTACATAAGCGTTTTGGAAAAGGCAAAAATCATTTCAAGGTGTCAAAGGTTTGACATGAAAAGAAAAAAGTCTTTAAACGGAGAAGAAAAGCTGTATTTGAGCGATTTAAGTTTCTATTTCGCGTCCAATGTAGATAACAGAATAAACTACGGGCCAGTTCTAGAAAATCTCGTTTTCAACTATGCTAAGGCCATGGGCTATAAAGTATCTGTTGGGAAAATTGGCAGGCTTGAAGTGGACTTTATTTTGAATAAACCGATGAACAACTATTCTTATGTGCGGGTTTGTAAAACTTTAGATAACGGTATTTTTAATGAAAAGGGGCTTCCTAAAACCGAAGAAAGAGAATATCGTTCCCTTTTATCTATTCGTGATAATTATCCAAAATACATCCTAACTCTTGATCATTTCTTACAAAATAGGGATGGTATCATCAATGAAAACTTGGTTCGTTTCTTCAAGAACATGAAGCAATTTTAGAAATAATCTTTAAACCAAATAGTAAAAAGTTGTAATTTCCATCAACTTTTTACGGTTTAATGTTTTTCTTCTAAGAACCCTTTGGGAACACTTTTTATTAAGCGAATATCCTAAAAATAGAGCATCGTGCACATTTTTACGAATAACTCTTGCAAAAGATGTCATGAATATGGATAATATTCCATGCGGCTTGGACCATTGGTGTAGCGGTCCAACATGTCTCCCTGTCACGGAGAAGATCACGAGTTCGAATCTCGTATGGTCCGCCAAGTACGCGTGGCCCGGTAGCTCAGATGGTAGTAGCAAAGGACTGAAAATCCTTGTGTCGCCGGTTCGATCCCGGCTTGGGCCACCACGAAGAATAAAACCTCGATTCCATCGGGGTTTATTTTTTTGCGTAAGCGTAAAAATTATCCGGAATCGACAAGTTTGTTCGAACTTTAAATAATCTGTTCTAAGGAGGTTCGAACATGGAGAACAATAAACATCTAGAGGAATCCAAGATGCAAATTGAAGGGCGATATCCTTGTGCGCATAAGTGCCGCCGTTATATTTTCCAGCTTTAGAAATAATACCGACGGCATTCACACCGTCAGTCCGTTTCTTCGGAGTCATCGTAAAATAGTTGTGTCCGACTTCATTTTTAAACTGGTCGAATTCGACCACGATAAAATTAGGGTTGTTCAATTGTTCCCATAGCCCTATATATTGAATCGATTTGTTGCCTCATATTTACAAACGTTTCCAGGATAAGGAGCTTTTGAAACTCTTTCTTAGATAGAAGGAAAGAAAACGTTATAATCTTCTTAAGGGTATTTATCTACTTTAACGAGGAAAGAAAAATGACAAAGATCGTACTCTATCATGGCAGTCCTAACAAAAAAATCACCCCAACTTTTGGATGTGGCGAAGAAAAGCACGATTATGGGAAGGGGTTTTATCTTACGGAAGACAGAGAACTTGCTAAAGAATGGGCCGTTTGTCGTCCGAATGAGCAAAATGGATGGCTTCATCAATATGAACTTGAAATGGATGATTTGAAAGTTCTCGATTTTGAAAAGCTAGGCATTCTTTCTTGGCTAGCAGAACTTATGAAACATAGAGATGCTTCGGATTCAAAACGATATCGAGTTCTTGCAAAAAAGTTCGTTCAAAAATATGGTCTAGATACAGTTGGTTTTGACGTCATAAAAGGCTGGAGGGCAGACGCTTCTTATTTCTTTATCGCCAAAGAATTCGTTCGAGATAACGTAGACATCGACATTCTCGAAAGATTATTGCGACTTGGGGATTTAGGAATTCAGTATTGCATCAAAAGCAAGAAAGCGTACTCAAAATTGAAAGAAATCCCTAATTCTCTTTTATCTGTCAGCTATGACGAATTTAACAAGAAATACAATCAAAGGGATATTGAGGCGCGCACGAATATGCGAAATCTTATAAATTCCGACGAAAACAAAGTTATAAAAGTATTTAGCACCCTTATTGAGAGATGATTATTATGAATGTTTATTCTGAAGACTATTTAAATGACGTGGTGGAGAATCAAGGAAAACTCTTTGATTACGTTTCCTTACTACATCCAGATTGTGATATGAAAGACTTCGTTGTTCATTATTTACAAAGCGACACGCGCAAGATGATGGATGAAGGCCAAGCTTATCTCCTTACCATGAATTATAAAGAACTATGGGACTATTTTCAGAAGAACGATAAATATACGTTAAAGAAAGGCCAAACAATAGAAGGTTTTCTTCCTGAATGGATGGGGGAATTCTATGCCTACTATCAATGGTATTATGGTCTTCCTAGTGGAGAGCTTGTAAAAAAGATTCCCGTTGATTTCCTTAAAAAGGCATATCCTGGTCTACACGATTTGGAACTGGATCTAGCAGTGAAAAAGGTTGGTAAGATTTTATGAGCATCATCTGTTTCCATAATCCTGACGAAGAAAATGGCTTTTTAAGTAATTGGTTTTTAGCTTTCTTTTGCTTAAACGACATGAAATTCTCCTCTGTAGAACAATATATGATGTATAGCAAAGCAAGATGTTTTAAGGATATTGTTGTTGCAGAACAAATCATGAAAACAAACGATGTAGCCATCATTAAATCTCTTGGCCGTTCTGTTTCTCATTATGATGACGCCATTTGGTGTCAAACACGTGAGAAAATCGTTTTTGATGCCGTTATGGCAAAATTCTCTCAAAATGCTGATCTGAAACAGCTTTTGCTAAATACCGGTGATGCCATTTTAGCGGAATGCGCCGTAAAAGACTTGATATGGGGGATTGGACTATCTATGAAAGACCCCAACCGTTTTGATATGAATAAGTGGCGCGGAGAAAACTTGCTTGGAAAAGTTCTTATGAAAGTTAGGGGGATCTTGCGGGAAACTCCTCTAAAATAAGATTCTTTCAAAAAAAGACAAATCTCTAAGGTCTTTCAAGAAGAAATCAACGCCAATCATTACAAAGTTTAGTGAATCCAATGCATCTTGCGATAAAGATGTATAAAGAAAAGCCTGAACTTCCGTGGAAAGACTTTGTTTTATCAAATATAATAAAAGTCTAAAACAAATCATGTTTAATGACCGAATAAAAGACAAACCTGTTTATATTTCTTTAGAACAGTTTTATGAAAATACCAAGTCGTTTTCTATGTTACAAGAGAAAGACATGTTCGATCCGAATCATAGAGAAAACGAATGCCCTTCCTTTCGCTGGGACGCGTTTTCCATTCTTCCTGATTGCTTTGTGGAAATTTGTTTCTCGCCTTATCAAATTGGGTTTTCAAGAAAATGGGAGTATCGTCCAACTTGCTTTATCATCGCAAAACGTGATGGAAAAACAGAATATGAGTTATTTGAAAATACACTCAGAGCCCTAAAAATGAAGGCCGACAATCCAAAATACACTCAAAAATATCGAGAAAAGATGCAAAACGAGTTCAACAGGCTCAAAACACTTCGGGACAGGTATCTCGTTCCCTTTCAAGAGAAAAGGCCAATTCGAAAAGCCTTTGAATCTCGCCTAGCAAATTTGGGGTATAAAACAAACATCGACTCTTTGAAAGGCAAGTATCTTGTCTTTGATGTTGAAACAAACGGAACTAGAACGACATCGGATGATCTTTTATCTTTATCCATTTACGATCCTTCAACAGGTATTTGTTACAACCGTTTCTTTCCATTAGATAGACAGCCTGTTCTTTTAACGACGAATATTAACGGAATACATGCGGAAGATTTAAAAGATGAAACTCCCATGGATCAAGAAGAACTCGATAAACTTATCGATTTCTTTGACATGAAACATAAGGTTCTTCTTTCTTATAGCGGAGGAAAAGGAACGTTTGATTCTTCTTGTGTTATTAACTATTGCAAAAGACATAAACTTAAAGGCTTTAAAGAATTAGCCTTTGATAATATTAAGAACTATGTCCCAAAAGCCCCTTTTGGTGCAGAAGGGCAACTTAGCAAAGACAATCTTTGTCGCCTTTTAGGTATAAATGGAGTGGAAGATGTCCATACTTCTTCTAATGATTGCCTGTTGGAATGGAAACTCTTCGAAAAGTTCTATGACAAGAAACTGTTTTTCGATGGAAATGATTTATTTTCTTTCGATGAGAACTATATCGTACCCGTAAGTAAATTGAACGCTTCGCCCGAACTACGCCAATATAAGGGGATACAGCCCTTCAATATAAGAGGACATCTAACAGAAATATTTCAATATTCTTTTTCACGAAAATCTTTAAAGGAAATTAAAAAGTTTCCTACCAACATAACAGGGATTACTGTTGAGGAAGGAATCAATTCCTTGCTAAATGTTCAAAAACAAGACAATTTCTCTTTTCTTAAGAAAAACAAATCTCTTTTAACTCATTTATTGACCCTTCCTTCATCTATTAAAGAGATTCCAGTCATTCCTGTGGGGGATGGCAAATTCATGTCTGTACATCCCGAAGATGAAGAAAAAGTCGAAGAAGTAAATGATGTGACTTCTTCCATTATGGCCGAGCTACCTTCAACCGTAAAATTCATCAAAGAAGAGATCTTTCATTTCTTTCCAATTCTTTCTCAAGAATTATCTATTTCTAAGGATAAAAAGGTATTTGCTCTATGTGACTTGTCTAATGAGAAAAGTGTTTTAGAAATAAAAACGTATGACGTAAGAGAATTTTTTGATCCAAATCTATTAAACGATAAGGTTTGCCAACAACTCTATTATGAGGCCAATGGACGGAACGCCTATGTCCTTTCTATGATCTTCCAGACGAAGTTCAATAATAAAACTCATGAAGAAACAGTAAAGGATGTTGTGGTGAAGATATATCAAGTAAGGTTTGAAGACATTGAAAAGGACTCATAATGTAACGTTCCTTCATGTTCTTAAAGACCATCATTTCTTTAATGTTTCTCCTATTAAATAGATAAATAGGTAAAACTAGTATCAAAATCTAGAAAATCAAATATTTATTGCCATATAAATAAAGTGTTCAAAAACAGGAACAATTTTAAAATGTCTTCCAATCCTTGCCTTTAAGATATCCTTCCTTATAAAACCCCATAGCCATCGACAATATATTGAAAAAGGTAGTCACTTTAAAAGACTAAGGATTCATTATCATTTTCCCAGAACAATAGATGTTTTCCCTCTTCCATTCCTTGAAAAGTATCATTTTTTGATTATTGAAACCTTTTTTTACGAGTGTACAATAACCTCACAAGAGGAGAATTTTTTACAAATGAACAAATTCAAAAAGAAAACCCGCTCCAAAATGATCGCTGCAAGCATCGCTATCCTGAGCTCTGCTGCGGTTGTTTCGACCGGTTTTGCCGCCTGGGTTATTAGCGGTGGTGAAAGTAAAACAGCAGAAGGAATTATTACCGCTGATGATGTAAGCTCCAAACTTCATACAATAAAGGATTTGACTAAATCCCAAACGATTAATTACGGAGGCTTAAAAGCCGCTGATAAAGACACTAAAATTACTGATGCCAATGTCTGGCTGGAGAATGAATCGGAAGAAAGCCTTTTGGCCACTTTTGATTTCAAAGTTGAAAACGTTCAAGATTCAGATAAGCCAACAGATATTTTTAAATCAATTACTTTAACTGAAGCTGGTGCTAAAGAAGCTGCATCTTACACATCAATGGCTACCGCTGGATATGTTGCCACTTTAAATTCATATACAATGAGTACTATTACATACACTACCAGTGAGCCTAAGCTATACAATGATGATCACACAAGCAAAACCGGTATGTATTTGGTTAAAGGTGTCGCAGATGGGTCAGTAACCACAACCATGAATTTTAAGCTCTATATTGTTTTTGGATGGGGTACTACATTTGATTCTAGGAATCCTTGGAATTATTACAATGGTTTGAGTAATGCTGATAGCACGGCAAAGAAATCTGCTGAAACTGCGTTAGATGCTCTTCATGGAATGAATGCAAAATTAACGGTGACTATTGAAACAAAATAACTAGTTATTTAAGGATACTATTATGGCTAAATTAACAAGAAAATCTTATAAAAGAAAGAAAATCGCTTTTGCAGCAGTTATCTTAGGTGGCGTTGCATTAGTTTCCAGCGGCTTTGCTGCATGGGTTTTGTCTGCTAACGCAACAAAAAATACAACAGGTGTAACGACAGTTGGTACTGTAAAGGACAATTCTCTTTCTATGTCCATTGAGCTTCAATACCAAAACCCAGTAACTAAAGACTGGAAAAAGCAAACGTCCACTAGCGAAGAAATCGCTACCGGAACATTTGATTTTGATCCAACTTATGAGGATGTAAGAAAAGCGGGCCAACGCGTCTATAACGATGGGCAACTCTTTGAAAGACTTACCCTTAGATACGTTGTTACTGTTTCTTCAAAGACAAATGATTCTTTTGACAAACTGAACGTTAAAATGGTTGAAACTGGTGGTGAAAAAGTCAACAATGCGGTCAAAAAAAACTATGTTGTTGCCCCTGACTGCTTTACCGCTGCTGATGGTGTAACCATTTCCGCTGATGCAACAAATGATCCAAAATTCACAAAAAATGATAAGACAACTACTGGTTCTAATGAAGATGAAAAGATCTGCACATGGACCATTAATTATGATGTCTCGTTCAAATGGGGTACATTCTTTTCTGCTGATGGAAAGAGCGATGGCACAAACCCTGGCATTTTCTTTGATACAGAAGCTGGGATAACAAACTATCCTGTCCTAGGCGCCGTTAACGACAAACTGCCAACCGATTCATCGAAGCCAACCGTTGCAGCAATTCTCAATGATTTGCATGATATTTTAGATAACGCTTCTTATCAACTTACTTTTACGGCTTACGCTAAATAATCTAATAACCTATGTCCAACACCGAGATCATTGCTTTAGTAGCCACATGTATTGGGGTTATAAGCTTTGCTCTTGTCATCACAATTCTTTATAAAAATTATATCGGTAAGATGCTTTCTGAGACCGAAGATGGTCGTAGAGACATCGAATTGATCGATACAATGATTTATGAAGGGGAGAAACGTGTTCAAAGACGTGAAAAGGCACTTTCTATCACAAAAAGTGCCTTCTATTATATCTTCTTGGTACTCGCTATCCCTTTTCTTGGATTTGCTATATATTCTCGTATCACCAATGGGGTGGTAATGATTGGAGATTCTTCCGCTATGGTAGTCGCTTCAGGCTCGATGAGCGAAAAGAATCCCTCCAATGATTATCTTGTCACTTATGGTTTAGACAATCAGTTTAAAACCTATGACTTAATCACCCTCAAAAAGGTAGATAACGAATATTCTTTACGCAAATACGATGTTATCGCATACCGAAATAATAAAAACGTGAACATCATCCATCGTATCATTGAAATTGATACAGTGTATGGTGTGCTTCGTTACACTACGCGCGGGGACGCGAATGGTGCGACTGATTCATACAAACCAACGTTCGAGGATGTGATTGGAAGATACACAGGAAAAAGAATTCCTGTGGTAGGAATCTTCATTTCTTTCTTCCAAAGCTATGCTGGAATTGTCACGGTTTGTTCTGTCGTCTATTGCCTTTGGAGCATTGATAGGCAGAATAAGAAACTTGAATTCGCTGAAGAAGATAGGAAAGAGATGCTAGAGCAAGTCTTTGACCTTCCTAGCATGAATGAAAATACCTATCAGGAAATGGCGACAGACGTCGAATCAAAAATCTATTACCAAGGATTTTGTTATCAATTCAACGACAAAGGCTTCGTCTCTAAAAACGAGATGAGTGAAGAAGAGAAAAAAGAATTCGATGTCACCAACCTAACCAAAGTGGAAAAAGACGGGGAACAAGAAAAGAAAACCATCTTCTCTTCTCTCCTTCATAAAATCACGAAGAAAGAAACCCAACAAAATAAGGAGAACATCAATGAAAACGATTTGCCTAAAGATTGACGATGAACTCTACGACGCGATAAAACGTAATGCTACAGACATTGGGAACTCAACGACCTACGAAATTAAGGAAATGCTTTGGGCTGCATTAAAAACGAGAACCGATGATATTCAAAAGATATTGGTAGAACGAACGAATGTCACAAAAGAAATACGCGATTTGAAACAAAAAACAATATTAGGGAGGGAAAAACAATGAAAAAGAAAATGATTAGGCCTTACCTAACAAGAAAGAACCTGATACTCATTGCAGTTATGAGTATTTATGCGGTTCTTTTTGCTTTTACGGGACTATGTTTGGTCGCCGATGGCAAAGTATTCTCGTTAGATAACCCATTACTTGCCTTAGGGAAAGGCATGGGATATACGCCGATTGAAGTAGCGGAAGGTGGAATGACAATGGTCGTTGTATCCATTCTCCTTATCGCGGTGTATATCATTCTCCTTACCTTTATGTTGGTATATATCCGTCGCTTTGCCGTGATTAATAACATCAAGGGAAGTAACAAGAAACTTATCCTCGTCTATGTCGGAGCTGTTCTTGTTAGCGTTCTTCTCTCTTACGGCTTATCCGTTATTATTGCGGCCGCTCAAGGAAATAGTGCTTCTATTGCGCCTATGTCTTATGTGCTTGGCTATGCTTTAGTGGTATCCCTTTTAGTATCCTTTGCCTTAGTTATCGTTATTGGTGCTATCGCCATGCTTATCGTCAACATCCATTTAGTCGATAAACCATATCGTTTCTTCTCTTCCGATGAGAATGAAAAGTTAGAAGATATGGATGATGATCAAAATGAAAATGTTGCTTCTTCTTTCGATAAAGACGCAACATCCAATAACTTAAATGGAGATGCAACATTAAATGCAAACTCCAATTCCGTCTCTTTAGACAATGAAGATAAAGCAAGAGACTTAGATACCCGTGAGAAAGTCTTCCCTGGCTTATCGAAGGTTGATGAGAAATATTCTGGCTTTGAAGTGGAATCTATTCCTACCGACGATATCACCCTCGAAGATTTAGCTACCAAGTTCCGTAACTATCTTGCTAAAGAAGAGCATCTCTATTTCGATATTGAGACCATCCGTATCTTCTTAGCTTCCTTAGGTACTTCTCACTTTATGATCTTAGAAGGTCTTTCTGGCACAGGTAAGTCTTCCTTACCACGTTTCTTTGCGAAGTTCATCAATGCTAAAGTTACCTTTATCCCTGTCCAAGCCACTTGGAGAGATAAATCCTCCTTACTTGGTTATTTCAATGACTTCTCCCGTATCTATAACGAAACAGACTTCCTTCTTTCTCTTTATGAAGCGGGATATAACCCAGATCAAATTAACATCTTCGTTCTCGATGAAATGAATATTTCCCGTGTGGAATATTATTTCGCGGACTTCCTCTCCGTTTTGGAATATCCATCCGATGAATGGAAGATTAGAATCATGCAATTACCATACGGCTTCGTTTCTCCAACGAAACTTATCGATGGTAACTTACAAGTAACACCTAATTCCTTCTTCATTGGCACAGCCAACAAAGACGATTCTACCTTCTCTATTGCCGATAAGGTTTATGACCGTTCTATCACCGTGGACTTCCAAACGAAGAACGAGCCATTCTCCGTTAAAGAAGAGGTGGAACCAATCCATCTTTCTTATAGCAAACTCTCTTCTTTGCTTAAGGATGCTTCCGCTATTGAAGAGAATCATCTTACCAAAGAAGATCTTCAAAAATTCAATGCCGTTACCGACTATATCTATGAGGAATTCGATGTTGCCTTCGGTAACCGTATCTTGAATCAAATCGAAACCATCGTTCCTCTTTATATCGCCCTTGGTGGTAAAAAAGAAGAAATCTTGGATTTCATGTTAACAAGAAAAGTCGTTTGCAAACTTGAAGGAAGATTTGAAGACTTTGTCAAACCAGCCTTAAAGAACTTACTTGTCTTGCTTGATAAGACATATGGCAAAGGTGACTTCCCTAATAGTGCAGCCTATATCAATAAATTAATCAAAAAATTATAAAAATGAGAAACGTCGAGGAAATCTCGCTCAAAGAAGGGGTCAAGAAGCTAGAAGATATCTTCCTTCTTTCTCCCTCTTTAGAGAAGAGCTATGCAACAATCTTAGAAAAAGAACTTCCTTCTTTACAAAGGATTTCTTTTTCGCACGATAAAAAGATTTTTGCTTCCTATCAAAACATTCTTAACGTTATTTCCTCGATTGCCTTAAAACCATTCACTCTCAATAAAAGAGAAGAAATTATCGAAGCATCAGGCAAAGCCTCTGCTATCTCCGATGAAGCTTTCCGCAAAACCTTAAAAGATTCTTCTCTTTGGAAAAGATATGACCATGAGATGCTTCCAGAAGAAGTCTATTATTTCCAATATTATGACGAACTTCTTACCTATGAGAACATCTTCATTATTACTTTGTTAGAGATGATTTCTTCGGAATTAGAGAAATATCGTTCTTTTTACGTTTCTCTTTTAAAAACCAGCGATGAATCTTCTTCTCTTACCTTAGAAGGAGATTTTCTCTCCAATGCCTTAGAAGACACTTTAAAAACAGAACATAAGCTTCTAAAGATTAAGAACACTTCCTTCTATAAGAGTGTTTCCCGTTCTAGCAAACGTATTAAAAACGTTATTCCAACGAATATCCTTTTAAGAAACCAAAGATATAATGCCGCATACAAGTTCTATAAAGAGATGATCACCTATGAAGATGTGTCCTCTTTAAAAGAAGATCTTGCTAGATATTGGTATATCCTTCTTTTAAAAGAACTTCGTAAAGAAGGTTACCTTCTTCGTGATAATAAAGCTCAACTGATGGATAAAAAGAAAATCCTTCTTCCTTCCTCCCTTCATTTTAAGAAAGGAAAAGAGATGGAACTTTCTTTAAGTTATCTTGAAAAAGAAAACGCCTTCCTTTTAGAAGGCAAGATGAGCAAAGTCGATGGAAAAGTCCTTCTTTATCTAGAAAGCAATGAACCTTTCCCTTATATGGAAGAAAAAGAAGGGGTCATTGGCAATGATTTCCTCTCTCTTTGGCATTATGGCTATAAAACGGAGACGGAAAACGTCCTATTTAGCAATGATTATCTAACCGAAGAAGAACTGATTCATCTTTTCTTTTCCTCCCATTTTATCGAGAACCAAGGAAACGAAGAAATCTATTCTAAGTATTGCCCTGTTTGTAAGAGTGACTCATTAAAAGAGAAAGATCATATGTATTTATGCGAAGATTGCTCTTCCTTTTATCATTTAGATAATAAAGGAAAGATTATCTTCCTTAACCGTAGGAGAAATAAGTGAAAAACAACGAAGCAAAAGAAAATAAGGAACTCGAAGAAAGAGATTTCGACGAGAATACGCCTGCTATCTTGATTCAAGACCTTCATAAATCCTACGGGAAGAAAGAAGTCTTGAAAGGATTAAACCTTGAAGTCAAACAAGGTGAACTTTTCGGTTTCATCGGAAGAAATGGCGCAGGTAAATCCACGACCATCGACTGCATGATCGGCTTAAAGAAATTCAATTCCGGAAAGATTGAACTTCTTTCCTACGATGTCGTGCAAGAACCTTTACTAGCCAAATCCCATTTCGGATACGTCCCATCTGAACCAACGGTCTACGAAGCAATGACAGGATATGAATATCTCGAATTCGTGGCCTCCATCTATCAAATTTCCGAAGGCCAATTCAAAGCCAACTATAAATACCTCTGCAACCGTCTTCAATTAAGAGAAGAAGACCTTGAAGTACCTGCTTCAAATTATTCTCATGGTATGAAACAGAAACTCTGTTTGGTCGCATCCTTATTAAATAACCCAGATATCTGGATCTTAGATGAGCCCACCGTCGGACTTGATGTTATTGCCGTTGAGGAATTAAAAAAGATGATGAAAGAGTATTCCGAACATGGAAAAACGGTTTTCGTCACCTCCCATAATATTGAATTAGTCGCTAAGATTTGTGACCGTGTCGCGATTACCAACGAAGGCAAAATCGCCCATCTTTTGGATTTAAACAAAGATCCGAATAAGCGTCTTCAATTGCCACGCCTTTTCTTTGAAATCTACGAGGGGAAGAAATAATGCTCAATCTCATCGCCAAAGATTTCAAATTGATGTTTGCCAAAAATGGCTCACGCACTTCCAAGATTTTATCTTGGATTTTTACCATTTTGGCAGGTCTTCTTTTTATTGGCCTTGAGACATATTTATTCCGTACCATTCTTTCTAAAATCTCCGTTTATGATGGTGCGGCCGAATCTTTCTTTATTCTTTTCTTATTTATTATTGCCGTTATCATGATTTTTATTGGGATGGTTACGGCTAGAAAAGCCTTCTTCTCTTCGGAAGATATCACTCAGCTTGCTACCTATCCTATTTCTAGCACCCAAAAGGTTTTCTCTAAGCTCTTTTTCCTAGTAATCACCATGTATCTTTTCAATTTGGTGTTTGAAATGCCTCTTTTTATCGCTTATGGCAGTTATTTCCATAAGATGGTGATTTATTTCTATATGTCGCTATATTACCCATTGCTCATCCTTATTTTTGAGTTGGGTTTCTCTTTGATTCTTGTTTATCCTTTCAAGTTATTGCTTGACTTCCTTAAGAAACATTTCTTCCTCCAGCTTGTTATGTCTTTGCTTATTTCTTTTGCAGGGGCTATCGCTTATTCCTATATCTTGAATATCTTTATTGATTTGGTTTCGAATAACCAACTCTCTAGCTTATTTACCACAAACAATATCGAACTCATCAAAAAGATCGCGGATGGCTTAATCCCGGTGAATTTCCTCATTAAAGCTATTGTGGAATACGATATTAGGATGGTTTTCCCTTATATTGGAATCTCTTTAGGCGTGTTTTTGATTGGCCTTGCTTTAATCGTCTATTTCTATTCCTATTTCTTAACCTATAACCTATCGAATAATGCCGAGATTAAGGAACATAAATACAAAAAGAGATCGATTACATACGCTTTCATTAAAAAGGAACTCATTCTTCTTTTTAGGGATTCTAACTATTTATTCTCCTTTACTTCTCTCTTATTCGTTGAACCATTATTAACCTATCTTGTCGTTAAAGCCGTTAACACCATCTTTTCGAGTGGCAACATCGCTTATTATGTTGCCGTTGTTCCTAATCTTTTGCCTTTAACGGATGTTTTATTAATGATGCTATTCGGGGCCATTATCTCTTCTGGCGCTTCGAATTATTTAACAAGCGAGAAAAAGAACATCCGTTTCATTAAATCGGTTCCTGTCTCTCCTTTAAAACAGCTCACGATCAAAGTCTTGATTCCTCTTAGTTTATCGATGTTATTCATGTTACTTTCCTGGATTGTTTTAAAATGCACCAATGTTGTTTCTTGGACCACGTTTGTCTTTGGTGGGCTTCTTTGTCTCTTATTGATTGCTCTTGTGAATATCGTCTCTCTTTTCGAACAGCTTAAAATCAAAAGAGGAAAACCAAGAAACTATCTTCTTTCTACTTTATACAGTTACCTTTTACCATTCGTTTTCTTCCTTCTTTCGATACGCATGGCTTATAGCCAAGTGAATATCTATTTGATTTATTTGGTTGGCTTCTTGCTTGTTGTTAGTTCTTCCTTGCCTTTCGTGATTCGTTTAAAAAGCAGAGTCTCTAATCTCTTCTTGGAATTGGAGGTCATCAACTAATGAATAAGAAAAATATCATTATCTTATTGTTGATGCCTTTTATCATTGCTTTAGCATGCTTAACCTCCATCAACATCACCTTCAATTTAATTGATACGGACATTATTGGCATTCGTTGGGATTATCAAGCCAATGAAGCTTATCGTGTATCCGATACGGCCTATGAATTAAAAGCCATTGGCGAAAATCAGAAGAATTATCCGGTGATGAATTCTTCCTTAGTATGGAAAGTTACGAATCTTGATTCTTCCGATACGGAAATACACGCTAAGATTGTCGATGGAAATAAGCTTCTTGCTTTGAAAGCGGGTAACGTTATCATTTCCGTTTCGAATCAAAAAGGGACGGTTCAAAAACAAATGAACGCCTTGATTTATGATAATTCCGCGATTGTGATTAATTCCTTACATAAAGGCAGTGGTTCAAATATTGATAAACGCACCTATTTTGGACAATATGATTTGAAAAACTCCAAGGAAAAGGCTGATGCCACGATTCCTCTTAGTGTGACTTGCTATCCTTCTTCTTTGAAAGAAAACATTGAAGTCTCTTATCTTTCGAAGAACCTTAGCTACGATAAGTCCTCTTCGATTCTTTCGATTCATTCTTCTTTAGAGAATGATGAAGAATCTAAAATCTCTTTCTCTTTTAAAGGGGAAAGCAAAACCGATAGCGAAGTATCTTATTCCTTCCTTGTCGTTAAAGATGGGGTGAATGTCTATTCTTATGATGATTTGATGTATTGCACAAATAAGTCGGAGAATGGTGAAGTAGTTGTCCTACAAACCTCTTTAGAAAGTGAAGAAAACCTTGAAAACAACAAAGACGCGTCTCTTTTTGGCAAGAAAGAAAATGGCAAATGGTCCTTTAAAAACGATGTATATTCCTTTAGCACCCATTGGAACGCTTCCTATATTGCTAAGTGGAACGAATATTGCAAAACCCATAAGGAATATTCACCTATCTCTGATCAAGTTTTAGTCGGTATCCATGTTCAAAAAGATTTCTATGGCAATGGTTACACCCTTAATCTTCATAATTTAACCTATCCTTATTCTTCAACCACCGTTAATGGGGTTATTGTTCCTACCTTAAGCAACGATAACCTTTTTAGAGGACCATTATCTTTCTTCACTCTTGGTGATCCAAACGGCATGCCTCTTGTTACGGCTTATGGACAAGATAATATCGGGATGTATCTTGATGGAGATAATATCACCCTTAATGATATCAACCTTAAAAACTGTGACTTCGGTAATAACCTTTCCAATTTGGAATATGTGGGAACGACTTTAGAAACATATGGTAAAAACATTACCGTGAAAAATTCCCGTATCTCCAATGGCAAAACCGTTATGCGTGCCTATTCTAGCGATGTTCTTTTAGAGAACTCCCTTCTTTCTTATGCAAGAAACTTCCTTCTCTCCCTTGGTTCTTATGAATATCTTCCTGTGGATGAAAGTAGCATTCATCAATATATCGACGATACAGGAAGGAAGACTTCCTCTAATCTTGCGGAATATTGTAAGAGTGGAAGTAGCGCCGATACGATGATGACAAACTTCATCTCTGGAAACGTTACCTCCCACACAAAAGAAGGATTATTCTCTCTCCAAGATGGCTTTGATTATTCGAAGGATGATATTTCTTCCATCTATAAAGGACATATTGAAGTCAAAGACACTTATTTCTATATGAGTAATATTGCTTCGATTGCCTTCGAAAGCATGTTTAATGGCCCTTATCTTTATTCCTCAATCCCATCTTTAATCGGTCAAATCTTTGGCTCTATCTCCTCGGAAGGGAAATCCCTTGTCCCTCTTGAAGCAAAGAATTGTGGGGGTATCTCTTATCCTGTTGAACTGACGATTTCTGGCAAGACACGTTTCTATGATTATAAGAAACAAGAAGGAATGGATCTTACGGGATTAATCCGTGAAAACATCTCGAAGATCGCCAATTCCATCTTACAAGATAAGGAAGTTAATATCACCATTGACGACATCTTCCCGATTAAGAGCCTTCTTTACCGCGAAGCTCGAAAGAAAAAGCTGATTTATCAAGAGAATATCTCTGTTCCAATCGCCTATTATGGAGGAGGGGCAAACTACTCCAAAGTGATTTATAATAGAGATGCGGAAGTGCGTGAGCATATCCAAAACGAAGTAAAAACCGATATGCTTAGTGAACTTCTTGCTCTTGGCGGATCTTCTGTCTCATCAATGACGGGCATCCGTTCCATGATGAAGCGTTGCGTCCTTGCCTGCATAGGCTTCAATGATTTCCGTTTCTCCTTAATAAAAGGAGATGGATACCTTTATGGGGAAACCCCTAAAGTGAGCGATTTGATTTCCAATTCCAAATAAGGAGAAAACAAATGAAAAAAACAATCAAAACAATTTTACTTAGCTTAGGCCTTCTTATGACGCCACTCTCCTTAATGGGATGCACATTCTTTAACACGAACGATTCCGTCGTGAACATTAAAAACATCGATGTGAAGAAAGACCAAGATGGCAATACCATTATCACCATCTATTACACAGACGTGAACTCTGAACCTACAACCTTCACCATCCCTAAAGGCGATGATGGCAAAGAAGGAAATGGCATTAAAAACATCGAATACACCCCGTTAGAGGATGATTCTGGAACAACGGTTACCATCCATTTCACTGATGAAAGCAAAGAGCCTGTTTCTTTTGTCGTTAAAAATGGCGAAGGCAAAAAAGGCGATGATGGCGCAGGTATTTTTGAATTAACCTCCGAAAGAGACGAAGAAAATAAACGTACGGTGATTACGATAACCTTCACCGATGATCGTGATCCGGTCACCTTGTATATACCAGACGGAGAAAAGGGCGAACAAGGTAATTCCGTTCGTACCATTACCCAAACCTTATCTAGCGATGGCACAAAATACATTGTCACTTTCTTAGATGATTTCGGGGATGTGATTTCCAGCATTGAACTCCCTCGTGCGAATTCTTGGCTATCGGGAACAACAACCCCAAGCGATGAGAATGGCAATGATGGGGATTTCTATTTCGAGACAACCCATTATTACGTCTATCAAAAAGTCGGTGGGAAATGGAATAAGGTCGCCGAACTTGGTGCAGCTAAAGAAAACGAAAAAACCCACCAAGTTACTTTTGACGTAAACGACTCCGCTACTGAAAGTGCTCTTATCGTCAGTGGGCAAAAAATCTACACCATCACCGAAGGAATGAATTTCTATTCCTCTGGTTTTGACCTTCCTATGGCTTACCGTGAAGGATACACCTTCTCTGGCTGGATTACTTCAAAGACATATAACGTCACCCTTGGTTTATTCACCAACCTTACGGAAGTCTATAAAGACATGACCTTATACGCTTACTGGACAAAACAATAACAAACATGAAAGAAAGAACCCCTGGCAAACATACCTTATTAGGGACCTTAATCGCCATCATGGCAGTGGTCGGAAGTGTTTCCGTTGGTTTTTCAGCATGGACATTTGGGAATAATGTAGGGGGCGTGAGTGGCGATTTGACCATTAATGCTGATAAAGTAACGGGGAATTATTTTGAAGCGAACATTCTTTCTCCTGCTCTTGTTACGGAATATGGCTTTCTCGTGGATGATACGTTTACAAATTCTTCCACCTTCACGCTTACTTTCAATATCAAAGACTTTCAAGACGTTCTTCAAAGCAAAATCAATTTTGATTTCACTTTAAATTATGATTCCTCAAAGCTTTCTTTTGATATGTTTTCTAAGGATAATTGCGAAGTTTCTCAAACTCTTCGTAATGGAGGTTCTTCCCTTCAATCTTGGGTAGAGCAAAGCCAAGCGTATAGCTTAAAAGGCCATTTTGATTTGGTTTTACCATCCTCTTATCCAGAAAATGGCATCTTTAACGACATTAAAATCAAGGTTAAAAACTTTGATTTTTCAGGTAATAATGGCAAGGCTCTTGCCTCTACATTGCCTTCGCTTAAATTGCATCTAACAACGGTGGTGGGTCTCTAATGAAAACGCTCAATAGAAAAAGATTCATAACTTTATCTGCAATAGCCGCAGGATTCATCTCCTTATTTTCTTTTTGCTTTGGCTCATGGACGTTTGTTCATGACCAGGATGTTGGTTTTGGATTTCAAAACTCTAATGCTCTGCCGGTAGCCTATATTGATGGGAAGGATACCTTAAAATATTCGACAGTTAAAAAAGCTCTAGATGTCGCGGTTAGTGGAGAAACGGTTTATGTAATTCCTGGTGTCACGAATACCGAAAGGGGTACGCTAACTATAAAAAATGGCGTCACATTGAAACTTCCATATGGCGAAAAAACGAGCAAAGATACTTTAAATGCTCTAGAAAATACATTATCAACCGGTACTTTTTCTGATGAAAGCAACGAAAATCTCCTTTCTTCAAACATCAAAATCAATGGAACGTTAATAAATAAAGGAACGTTAGAAATAGGAGCCGAACTAGGCGGAGCAAATGGGGGCACACAACTGGGCTTAGCTGTGGAAGGAAAGTATTCTCAGATAACGCTACTCGGAAACAGTAAAATAGATAATTACGGAACGATTAATTGCTATGGCTACATAAAAGAAACGGAAGTAAATGGAATTAGGCCAACAATCGTAAACTATTCAGGTAGCACCGCATATATGCCTATGTGCGTATATGATTGGAATGGCGGTAGTTACGCCTACGCTTGTAATAAAGCTGATGTTTTACCAATTAACATGTTTGATTTCCCTAATGTAAGGCCATCAATTCAATACAATTATGGCTCTAAACTTCAAGTTTTATTCAGAGTAAATATCTCAAATCCTCTTGCTGTTGGAGGAGACCAACCATGGCGTAGTGTCGATAGGACTAATATCATTGGAAAAATTGAAGACAACAATGCGTTTTTTATGCTCTCTTCCGGAGCGTCTTTAACGTTGGATTATCAAGGGAAGAGTGACATTTATACCACCAATGATGCAAAAATTAATTCTTCTTTAGACGCTTTAAATATAACCAACGTCAAAATTGCAGGGGGCGTAACATTGGGGAATTTGACGATGTCTTTGCAAATTGGCACGCTTAACGCTTCAATCGAAACTTCAAAGGTTCTTTGTCCAATTTCCTACAAATTTGATATAGAAGTTCTCTCTGGTGCCAAACTTACTTTTTCTCAAAAAACTAAGTTTTTAGCTGGATCCAAAATGATGATTGATAAAGGCGCGACCGTTATTTTCAACCAACCATGCGTTTTTTATCAAGAGAATCAAAGTTTGCAGAAAAAAGAATATAACCAATATCCAAATAAATTGAATAAAACGACATTGATTAACAATGGTATCTTAGAACTTAATTCTTCATTTGGCGGATTTATAGATGTGAACGGAATTGATGCCGTTATTAAAACTGCAGGAAATTTTTCCAACAGCATATCATCAAAAGAGGCATCAACATTTACGAAGTTCCTTGATAAATTGCCTGAAGCAGCCACAACGTTTACCATTACAACTAAAACAATTGGCCTTTTGACACAAAATCAATCTGATTCCTGTTTGAAAAAGGAACTTAATAAGGATCTTTATTATTTTTCGATTGATAAAACTGACACTTTCGCTTGGTTAGAAAACAAAATTAGTGTGGCATGTTCATCTGATATAAATAGTTTGGGAAAAAACACTTTGAAAGCACAAATTTCATTGTCATTATCTCCAAATGAAAACTATTTTGACTTAAACACCATAGAATGGAGAATTGTTTCTCAAAAAAGTAGCAGACCCAATCTGTGTCCTGTTAAAGATCAGACCGTTTCAGGAAACGGCAATAAAACGGCGACTTTTACAATTATTAATGCAGATACTAGTTTCCCTGTTTTAGGCTTTAAAGATTATGCAACATGGACATATAAAATAGAGGCTACAATAAAACTTAAAGAAAACCATGGTTCATTTAAATTCACTTCGAACACTTTGGAACTTACCTTTAATTCAAAATAGCTTCCTTCACTCTCTTTTGCTTGTTAATATGAGCAAAATTCTATTTAGAGGTTCCGATAAAATATGATGTTTTTTCTTCCTTTTTGCCTTATATTAATCTTATGAGCAATACTTCTTTTCCTATCATGATAGCCAAGGATGTCCATAAGGATTTCCATAGTGGCGACAATAATGTCGTTAAGGCCGTTAACGGCATGTCTTTTACCATTCTTGAAGGGGAATTAGTTGTTATCGTAGGTCCTTCTGGTGCAGGTAAATCAACTTTATTAAACCTCATTGGTGGAATGGACAATGTTACAAGTGGTTCTCTTGTTGTCGATAAGCAAGAAATCTCTAAATACAACAAGAAACAACTTACGGAATATCGTAGAAATGAAGTAGGTTTTGTCTTTCAGTTCTATAACTTGATGCCAAATTTAACCGCGAAAGAGAATATCGAACTATCCACCGAATTAAAGAAAGACGCGTTAAATCCTGAAACGGTCTTAAAACAAGTTGGCTTAGGAGAAAGAATGAATAACTTCCCTTCCCAGTTATCGGGTGGTGAACAACAAAGAGTCTCGATTGCTAGAGCCCTAGCAAAGAATCCTAAAATCATTCTTTGCGATGAACCAACAGGCGCTTTAGATTATGTGACTGGCAAAGAGATATTAGGCCTTTTATCGAAGGCTTCGCGGGAAGAAAAGAAGACCGTTATTATCGTTACGCATAATAGTGCGCTTACGAAGATGGCTGATCATCTTATCCACGTTAAAAACGGCATGATTACAGAAGATATCCATAATGAGCATCCAATGGATATCCATGAGATTGAGTGGTGAAACTATGAAAGCCTTCACCAAGACTCTTTGGAGAATGTTCAAAGAAAACAAAGGAAGATTGATTGGAAATTCCTTGATTGTTTTAATCTCTTTGGCCTTATCCGCTGGTTTAGCCACCGCGCCAGAACTTTACGAAGAAAGTCTTATCGCGAATAACTATACCAATCAAAACGTTCCTGACATCATCTTAAAGAATAAGACCCAGGATGGTTTTTCTTTAGAAGATGTAGATGAAATCAAAAAAGAAGACAACATCCTAGATGTCCTTCCTCTTTTCCAGATGGATTATCTAAGCGATTCTTCTTATTACCGCATTTCGGTGCAGGATTTAAACTCAAATGTTTCGAAACTAACCATCTTAGAAGGAAAGAAGCCAACCCTTTCCTATGATTTCTCAAAGGAAATCGAAGTCCTTGCATTAGAAGGGAATCGTAACCGTGAAACCTATCAATTAGGGGATGTTGTAGCGTTAAAGCTAAACAGTCTAGAAAAGATGTTCCCTGATTTAGAAGAAGGGGATCTATCCAATCTTCTAGGCTTTGACCATATTTCTTTAAAGGTGGTCGGTATTGTTTCATCTCCTCTATATACTTCCGTTCAAAAAGAGAACGTAATGCTTGAAGGAAAAGAAGAAGAGAGCATAAGTAGCGCTTTCTTCTTAGAGGAATCCCTTCTTCCGGAGAATATTACTGTTCAAATAGGGACAACACCGATTGCTATCCCTCTTAAAAGCATGTTCCATTACACCGATATGGATATTGTTTATCAAAAGAAAAGTGCTTATTTCTCCGATGAATACAAAGAGGAGATGGATAAAAACTCAAAACATTTCCTTGCAAAATATGGTGAAGATAAGGTGAGCGTCCTTACTTTAGAGGAGAATGTCTCTTACAATCTTTTCAAAACCTATAACGGCAAAGTAAAGAAACTATCCTATATCTTCCCTATCTTCTTTATGGTTGTGTGCGCTTTGGTGAACTTAATCACCATTTCACGTCTTATTAAGGAAGAGAGAGCGATGATTGCTACCTATCTTTCTTTAGGCGTATCCCAAAGCAAGATTATTTTCAAATATGTTCTTTTCTCTTCTCTTAGTGTCCTTTTTGGAGGAGTGGCGGGGCTTGCTATTGGCCTTCCTCTTGTGCCTTTTGTTGTTTTACCCGCCTATCAAAGTACCTTTAAATTATCGAATCACCTTCAGATACGTTTCTTTAATTTATCTTCCTACCTTCTTTTTAGCGCTGTCCTTCTTTTATCTATCGGGGTTACTTTATATTGCTCTTTCAAGGCTTTTAAAGAAACGCCTGCTTCCTTGATGAAAAGAGAAGCCCCAAAACCAGGCAAGAAGATCTTGTTTGAAAGAATTCCTTTCTTATGGAACAAGCTTCCTTTCCGTTATAAATCTTCTTTCCGTAACATCTTCCGTCAGAAAAAGAATCTCATTCTTACTTCTTTATCGGTTATTGGCTCTACGGTCTTACTAATGTTAGGCTTTGGCTTATTGGATATTTCCCACGCTTTAAAAGACGACACTCTTTTTGGAAATGTTGCTTCTTCTATGGGATCTATCTCTTTTGTCATTATCCTTTTCGCATTATCGATGGCGATTGTCGTCATTTATTCCCTAGCGAATATGAATATCCAAGATAGGCAAAGAGAGCTGGCGACTTTGAAAGTGCTTGGCTATCACGATAAAGAGTGCTCGTTTTATACCTTCCGTGAAATTATGATTATCTCGATTGGTTCTGCCTTATTGGCTCTTCCGATTAGCGCTCTTTTAATGTATCTCCTTTTCAACTGGCTAGATTTTGGCTCTGTAAGTGATGTCCAATGGTATTCCTATATCTTTTCTTTTGCTATCGTTATTCTTTCGACTGTTTTGGTAAACCTTCTCCTCTATCCAAAAATAAAAACAGTGGATATGAATGATTCCTTGAAAACCCTTGATTAACGTCTTGAAAGAAAGAGTATTCACCCCCTATAATCAGTGAAGAAGGGAAATAGGGAAATTACGACTATGAAAAAACTTTTAAAATACACTGGAATCTGTTCTTTTATCTTAGCATTAATTGCCTTCATTTTAATGCTCGGCACCAATAGCTTAGTATTTAACTATAAGGAAGGTGCTCTTTCTGTCTCCACCAGCATTAGTGGCATTCTTGGAATCTTTGGTGGAACTTACACAATACTGGGTGTAAGCACAACTTGCAATGCAACTTGGTCCGCCATCATTGCTTTTATCCTTATCCTTGTTGCAATGATTATCTTACTCGCTGGCTTTATTTTACCATTACTCAAGATTCATGCCCTTGATAAGGTCGCAGGCATCCTTAATTTCGTGGCTGTTGTTGCTCTTATTGTCGCTGGCATCTTCTTATTCATCGAACTTCCTTGCTTTGCTAAGGCCAATGGAGGAGGAGATACAACTGGTTGGAGCCTTGGTGGTGGCTGGATTGTCGGCGGAATCATGTGCTTATTTGCCGGTGGGGTTGCAATCCTTCCTGCCGTGTTCGATTTCTTAGGAAAGAAAAAATAAAGAGAAAATAGTCCTAAACTCCTTTCTAGAGAAACCACCTCAAGGTGGTTTTTTCTTACCTGTAGGTTCATAATAGAAATATGAAAACAAACGATAAAATCACGAAAGATAACTTAGAGGAAAACTACTCTTTCCTCTCTAAAAAGGTCCTCGAAGACCGTTCGAAAAACTATTCACCCATCATCCTTTCTTTCCGTAATGAGATATTAAGGCAACATTATCCTTTATCCCCACAAGATATGCTTAATCTTGACCTTCTTTATTTCGAATCCTTAAAGGTTGATGGAAAAACCTATATGGGTAGAGAAGCCCTCTATGAAGCCTATTCCCTTCTTCAAAAAATCGAGGTATTCCCGGAAGATAAATTCTCTTTCTATAAAGATCTTGCCATGGATTTTCAAACAATCGAAGATGTTCGAAAAGAACTTGCTTGCTTAAAAGAAGCATCTTTTCTTGCCTCTAAGATTGGAAGAAGAGACGAAGCTATTGCCCTTAAAAAAGACGTTATCTCTCTCGTTTTCCGTTTCAGAGAAGAAGAAAGAAAAGAAGAATTTCCAACCTATGAAGAGCTAATCCTTCAATTCGGGAAAGAAACAGGGAAAGAACTCTTCTCTTTAGAAGAAGAGGAACCCTGCATCCTTTTTGATACGATTGAAAGCAATCCTTTCTATATCCGTCTCATTGATAAAGTAAATCATCGATTATCGGATTATTTCCAAGAGAATCCCAAAGAATTCTCCGAACAGAAATTCAATTCCTTAAAACGCCGTTTCCTTAAAGAGGAAGGCTTGGAATGGAACCCACCCTATACGAATCCAAAACATATTAACAAAGCCTAAATGAAAGAGTTTTCTTTCTTCCAATTAGACATTTAAAAAGATTCGTAACCATCGAAAGAAAGATTTCAGTTGTCCTCAAATTGATGACAACTGATTTTTCTTATAAAATAAACATATGAAGAAAGTATCTATTCGTTATTACTTAGGAAAGCCTGTTAGAGCCTTTTGGGATGAGGAGAAGAAGGAATGGCTTTACTCTGCTACGGATATTTGTCTCATTCTTTCTTCTAGCAAAGACCCTAGACGTTACTGGAACAATCTCAAAAGAAGAAAGGATTCTCTGAGAAACATTACAAGACAAGCATACTTGTATACCAAAGATGGGAAAAGATATTTATCCGACGTTCTTCCAGAAAAAGGAATTCTTCTTTTGACAATGCTCATTTCCCCCAAAGACAATCAGCCCTTAAAAGAATGGATGAATGGATCCTTAGATCCTCTTGATACTCAAAGCAAGAAAAGAGCTTATGAACTCTATGAGAATGATTTGATTAAAGAAGAAGATTTAGGGAAGAGCAAATCCCTTCAACAAATTCATGCCTATCTTTTTGGAGGGCTTTATGATTTTGCGGGGAAAATAAGGAGCAAAACAATTTCAAAAGGAGGATTCGTTTTTGCTAACGGGGATTATCTTCCTGAGACTTTAGAAAATATTGATAAAATGCCTGATTCTACTTTAGAGGAAATCCTCCATAAATACGTAGAAATGAATATTGCTCATCCATTTATGGAAGGAAATGGCAGAAGTACACGTATTTGGCTTGATATGTTATTAAAAAATCGGCTTGGCGTTTGTGTCGATTGGTCCAAAATCGGCAAGAAAGAATACCTCTCGGCAATGGAAAAAAGCCCTTATGATGAAAAAGAAATATTCTCCCTCCTAAAAGGCGCTTTAACGAAAGACATCAACAATCGTGAAGTGTTTTTAAAGGGGATTGATTATTCTTATTATTATGAGGAAATAGATGATTAAGATCCTTAGAAGAGATAAGGTTTATGTTTTGTATAGGACCTAAACTCCTTCAAATTCAACATTTAAAAGATTCATAACAACCGGAAGAAAGATTTCAGTTGTCCTCAAATTGATGACAACTGATTTTTCTTTTTAAGAGATTGCTTTATCAATGTTTTTTCTCTTTGCTAGAAAGCTATTTGAGTAAGTTCAATTAAAAGGATTTAAACGAAAAACATATTATAAAACGTGGTAGGGGTAACATTTTGAAATAAATAAGCAAGAATACTTGACCATAGAGTATCTTGCATAGATGAAAAGACTTTTACAGAATTTACTATCTACCTAATTACCGGTTTGGTGTTCCTCAAAATCTTTATTTATGCTAAATTATTAGAGCATATGGAAAATAAAACCGCGCCTATGACGGAAGAAAGTGTTTCTTCCAACACGGCTGCACCTTTTAAGCTCAACATCAAGCGAACCTGCCTTATTGGCTTCGCCTTCTTTGGAATCTTGTTACTTTGGCAAGTCTATGACTCATGGTGCCCAACTATCCTTACCGACCTCTTTTTGAAGGCCATGTATGGAGTAAGCACGGAGTTTGCTTCTGATGAGCAAGTGCGTTCCCTTCAATACTTAGTAGGGGTCATTATGGCAATGGATAACCTTGCTGCCTTGATTCTTTTGCCTATCTTCGGCCATCTTTCCGATAAGACCCACACAAAGATTGGTAAGAGAATGCCTTATATCTTAGTTGGCACTTTCGTTTGTGCGGTTGCCTTCCCTTTCATCCCTCTTTTCTATCATTTCAACAATATCGTTGGAACGATCTCGATGATGTTTATCGTCGTCATTTTTATGATGATGTATCGTAATCCTGCGGTTGCTTTGATGCCAGATATCACCCCAAAACCACTCCGTTCTAAAGCCAATGGCATTATTAATATCATGGGTTATATCGGTGGGGCGTTTGCAACCGTTGTCGGTATCTTCTTCGTTATGTCCGAATATCTTGGGTCAAAAAAGACCTCGGATGGCTCTTTAGCGGCGCACACTTGGGCGTATCACAATATCTGGGCGATAGAAATTCCTTTCCTTGTCGCCTCCGCTTTAATGCTTATTTCCGCGGTTGTTCTCTTTATTTGCATCAAAGAAAACAAAATCGAAGCGGAAATGAAAGATGAGCTTGCCCGTGGAGAAGAGGTTGCAGCGACTGAGGATAAAGTCGATGATGATAAACCATTAACCAAAGCGAATAAACGTATGCTTTTCTTAATCCTTTTCGCCGAATTCTTCTGGTTTATGGCTGATAACGGTATCGGTACCTTTATGGGCAATTACACCATCTATTATCTTGGCGCTTCCTCATCTAGCAACATGATTAACACCATCGTTGGTGGCGTTGGCTCTGTTCTTGGTTTTGCCATTGGTGGCTATATTGCTGAAAAACTTGGAAGAAAATGGACTATTTTCAGTGGTTTAAGCGTCTCCTTACTTTCTTATGCGGTTTGGTTAATTATGAACTTCACCGTTTTAAGAGAATCTGCCGCTTCCGGATCCTTCCCAATCATTATCTATATCGTTTGGTTCGTAAAAGGTTTTGGCATGTCTTTGGTACATCTAAATTCCTTCCCAATGGTCGTGGAGCTTTGCTCTTCAAAGAAGATTGGTGCCTTCACAGGATATTACTATGCTTCCTCGATGGCTGCTCAAACAGTCACTCCAATCGCCTTAGGATCCTTATTATTAATCCCTGGCTTTGATTTCTCTTTCTTGCCTTTATACGCTCTTGTATGTTTAGGAATCGCTGTCGCAATCTTCGTATTCGTCAAATCCATCAAGAGAGAGAATATTGTCGTGAAGAAAGGCTTTGAAGCCTTCGATGGAGAAGATTAATGCCAGCAATTAATACGCATTACCTCTTTGCTAAGAGACATCTAGAAAAAGAGAATCCTTATCCGAACGCTTTTGTTCTTGCTTCCCAAGGCCCAGACCCATTCTTCTTTTTCGGTCAGTTACCTTGGAAAAGAAAGAACCGCGAACATCGATTAGATATCAATCATTTTGGTATTGGGCTTCATCATGAAGACATTACAAATATCTATGTCGCCATGCTTGAATACGCTAGGAAAAGTGAAGATAAGGAACTCTTATTCTCTTTTATCAAAGGGCTCTTCCTTCATTATGCCCTTGATAGGAATTGCCATCCTTATATCTTCTCTAAAACAGGCTTCTCTGATGATGCTAAATTAGCTCATTTCTATTCTTCGTGCCATACTAAAACAGAATCGGCGATTGATAAAATCCTTGGGGAAAGAGATGGCTCTTGGAAGGAAGACGTGTCCTATTGCTTTACTTCAATAAAAGACGATGAACTCTTGAAAATCAGTCAGATGTTCTATGAAGTAAATCTTTTAACCGATGAATATCCTTTCTTAGAAAAGGATTCTTATTTCAAGTCTGTGAAAGACTATATGTCTGTCATGAAATTCGTAAATAAGCCCCATACTTTCAAGAGATTGTTCACTTCCTTTTTTGGCAAAGAATCGATGGCCTATTCCTTAAATTATCCAAGGAATCTTAAAAAGACCTATGGGGATATCGATTTCCTTAATGAGCAACATTCCTCTTGGCCAGATCCATTTTCAGCCAAAGAAAGAAGAGAATCTTTCTTGGATTTAGAAAAGAATGCCTATGAAGATTATCTTCGACTTCTTCCTCTTTTAGAGAAAGAAATCAAAGGAGAGAATAAAAAGAAAGAAATTCGTAGCTGGGTTGGCTCTTTAACCCATGATGGAGGAAAAGTAGGGGAGAAAATGAAATGTATGTCGCCTCTTTTCACAAAATAATTCCTTCATTAGCAAAATCATTCGAATTGTATAAATTTTCTAACCAATAGAAAGAAAAAACTCTTCTCTTTAGAGAAGGTTCACAAAAAAGTGAATATCCCATACAATAATAAGGTATGGGATTTTTTCGTAGAGGATTCTGGCAAAAACTGGTTATTTATCTAACGGTTGTTTTGCAATTCGGCTTACTTGTCTGGCTTTTTGTCGTTTGGTTTACGGATACTTTAAATGGACCAACTGCTCTAGGTTTCTTAATCTTCTTTATCATTTTGAATTTCCTCTTCGGAATTATGATCGTTTTAGGAGATTCGGAATCTTCCTATAAGATTTCCTGGCTTTTTATCGTGGGGATGTTACCCATTATCGGTCCTCTTTTGTATGCTCTTTTTGCTCATAAGTACCGTACAAAAAGACAAAATAAATATTTCAAAGATTATTTTTCGATTATTTCGAAAGCCGAGAAAAACGAAGATGTTAATCAATTGGCTAAAGAAAGAAGCCTTTCCGGATATCGTGTGACAAAATATCTAGAGAAGGCGACGGATGCGGTTCTTTATGCAAAAAGCGAGCTTTCTTATTTTCCATTTGGGGAAGATATGTTCCCTAAAATGCTTGAAGACTTAAAGAAAGCCAAACATTATATTTTCATTGAATATTTCATTATTACCCCAGGGAAGATGTGGGGTGAAATCCTTGCTATTCTCGAAAAGAAAGTCAAAGAGGGAGTGGATGTCCGTGTTATTTGGGATGATGTTGGGAATATTGCCTCAACTCCTGTTTTATACGATAAAGAGCTTGAAAAACTTGGCATCAAAGCAAGAGTTTATGGAAAAATCCGTCCTTTCATTGATATTCGTTATTCTCAAAGAGACCATCGTAAAATCATGGTCATTGATGGCTATATCGCCTACACTGGCGGAGTCAATTTGGCGGATGAATATATCAATATCAAAAATCGTTTCGGCGTTTGGAAAGATAATGCCATCCGTGTTGAAGGCGAAGCGGTTTATGGTTATACCCTCCTTTTCCTAGCTACATGGAATACCAACTTTGATCCGAAAAACGTTATTGATTACGATTATTATCGACCAAAGACGTATCTTCCAGAAGAAGACAAATATCTGAAAGACGACATTCTCATTCTCCCTTATGGCGATGTTCCTTATGCCGACCATCCAGCAGGGGAAGGCGCCTATCTTTCGATTATCAATAACTCTTCCTCATACGTCTATATCATGACCCCTTATCTTATTCCTACCGAAAAGGTGGTTTCTTCCCTTGTTATGGCAGCCTTATCCGGAGTCGAGGTAAGAATCATCACCCCAGGCATTCCCGATAAAAAGGCAGTGTATCAATTAACAAGGTCGTATTATGGAACTCTTTTGAAAGCGGGGGTGAAAATCTTTGAATTCAAAGAGGGATTTATTCATGCGAAAACCTTTGTTTCCGACGATATGATTTCAACCGTCGGAACAATCAATCTTGACTATAGATCCCTTTATCTTCACTCCGAAAATGGGACGTTGCTTATTGGGGAGAGGATTTCCAAAGAGATTAAAGGCGATTTTCAGAAGACCTTCCTTCGTAGTGAGGAAATATCTTATTCGACTTGGCTAAAATGGAGGAAAAAGAAAAGGTTCCTTTGGGGCATTTTGCGTCTTATCGCACCTTTCTTATAATTATGAACATTTTTGAAGTTGGCTATTGCCGCATTTATCAATTCTTCTTAAATAAAATAGCGATGCCTTTTTTACCCTTCCCTAAGCAAGAGGTCTTGCAAGGGAACTCTTCCTTGTTAGAACTTCCTTCCTTTTTAGAGAAAAAAGGAATCAAAAAGCCATTTATTTTCGTTTCGAATAGCGTTTCTAAAACCTCCCATTATCAGAAGTTCGTTGCTTTGCTTATGGAGAAAGGTTTCCCGTTATTGGAGTTTAAGGAAGTAAAGCAAAACCCTGAAACACCAGTCATTGAAAAGGCAGCCAAAGAAGCCAAAGAAAAAGAAACGGATGCCCTGATTGCTATTGGTGGAGGTTCGATTATTGACACTGCTAAAGCCGTCGGAGCAATGCTAGCAAATCCTAAAAAGAAATTATTGAAGATGCGTGGTCTTCTAAAGGTAAGAAAGAGATTTCCGATGCTTATTGCTATACCTACTACGGCAGGAAGTGGATCGGAAGCAACGATTGCCTCTGTGGTTACTAACCCTTCCAAGAAAGATAAATTCGCGATTAATTCACCAAAACTTCTGCCGCAAGTCGTGCTTTTGGATGACGAACTTCTTCGAAGCCTTCCTCCAAAGATTATTGCCAATACGGGAATGGATACTTTAACGCATGCCTTAGAAGCCTATTTAGGCAATGCCTTAACAACAAAGACCAAGGAAGCCGCTCTCGAATCCATCCTTTTAATTTCCGCTTCCCTTCTTCCCTTCTATCAAAACCCTAACGATGATGTTGCTAGAGAAAACATGCTTAAAGCATCCTATTTAGCAGGTATTGCCTTCACTCGTTCTTATGTTGGATACGTTCACGCTTTAGCTCATTCCTTAGGAGGGGAATATAACCTTCCTCATGGTTACTTGAATGCTGTGCTTTTGCCTCATTTGTTAAGAAAATATGGGAAAAAAGCTTCAAAAAAGCTATCCTATTTAGCGGAGATATTAAACCTTGATAATCAAAAGAAAGAGACCGCTGTTATTGAATATATCGAAGATTTGAAAGAAAAACTCAACATCCCGAAAACCTTCGGCGACATCATTCAAGAAAAAGACATACCTTACTTAGCAAAACACGCTGCTAAAGAGGCTAATCCTCTTTATCCCGTGCCCAAAGAAATGAACCAAAAAGAGCTTGAGGAAATATTAAAGGAGTTAAGCATATGATCGTTGAAAACAAACAAATTAAAGGAATGAATTTCATCACCTTAAAAAATGAAAGGGGGATGGAAGTCACCTTATCAGACTATGGCGCTGGCATCTATCAAATCAAAATCGATGGCCAACCAATGCTTACAGGATTAAAAGACTACGAAGAATGGATGAAGGGCTCTGCTTATCATGGCAAATGCATTGGCAGAATCGCTGGCAGAATTCAAAAAGGCAAACTCTGTTTCAATGGAAAAACCTACCAAATCTCTCAAAATGAAAGAGGAAATACCCTTCATGGAGGAGTTGGAGGTTTCTCATACCAACAATTCAAGACGGATATTGCTCAAGAAAAAGAAAGTGCACGCGTTGATTTCTATTACGATTCACCTGATGGAGATCAAGGCTTCCCAGGCGAAGTCATGCTTCGTGTCCGCTATATCGTTTACGAAAAGAAAAATACCCTCCGTATCGAATTTAAATCCCAAGCTAACCAAGATACCCCAATGGATATTACAGTTCATACGTATTTTGACCTTGGTGGAGAAAAGAATATCCTTGAGCATAATCTCACTATCGATGCCGATGAAATTCTTACTTACGATGATGAATTAATTCCGGATAAATACGTTCAAATTCCTACTTTTATGGATTTAAGAGAAGGAAAACGGATTGGTAAAGTCATTGAAAACGAATATTTCTCTAAACTAGGTGGTTTGGATACTGCCTTCCATAAACTTGACCGCAATAAAGAAACGCCGCACATCGTCTTAGAAAATAAAAACTACAAAGTGAATATTTATTCTTCTTATGATGATGTTGTCATCTTTACAAGCAATTGTCCTCCATTTGGCATGGAAATGAACAATGGAAACATTCAAGAGAAACACTCTTCCATCGCCATTGAACCTCAATATGAGGCATTAGATTTCCCTCGCATGATGGTCAAAAAGAATGGAGTTCAACATAACTTCATCGCTTATGAATTTGAAAAAAAGGAGAACTAAAATGATTGAAAAGACAATAAAAGAACTTCTTAGCTATGCCAAAAGCCACCTTGCTTTAGATACTGAAGATGAAGTTTATTTTAAGAACATCCTTCTTCATCTTTTTAAGAAAGAAACGCCTTACGAAGGAGAAATCGATGAGAAGAGGGTTTCTTCTTTAGAGGTTCCGGATTCTTTGATTCAAGAAATCATCGACTATGAGACAAAAGAAGAGGGTATGACTCCGGAAGAAGCTTTCTTGAAAGCGGACTTCGTTCTTGGTCTTCTTTCTCCAACCCCTTCCAAGGTGAATGAGAAATTCTTTGAATTAGCAAAGAAAAACGATTTAGCCGCTTTGGATTATCTTTATGATCTTTCCATTCGTAATGGCTATTTCCAAAAAACCAAAGTGGAGCAAAACCTCGAATGGGACGCTTCTTTTAAAGATGGGCCATCTCTTAAGATTACGATTAATCTCTCAAAACCTGAGAAAAATAACAAAGACATTGCTAAGCTCTTGACCAAAGTCTCTAGCGATTATCCTAAATGCCGTCTTTGCCATGATAATCTAGGCTTTTATGGGGATGCTAAACATCCAGCCAGAAGCACAATTCGTTTTGTGCCTTTAACCTTAGCAAAGGAAAAATGGTATCTTCAATATTCCCCATATGGTTATTTTGCGAAACATTGCATCTGTTTCAAAGATGAGCACGTTCCAATGAAGATTGAACATCAAACTTTTGTTAGATTGCTTGATTTCGTCGATTTATTCCCATCTTTCTTTATGGGTTCGAACTCTGATCTCCCTATCGTTGGCGGCTCCATTCTTGATCACGAGCATTTTCAAGGAGGCCTTCCTTGCCTTCCTATCTTCCAAGCCAAGAATAAAGAAGAAGTCTATCTATCTGGCAAAGGTAGTAAAGTCTCCATCTTGGATTTCTATGTCTCGGCCTTAAGAATTGAAGGAAAAGACAAGGAGGATGTTATCTCCTTAGCGGACTCTATCTTAAATAAATGGTTACCTTATAACGATATTGAAAACGACATCATCGGAAATGAAAATGGGGTAAGGCATAACGCTTTGACACTTATTTCCGAGAAAAAAGGTGGCGTTTATAATCTGTATCTTCTTTTGAGAAACAATCGTACAAACGAAGAATATCCTGACGGCATCTTCCACGCTCATCCTGAATACTTCTCTATTAAAAAAGAAGGCATTGGCTTAATTGAGGCTGCCGGTTTATTCATTTTGCCAGCCCGTTTAAAAAGGCAAATCGAAGAAGCTAAGCAATCCGCCCGTTTACCAAAAGAAGAATATCTTGCTAAATTCCCTGATATGAAGGACTTTGAAGGAATGATATCCGCTATCCAAAATGGGGAAACGGCAGAAAGCTACATCAATTCCGTTTGCCAAAACATCTTACGAAACGTTGCCGTTTTTAAAGACAACGAAAAAGGATACGCGGGATTCCACAAATTCTTGAAAAGTGTATTTGGAGAATAAGTATGAACAAATTTCGTCAAATTGATAAAATCTTCGAAAAGGAATATTCTATCGAGCCAACAAGACATTTTATGTCCTATGGAAGATTGGAAATTATCGGTAACCATACCGACCATCAAAGAGGACATTGTATCGTTGCAACCTGTTCCCAAGGCATTAAAGGTGCCGTAAAAGAAAGAGATGATGGCATTATTCATTTCTATTCGGAAGGATATGGCTCTTTCGAAGTGGATGTCCATAATCTTGAGATGAAGAAAGAAGAAACAGGCCGTCCTATCTCCCTTGTCAAAGGTGTCTTAAAAGGCTTACAGAATTTCGGCTATGAAATCGGGGGATTTGATTCCGCGATTATTTCCGATATCTATAAAGGAGCGGGGGTTTCCTCTAGCGCTGCTTTCGAACTTTATGTCGCGGAAGTAGAGAATGCTCTCTATAACCAAGGGAAGGTCTCTAAAATCGAGAAAGCCAAGATTGGTCAATATGCTGAAAATGTCTATTTTGGCAAAGCCAGTGGCCTTCTTGACCAATGCGGTTCCTCTTTTGGCGGAGTTTGCTATTTGGATTTCTCTGATTTAACCAATCCAATTGTTGAACCTTTACCTTTCCCTAAATGGCCTCTCAAAATTGTTATCGTCAATCCTGGCTCTTCCCATGCTGGGCTTTCTGATTTGTATTCCGAAATGCCAAACGATATGAAAGATGTGGCAAGAAACGTCTTCCATAAAGAAGTGCTTTCCGAAGTTCCTCTCGAAGAATTCTATCAAAAGATCCATGTTGTAATGATGGAAGAACGCGCCCGCCTTAGAGCCCTTCATTATGTTGGAGAAGATCAAAGAGTCCAAAGAGCGAAAAAAGCCTTTGAAAAAGGAAATTTCGATTGGTTCTTAGAACTCGAGAAAGAAAGTGAACTTTCCCAAATGGCTCTTCTTCATAACGTGATGATTCGAAGAAATTACCAAAATTCCCCACTTGAAGCCGTAGAAAGAGCCTCCCTTTTCTTAAAACGTGGCTCGGCAAGAGTTATGGGTGGTGGATTAGCGGGATCGATCATTTGTTTTGTTCCTGATGAAGAATACGACGCTTTCATGGGAGGGATGAAAAAATATTACCCAAAGAAGAATATTCTTGAAGTCTCTATTCCAGAAGAAGGCGCTCACGAAGAGAAATAACAATGAAGAAAGTTTGTTTAGTTTCCTTAGGTTGCGCTAAAAATCTCGTTGATTCCGAGATGATTTTAGCGATGTTCCCTTTAACCTCATACACCTTAAGCACCTCCCCAAAAGATGCTGATTTAATTATCGTCAATACGTGTGGCTTTATCGAAGCGGCAAAGAAAGAAGCAATCGATACCATCTTAGAAATGGCAAAATATGATGCCAAGCTTGTGGCGGTTGGTTGCTTTGTCGAAAGAAACATGGAGGAATTAAAAGAAGCCATCCCGGAAGTAGATCTTTGGGTGCCTTTAAAAGAATATTCCACCCTTCATACGAGAATCGGCGAACTCATTGGAGAAAAGGACTTATTACCAATCTCTCCTTTAAGAAGAGTTATTTCGACTTCCTCTTATTCCGCCTATCTTCGTATCTCCGATGGATGCGATAACATGTGCGCTTTCTGCGCTATTCCTTATATCCGTGGAAGGATGAAATCCCGTCCATTTGAGGAAATTCTTACCGAAGCAAAGAATTTGAAAGAAGAAGGAATCAAAGAAATCTCCCTCGTTTCTCAAGATCCGATGCATTATGGCAAGGATTTTAAAGAGCATAAGCCAAATATGCTGGATTTAATGAAAGCACTAGACGCTTTAGGTTTCTATTCCATCCGTCTTCTCTATCTTTATCCCGAAGAAGTAACCGATGAAGAACTTGATTTTATTGCATCAAGCAAATCCATCGCACCTTATTTTGATGTCCCGATTCAATGTGCTTCCGATCATGTCTTAAAAGAGATGAATCGTCATGGAACGGTTCAAGATATGAGGGAATTATTCGCCAAGATTCGTGAAAGAATGCCTAAAGCGGTTCTTAGAACAACCCTCATCGCTGGCTTCCCTAACGAAACGGAAGAGGACCATCAAGAAACTCTTTCCTTCATTAAAGAGGTTCGTTTTGATCACCTTGGGGTTTTCACCTATTCCCGTGAAGAAGGAACAGCCGCTTATAAACGGAAAAACCAAATCCCTGAAAAAGTCAAAAAAGCCCGTTACGATGAGTTAATGGAAGAACAACGCCAGATTTCTTTCTCCCTTAACAAAGAGAGAGTAGGGGAAATAATGGAAGGACTTGTCACGGGATACGATGAGATGAAAAAGATGTATTCCCTTCGTTCTTATTGGAATGCCCCAGATGGCATTGATGGAAATATCTTCTTCCATTCCAATAAAACCCTCAAAGAAGGGGACATTGTCAAAGTCAAAATCCTTAAAGCAGGGGTTTATGACCTTCTTGGCGAGCTTCTAGAAGAGTGAAAATACCTTCCTAATGCGAATTAGGAGGGTTTTCTCTTTAAAATAGAGGTTTTCTCTTGCATAGATGAAAAGGATTTTCTATAATCATTTTCGCTGCAAGAAAGCAGCCGTTGCCCCGCTAGTTAAACGGTATAACGGAACCATGGTAAGGTTCAATCCGTAGTTCGACTCTGCGGCGGGGCACCATATAAGAAGCATAGGTTTGATACAGTAATGTCAGACCTTTTTTCTTTGGCGGAAAGGGGATTTTTTCCTTTGTGCCAGTTTTCATGAGACTAGAAGCAGTGAAAATACTTGCTGTTTTCTGGTCTCTTTTATTTTGCCTTTATACTTTTTAACGATTTGGATACTTTTTAACGATTTGAGTAAATGTCGTATCTATTGCGGCCAATGACCTATTAGCATTTAGTATAATGATTACGCTAACGGAGATTAGTCATGGACGAAAAAAGAATAGAAAAAGAAATGAGAGAGTTGGAATTAAAGATTCATTATCACTTTAATGATATCTCTTGGCTTGCTAAGGCTATGGGTTCCATAAAGATAGAAGTTTCTGGTCAGGGTAAGAATGGCTCTGAATACTTTAATGAAGGATTAGCTATTGTTGGCGATGCTATGCTTAAATTGGTTATTGTCGACTATCTATATAGGACTAAGAAGATCAGAACTAAAGGTGAAATAACAACCGCCAAAAGCGACTTAGAGAATAACACAACTATGCATAGGATGATGTTAGGTGAAGGTTTGATTTCGTATTCTTATAACGATCTTCATTTCTACAAAGATTCAAATATTCCAGACCATGAAAAAGTTGTGTGCAAAGAACATGATCCATATGTCGAAGCGATAGTTGGTGCTGTTTATTACGACTCAAACTACGACACAACAAAGAGATGGGTGTTAGAATGGTTACTTCCTTTATTGGAAAGATACAAGATATAGGAGCAAATAAGGGATTATTTTTACGACCATTTCGAAGTTTTCTTGAATGATTCGGCAAAAGTAATAGTCGACTGCAAAAGTGCCGAAATTAGAAAGCGAATGGCAAAGATAAGAATGTCAATATTAGTTCTCCAAACATTTCTAGAAAAACTTCGCTCTAATATTGTTTTTCTCTTGAAAAGAAACGAAGAATGCTTGATAATCATTCATGTAGATGATCCTCGATGAGGCTCTACGACGCTCATATTTCTTGAGTGGTTTCCTTACGGAGCCACCTTTTTGTTTATTTAGGAGGAAAAAATGAAAGAAATCGATGACGTTAAAGAAGCATTAGAACCCACCTTAGAGAAGGAAGGATACACCCTTGCAGATGTTTCTCTCTCGAAAGACAAAGATGGTCTAACCCTTCATGTGTTTATTGACAGAGATTCGCCGATTTCTCTCGATGACATCGTCGCTATAAGTAATATCATCAATCCTATACTCGATCAGAGTGACCCCATCAAATCCCCGTATACATTGGACGTATCGTCCCTTGGGGCAGAGAAGCCGCTCTCCTTAGACAAACTCGAGAAATACGTTGGAAATTATGTCAATTTCCATCTCTCTCATCCTTACAAAGGGCTTAATACTTTAGAAGGAACCCTTCTAGAAGCAAATGAGAATGAAGTGACGCTCGGCATTAAAAACAAAACCCGAGTCCAAAAAGTGATACTGAAACGAGACACTATTGATAGAGCTCGTTTAGCAATTGAATTCTAATTAAAAGAGGAAAAAAACAATGAATGTTGAACAATTCCAAGAGGCTGTAAACGCTATTGCCGATAACAAAGGCGTTAGCCATCAAGCAATCATCAACGCTTTGCACGATGCTCTTCAAATCGCCTACACCCGTTATTTACATGGTGGCAACGACGCAAGAGTCGAAGTAAACATCGATGAGGAAAATGGGCACGTTACCATCGCCCAATTAAAGAAAGTCGTCGAGGAAGTCCAAGATGACTATCTTGAAATTTCTAAAGAAGACGCCTTAATTGATGCCGAAGACAAGATTGATTCCATCAAAGAAGACCTTTCTTTCATGAAATCAAGAAATAACGCTTCAAAGAAAGAGGAGATGAAACACTTAATCTCCTTAATCGAAGAAGAAAAGAAAAACCTCAAAGTTGGCGGAGATTATCGTGTCTATTGCCCATTTGAGACCCTTTCTAAATTAACCGCATCCTCCTTCCGTAGCGTTCTTACCCAAAAGATTGCCGAAGCGGGACATGAGGTTCTTTATGAAATCTATAAAGACCACATTGGTGAATTGGTGACTGGCACTGTCGAAGCTGTTTCTGGCTCTTCCGTTACCGTTAATATCGGTAAAGGAACCACCGAACTTTATAAAGAAGATTTAATCGGTGATGAAGACTTCAAACTTGGCGATATCATCAAAGTCTATATCGAAGAGGTCAAACAAGCCAAAGACGATATGGGACACGGACCAAAAGGACCACAAATCAAAGCCACCCGTTCCACCGAAGGTTTCTTAAAGAGACTCTTTGAAGAGGAAATCCATGAAATCTACGACGGAACCGTCGTTATCAAAGGCATTGCTAGAAGAGCTGGCGTAAGAAGCAAGGTCGCGGTTGCTAGCACTAACGAAGACGTTGATCCAATCGGCGCTTGTATCGGACAAGGCGGCACCCGTATTCAAAAGGTTGTTTCCCAACTTGGCAATTCCAAATACAAAGAGAAGATTGATATCATCCCTTATAGCGATTACACCCCATTATATATTGCCGAAGCAATGCGCCCAGCCAATGTTCTTGGTGTCAAAATCATCGATGAAAACTCTCTTCCTCATCCAACAGCAGCCGTTGTTATCGATGATGAGCAATACGCTGTTGCCATCGGAAAACGTGGATCCAATGCCACTTTAGCTAACAAACTCACCGGATGGAATATCCGTGTTTATAAGAAGAGCGATGCTGAAGCGGAAGGCTTAGAATACACTCCACTTGAAGAAGTTGAAAAGACGGCCGAAGAACTTAAGAAGACAAAGAGCCGTGAGGAATATGCAAAACGTTCTGCTGAAGAACTTGCCAATAAAGCGAATGAACCAGCCGAAGAAGTTACACCTGTTATTCCTGAAGTAAATGAAGACGATGTCGAATTAGAAGAGACACCAGTTGCTTCTGAAGTTGCTCCAACCGAAGAAAAAGTTTCTACCCCAGTGGAAGAAACCCCAGCTCCAGTTAAAGAAGAAGTCAAAGTGGAAGAAACCCCAGTCGTTAAACCTGTTGAAACGACCGAAGTTAAGACCACAAAGACTTTGGATGAGCTTGAAAAAGAACTTTCTCAAAGCAAAGATGAGAAAGAAGATAAGAAAGGTGCCCATAAATTTGGCAAGAGCAAACGTCCTCACAACATCTCTGATAACGAAGTTGCTCGTGTCACTCCAAATGAAGTGCCTGCTAGTGAAGCAATGCCAATCTATTCTGATGAAGAGCTTGCCGAAATCGAGCAAGAAGAAAACGAAATCGATCAAAATGACGATGATTCCATCGATTACGACGATTTCGATGAATACTACGACGATAATAAATAATGATGCTATGCCCACCTTCAAAGGTGGGCAAGCTTCTTAGGAGGAGAATATGGAAAAAGATCCACGTTTGGGATTCTTAGGAATCCTCTATGTCTCTAGAAGAGCCATTATCGGGGAGGATTTCCTATCTCACCTCGATAAAGTAAGATTTGTCGTCAAAGCAAATAATCTTACTTCCAACCAAAGCAAATCCATTGAAAAAATGGTGATTTCCCGTCATATACCTATGGATGATAGTTTCACGTCAGCTGAACTAGGAAACGCCTTAGGATATGATGAAATCAATTTCATTGGCATCGTTGATAAAAAAGCAGCGTTAGCCTATGTAAGTAAATCATTGAAAGGGGCAAAACATGAAGAAAAATAATGCATATGGCTCAAAGAAGAATGACGGACATGTTTCCCGTCAAGCCAACTTTGAATCTCGTCCATTCCAAAAGAAAAAAGAGGAATACGCGAAAGTAAATGGCGGAGTTTTCGTTTATTCGAAACCTCTTTCTGCCGCGGAACTCTCTAAAGCAATTAATGTTCCTGCTAATGCCATCATCAAATTCTTATTTATGAATGGGAAGATGGTTACGATCAACCAAATGCTAGACGATGAAACAATCGGAACCATTTGTTTGGAATTTAACTACGATTTCAAGAAAGAAAAAGTAGTGGATGCAGAACATTTTGAAGATCTCGAAATCGAAGATGATCCAGTCGATTTGAAAGAAAGAGCCCCAATCGTCACCGTTATGGGACACGTCGACCATGGCAAAACCTCTATTATCGACGCTATCCGTCATTCAAATGTCGCAGGTGGAGAAGCAGGTGGCATTTCCCAAGCCATCGGTGCTTATCAAAAAGAAATCCACGGCAAAAAAGTTACCATCATCGATACCCCTGGGCACGCTGCGTTTACCGCAATGAGAGCAAGAGGTGCCGATGTTACGGATATTGTTGTTCTTGTGGTTGCAGCCGATGATGGCGTTATGCCTCAGACTGTTGAGGCCATTAACCACGCTAAAGCAGCAAACTGCCAAATCATTGTTGCCATTAATAAGATGGATAAACCTGGTGCAAATCCTCAAAGAGTCAAAGAGGAACTTATGCAACATGACATCTATGGCGAAGAATATGGTGGAGATGTCTTGATGGTGGAATGCTCTGCAAAAACAGGGCAAGGCTTAAATGACCTTCTTGAAGCGATTCTCTTAAAAGCGGAAATGATGGAATTGAAAGCCAATCCAAATCGTTATGCGATCGGTACGGTATTAGAGGCTAATTTGGATAAAGGAGAAGGACCGAAAGCCACTCTTCTTGTTCAAAATGGCACCTTAAAGAACTCCGACTATGTCGTTGTCGGGGAAATCTATGGAAAAATCCGCCGTATGTCTAACGAATTCGGCACAGTCCTAAAATCTGCTGGTCCATCAACACCAGTTTCGGTTACAGGCTTAAGCGCTGTTCCAAATGCAGGTGACCGTTTTATGGCCTTCCCAACAGAGAGAGAAGCTCGTGAAATTGCCGAAAGAAGAGCTTTGGCAAAGAAAGAAAAAGCCCAAGCTGGCACGGCTGCAATGTCCTTAGAAGATTTGAATAATTTGGTCAATGCCGGAAACATTCAAAACATCAACGTTATCATCAAAGCGGATACGGATGGTTCTGCGGAAGCCTTAAAAGCCTCTCTTGAAAAATTATCCAACGATCAAATCAAGATTAAGGTGATTGCCGCTCAAGCAGGTGCTATTAACGATAGCGATATCCTTTTAGCCCAAGCTTCTGGCGCTCTTATTTATGCTTTCAATATTCGTCCTGATGCTAGAATCGCTCAAAAAGCGGCTGAGGCCCATGTCGAAATCAGACCACATCGTATCATTTACGAATTAATCGATGAAATGACGAACCTTATGAAAGGTATGTATAAAGCCGAAAAAGTGGAAAACGTTACCGGACAAGCCGAGATTCGTCATATCTATAAAATCTCCCACGTTGGTACAGTCGCTGGTGCTTATGTGACCTCCGGACTTATCAAAACCGGTGAGAAAGTCCGCCTCTTAAGAGATGGCGTCATCACTTATGAAGGAAAATTAGGGTCTTTGAAACGTTTCAAAGATGACGTTAAAGAAGTTAAAGAAGGCTATGAATGTGGCTTTACTATCGATAACTTCAATGACTTAAAAGAAGGAGACATCATCGAAGGATACGAGATGGTGGATAAAAAATAATGGCTCAAAGACAAGGAAGAATTAAAGCGCTTATAACCCGCAATATCTCGGATATTCTTACCTTTGAGTTAAAAAACCCTAAGGTTGGTCTTCCTTCTGTGAACCACGTAGAAATCAACAGTGATAATTCCCTTGCTAGAGTATATGTTTCCTTCATGGGTGCAAAAAATCCTGAGAAACATATCGAGGAATTGAATCGTTGCAAAGGCTTTGTGCGTTCTTCTCTTGCAAAAAGGATGGATGTTTACAAAGTTCCAGATATTCTCTTTGTCTACGATACAAGGTTTGACGATGAAGAAAGAATCAATTCTCTTCTAAAGAAAGAGGAAGAAGATATTCAAAACGCAAAAAAGGGATCCTGTGATTAATTCACAGGATTTTTAATAGGCCTATACGTCTTTTTCTTCAAAATGAGGATGATAGGCTTCTTTTTCTAAGACAGAGAATATCACTTACGTGAGAAAATTAAGGTACAAGTTAACCCCAATAGTGGCTATAAGGTAAGCAATGTGGCGCTTAATATTCTTTAGAAAACAAAGAAAAAGAGAGCATGTCATCTAAGTTGCTCTTTTCTTTTAGAATCTAGAAGTATTTTGTTTTAAAGATGTAATGGAGCCCTTCGATAGAGAAATCTCTTTTCTTTTGGAAAGAAGAAGATTCCGCGATATCTTTTCTTGCTCCTTTAAGAATAAAGGTGGCAGGAATGGATTTCTTTGATATCTCATGTACAAGTTCTTTGATGGCAAGAACCTGACTTTCTTTGTCTCCATCTAAGTTAAATATTTCATAGATGTGATTACGGAGCATTCGGTAAGAGATTTCTCCGACCTTTTTGTGTTTCTTTAAGATAAGGAAATCGATCTCTCCTTCTTTTCTTTTCTTTTGGGAAAGCTTTGTCCCTCTCATTTCCAAAGGAGAGACGATCCTTTTTAAGGAATACTCTTTATTTTCTTCAATCGTTGTCTCTAAGTAAGAGAAAGGTAATTCAAATCCGTCGTAATTTAAAAGACTTTTGAAGAGATTTTTCTTATAGTCTGGGTTCTTCTTATATAAAGAGGATAAGAACTCTTTGGTATCTTCTCTTTCTGTGTGGTGGTTAGCTGGACAAGCTAAATCTAAGATAGGGAAGTCCATTTCTTTTGCAAGGGAACGAATTTCTTTCTCCTCAACATTAAATAAAGGACGAATAAAGTTGATCCCTTGTTTCTCCCAAACCATTTTTGGAGTGAAAGTGGATACCTTCCCAGAATGGAGAATATTCATAAATAAGGTTTCTAAAAGATCGTCTTGATGATGGGCGAAGGCTATCTTGTTTGCTTTCTTTTTCTCTGCGACATCCTTCATTGCGGCTTTTTTCATTCTCGAACAAAGAGAACAAGAAAGGTGCTTGCCTGGTTTTGTGTGTGCTTCTAAAGCAGGATAAACAAAGCGGGCATCGATGATTTCAAGTTCTAATCCAAGAGAAGAAACAAAATCTTTCAATGGTTGGAAGTTATATGTTTCTTGGAAACCTAAATCTAATAAAACAGGATAAAGGGTAAAGTTCTTTTTCGCAAAACGACCATAAAGAGATAATGCGTATAACAACGTTAAAGAATCTTTTCCGCCGGAGATTCCCACGACGATTTTGTCTCCTTCATCAATAAGAGAATAATTTTGATCTGCATTCCTTAACGAGGAGAGGATATTTCTTAAATGATAACTGACCATACATATTTATTTTAACAATATCAAATCAAGATAAACATGGTGATTACTATTTATTTAGGGAGAATTATTATGAAAAAAGAAAAAGTAATTGCATGTTTTTTCTTACTACTAGCAAGTTTGACTTCTTGTGCATCTTCAGCAAAAAGCGCCTTAAAAGATCTTTATCAAGAAACGAAATCGTCTGGCTTTTTAGGAAACCCATATACGGGTACGCTTCATCCATCCGACAATGAAAACGAAGTCATTCTTTCTACCACGTACTATTTTGTTCCTCCAAAAGCATCATACGGTTATGACGCCATAGTTGGAGTTTATTTTAACGAAAAGGGATTTGATAATAAAGCGTATGATGTTATTCTCGGCTTAAGAAGAAACGAGAAAGACTATTTTATCGGATCGTCTTTCTTATCAAAAAAGCATAAAATGGGAACCAACGCTTTCTATTTTGATAAGAAAGTAACCTACAATGGCTTCTCTGCCGATTTTGATACGAACAAGGCGCTTTTGGCTTCTCTTGCTTCTTCAATAGATAAGGCGCTTGCTTATATCATGGATGGTTATAGGGAAACTGTTGAAAAAGACTTCAAAGTTCTTCTTCCTGACTTCTGATTCTCTACAATATATCTTCTTTTCCTCTTATAATAGAGGATATGAATGACGGAATTATTTTATTAAACAAAGACAAAGGCATGACCTCTCGCAATGTCGATAATGCGATAGGTCATCTTTTTCATACAAAAAGAGTGGGGCATTTAGGCACCCTCGATCCTTTTGCGACTGGATTATTGGTTATTGGCGTTAATAAAGGCACTAAATTTTTAACCTATCTTGATGATTCAAAGAAAACGTATGTTGCAAAGCTTCATTTAGGAAAGAAAACATCAACCGGGGATATAGACGGAGAAATACTCGAAGAGAAAGAGGTTCCTAACTTTAGCCAAAAGGAAATCGAGGAAGTTTTCTCTTACTTTTTAGGGGAAGGAGAACAAATTCCTCCGATGACATCTGCGATTAAAATCGATGGTGTTCCTCTTTATAAGAAAGCCCATAAAGGAATTGAAGTGGAGAGAAAACCACGTAAAGTCTTTATCTATTCGCTTAAATTCATCTCTTTAGAAAAGAATGTTCTAACTTTTGAAACGGAAGTCTCTCGTGGAACCTATATCCGTGTTTTAGGCGAAGATATTGCAAAGAAATTAGGCAATATCGGTTATTTAGAGGAGTTAGAAAGAACATCCTTGGGTAATTTTTCCTTAAAAGACGCGGTTAAATTGGATTCCTTAAACGAAAATTCTTTAATCGATGCTAGCCCATACCTCCCTTTTCCTGCCTATCAAATCCAAGATGAAGAAGAATATAAGGAAGTCCTTAACGGAGTCATGCTCTATGTTGGAAAGTATTTAGGGGAAAGTATCGTTGTTAAAAAAGGCGAAATGGCTTTAGCAATCTATAAAAAGGTAGAAGATACATTGGTTTATAAGCCAGAAAGAGGCTTATTTTAATGGAAAGAATTTTCTTTTCTTTAGGAGATAATATCCCTCAATTAGAAGGAGGATCTCTTCTTTTAGGCTATTTTGATGGAGTCCATTTAGGACATCAAGAACTTATCAAGAAAGCTAAATCTTTGACGAAAAAAACTGGCGTTCTTCTTTTTGATAAGAATTTAGCCAGCCTTCTTCCCAATACTGGCAAGTCTTTAAAAGAATTGACTTCTTTAGAGGACAAACTAGATTTATTCGAACGTTTTGGCATTGATTATGCCTATATTATCCATACCGATCTTTCTTTTTTATCTCTTAGCAAAGAGGAATTCGTTCAAAAAGTCCTCCAAAAAATCTCTCCCTCTTATTTAGTTGTTGGGGAAGATTACTCTTTTGGGAAAGGAAAAGAAGGGAAAGTGGAATATTTAAAGAATTTCTTCCACGTTTCCGTTTGCCCTTTATTGGAAGATCGTTATGGCAAAATATCCTCCAGAACGATTGTTTCTTTCCTAGAAGAAGGAAAAATCAAGGAGGCGAATTCCGAGCTTGGCTACCTTTATTCTTTAAAGGGTAAGGTGGTTCCTGGACTTAGAAATGGAAGAAAGATTTCTTTTCCGACTGTCAATTTAGAAGAAAATGACTCTTACGTTATTCCTAAACGTGGGGTATATGCTGGATATACTTGGGTGGAGAATAAAAAATATCCATCGATTATCAATATCGGGAATAATCCGACAATAGGCCTTCTTCATCATGATTTGATTGAAAGCCATCTTCTTTCTTTCGATCAAGACATTTACGGAAAAGTAATAAAGATTGAATTTCTGGATTTCCTTCGGGAAGAGAAAAAGTTCTCATCCTTAGAAGAATTAAAAGAACAATTAAAAAAAGATAAGGCCTTCTTCGCTAGCAAATAGGGCCTTATCCAAAAAGGAAAAACTGCTTATGAGGCAGCCTAAGGAATTATTTTCCTTATTATTTTTGTAGCGCTTCCTTTTCAGCTTTTTGGTGAGCGTCGAATTTCTTTCTCTCAGAAGTATCTAAGATTCTCTTTCTCATACGGATGACATGTGGAGTGATTTCGACGAGTTCATCGGAATTGATGTAATCGAGACATGCTTCCAAAGACATCTTACGTGGAGCTTTTAAGACAATCATAAGCTCTCTTGTCGAAGAACGAACGTTGGTCATTGGCTTTGCTTGAGTGCAATTTACAGCAAGATCGACAGGATAACGATGTTCGCCAACAATCATGCCTTCATAGCAGATATCTCCAGGGACGATAAACATCGTTCCGTGTTCTTCAACCTTTTGAAGAGCGTAAGAAGTAGCTTCGTTTTGTCCCTTATCCGTCGAAACAAGAACGCCGATATTTCTTTCGCCAATATCCGTTTTTAACATTGGACGATATTCTTTGAACATATGGTTGATAATGCCATATCCCTTTGTCATCGTCATAAAGTTGGAGATGAAACCGATTAATCCACGGGAAGGAATCACGTAATTTAAACGAGTGGTGCTTCCGGAATCATTCATATCAACAAGGGAGGCTCCTCTTTCACCCAAAGTGGTCATCATATCGCCAACGAATTCATTTGGAACATCGATTTGAAGATCTTCGAATGGCTCGCATTTAACGCCATCGATGATTTTGGTGATAACTTGAGGTTTGGAAACTTCAAGTTCGTACCCTTCACGACGCATGGTTTCGATTAAAACGCCTAAATGCAATTCGCCACGTCCAGAAACAACCCATCTTTCGGAGTTTGGAATACGAGCGAATTTCAAAGAAACGTCTCTTTGCGTTTCTTCATAAAGTCTTTCTTCCAAAACACGAGCGGTAACTTTCTTGCCATCTTGTCCTCTTAATGGAGAAGTGTTGGTTCCAAATTCCATTTGAAGGGTCGGTTCATCAACACGAAGAGGAGGTAAGGCTTCAACGAGGGAAGGATCGCAAATCGTATCGGAAACACCCATATCTGGGAGACCAGCGATACCGCAGATATCACCACATTCAACTTCGTTTACTTCATTCTTGCTCATGCCATAGAAGGTATAAAGCTTCATAACTTTGAAGTTCGTCTTTGTTCCATCTTTTCTTAAATCGGTTAATGTATCGCCAACATGAACGTGTCCTCTACGAATGGTGCCGATACCGATTCTTCCGACGAAATCGTTATAATCCAAAAGAGCAGATTGCCATTGGAAAGGCAAACTTGGGTCACATTGTGGGGCAGGAATATTTTTGACAATCAAATCAAAAAGACAATCCATGCCAGGTTTTTGGGTCTTTGGATCTGGGTCCAAAGAGGAAGTGTTATTTAAAGCGGAAACATAGCAAACAGGGAAATCAAGTAAATCATCTGGTGCGCCAAGTTCGATGAAAAGATCCAAAACTTCATCCACGGCTTTTTGTGGATCGGCGTTTGGACGGTCGACTTTGTTAATAACAACGATTGGGCGAATATGGTTTTGCAAAGCGTTTTTCAAAACAAAACGTGTTTGAGGCATTGTTCCTTCATAAGCGTCTACTAAAAGAAGGCAACCATCGACCATGTGCATAATACGTTCGACCTCTCCTCCGAAATCGGCGTGCCCTGGGGTGTCGACGATATTAATTTTTGTATCATTCCATTTAACAGCGGTGGTCTTCGCTAAAATGGTGATTCCTCTTTCATGCTCAAGAGGGTTAGAATCCATCATTCTGTCTTGAACTTCTTCGTTATCACGGAAGGTGTGAGAAGAAGTGAGTAAGGAGTTAACCAAGGTTGTTTTTCCATGGTCAACGTGAGCGATAATCGCAATATTACGCATGTTCATAGTGTTTCCTCCTAGAAAAGTGCCTTAAGAATTTTATTCTCACGCGTGCGTGCAAGCAAACAATTTTTATCGTGTAAGCGTTTCATTAACGAAAAATATATTGAAACAAGGTTCTTTTTTACCTAAAATACTCAATGCAGCTTGCCCTTGTTTGGCCACTCTCTTTGACCAAGCTTAGACAAGGCTAAGACGATTCGAAAGGAGAAAAAACATGTTAACAAAAGAAGAAAAGAACGTCATTATCCAAAAATTCGGAAAGGATCAAAAAGACACTGGTAGCACCCAAGTCCAAGTCGCTATCCTCACTAAAAGAATTTCTGAATTAACCGCTCACTTAAAGAACAATAAAGGCGACGCTGTTGCCAAACGTTCCTTAACTGAACTCGTTGGAAAACGTCACGCTCTCTTATCCTATCTTGAGAAAAACGATCATGAAGCATATGCTGCTTTGATCGAATCCCTCAAACTTCGTAAATAAGCTTTATAGCAGTTTATTTAGCCCTGTCTGAACTGTACCCCAAATCCTGGACAAAACCAGGAAAGGGGTATTTTTCATGAAATACACATTTGAATTTAAACTTGATTGCGTAGACAAGTATAAAAGGCACGCAAGGGTAGAAATCCCACCAGGCGTCAAGAGCAAGAGGGATTTTTTAAGACATGTCCGCGGTTGGGCCAAAAGATATGAAGATCTGGGAATCGACGGCCTGAAGCACCCCGGAACCAATAAGAAATGGACGGCCGCTGAACGATTCGAGCTGGTTTCGAAGGTCCTTGCCGGCAATTCGCTAAGAAGCGTTGCGATGGGAGCCAATATTGATTCAGGCCAGCTTTATCAATGGGTGAGAAAGTATCGTGAAAACGGCATGGATGGTTTAGAATGTCGGGCAGGAAGAAAGCGTAAGGGACCCGATATGCCAAAGAAAAAGAAAGTCAAGCTAGCGCCGTCAGAGAAGGAAGAGCTGGAGCTGCTCAGAGCGAGAAACGAGTACCTGGAAGCGGAGAACGCTTACCTAAAAAACTCGATGCCTTGGTGATGAAGAGGGGCGCCGCGCATCCCAAGGCGAAAAAGCAAAAGCGATCAAGGAAATGATGGACCCCAGCCAGGGGTTCAGACTGCCGACATTGCTGAAAGCGGCCTCGCTGTCCAAGTCGACCTACTATTTTGAGATAGGCAAGCCAGACATGGATGCAAAGAACCGGGAGGCAATCGAGCTGATCCAGGCCATCTTCAAGGAAAACAAGCGCCGTTACGGCGTCAGGAGAGTGACTATTGAGCTCAGCTCAAGATTGAGGGAAAAGTACAAGGACAGGGCCACCGCCGTAAACCACAAAAAGGTCCAAAGGATAATGGGGAGGCTGGGCTTGAGGGCGATTACGCCAAAGGTCAAATACCATTCGTACATGGGGACCGTAGGCGCCGTCGCGGACAATGTTATCAATCGCGATTTCTCGGCGACCAAGCCGAACGAAAAGTGGACAACCGACGTCTCGCAGTTCAACTGCCCGTTCGGGAAAGCGTACCTATCACCCATATTAGATATGTTTGGAACCGATATCGTGGCATGGGATTTGTCGCTATCGCCAAACTTTGAGCAAACCAATCGGATGCTGGACGAGGCCTTCGAGAAAAACCCAAACTTAGAAGGGCTCATATTCCACAGCGATCAAGGGTGGCAATATCAAATGAAGCGATATGGCGAGAGGCTCAAGGACAAGGGGATTGTGCAATCCATGTCCAGGAAGGGGAATTGCATCGACAACTGCATCATGGAGACTTTCTTCGGGACGTTGAAAAGGGAAATGTTTTATGGCCGCGAGCATCTGTTTCAAACGTTTGAGCAGCTCAAGCGGGCGATTGGCGAATACATCGATTACTACAATAATAGGAGGATTAAGGAGAGAACAAAATGGATGCCTCCGGCCAAATTTAGGGAAGCATCCATGGTAGGTATGATATAATGCGATTAACTAGTCCAGGATTTGGGGTACAGTTCAGTCTTATTGCAGGGCTTTTTTCTTTGAAAAAGCCAATTTTATGGTAAACACACTTTTTTCTTCCTAAAGTTTGTATCGTGGCTTTCTTTGATGTGCTAAACTAGATAAGTATTACAAAAAGGAAAAAAGAATGAGTAAACAAGTATTCCAAATGGAATTTGAAGGTCGTCACCTTCAAATCGAAACCGGAGAGATCGCCAAACAAGCCGACGGCGCGGTCTTAGTCCGTTTCGGTGACACAGTCGTTTTATCAACGGCTTGCTGCGCCGATGAACCAAAAGGAGGAGATTTCTTCCCTCTTACTGTCGACTATATCGAAAAACAATACGCTTCTGGTAAAATTCCTCAAAGTTTTTTAAGAAGAGAAGGATCCCCAGACGCACATCAAACCTTAAGTGCCCGTTTAATTGACCGTCCAATCCGTCCTTTATTCGCCGAAGGTTTCCGTAACGAAGTTCAAATCGTGAACACCGTTATGTCCTGTGACCCAGCCGCTCCACAAGAAATGGCTGCTATGCTCGGCGCTTCTTTAGCACTTTGCATTTCTAACATTCCATTCGATGGCCCAATCGCTGGCGTTGTCGTTGGAAGAATCAATGGTCAAATGATTATTGACCCAAGTGTCGAAGAAAAAGCACTCTCCGATATTAACTTAACTGTTGCTGGTACCAAAGATGCCATCATGATGGTCGAAGCTGGTGCAGCCGAAGTTCCAGAAGAAGAAATGCTTGACGCTATCATGTTTGGTCATGAAGCTATCAAGAAACTTTGTGCTTTCCAAGAAGAAATCATTAAAGCGGTTGGCAAGCCAAAACGCCACATCGATCTTTATGCTCCAGATGAAACCATTAAGAACGACATCTATTCTCGTATCAATGATCGCATGGTCGATGCTATCGATCACACGATGGATAAGCTTGAAAGACAAGACAAGATCGATGCTTTGAAGAATGAAATCCTTGATGATTATGACGCAAGAGAATATGCCAACGAAAAAGAGCATGCTCAAACCATGCTTATGGTCGAAGATATTCTCGAAGGAATGGTCGCAAAAGAAGTTCGTCGTCTTATCATTGAAGATAAGGTTAGACCAGATGGCCGTAAAGTCGATGAGATCCGTCCATTAAACGCCCAAATCGATTTGCTTCCAAGAGCTCATGGTTCGGCTATGTTCACCCGTGGACAAACCCAAGTCATTTCGACTACAACCTTAGGCCCTCTTTCTGATGCTCAAATCATTGATTCTCTTACTGGCGAAGCTGATAAGACCTTCATGCATCAATATAACTTCCCACCATATTCTGTCGGTGAAATTGGCAGAATGGGCCGTCCAGGTCGTCGTGAAATTGGACATGGTGCCTTAGGTGAGAGAGCTCTTAGCTATGTGATTCCTTCGATTGAGGATTTCCCTTATACAATTCGTTGCGTTGCTGATGTTGTGGAATCTAACGGTTCTTCTTCTCAAGCTTCGATTTGCGCTTCTTGCTTGTCCCTTATGGCAGCAGGTGTCCCAATCAAGAACGTTGTTTCTGGTATTGCCATGGGCTTAATCACTGATGATCCAAGCCGTGCACCAGATAAAGAGAACAATCATTACACCATCCTTACCGATATCCAAGGCATGGAAGATCACTTCGGTGATATGGACTTCAAATGTGCTGGTACCGTGAAAGGCATTACCGCCCTTCAAATGGATATTAAGATCCATGGCGTTACAAGAGATGTTCTTTCTGAAGCTCTTGCCCAAGCTAACAAAGCACGTGCTGAGATTCGTGAAGTGATGGAAGCTTGCATCCCTGAACCACGTAAAGAAGTCAGCAAATATGCCCCTAAGATGGTTACCTTCCATATTGATCCAGATAAGATCCGTGATGTTATCGGAACAGGCGGAAAGGTGATTAACGATATCATCGCCTCTTGCGGACAAGTGAAGATTGATGTTGAAGATTCTGGCAAAGTCACCATTTATCACACCGATAAAGAGATGATTGAAAAAGCCAAACAAAGAATCGACGATATCGTCCGTGAAGCTAAAGTTGGTGAAATTTATGAAGGAAAGGTTACTCGTGTTGAAAACTACGGTGCCTTCGTCAACCTCTTTGGCGATACCGATGGACTTTGCCACGTATCCCGCTTAGATTGGAAATATATCGATGATGCAACAAATGTCGTCAAAGTCGGCGATGTTCTCAAAGTTGTCGTTATTGGCTTAGAGGATGGAAAGATCAAACTCTCTCATCGTGAATTCATCGAAAAACCAGCCGATTATGTGGAACGCCCAGCAAGAAGTGAACGTCCAGCCAGTAAAGGTGGCAAGGATAACGGACACCGTCCATCCAACCACAACGGCCCACGTAATAACAACCGTCACTAATTCTCTTTGCATTTGACCTCACTCTTGAGTGGGGTCTTTTCTTTTTGAACTTTTTACCGATTATTTTATTCCAAAATGTAAGCCCTTTCTTTATAATAGAAATATTATGTTGGACGTATTAATTATAGGAGCTGGAGCGGTTGGTTCTTTTATTGCCAGGAGCCTTTCACGTTATGAGCTCGATATTTTGGTTCTTGAAAAAGAAAATGATGTTGGCAATGTGACTTCGATGGCAAATTCTGCCATATGCCATTCTGGATACGATCCCTTACCTGGAAGCAGAAAAGCCAAATTCAATGTTCTTGGAAACAGAATGATGAAAAAGGTTTGTGAAGAACTGGATGTGCCTTTTTTCGGTTGCGGAACCTTGACGATTGCCTTAGAAGAAGGTCAGATTCCTCTTTTAAAAGATTTAAAAAATAGAGGGGAAATGAATGGCGTTCCAACAGAGCTTCTTACAAAAGAAGAGGTCCAAAAGATGGAACCGAATATCAATCCGGAAGTGAAAGGAGCTCTTTTTTGCCCAACAGGAGCGATTATCTCTCCTTTTGAGTTAACGGCACATGCGATGGAAAACGCGTGCGATAATGGTGTGAAACTTCACTTGGATGAAGAAGTCGTTTCCATTACTCCTTTAGAAAACGGTGCTTTTTTATGTAAAACCAATAAAGGTAGCTATGAAAGCAAGGTTGTTATCAATGCGGCAGGCCTTCATTCGGATGATATTGCAAAGATGATTGAGCCTATCTCATGGCGCATTATTCCTCGAAAAGGCGAATATTTTGTTTTGGATCACTATGCAAAAGGCTTGGTAAATCATGTTCTTTTCCCATTGCCATCCGAAAAAGGAAAAGGAATTTTGGTTACGATGACCACATCCGGCAATTATCTAGTGGGGCCATCTAGCGAAGTTCAAAACGAAAAAGAAGACTTCTCAACGGATACAATGACTTTGAATAATATTAGAAAAGAAGCAACAAAACTTGTTCCGAATATTCCTTTCAATCAGCAAATTCGTGTTTTTGCTGGTGTTAGAGCGACCCCATCAACGCATGATTTCATCATTGAAGCATCCAAGACTTATCCACATTTTATCAATGTTGCAGGTATTGAATCGCCTGGTTTGGCTTCTTCTCCAGCCATTGGAGAATATGTGGCTAAGGAACTTGTAGGAAACATCTTTCCTTTAAAGGAAAAAGAAAACTACAACCCACGCGTTCGTCCATATCAAAAATTGAAGGAAATGAGCATTGAAGAAAGAAATAAACTCATTCAAGAAAATAAAGATTATGGCCATATTATCTGCGATTGCGAGAAAATCTCTGTCGGAGAAATAATGGATGTGCTTTCTCGAAGTATTCCTGTTAAGACCATTAAGGGCGTAAAGAAAAGAACCCGTGCTGGTTTTGGCAAATGCCAAGGAGGTTTTTGCCAGCCAAAAGTCATTTCTTTGCTAGCCAAGAAGTGGAATATCTCTCCTTTAGAAGTTCTTTATGATAAGGATGATAGCGAGATTTTAGAATACGAAGTCAAGAAGGAGGAAGGAAGATGAAAAAAAGAGATTTGCTTATCATCGGTGGCGGAAGTGCCGGCATGGCCGCAGCTTTAGCAGCCTATGATAAAGGAATAAGAGACATCCTCATTCTTGAAAGAAATGAATTTTTAGGCGGTATTTTAAACCAATGCATCCATAACGGATTCGGTTTGGCCTTATTTAAAGAAGAGCTAACCGGACCAGAATTTGCGGATCGTTTTATCGAAAAGATAAAAGAAAAAGGAATCGAATATAAACTAAACACCTATGTTACATCGATTTCATCGGATAAAATTGTTACCTTTTCTTCCGAAGACGGAGGTATAGAAGAAATTCAAGCGAAAGCAATCGTTATGGCTGCTGGGTGTTATGAAAGAAATGCAGGCGCTATCGGAATTCCCGGTGATAGACCGGCGGGTATTCTAACAGCTGGGCAAGCCCAATTGTTTTTAAACGAATATGGCTATATGGTCGGCAAGCGCGTTTTTATCCTTGGAAGCGGCGATATTGGCTTAATTATGGCTAGACGTCTTACCTTAGAAGGAGCAAAGGTCCTTGGCGTAGCCGAAATTTGTCCTTGGTCAAACGGGCTTAACCGTAATATGGTTCAATGCCTCTATGATTATGATATCCCTTTATATTTAAGCCATACGGTTATAAAAGCGGAAGGAAAATCCCGTTTAGAGAAGGTCGTCATTGCTCAAGTGGATGATAAAAAGCAACCTATTGTCGGTACGGAAAAAGAGTTTGATTGCGATACTTTGATTCTTTCTATTGGATTAATTCCTAACAATGATTTATTAAAAGATGCGGGCGCAAAAACTTCTTCATCTCGTGGTGCATTAGTCAATGAAAACTATGAAACAACCATTCCTGGAATCTTTAGCTGCGGCAATGTCCTTCATGTCCATGATTTGGTCGATAATGTTGCGTTGGAAGCGAAAGTGGCAGGAGAGAATGCGGCAAATTATCTTCAAAAGGGATTAACGCATTCAAAAGAGGTAATTCTTACGAAAGCGGGATTTGGCATAGGTTATGTTATCCCTGACCTAATTGATCTTGCCTCTTCCCCAGAATCGATTGATTTTAAATTCCGCGTTCGCCAGCCATCGAAGAATGTTTATATCGTTTATAAACTGAATGGCGAAGTCATTAAAAAAGTGTTTAAACCTGTGATTATACCTAGTGAAATGGAAATCGAAAAAATGCCTAAAAATCTACTAAAAACTAGCCAAGGAGTTTTAGATGTTTCCTTAATTGCTAAGGAGGAGATGAAATGAAAGAACTCATTTGTATCTGCTGTCCAAGAGGCTGTCATCTTCAAGTGGACGAGTCTTTGAATGTTACGGGAAATTTTTGCCCTAGAGGGGCGGCATACGGCAAACAAGAAATCTCTAACCCTACGCGTGTGGTTACTTCGACAGTCCGCATTTCTGATGCTTCTTTAGCGATGTGTCCAGTGAAAACCAAAGACCCTATTCCAAAAAGAAAGATAATGGACGTCATGCAGTCAATTAATAAAGTTCATATCGTTGCGCCTGTGTATATTGGAGATGTTATAATTCCTAATGTTTGCGGAACGGGAGTAGATGTTATTTCCACCCGCAACATGGAGAAAATAAAATGAAAATCTTAATTGCTTCGGATATACATGGTCGTGTCGAAAGAATGAAAATGCTTGAAGAAAGAATTGCTGAATTCGAGCCTGATCGGATTTTCCTTCTAGGCGATTATCTTTATAACGGCCCAAGGAATGGGGTTCCTAATGATTATGAGCCTATGGAAGTAAGCAAGATGTTAAATCAATATGCTTCCAAGATCATTGGAGTGCGCGGCAATTGTGATTCCCGTGTCGATGGAATGCTTCTAGCCTTTCCTTTAGAAGATTGCCCACGTTTTGAAATGAATGGCCATTTCTTTGACCTATATCATGGAGATGAGTATTCCATCGCTCTTCTAAAAGCACAAAAAGGCGACATTCTTGTTTCTGGGCATACTCACATCCAAGTTTTAGAAAAGAAAGACGGCATGATTTGGCTAAATCCTGGTTCCATTTCCTTCCCGAAAGGTGGCAATGAAGCCTCCTATGCAACAATAGAAGATGACCTCATCACAATTCGTAAAGAGGTAGACGCTTCACCGATAAAAGAATTATCCATTGACTAGCTCCTTGCTTAAGGGGCTTTTCTTTTTTCGAAAAACATTGCATGTCATATTCCTAAAAAAGAGGGTAAAGATTATAATAATCTTTGGAAATGCCTAATTTTTAGGCGTAGAAAAGGATGATTGAGTATTTATGAGCGATAAAGTGAAAATATTTGCCCTCGGCGGTTTAGACGAAGACGGAAAGAATTGCACCGTTGTTGAAGTAAACGATGAGATATATGTTGTTGGATGCGGCATTAAATATCCAGATAAAACAATGCCTGGAATTGATTTCGTTATTCCAAATTTTTCTTACCTTCAAGAAAATAAAAACCGCGTAAAAGCTTATCTTTTACCACACGGACATGATGATGAAGTGGGGGCTTTGGCATACATCTATAAAGATGTTCCAGCACCAATCTACGGTTCGAAAGTTACGACCGAAATGTTTAAGAACTTTGCTAAGCACGTTGGGAATGGCGATGTGAAATTTGATTTTCACGTTGTGAATCCATCTTGCACCTTTTATATCGGAAAACGTAAGATTTCTTTCTTCCAAACCTCGCATAATATTGCTCAATCAAGCGGTATTGCGATTTCTTCCGATTTAGGAAATATCGTTTTCACTTCTGATTTTGTTATCGAAAATAACGCTTCTGCATCTTATTTAACCGATTTGAATATGATTGCTAAGATTGCGGAAGATAAAACCCTTGTGCTTTGCCCAGAATCGGTTTTTGCCGACAAACTTGGGTATACCGCACCTAAATATAAGCTCACTCCGCTTATCGAAAAGAACGTAAAAGACGCACTTGGACGCGTTTTCGTTGCAATGTTTGGATCGAATTTTTATAACATCGACGAAGTTTTGCAAATGGCGGTTGCCGCTCATAAACGCGTTATCCCATATGATGAAGAAACGGCTGAAACCTTAAAAAATATGCAACAATCTGGACAATTCTTATTGCCTAGAGAAAATTATGCCTCTAATGAGGACATTCATCGTTATCGTGCCCAAGACATCGTCGTTTTAATGCTCGGCTATGGCACAAGGCTTTATCGTAAAATTGCCCTTTTAGCTTCTGGACAATCCGAAAGCGGACGTCTTGTTTCTTTAGATGAAAACGATTCTTTTATCATGGCTTGCCCTTCGAATGACAACACGGAAATGGAAGCGACAGATGCTTTAGATGAACTTTATCGTAGTGGTTGTCACGTTACGAATATCAGCAAAAAGGTCTTCTTTAGAATGCATGCCTCCGAAGAAGACTTAAAGATGATGATTTCCTTGCTTCATCCAAAGTACTACATCCCATTAAAAGGATATTTCAAGGATTTGCTTACCAATGCTGAAGTCTCTTTGAAAATGGGTGGAAATTTAACTCATCAATCCGTTTTCCTTCTTGAAAATGGAACCTGTGTCCATTTTGACGAAAAGGGAGCCGATGTGGTACCTGATGAGATCCCTCATGGCGATCTTATGATCGATGGCATCGGGGTCGGAGACGTTGGATCGGCTGTTCTTGAAGATCGTCAAAAGCTCTCTCAAGGCGTAGTGATTATGGCCGTTACCCTAGAAAAAGGCACCCATAAAGTCATTGGAACGCCTGATATTCAATTCCGTGGTTTAGTGATGATGGGGGATGGAGAAGCCTTACTTAGAGATGTCACAAAGGTGTTTAACGAAACGCTTAGAGAAGATTTAGCTCGCGGCAATATGAGTCTAGATGAAATTAAAGATGACCTTTATGACCACACTTTCCGTGTCATTCGTCGTCAAACTGGCAAAGAACCGATGGTTTTGCCTCTTTTAATTGAAAAATAAGTTTCGTGAGGGGGAAGATATGAAAAATAAAATCTACACTCCGAATCACCTTGTACGCGCCTTGGGGGCCACTTTAGCGATTTCCTCCCTAGCCTTTTTCCTTTCTGCTTTTACGAAAACGACCTGGGGTATCGCCTTCCTTTTCGAATATCTTTTTGGAATAATTGGCTATTGGATCCTTTTACCTGCCTTTCTCTTCTATGGTTTATGGATTCTTTTTGGTGGCGTTGAAGGGAAAAAGAAAATCACCTGGAAAGTCATCCTCGGTTTTTTCCTCCTTTTTATCGGTTTTTCCCTTATCTCTGGCTATATTTCCGCTTGTTTTTATGCGAAAAATAACCTGAATTTACACGATCTTTACGGCACGGAAAAGACAGGATTAAAAGGTCAATTCGTTTTAGGAAAAGGCGTCTTTGATACAAATGAAGGTGGCGGCATTATTTTTACTGGCCTTGCTTCCCTTATGAACTTGGTTGGAGATGCTTTGACGATAACGATTGCCATTGTTGTGATTTTAGGCGGCATTGTTCTTATTTTGTTGCCTTTCATTCTTCGTTTTGCACACTTTATTTCCTCGAAATACGGCGCTTATAAGGCAAAAAAAGAAAGCGAAGCCTCTCTTCGTGAAGCAGAAGAAGAAAGCCGTCGCGCTTTAGAAAAATACGTTGAAGAAAATCAACCAATCGAAATGAATGAGGATGTTTCTTCCTCTTCGTTATCCTATGAAGTTAAACCTGAAGCCCCTCTCCCTGAAAATATACCTTCCCGTACGAATCTTTATCATTCAAAGACGGTAAGCGAAGTTTCTCCTGTGCCACAGGAAACGGCACCTGTAGAGCCTGCAAAAGAGAATGTTTTTGTGCAAGAAACATTTGAAAACAGCATGCAAGAAGCAGTTTTTAAACCAGATGAAGCCAAAGAAACTGCTCCAGCTATGAAAAAAGCGGAAATTCAGGAAGAGCCTATTCACGAAGAGAAAGTGCTACGTCAAGAAACCAAACCGGATTTTGGCGAAGTTACTTTATCGAACGAAGAAACAAATGAAATTCCAAATATAAACGTCACTCAAACTGTTAAAGAAGAGAAAAAAGTTTCGATTCCAGCTACTCCAAAAATGGAAGAAACGCCTGTTGAAGAAAAGCCTCTTCCTCAAGAAGAAACCCTTCCTGAGCCTCCTTCCTATCAAGAGCAAAAGATGGAGGAAGAAACACCAATTGCTCCAACTTCAGCGCCAAGAAAGAAAGTGGCCCCTGTTATAAGCAACATTGAGAAAGAAAACGTTGTTTCTGAAGAAAAAGCTCCTTCTTATCCTGAAGAAGAGGAAGAAATTCAAATTCAGCCTGTTGAGGTAGAGCCTATTCCAGTTGAGGAAGAAAAAAAAGACGAAAGCGTGCTCTTACAAAAGAAAGAAATTTCTCAAGAAGAAAAACTTGGCATGAAACCGGCCAAAGAAAGACCGCCTTATGAATTCCCTCCAGAGGATTTGTTAAAGACCTATCAGGTTGATCCAAGTATTGTCGAACAAAATAAACTCCTTTGTCAGCAAAGAACTGACATTATTAACCAAACCTTTGAAAGCTTTGACGTTGGAGCTAAGGTTGTTTCCTACACAATTGGGCCTTCTGTCACCCGTTACGATATTGAAGTCGATCGTGGCACAAGTGTTAGCAGTGTTGGCCGCTATATTAAAGATATCTCCGCCCATTTAGGTGGTGTTCATACTCGTTATGAAGAAATCATTATGGGAAAAACAACCTCGGGATTAGAAATTGCCAATGACCGTTCAACGACCGTTTCTTTCCGTGAAATGCTTGATGCTCTTCCAAAAGATCCTACGAAAAACATGTTTATTCCATTTGGTGTGGATATTTCAGGCAATAAAATTTGCGCTGATTTAAGCAAATTCCCTCATATGCTTATCGCTGGTGGCACGGGTTCAGGTAAATCCGTTTTTGCCCATGGCATCTTAGCTTCTTTAATCATGAGAAACCGTCCAGAGGATTTGAAACTTGTTTTAATCGATCCTAAACGTGTTGAAATGGTTAAATATCACGATATCCCTCATCTTCTTTGCCCAGTTATCAAGGAACCAAGCCAAGCAAAAGTGTGTTTGGATAAATTAATCGACGAAATGGAAAAAAGACTCGTTCTTTTTGAGTTTGCCGGTGTTCGTGACATTCGTTCCTATAATGATAAGTATTGTCCAAAAGCAGGCGTAGAAAAAATGCCATTCATCGTTGTTTTTATCGATGAATACGCGGATTTGTCTAATACTTGCAAGAATATTGGCGAAAGCGTCGTGCGTATTGCCCAAAAAGCACGTGCCGCTGGTATTCATTTAATTGTTGCAACTCAAAGACCTTCTGTTGATGTCATTACAGGCGTTATTAAAGCCAATTTGGGTGTCCGTGTTGCTTTAAAAGTGAAGTCTACTCAGGATTCCCAAACCGTTTTAGGTCGTGCCGGAGCAGAAGAGCTAAATGGTTATGGCGATATGCTCGTTGATTGTGCTGAAGTATCGAAAGGCGGAGGCTTTGTGCGTTGCCAAGGTTGCTTTGTTCAAGATGAAGAACTTGACGCCGTCACGGACTTTATCCGTTCTCAACAAAAAGTGGTTTATGATCCTAATTTCACCGATTTAACCGATCATTCGAATGATGAAAAGATTGCGGAAGAAAACGAAAAGATTGAAAGAGCCGCTCAAAGAGAAAAAGAGAAAGGCGATCTTTACGAAACCATTAAAGCGGACGTTATGAGCCAAGAATATACTTCCATTTCGAAGATTCAACGTACGTATTCGGTTGGTTTCCCTCGTGCTGGAAAAATCTTCAACCGTTTAAAAGCCGAAGGAATCGTTGGAGAGCCAGATTCCCAATCTTCTGCAAAAGGAGCTCGTGTTTTGGTTCATGACCCATCGATGCTTAGTAACGGAAACGAAGACTTTGGAGGAGACAACGATAAATGAAAGTAGGTTGTGATATCGTTGATTTAAGGCGCCTTCAACTTGATAATGAGGCTTTTATTCGTGGGATTCTCAGTCCAAAAGAAAGAGAGATCTTTGCTCAAAGAAAAGATAAACGCTCTTTTCTTGGTGGGAGGTTTGCCGCCAAAGAAGCGTTCTTGAAAGCCTTAGGAACAGGTCTTTCTGGAGCGAGAATGAACGAAATTGATGTTTCTTATCGTGAAGGAGGACAGCCAATTCTTCTTTATCAAAGAAAGGAATATGAAGTATCCATTTCTCATGATGGAGACTATGCTATAGCGATTGTAATTCTATGAAAGATACGTATATTTCTGCCCGTTTGGTTGCAGCTGACTGCATTCGTTTTGTTTCTCTTTCTGATATCAATTATTTGAACCAGAGCTTTATTTTGCTTATAGACAGAAAAGAAAGACAAAAACTTTTTCCTAGCAAAACTGCTTTTACGCCATCGCATTCTTTTATTGAATTTAAATTGGCGAAGCCTCTTGAATTAGGACATTCCTACTTTTTATTTCTTCCAGGGATTGGCGAATTCCCTCTTGATGTATCCGAGGCGACCACCTTCCCGACATTTGACAAAGATTTTTATTTTTCGGGAGAGTTAGGCGCTATATATAGCAAAGAAAAGACAACATGGAGACTTTGGGCACCTTTGGCCTCCTCCGTAAAACTCTTCCTTTTAAATGATAACGAAGAAATAACTTATACGATGAAAAGAGGAGAACATGGGGTGTTTTCTCTTACTTTAGAAGGTGACTTCAAACTTCAAAAATATCTTTATTTTGTAACAAATAACGAAATTGGTGTCTATACAATCGATCCATGCGCAAAAGGATCAACAGAAAATGCGAAAGCATCGGTTGTTATTGACCCTTCGACGTTTGATTTTGCTTTCCATAGAGAAGAACTTCCTCCCTTTAAAAATCCTCTAGAAGCCGTTATTTACGAAGGAAATGTCCGTGATTTAACAATTGATAAGTATTCTTCTATTAAAAATAAGGGTAAATATTTAGGCCTTGCGGAAGAAAATAGGAAAACCATTGGTGGGCACCCCATCTCTTTAGATTATCTTAAGGAATTAGGAATTACTCATCTTCAATTACAACCTCTTAACGATTTCGGATCCGTGGATGAGGAAAAAGGCTTCGAAGAATATAACTGGGGCTATGATCCTATTCAATATTTTGTTCCCGAAGGTTCTTATTCCTCTTCGCCAAAAAATCCATTATCCAGAATCCAAGAGATTCAAAAAATGGTCTCTACTCTTCATAAAAACGGTATTCGGGTTGTTTTAGACGTCGTTTTTAACCATGTTTACGAATATGCTTTTTCCTCTTTTGAAAAAACTGTTCCGAATTATTATTTCCGTAAAGATAAACAAGGGAAACTTACCAATTCGTCAGGGTGTGGCGACGATTTTTCTTCCGAAAGACCAATGGTGAGAAAATTGATTGTGGATTCCTGCCTTTTCTGGCAGAAAGCATACGGAATTGACGGACTTCGTTTTGATTTGATGGGATTGATTGATGTTGAAACGATGCAAGAAATTGCTCAAAAGACAAAAGAAATAGATCCCTCTTTCCTTTTATATGGCGAAGGGTGGGATATGTATATTTCTCAAAAAGTTAATGGGGCGAATATGAATCATTGTTCTTTATTGCCTGAGTTCGCTTTCTTTAATGATTGTTATAGAGAGAACATGAAATCCTATTGCGCAGGGGATTTTAGCAAGCAAGATGGTTTTACTTTTTCCTTATTGGGATCTTCTTTCCGTTGGGGATTTTTTGAAAAGAAATTCCTTTTCCCTAGTCAGTCTCTTAACTACATCGAGTGTCACGATAATGGAACTTACTACGATTTCCTTTCCAAATATTTTTCTTATTCAGAAGAAGAAAAGATAGAAATTGTCAAGTTTTCCTTAGCTTGCCTTGTTTTTTCTTTTGGAATTCCTTTCCTTCATATGGGGCAGGAAATTGGGCAATCTAAGTTCATGAAAGAGAACACTTATAACCTAGGAGATGTTTATAACAAACTGTCAGATAAACTTCTTGACTCTCGTTATGAAATGGTTCAATATGTTAGTGGGGCAATAGCCTTAAGAAAAAGCTTAGATATCTTTAAAATCTCTGATCCCACTGTCTTAGAAAGACAAATTGATTTTGAAAGGTTCGATGCCGGTAGCTTGATGAAAGTAAAAGATTTATCCCAATCTTCTTCTTATCAAGAAATCGACTTCTTATTTAATCCCACCTCTGAGGCTTTGACTTATTCCTTTGAGAAGGATCACGAAATTATTTTTACGAGCGGTGGTCCTGCTTTAGGAACGAATATTTTAGCAAAGAATGTTTTGATCCCACGTCATTCTCTGTTAATTGTCGCTTTGAAAAAATAACTTTACATATACATTTTATTAAGGAGAATTTATGATTTCCGCTGTTTTCGTCACGGGGAGATTAGGAGAAAAAATCGCCCCATTAGGTCGTTATGTTGAAATAGATCGTGTTTTACCAGGCCCAACAGGCCATTATGGAGTTGATAAGGTCCCTGTTTTCACGTATTCCGGAGAAGGCTGCCTTTTTATGAAAGCGCCTATTGGTTCTTTTATCAGCTTCAAAGGACATATTGAAACAGAAGATGGGTTCGGTATTGTGGTTAAATTGGAATTGGAAGAGATTTTCCCAATGAAAGAGAAAAAGAACCCTCATGTTTCAATTTAAAATAAGTCGTATATAATACTTAGGCTATGTTTAAGTATTTAAGACTCATTTTTACCGCTGGAATCCGCATTGTCTGGGATTTCATCTTCTATATTTCGCGTTATGCGAGACATCCTGAGAAATATCCTTTGGAAGTTCGTTATGCTAGGATTCATAAACTTGTTGTTTACGTTATCGATTGTTTTCGCCCTGATTTTAAGACCAAAAACATTGAATATCTCAAAGAGCTAGAAAAAGAAAACAAGACTTTCTTAGCTGTCTGTAATCACCAATCTAATATGGATCCTATCATCATGCTTTATTATTCTGAAAAGCCGCTTTCTTTCATCGCTAAAAAAGAAACTTCGAAATTTCCTTTTGTCGGCAAAATTATTAAGGCTTTAGATGGATTTTTTATGGACCGTTCTGATTTAAGACAGTCCCTTAAGGTCATGATTGAACTAAGCAAACGTTTTGAAAAAGGCGATCTTTCTTATATGATTTTTCCTGAAGGAACGAGAAACAAAGAGCTCGATAAGCAAATTCTTTTGCCTTATAAAGCGGGTGCTTTAAAATCGGCAAAGAAAGCGGGCGTTAAAATCCTTCCTGTCTGCATGTATGGGAACTTCCGTCTCCTTTCAACGCATTGTAACTACAAAAGAATTCCTCTTGAAGTCACATTCTTTGAACCGCTTGAGGATGATTTCGTAAAGAATAACGATACAGAAATTATTTGTGACAATGTTTACCAAATGTCATTGGAAGAAGTTCAAAAACAACAGCAAGAAGATAAAGAATTCTTCGAGAAAGGGTACCAAAAAATCCCTTTAAGAAAAGGGATTCTTCGTTAGGTGCTTTAAGCTCTAGTCCAACTCTCTTCTAAGACCTTTTGGATAGTGGTTTTTTGCTACGCCTTGCGTAACTTTAACATATCCAAGATTCTGATTGTCGTAGCTAACAATATAGAAATTATCAGGTCTTTCTAGAGGGAAGGTATCTCCGTGGATATAGGCTTTTGCTTCCTCATAAGAAATCGGAATGGAGTAAGAAGGGGATAAGAAATGAGTCAAATGGTGGTCGGGAATATAGATATTTCTCATTTCAAATAATTTCACTCCATAACGGAGGATGTTTAAGTGAGAAACGTCAAAATGCTGACTCAAGGAATAAAACTTATTTCTCATCATCTCATTAGAACGGTCTTGAAGCCCGTATTGATCGATGAAATTCTTATAACGTTGATTCGAGATGATTTCTTTTTTCGTTTTGACGAGAGTTCCAGGCTTTTTGAAAAGACAAATAAATTGGCCTTCACCTTCAAAATGATTAGGATGTAAGCGGACGGCTTGTGGAAGTTCTTCGCTACGAACAAAAGAGTCGTCTTGAGGAAGATCGACAATTTCGATTTCTGGATGCATCTTCTTAAAAAGAAGGATAACATTTTCATCTTCCTCGAAAGAGAAAGAACATGTGCTATAGGAAAGGGTTCCGCCCTCTTTAAGCATGCCATAAGCAAGATCAAGTAATTCCAATTGTTTACGTGAATTGCTCTTCACTTTTTCATATTTCCAATCGCTTTTTGCTAAGGCGTTTTTACGCATCATAGCCGAGCCAGAACAAGGAGCGTCAAGAATGATTTTATCGAAGGTATTCGCAAAATGAACGTGAGAAAATATGAAATCATTGGAAGCAACGATGACATTTCCTCTTCCCATACGCTCAACGTTTTGTGACATTGCTTTCGCTCGCGGATAAGAAATGTCATTAGAAACGATGATGCCTTCATCTTTCATCATCAAGGATGCACCGATTGATTTACCTCCAGGGGCAGCACAAACATCAAGAACTATGTCATCCGTTTCCGGCTTTAAGAAATAGTTCACCATCATGGCTGATGCGTCTTCGATGGAGAAGACGCCATCATCGTAGAGTAAGCTTTTCCCAAACTCGTATTCATCTTTGTCGTAATAATAAGCGTGTTCAACGAACTTATGCTTACGAACATGAGGGAAACGGGAGGCAAACTCCTCGTCACTCATTTTTTTATCGTTAAGAATTAAGGCATGGGTAACCTTCCCGTTTTCGATGGCGTTTATAAGACCATCCACTTCATTTTCGGGCAAGTGTTCAATTAAATTCGTGCGAAAATCCATAGGTCTATTATAATAGAAATGGCCACTAAATCTAGGGGGTAACTACTTATGAGAATGGTTGACATCATCGAAAAGAAAAGAGACGGAAAGGTCTTAAATGACAACGAAATTCGTTTTTTCATTGAAGGCTATTCAAAAAATGAAATTCCTGATTATCAAATGAGCGCTTTAGCTATGGCAATTCTTTTCCGCGGGATGAACAAAGAAGAAATCGCAGCCTTAACCGATGCGATGGAACATTCTGGAGAAACCATTGATTTATCCTCGATAAAGGGCGTAAAAGTTGATAAACACTCTACCGGAGGAGTGGGGGATAAAACCTCTCTCGCTTTAGGACCACTTGTTGCTGCTTGTGGCGCTAAATTAGCAAAAATGTCCGGAAGAGGCTTAGGCCATACTGGCGGCACCCTGGATAAAATGGAATCCGTTCCGGGAACAAATGTTTATCTTACCGACAAAGAATTTGTTGACCAGGTTAATAGAATTGGCATTGCAATTATCGGTCAGACGGCTGAAATTGACCCTGCCGACAAAAAACTTTACGCCCTTAGAGACGTAACGGGAACTGTTCAATCCATCCCATTAATTTCCTCGTCCATCATGTCTAAAAAACTAGCAAGTGGGTCAGATACGATCCTTCTTGATGTTAAATTTGGCAATGGGGCTTTTATGAAAACCTTGGATCAAGCTAGAGAATTAGCTGAAACAATGGTGGAAATAGGAGATTCCTTGCATCGTGATACAAGAGCCATTCTTACTGATATGAACGAGCCTTTAGGCCTTGCTGTCGGCAATAACCTCGAAGTTATTGAAGCGATTAACACTCTTCAAGGGAAAGGCCCTAAAGATTTCGTTGAGCTTGTCACAAAAGCAGGCTCTATCATGCTTCTTCAAGCGAAAATCGTTTCCTCACTCGAAGAAGGAGAAAAACGAATCCAAGGGGCTATTGCGGACGGATCTGGTTTTAAAAAGATGCTAGAGCTCTTTAAGGCGCAGGGTGGCGATATTTCTTATCTTGAACATCCCGAGAAATTCCCGGTTAGCAAGCACATTGTCCCTATTATCGCCGAGAAAGAGGGCTACATCGAATGCATTGATTCTTTAGAAATTGGCATTTCTAGTATGAAACTCGGAGGCGGAAGAGAAACAATGCAAGATAAAATTGATATGTCCGCTGGCATCGTTTTAAGAAAGAAATATGGCGATTACGTTAAAAAAGGTGAGGTTTTAGCTTACGCCCATACAAATAAAGAAAACGTTGAATCCGTCTTTAAAGACATTCATGACGCTTTCAAAATCAGTTCGGAAAAAGTCAATATTCAGCCTATTGTTAGAGAGTATATTTGCAAATGAGAATCTTAGTTCAAGAAGTTAAAAAAGCATCTGTAACCATTGAAGAAAAAGTTTATTCCGCTATCGGGAAAGGCTTTCTTCTTTTCGTCGCTTTTACAGAAGGGGATGACGAAGAAATCCTTAAAAAAATGAGAGATAAAGTCCTCAAACTTCGTATATTCCCTGATAATAATGGCAAAACGAACCTTTCTTTAGACCAGGTTGGTGGAGAAATTCTTTCTGTAAGCCAATTCACTCTTTATGGAGAGGTGAAGGAAGGGAATCGTCCTTCCTTTGTAAAATCCATGAAACCAGATGAAGCAAGGGTATTATTCGCCCTTTGGAATAACCTTTTAAAGGAAAAAATGCCATCATTAAAAACCGGCGTTTTCCAAGCGGATATGCAAGTGGAGCTTATAAACGATGGGCCATTTACTTTATGGCTCGACAGCAAAGAATTGTTTAACAGGTGATTATATGAAAAAGAAAGTGTTATTGGGCCTTTCTGGTGGAGTTGACTCTGCTATTGCGGCTTATAAATTAATTCAAAACGGGTATGATGTCACAGGTGCTTTTATGCGTAACTGGGACGCTATGGCAAACGGAGATTTTTTAGGAAACCCAACAGTCAATGATAACCAATGCCCTCAAGAGAAGGATTATGACGATGCGAAAGCCGTAGCTAAAAAACTAGGCATCCCTCTTTTAAGAGTTGACTACGTTAAAGAATATTGGGATACGGTTTTTAGTTATTTCCTAGCTGAATATAAAAAAGGAAGAACTCCAAATCCTGATGTTTTATGCAACAAAAATATCAAATTCGGTCCATTTTTAACGTATGCGAAAGAACATGGCTTTGATTATATTGCCATGGGTCATTATGCGAAAAAAGTTGAAAAAGATGGCGTTTTTTACCTTGCTAAACCTTATGATTTAAATAAAGATCAAACTTATTTTCTTTGTGAGTTAAACGAAGAACAAATTTCTTCCTGTCTTTTCCCAATGAACGATATCACAAAAGTTCAAGCTAGAGAAATTGCCGATAAACTTGGTTTAGATGAGGTTTCTAGCAAACATGGATCGACGGGTATTTGTTTTATTGGTGAAAGACATTTCCGCGAATTCCTTCATAATTATTTTCCAGCCAAAAAAGGACCTATCGTTGATATTGAGACCAATCGTGTTTTGGGAGAACACATGGGCGTTCTTTATTACACCCTCGGTCAAAGAAAAGGCTTAGGCATTGGCGGAATTAAAGGAGAGGGCGATGCTACGTGGTTCATTTGTAAAAAAGATGTTGAAAAGAACATTCTTTACGTTACCAAAGGTGATTCTTCTTCCTATTTAATGAGCGATGAATGCTTTATAAGTGATGTTAATTGGATTGGAAAACGTCCTGAGAAAGAAATTCCGGTTCAAGTGAAATTCCGTTATCGTCAAAAAGACAATCCTTGCACGCTTTCTTTTGAAGGGGATGAAGTTCATCTCCGATATAATGAACTCGTTGAAGCAGTCACTCCTGGACAATTTGCCGTTTTTTATGATGATGATGGTCTTCTTTTAGGGGGCGGCATCATTGACAGAACTTTCTTAAAAGGAAAAAGACAAGATAAATAGTTATGGCAAAAAGAAAGTTTAAGACACAAAAGAAAGTCGAAAAAGAAGTTAAAAAGCAGGCAAAAAAACATCCTGTCGCAACCATTCTTGTACTGGTTGCTGTTTTAAGTATTGCCGCCGTTGGTGGTTTTCTTCTCTATAAGTATGGATATTTAGATGGATTGATTAATCCGAACCATTCTTCATCTTCTAATCAGGATTCTTCTTCAATGAATTCTCAAGAAAACGATGGATTTGACGATCTTTCATTCCATTTTATTTCTGCTGGTAAAAGTGGAACCCTTTATAATGGCGACTGCATTTACATCAAGGCCGGGGAAACCGACGTCTTGATTGATTCAGGGAAAATGCAATCGAATTACGCGTCAATTGCTGCGGAAATTAATAAACATTGCACCGATAATAAGTTAGAATACGTGATTGCAACCCATACCGATGCTGATCACCTAGGCGGTTTTATTGGCACCGGCAAAAAAGGCCTACTTTATTCTTATAATGTCGGAACAATAATTGATTTTGCGAGGACCAACAAGGCAGATAATCCTTCCCCCAAATCTATTTATGGACAATATCTTGCGGCAAGAGACTACGCCGTGAGTAAAGGGGCAACTCATTACACGGCTTTAGAATGTTATAACAATCAAAATGGCGCAAAACGTAGCTACAATCTAGGGAAGGGCATCACCATGGATGTTCTTTACCAAGATTTTTATGAGAAAAATAGTAGAGACGAAAATAATTACAGTGTTTCTCTTCTTTTCAAACAAGGAGAAAAGAAAATGCTTTTCACTGGGGATTTAGAAGAAGCTGGAATTTCTAGCCTTGTAAGCAAAAATAACATCGGAACAGTTGATCTCTTTAAAGCGGGTCATCATGGATCTAGAAATGCGAATACAACAGAACTTTTGAGTGTCATTCAACCAAAAACAATTTGTGTCTGTTGCGTAGCTGGAAGCAACGAATACGCGGCAAAACCCGCCAATACAATGCCTTACCAGGTCAGTATTGATAATTGGGCAAAATATACGAAGGATGTATATGTCACGAATTACGCTCAGTCAACGGGAGTTTCCGGTGATATCGGTCCTGGTGGCGAATTAAACGGAACGATAACTGTTCATTATTCATCAAAGGGTGAAAAAACAGTCTCTGGTTCCAATAACTCTTTGACTTTACGTGAAACTTCTTGGATGAAAGAAAATCGTAACATGCCTGAAGAGTGGTTATAGCCAAAATCTTAGATTTTATCTATAATAAACCGCTATGAAAATTAAGAAACGTGTCATTTTTGTTCTGGGAAGCCTTCTCTCCCTTAGTTTATTGTCTTGTTCTTCAAAAAAGGATTCTTCCTCCAATTCGGAAATCTCTTCCGATGGGACAATCGCTTCTAACGATTCGTCAAAATCCTCTTCTAAAGAAAGTGAACCAATCATTTCTTCAGAATCTTCAAAGGAAAACGGATCTGTTACTTCTCAAGAAAAACAAGAACCAATTGAATACGAAGAGGTTGTTAACACTTCTTGGCCTGAACACAACAAAACATACAGAGTTTCTCCAAGCATTGTCACGGAAGATAAATTTACTGTTTTTAATGTGCAATTTGATACGGAAAAGTATTTAGCGAAACCTACGACTTTAACCATTAAAAAGAGCGACTATTGTTTAACTTATGAAACCGTTGCTCTTTACTATATGGCCTTTAGGACAACACCTCCCAATTATGTTCGTAGCAAAAGTCAGCTTCCAGACGATCCTTCCTACCGCTTGATTTCAACTTATACCCGTGGTTCTTACACAGGCAGTAACAGCTACACGGAGTCTTTAGGAAGATTTAACAATTTAAAGGGAACTTATTTGGAGTTAGATATCGCTCTTTCTTCTTCGTATGGAAAGAGAAATAGAGGAGCCGGAAGAGTGGTTGTTGTAACGGAAGGCATCGATGATTACGGAAATGATCCTGTTTGCTATTTCACCAAGGATCATTATTCTCATTTTTCCGAGTTTTATAACTACGCAACAGGCTGGGGCCCTCTCTTTTTGGGGGCAGGACAGGTAAGTTCTCCTCGTCAGATTCCTACGACTGTTACGCCTATCTTTTAATTTTTCTTCCTTTCTTAAAGAAAGGTCGTATAATTTCATCGCAAGAATAAGTCTCTTTAAAGAGAGGGCCTCATGATGGAAAAGCCTAAGAGACACGCCACCTTGCCTTGTTGTGAGTAATGTCACCGTGTATTCGCGTTAAGAAAAATAATTAAGTTGCACCTTTGGTGAAGAAAGATGGTACCGCGCGCCTGCGTTCTTTCTCTAAGGTGTTTTATTTTTTAAAGGAGAATTTATGAAACCATTAACTGGTCAAGAAATCAGGGAAACCTGGATTCGTTTCTTTGAAAGCAAAGGACATCATCATCTTCCGGGCGTCAATTTAATTCCGTCAGACGATAAGTCTCTTTTATGGGTTAACGCTGGTGTTACTGGCTTAAAGAAATATTTTGATGGATCAGAAGTCCCACCATCTCGTCGTATCGTCAACGTGCAAAAATCTATTCGTACAAACGATATTGAGAATGTTGGACACACTGCAAGACACCATACTTTCTTTGAAATGCTTGGAAATTTCTCCATTGGCGATTATTTCCGTAATGAGGTCATTCCGTGGGCCTATGAAATTTTAACGAGCAAAACCGTCGGCTTTGGAATGGATCCAGAAAAGCTATATGTCACTTATAACCCAATTGATAAAGCTTCTTTTGAGCTTTGGCAAAAAGTTGGCATTCCTGCTTCTCATTTGGTTGCCTTGGAAAGCAACTACTGGCAAATTGGCGAAGGTCCATGTGGCCCTAACACTGAAGTTTTCTATGATCGTGGTGAAAGCTGGGATCCAAACCATTTAGGAATCAAACTGCTTCAAGATGATATTGAAAATGACCGTTATATCGAAATTTGGGGCATCGTTTTCTCTCAATATAACGCTGTTAATGGCGTTCCAAGAGAAAAATACAAAGAGCTTCCTTCCAAGAACATTGATACGGGAGCGGGATTAGAGAGAATCGCCTGCATCCTTCAAGGAACACCAACCAACTTTGAAACAGACCTCTTCATGCCTATCATTGAAAAATGTGAAGAGCTTTCTAACGTTAAATATGATGAAGAGCACAAGATGTCTTTCCGCGTTATTGCCGATCACATCCGTTGTTTGGTCTTCGCTCTTAGCGATGGTGCGACTTTCTCTAACCTCGGCCGTGGCTATGTTTTACGTCGTATTATCCGTCGCGCTATGCGCTATGGACAAAAAATCAATTTCCATGAACCTTTCATGTATAAATTAGTCCATGTCGTCGTGGAAAAATACAAAGATTTCTACCCAGAACTCGTTTCTAAAGAGGAAGAAGTCACCAAGATGATTCGTAATGAAGAGGAAAAATTCATTAAGACTTTGGATAAAGGCGAAGCTATTTTGAAAGAAAAGCTTCAAAACTCTAAAGAACTTTCTGGCAAAGATGTCTTCCTTTTATACGATACCTATGGTTTCCCAGCTGACTTAAGCAAAGAAATTGCCGCTGAAAAAGGCGTTTCATGCGATATGGAAGGCTATGAAAAACTTATGGAAGAACAAAGAGAAAGAGCTCGTAATGCTCGTGGTCAAATTGATTCTTTCCATAAACAATCCAAGGATTTAATGGAATTTAAGGAAGAATCTACCTTCTTATATGATACTTATGAAGTGAAAACCAAAGTCCTTGCCGTTTTCGTTGATGGCATAAAGAAAGACTCTATCGAAGAAGAAGGGGACGTCATCTTTGAAAAGACCCCATTCTATGCAGAAATGGGTGGACAAGTATCTGATAAAGGTGCTTTTAAAGGCGATAATATCTCTGGTCTTGTAAATAACGTTACCTCAGCAACGAATGGGCAACATCTCCATCACGTCGTTTTACAATATGGAACGCTCAAAGCCGGTGACGAAGTTACATTGACTTTAGACATTCAAAGACGTCATCTCATCGAAAGAAATCACTCGGCAACACACCTTTTACATGCCGCTTTAAGCAACGTTTTAAAGAAACACGTTAAACAAATGGGCTCTTACGTGGATGAAAATTATCTCCGTTTCGATTATGAAACCGATCATAAACTTTCCAACGATGAAATCAAAGCGATTGAGCAAGAAGTGAACGATAAGATTTCCGAAGGAATCCAAGAAAAGACCGAGATTCTCCCTATTGAAGAAGCAAAGAAACTTGGCGCAGAAATGGAATTCTCCGAGAAATACGGAAACACGGTTCGTGTTGTTGAATTCTCCGATTATAGCAAAGAATTCTGCGGCGGAACCCATGTTAAAAACACCTCTGAAATTGGTGTCTTCGTTATCGAAAGCGATGATGCTATCTCTTCTGGTACAAGAAGAATCCAAGCTTTGAGCAGCTTAGGAGCATATCATTATCTCTCTAACCGCACAAACGCTCTTTCATCCGCAGAAATGATTTTGGGTGTAAAAGATACAGCTCTTTCAAATCGTTTAACCTCTTTATTAGACGAAGAAAACTCTTTGAAAAAAGAATTGGCCGAAGCAAAAGAAAAACTCGCTGCTTTGGAAGCGAAATCTATTTCTTCGCAAATCCAAGAAATCAACGGCATTGCCTTCTTACCTCTTTTGAAAGAAGGCGCCTCTCGTCAAGAATTGCTTACTTTAGGTGATTCTTTAAAAGCAGGAAAGCAAGACTACATCTTTATTCTTTTGGGAGGAAAAGATGGCGCTAGACCAATAAGCGTCTTTGTCGGCGGCGAAGCTTTGAAGAAAGTTAAAGCTGGCGATATTGTTAAGAGCTTAGCGAAACGATTAGGCGGCTCTGGTGGCGGAAGAGCGGAAATGGCTTCTGGGCAACTTCAAAATGCAAATAAATTCCTTGAAGTGGCCAATGAAATCGTTTCCTCTTTAAAATAAGGAGACAAGAAATGCTAGAAATCAAGGACAACACGATCGTTATCACAAAAGATGATGGCACTTCCGAGGAATGGAAAATCTATTTCTTCTACCATATGGACGAAAGAAACAAGACCTACTATTTCATCTATAAAGAAGAAGACCCAGATTCTCTCATCGTAATGGCTTCGAGAGATGGTGCAACTCTTGAAAACGTGAGCGATGAAGAATATTACGAAGCTAACGAGGTGCTCGAAGCTTACGAGAATGATCCAAAAATCGAAGCAATCAAATAGTTTCTTTTGGCATTGAAACGTTTATTTACTATAATTTATAAGAATTTAAGGAGCAAAACATGAAAGACGATAAAAAAGTGATATATACCGCCAAGAAAATTGAAGAAATGAAGGCGGAATTGGATGATTTGATTAACGTTCAAAAACCAGCTAACTTGGAAGCTCTCCAATTAGCCCGTTCTCAAGGAGACCTTTCCGAAAACGCTGATTATGATGCAGCTAAGAAGTTACAAGGCGAAATTGAAACTCGTATCGTAGAATTAACCAATAAATTGGAACACGCTACCACAGCAGATAATTCTTCTTCCAAAACTATCGGTACAACCGATTTTGTCACTTTCAAGAATTTAACTAAGAATGAGGAAATCACCGTTCAAGTCGTTTCTAGCGATGAAAGTGATGTTCTTGCCTCTCCAGCTAAGATTTCTTCCTCCTCTCCATTAGGAAAGGTCTTGATTGGAAAAGCCGCTTCTAGCAAACCAGTTCTTGTGGAAGCTGCGAGACCATACGAAATCGAAATTCTTTCTTTCCATCACGCTGAATAAGCAATAAATAAAATTTTGAGCTCGAAAGAGCTCTTTTCGTATGATAAAACCAAGGGGAACAACAATCTTCTTGGTTTTTCATTTT
>UQFY01000007.1 GCA_900540385.1 uncultured Mollicutes bacterium
AAAACTTCCGTACACTGAGGCACGGAAATCGATTAAAATTGATGCGTAATGACTAAGGAATGTAGTTTTTGTTGAGAAGAAATAGAGAAATCATTATAATCACTACGCACGCAAGTGAACCTCGGAGGAAAATATCATGGAAGTAAAGACATACCAACCATCTAAAATCAAGCATGCTCACAAAGCAGGATTCCGCGCCAGAATGGCTACGCCAAATGGCCGTAACGTCCTTGCTCGTCGTAGAGCCAAAGGCAGAGCTAAAATTGCTGACTAATCCCTGCAAAAGGGATTTTTTGTGTTTATAGGGTGACTGATGAAAAGAATCAATCGTGTTCTAAAACGTCCGGAATTTTCTGAAATCATCTCCACGACGCCAGTCATCAAATCTAAACACTACGTCATCCATTTCCGAGAAAACGATTACGGTCACGCCCGAATTGGAATAAGTGTCTCGAAAAAGAATGGACATGCCGTGGTTAGAAATAAAATTCGCCGTCAAATCCGCGCAATAATTGCAAAGGGTTACGACTTGAACAAATCTTTGGACCTTATTATCATCGTTCGCGCTAATTACCTCACCGAAGAGTTTTCTCTGAATCAATCTGAGCTTCTTGAAAGCTTGGCTAAAATTGGAGAACAACCTTGAAAAAACAAACAAAAGCAAAAATCTTTGGGGGCCTAGTCGCTATTTTTGGTGCGGCCCTTCTTTCTGGCTGTGTCGGTAATTTTTGTTCTGAAGTGGATCAAGCCCATATAGCTTATCCATATGAACAAGGGGTTACCGTTTATTGCTCTAAGGAAGAAATCCCTGAAGAATACAAAGTCGATAATGGTGATGCGGCTTATCCGCTTAGCTGGCAAGTGTATGAAGGAAATGACAATCTTTGGGCATACATTCCAGTGAAAACCTCTGGCTTATTCACGGCCAAAAAAGCCGTTTTCCTTTCTGATTCCATTATCAGTCTAGCCCAAAAGAATTCGATTAAAACCCCTACATATGCCTATTGGAAGAAATTAGACCAAAAGGTATTAGACGGTGCCATTGCTCTTTCTGCGGAAGAAACCTTGAAAAAGGCAAATGAGAACGCTTTACCTAGCGAAAGCGAAATCTCCGCAAAAGTTCTTGAGATTCAAAAGACCGTCACTGCAGCAGATGTAAATCCTTTTAATGTTCCTGATTGTATTGGAAACGAAGAAGGAGTTACTGCAAACAATAATTCCATTCTTAGAAATTATGGTTATTGGAAATTCGATGGCCTAGATGAAAATGGCAACCATCAGCTTTTCGGTAACTGGGCTAAAGCCAATGAAGAAATCAAAAAAGAATTTGATGCTGAAGGATACGATGGAACAGCGTTAGTTCCAAATAACGATTTTGCTACGATTTATAAAAACGCTGTTTCGAATAAATTTGCTGCCGTTCGTACCTGTATCGCCACTCGTGATAGAGCGGAAGGATATGGGCACTATGGTCCATCTAATAACTGGAGTGTCTCTATTGAAAAAACCACTTGGGGACGCGCATGGAGTAAAGGCTTATTTGAAGGCTTGATTGTTTATCCTGTCGCTTGCTTAGTCGATAGCTTAACTTTCGCAATGGATCCAGCCTTAACTGGTGCTGGACAAATTGTTGCCTTAATTATCACGACTATTGTTGTTCGTTTGATTGTTATGGCTCTTACCTTCAAAGGAACGATGGATCAGCAAAAGATGCAAGCTCTTCAACCTCAGCTTGCCAAGATCCAAGCCAAATATCCAAATTCCAAGGAAAATCAGGCTCAAGCTCAAAGAATGCAACAAGAAACCATGGCTCTTTATAAACGTAATAAAGTAAGTATGGCTTCTACATTCATCGTCTTGATCGTTCAGTTCCCTGTATTCATTTCTGTTTGGGGAGCTCTTCAAGGAAGTGCCGTTCTTTCTAGCGGTGAAATCCTGAATTTGCGTCTCTCTGACTCTATTTCGTCCGTTTTGACTAATTTCTCGGGTGCGTGGTATGCAAACGCAAACGGTTGGTGGACGGCCGCGGTTCTCTTTGTTTTGATGTCTGTTTTGCAATTCCTTTCTGTGAAATTACCACAATGGATTACAAAGGCTCAAACAAAAGGCCAAGCCAAATTAACGGCAAATCCTACGCAGGATGACAATACAAAGAGGATGAAATGGATGACGTACGGAATGCTCATCTTCACCATCATCATGGGCTTTGCCCTTCCTGCTGCTATGGGTGTTTATTGGGGAATTGGTGCTCTTCTGAGCATGGTTCAAACTCTCATCACTCAGCTTATTATGAAAAAACGTTTCGCCAAGAAACAAGGAAAGAGGTAATAGTAAATGAAACAATACACCGCCAAAACGATTGAAGAGGCAGTTAAAGCCGCAAGCTTAGATTTAGGAATCGAAGCAGAAAAACTCACCTACAACGTTGTAGAAGAGAAGAAAGGCCTCTTTCATAAACAAGCGACAATCGAAGTTTCCACTATCGATGATGCTTCCGAATTCGCTCAACAATATTTAAAGGATGCCATCGGTGGAATGGGAATTGAAATTACCACTACCGCTAAAATTGAAGACGAAATCATTCACATCACCATCAATTCTGAAAGAAATCCAGTTTTGATTGGTAAGGGTGGCAGAACCCTTCAAGCCCTTAACGAACTTGATCGTTTAGCCGTTTCCAACAAATTCCGTAGAAGATATAGAATCCTTCTCGATGTTGGTGGATATAAAGAAGATAAGTACTCCCATATCGCTTATATTGCTAAAAAGAATGCCAAAGAAGTTCTTCGTAGCAAAGTTGATGTTCAACTTTCTCCAATGACACCAGACGAAAGAAGAGTTGTCCACAACACCTTAAATGGCTGGGAACATATCAAAACCGAATCCACTGGTGAAGGTAATGATAGAGCTGTCGTAATCAAATACGTTGAATAACTTCTAAAATCATAAAACGAGTTTAACTAACTAGTTAGGCTCGTTTTTATTTATAATAAGAAAAGGAAACGTGGAGGCTTAAAAAATGAAAACTGTAGCTCTTGTTTTTACCATCTTAGGAATGATCGTTACCTTTATTACGTCCAGCTATAATTTCTGCGTATATTTGTATGCAAACTATGTGACGATGGCGATTCTTTCGCTTGTTTTAGGTGTTTTAAGCGTTTTGTTTGGAATTTTCGCCATCTTTGATCTCAATAAAAACAGAAAACGTATCTGGGTAGGTGTTTGTAGCCTTATTTTTTGCGGATTAGTTGGTGGAATTCTTTATCTTTGCTGGCAGCCGGAAGTTGCTCCCGTTAATAACAACAAAGATGGATACTATACCCCAACAGATTATGATGCTCCAACTACTCCAATGAATAACGATAAAGAAGACGTATCTGAAATCCTTCTGAAACTGAATAGACTTTATGAAGAAGGCATCATTTCCAAAGAAGAATACGAAGAGAAACGTAAGAAATACGTTGATAAGTTATAACGTATGAATAATAACGTCATCATTGCTTTAGCAACCCCACCACTAAAAAGTGCTTTAGCCTTAATCCGTTTGTCTGGAGAAGGCGTTTTTGAACTAACCGATCAGATTTTTAGTAGAAATACATCTGACACGAAAGGAAGAACAATTTATTTCGGCACCCTTAAAGATGAGGGTGAAGAAATAGACCAAGTTTGTGTTTATGCCTACAAAGGCCCTCATACCATGACGGGGGAAGACGTCGTTGAAATCACTTGTCATGGCTCTATGGTCATTGTGAATCAAATTGTTGAAGCGTATTTAAAACGTGGAGCACGTTATGCGGAAAGAGGAGAATTCACTTCCCGCGCTTTCTTTAACGGTAAGATGGATCTTGTCGAAGCGGAATCCGTTAACGATATGATTAACGCTCGAAGCAAAGAAGCCAAGAACGTATCCCTTATGTCCTTAGAAGGAAAAACATCTAAGCTTGTTGCTCCTTTAAAAAAGAAAATAGCGGACTTACTAGCTCTTATTGAAGTGAACATAGATTATCCAGAATACACGGATATCGAGGAAGCGAACAAAGAGACAATCGTGAAATCCGTTGAGGACATCCATGCGTTCTTGAAAGATTTAATCCATTCTGGAGAGGAAGGAAAAATCATCAAGGATGGCGTTAAGGTTGCTATCGTAGGCGAACCAAACGTTGGTAAGTCTTCTTTATTAAACGCCTTACTTGATGAAGATAAGGCGATTGTTTCTCCAATCCCAGGAACAACAAGAGACATTGTTGAAGGAGAAATTAACCTCAAAGGCGTTATTTTCCATTTACTTGATACGGCTGGCATTCATGAATCCTCTGATTACATTGAATCCAAAGGAATTGAAAAGAGTGAGAAATCCATTTCTGAAGCGGATATGGTTATTTTGGTTGTCGATGCTCAAAAGGGATTCTCTGAAGCGGATAAGAAGATTATCTCTTCTGTTCAAAAACAAAACCTTATTGTCGTTTATAACAAAATGGATCTTCTTGGAGAAAAGAGGGGGGACGTCTTATATATTTCGGCTCAAAACAAACAAATTCAACCTTTGCTGGATAAGATGTTTGAGAGCTTAGGAATTACGGATGAAGACGCTTTCTCAAAACCATCCCTTAATAGCGCGCGTCAATTAGGTCTTTTAAAACGCATCGATGAATTACTTGCTTTAGCTAAAAAAGACGCGGAAAACGACGCACCTATTGATTTTGTTTCTTCTTCCTTGGAAGGTGCTTATAACCTTGCAAGAGAACTCCTAGGAGAAGGAGTAACGACAGATCTTACGGATGAGATTTTCTCTCGTTTCTGTGTGGGTAAATAATATGTTGGATTCACATTGTCATTTAAATGATCAAACTCTCTTTCCTAGCCGCAAAAAAATAATTGAACGAGCCATTTCTTTAGGCGTAGATGAATTTCTTGTTATCGGTTGGGATATCCCTTCCTCTAAATTAGCCATACAAATCGCTCATGAGTTTCCTTCTACATATGCTGCAATAGGTATTCATCCAGAGAACCTTGAAGGCATATCCGATTCCTCTTTGAAGGAATTAGAAGAACTAAGCAAAGACCCTAAAGTCAAAGCCATAGGAGAAATAGGCTTAGATTATCATTGGTATAAAGAGAAAAAGGAGCATGATTTCCAAAAGATTTGGTTTATCAAGCAAATAGAATTAGCCAATGCTCTTCATCTTCCTTTATCCATTCATGCAAGAGACGCCTCAGAAGATACCTATGACATTTTAAAAGAGCATGCCCCACTATACGGAGCTGTTCTTCATTGCTATAGCGGTTCGAAAGAAATGATGGATCGTTTCCTAAAATTAGGATTGTATTTTGGATTTGACGGACCCATCACTTATAAGAACTCAATCGTCCCTAAGGAATGCGTTATCCACTGCCCATTAAACAGATTGTTATCCGAGACGGATTCGCCTTATTTGTCACCCGTTCCTTTTAGAGGGAAAACAAATGAGCCAGCCCATATTAAAGAAATCGTTGAGCAAATGGCTTTGCTAAAACAAATGGATGGAAAGGACATAGAGAAACAGATAAAAGAGAATTTTCATAACCTGTTTCACGTGGAACAATGAATAAGATAAAATGTAGTGCTGTTCTTGTTGTAGAAGGCAAGATGGATAAAGATTTAATCGAATCTTTCATGGATGTGGATATCGTAACAACGAATGGTTCTGAAGTTTCACGTGGAACTATTGATTATATCCAGGAAATATCTAAAAAAAGACGGATTATCATTCTTACCGATCCTGACGCTCCAGGAAAAAGAATCCGTGACATCATCAATCAAAACGTGCCTGGATGTTTAAACGCTTTTGTGCCTAAGAACAAAGCTATTAAAGGACATAAGGTTGGCGTTGCTGAATCCTCTAAAGACGTTATTTTAGAAGCATTAGAAAACCTAATCCCTTCTTCTCCCTCCCCTTCTAGTGATTTAGATATGGCAGACCTGTATGAGTTTGGCTTGGTTGGTGAAAGTAATTCCAGCGAAAAAAGAAAAGCCTTAGAAGAAAAAATGCATCTAGGACATACAAACGCAAAGACATTATTGGCAAGGTTAAAAGCGTTAGGTGTCAACAAGAAAGAATTGAAGGAGTATCTCGCATGATAAACCAAGAAGAGTATTTTGAGAACGTGGCCTCATATAAGCTTTTAGCAAAACATGAAGTTGGACAAAATTTCTTAATCGATCAAGATGTAGCAAAGAAAATTGTCTCCTTCCTTGAAATAAAAGAGGGCGACCATGTATTAGAAATCGGATCTGGAGCGGGTTCCTTATCCTTCTTTTTAGCTCAATATGACGAACCTATTGATTTGATTGATATCGATGAAGCTTTAGTCACGAAACTCCAGCATGATTTTGAAGAAAAGAGCAACATCTACCCTCAAATGGGGAATGCGATGCGTTTTCCAATGGGTGGCTATAACAAAATTGTTGGTAATCTTCCGTATTACATTACTTCTGGTATTTTAGAAAGAATCTTGTTAAATGCAAAAGAGGCGACCCGTGGTGTATTTATGGTTCAAAAAGAAGCATTTCTTCGTTTGAATGCCAAAATGGGAAATAAGGATTACGGTCCTCTCCCGTTACTTATTCAATATAGAGCGAAAATGACAAGATTATTAAACGTCCCTCGTTCTTCTTTCTCCCCTGCCCCTCATATCGATTCATTGGTTTTTTCATTGGATTTTAATAATAACGACATTGAGGCTGCATCCACCCTCTATTCTTTGCTTAATGGTGTCTTTTTACATCGTAGAAAAACCATTTTAAATAATCTTAGCGGATATTTAAAAGATGCGGATGAAGCAAAAGAGCTCCTTAACAAATCTTCTATTCCTTTCACGAAAAGACCAGAAGAAATCTCTTTAGAAGAATATCTTCGCCTTTTGAAACTCTTGAAAGATTAACCTTTCTTCTTTTTCTTTATCAAATGCTTTATCAATTTGATGATTGCTACAACGATTACGGTCAACAAGACGGTTAAAGCGTAGCCTGCTGTATCGATTCCGACATCTTTCCAGGCTCCAAAGCGCCCAGGCGTATATACTTGGATTAATTCGCTAAATCCAGCTAAAGCGAAGCCTATTACCATACTTACGGCTAAAGCGATGAATTTATGGATATCTTTTTCGAAAGTGAGCCAAATAAAGATGGAGGCAAATGCTGCTGTCAGAGCAAACAAGCCGAAATGTCCAAGACTCTTTCTTACTAATAATTGAAGTTCGTTATAGGTAAATCTGGCGTTTCTAGTTACTTCAATATGTAAATAACGACTATACGTGTTGCCTGAATTTGGATCACCGTAGATAACTTCAATAATATCCTTACCGATTGTTCTTGTGCGAATTCTTCCTGCCTTATCAATAGAAACGGCATTCTTCACGCCTTCTTTGTTATGGTGTTTAAAACTCAAGACGGATGATGTCGAAGTCACTTCGGTTTTGATGCTGATCTGATACGCTACCCCATAATCTAACTTGATGTTGTCATACTCATTTCCGTTTTCCTTAACGGTTTCGTAAGACAACGGTTTCATCTTTTCGAAATCAAAAGAGAATGGGCTGGAGGTGTTTGTGATTGTAATTTCAACGCTCTTTGTTTTAGAAACATCGTCTGCGCTTGTGATGGTAATCGTTGCCTTACCAGTATCGTTTGCTATAGCAACTCCACTATCTGGGTTTATTGAAAGGATATTTTCGTTACTTGAAGCGTAAGAAACCTGTTTATTGGTTGCATCAGAGTTCACTTTACCAATGACTCGGAAGGTAGAACCAACAGGTATCTTTTTCCAATCCAAACTGACTTTATTGAATTCATTAGGAAGGCTAATTAAAGAGAATTCAATGGACATGGCGTTTAATTTCACAGGTATATAGGAAACAACAATCTTATAATTCATCGTTTCTAATACCGATCCGTTAAAACCGACGATTATTTTTAATGAAATGTATTCGTTCTCCGTATCTTGTTTTAAACCTTGAATGGAATGGGTGTCGTTAAGAATGATGAGGTTATTCCTCTTGCCGGAGAATTCCCAACTAAAAGAGGTTGGAATGTTTTCGGTTATGACTTTCGTTCCATCTTTAAAAGAAGCGCTAAAGGAAGATCTCACATCGAAAGTGTAAACTTGGTCTTTATCAATACGGATCGTATTATCTAAAGAAGAATGAAATTCAAGCTCGTTGATATAAAGCTTGTTTTCATTAGGTTTATTTGTTCCAACGATGGAATACGTTTTCTCCACCCCTCCTGTTTCGGAAGATAGGGTTAAAGTCGTTTTACCAACCTTTTTGAAGGTTAAACCAATATGAGAACCAGTAGGGTCATCGATAAATTCCGCGATAGATGTGTCTGCGATTTTCATCTGTAACTCTGACTTTTCTAAGGAAGATTTAACGGCAGATACTTTCGAGGTCGCAGCAATCTTGCTTGTGAGAAGATTGTTATTGTACTTTTCTCCAACATAAAAGATGTTGTCTTTATCTTCATATAGCTTATTGAAAGAAATGTCGGTTATCTTCCAAGACGTGTCGAGCAAGATGTCATATTTAAAGGAAAAGGATATGTATTCGTCTAAATTTGTTTTGTTTGGATAATACGTTACAACCCCTTCTTCTGGCAAAGAAGAAATAGGAATTAACTTTAACGAAGAATAAGAAACGGACTTACTTAAAGAAGAGGTTTGGTTGAAATAAGTTGTTACAGGATATTCAGACCCGTCTTTCTTAGTAATCTTCCATAAGAAGTTCGTCGTGTTGTAATGAATTTGTTTAAAAGAAGAAATGAAAGGAACATTGAATGTAGTCGTGTCTTTGATTGCGGTTTTTGTTTCCGCTCTCGTTTCAAAATTGGTGAAATAACTAGTTATCTCTTTTTTTAGAGTTGCTTGATTGATGTCTTTTAAGGAAATGGTTTTTAATCTTTCGATAGAGACGGATACGTTTTCTTTGCTAGAAACATCGTTATAGGAAACTCCAACTTCTAACGGATAAGAATCGATGTTGTTCTTTTCAGCAACGTTGTTTTTCAAAGTTAAACGGAAAGAGAAAGAGCCCCTTACTCCTACTTTGTTTGAAATTGTGACGTAGGAATCGTTATTTTTGATATTGATTTGAAGGTTGTTCACATCAAATTTAGCGGCGGCATTCTTATAGGTTCCTTTCAGGGTGATCGAAGGCTGCTTGGAATTTAAGAAATAGTTTCCTTGTTGAAGAGAGATATCCGTTAATTCGTATACGGTTTCCTCGGGTTTATTAACACTCACATGGAAAGATGTTTTTATGTTTGTTTGATCTTCGGAAACAATGTCGATATCCGTTTCTCCAGCAGAAAGAGCCTTCACGTATCCGCTCTTTTCTTGGATGGAGGCGATTTCTGGGTTCCTTGAGGAGAAGATAAGGTTTTGGTTGGTCGCATTATTTGGGAGAACGGTCGCATTGATTTGCCAGGCTTCCCCAATATTTAATGTAGCCCTCTCCTCTTTTAAGTGAATGCTAGAAACTGGAATGTTTTTAACAATGAAAGAAAATGTTTTCTTTAAAGCGGGGTTATGATCGCTTTTAACTTCCACATCTGCAGAACCTTGTTTCAAGAAAACGATTTGGTTTTCACTTTCTGATACATTCAAAATGCTGGAATCGGATACAGACCAATTTAACGTTTTATAAGAGGTATTTTCTGGAATAAAACCAAGCGAATATTGCAATACGTCTCCAACGAAATAAGTGTTATCTTCTGCCGGAGAGACAAAAGAGACGCTAAAATCTTGTATTTCCTTTATTGTTTCCTTATCGTGATTTTTATCGATAAGATCTTGTACTTGGTCGGTAACGCCTCCTGATTGGGCTCCACTATTTTCTCCGTCAATACCACTTTCAATTAGTATTGTTGCAGAGCAGCCTAAAAATATAGCAAACGACGCCCATTGAACAATTTTCTTGAATAGAATTCCTTTTTTCACGACGACTTTCATTCTAAAACAATCAAGTCAACTTATGAATAAAGTAATGAAATTTTTTCACAAGGAATCCCGTTTTTTAACAAGTTAGCGTGTAACAAAGGTTTTAATTGTTTTAGATTGCGTACATGCTAAAATCTTACGTGCTTAAACAATTATGTTATTTAGAAAGCACTCTCTAGCGAAAAAATCCTTCGCCAAAATAAATTTATCCCTAAAAATCGTTGGCAACCGTGAAGATGGTTACCATCTTTTAGAAATGGTGAATCTTCCTCTCACATTACACGATGTGATTGAAATTAGCATTCTTGATGGCGCTACCGATACGTACGTCACAGCGGATGACCCCGCTTTAAATGGAATGAAAAGCAATCTTTGCCATCTGGCTGTTGAAGAGATGAGGAACGTTTTCCATTTCAAAGAAAACTTCCTTATACAAATTCATAAAGAAATCCCTTTTGCAGCAGGTTTAGGAGGAGGATCCTCTAACGCCGCTGTTGTAATTGAATCTGTGAATGAACTTCTGAATCTTAAGGCTACTCATGAACAACTTTTGGAAATCGCCCTTAAGATTGGTGCAGATGTTCCTTTCTTTTTCTTAAATAAACCTGCTGTTCTTACTGGCATTGGAGAAAACATGAAAGAGATTCATGTGAAAGAAAAATACCATTGCTTGTTGGTCAAGCCAACGCAAGGCGTTTCCACGGTCGCATGTTATAAAGTTTGTGATCAATTTGAGCATTTACCTATCAACACCGAAGAAATCTTAAAAGGTTTAGAAGAAGGCGATGATTCTTTAATTCAAAAAAATATGGGCAATGATTTAGAGGCCCCTGCAACATCCATTCTTCCGGAAATTGCTATTGTATTAAAGGAACTAACTGCCTTAGGATTTACTTTAGTGGGAATGTCTGGCTCTGGATCTTGTTGCTTTGCTTTGACGACAGATTTGAAAAAAGCCAAGGAAGCATATAAGCGTTTAGAGGATTCCGACTATACCGTCCGTCTTTGTGATGTGATTCGTTAAGGAGAATTTTATGAGTCGTTATGCAATTATTTTAGCTGCAGGAAAAGGCAGCAGAATGAAATCAAAAAGAGATGACATCTCTAAGGTTTCTTTCCCAATTTTAGGCCAACCATTAGTTAAATATGTTATCGAGGCATTAAAACCTCTTCATCTTGAAAAGTTGATTGCTGTTGTTGGCTTTGGTGGCAAAACATCAGAAAAAGTCGTGAAAGATGATTGTGAAGTTGTTTGGCAACACGAACAAAAAGGCGCCGGACATGCTGTTATGATGACATCTCCTTTATTAGAAGGAAAAGAAGGAGAAACCATCGTTTGTTGTGGGGATACCCCTCTTCTTTCTAGCCAAACATTAGAAAAGATGTTCCAATACCATGAAGAAAATCATAATGATTTAACAGTCATGACTTTCGTTTTAGACAATCCTTTCGGTTATGGAAGAATTATTAAAGAAAATGGCCGTTTCATGAGAATCGTGGAACAAAGGGACACCACGCCAGAAACTGCTTGTGTGAAAGAAGTGAATGCCGGTGTTTATATCTTTAACAATAAAGCTCTTTTTGAAGCACTTAAGAATTTAAAGACCGATAATGCGGCCGGCGAATATTACATAACCGATGCCATTGAAATCTTTGTGAAAGAGGGCTTAAAAACAGATACGTTCCGCGTGGAAGATATTAGCGAAACTCTTGGAGTAAATGACCGTGCTCAATTAGCGGTTGCCGCTAAACTCTTGCAAAAGAGAATCAATCATCAACATATGATTAATGGTGTGACCATCGAGGATCCTGATAACACCTATATCGCTCCAAACGTGAAAATTGGCGCAGATAGTATCATCAAGCCTGGTTCTTATATTTTGGGGAACACCGTTATTGGAGAAGAATGCGTTATTGGACCAAACGCCGTCTTGGATTCCGTTACTGTAAAAGATAACGAAATTGTTAAACCGAACGAGATTCGTCAAAAATAACTGATTGCCATATCAATAAAACGTCTTCAAAAACGAAGGCGTTTTTTAAATGCTCATTTTTGAGCAAAAATGAATAAAGAAACCCCTTAAAATAATCATTTATCAACAAAATGAACAAAAACGATAGGAGAATTTTAATATGGTAAACTATTATCGTTATGAAAGTAATTGCCATTGATTTAGGCGCGACCAGCGGACGAGTGATGACTATCACTCATGAAAATCATCATTTCTCTTATCAAGAGAATTCTCGGTTTTTAAATCGTACTTACACCGATGAAAATGGGTATCTTCATTGGGATTTCCCTTATTTGTTTGAAAACATCAAAAAAGGAATCCTTACTGCGTTAAGCGAAAACCCTGATGCGGAATCTATCTCCATTGATACATGGGGTGTGGATTACGGAATTATTCGTGATGGAAAATTATTACACGATCCATATTGTTATCGCGACTCCCACTCTTTTGAAAGCCAAGAGAAAACCTTAGAAAAAATCCCTTTCTCTAAAATCTATTCCTTAACGGGCATTCAAAATATTCATTTCAATACTATTTATCAATTAGCAGGCGATTCAACGGAATTCCTTGAAGGAGACACCTTTTTGATGATTCCTGATTTAATCGCTTATTTCTTAAGCGGAGCGAAGAGATTAGAAGAAACCAACGCTTCCACTACCTCTCTTTATCTTAGAAAAGAAGGAAAGATTTCTCGTGAGCTTCTCAATGTTATTGGAATTAATGAATCTTTGTTCCCTCCTATTATCAAACCAGGGGAGACATATGGTCTTTTAAAGAAAGAATTCTTACCAAAAGGCTTGAATAAAGACATCAAAGTCATCGCTTGCGGAAGCCACGATACCGCTTCTGCTGTTCTGGGTGCAAATGGTGAAGGAGATTTCGCTTATATCTCTAGCGGAACTTGGTCGCTTATTGGCACAGAACTCCAAGATCCTTTAATGAGCGAACAATGTCGCTTATATAACTTCACGAACGAAATAGGCTACAACCACACCATCCGTTTCCTTAAGAATACGATGGGTATGTTCATCATTAATGAAATCAGAAATGACTTTAAGAACAAAGGAATTGAGATAAGCAATAAAGATATCGTTCCTTTGGTGAATATGGAGAAAGATGTTAACGCGACCATCGATGTAAATGATCCAGTATTTGAAAAACCTGGGAACATGATTGCGAAAATGGATAAATATCTCGCTGATACCAAGCAAGAAAAGCCAACTACCTTAGGTGAATACATGAAGCTCATCTACCGTTCCATGGCAAAAAACTATAAAGAAACAATTTCTCAATTAGAGGAACTAACGAATCGCAAAATCCATTCCATCTTGATCGTTGGCGGAGGAAATCAAGCAGCTATTTTGAACCAATATTTAGCAAATGCATGTCAAATCAAGGTTGTAACAGGCGCCTCGGAAGCAACGATCCTTGGAAACGCCATGGCTCAGTTTATTGCCTTAGGGGAAATCCCTAATGCCATTGAAGGAAGAAAGGATATTGCTGCATCCATCTCTTCTAAAACCTACTATCCAAATTGTTAATACTTAGGAGGAAAAATATATATGTCTATCGAAGAAAATTATGAAAAAGCCAAGAAAGAATATGAAGAGCTTGGCGTTGATGTTGAAGCTGCTTTAGAAAGGGTAAAAAACATCCCAATCTCCGTTCATTGCTGGCAAGGCGATGATGTGTTAGGGCTTGAAGGCTGCACCTCTCTTGATGGTGGAATTCAAACCACTGGCAACTACATCGGCAAAGCACGTAACAAAGAAGAACTTTTTGAGGATATCAAGAAAGCCTTCTCTTTAATGCCAGGAAAGAAAAGATTAAACTTACACGCTTCTTATGCCATTTTAGGTGATGACGCTGGTAAGGTTGACCGCGATCAATACACTTACGAATATTTCAAAGAGTGGACTGAACTTGGAAAAGAAATCGGTTTGGATGGTATTGATTTTAACCCTACTTATTTCTCTTCCCCTAAAGTAAAAGATAATCTTACTCTTTCTTCTCCAGATGAAGAAACGCGTCATTTCTGGATTGAACATGGTAAGAGATGCCTTGAAATCTCCAATGAATTCGGAAGAGCTTTCGGTAAACCATGTATGATGAATATTTGGATTCCGGATGGATACAAAGACGTTCCTGCGGATAGATTATCCCCACGTATGCGTTTAAAAGATTCCCTTGATCAAATTCTTGCCGATAAAGGCTGGAGCAAGGAATACGTCATTCCAACCGTTGAAAGCAAAGTGTTTGGCATTGGCTTAGAATCCTATACTGTTGGTTCTAGCGAATTCTATCAAAACTATGCAGCAACAAGAGGAATTACTTGCTTAATGGATATGGGACATTATCATCCAACCGAAGTTGTCTCTGATAAGATTCCGTCCTTGCTTTGCTTCTATGACAAGCTTGCTCTCCACGTTTCCCGCCCTGTTCGCTGGGATTCCGACCACGTTGTTATCTTTGATGACGAATTAAAAGAAGTCGCAAAAGAAATCATTCGTAACCACGCTGAAAATAAAGTCATGATTGGCTTGGATTATTTTGATGCCTCTATTAATCGTATCGCAGCTTGGATTACTGGCGAAAGAAGCATGCAAAAAGCCTTACTTTACGCAGCCCTTCTTCCAAATGAAGAAATGGCAGCTCTCCAAAAAGATGCCAATTTCACCAAGCTTATGTGCATGCAAGAGAAAGTGAAGATGTTGCCATTCGGTGATGTTTGGAATGAGTACCTTAGACGTCAAGGCATGAATGATAACTATTACGATGATGTCATGAAATACGAGAAAGATGTTTTATCTAAGAGGAAATAAAAAATGAAAGACATATTAAACGCACCTTTTTTAAAGGAATTTGAGAAAACCGCTTCAAACATGTATCGTTTGGGGTGGGATGAAAGAAATGGTGGAAACATTTCCTATTTATTAAAAGAAGAGGAAGTTGCGGAGTATCTCGATATTCACAACGTGATTCGTAATATCCCTCTTGCTGGGGTTCATGCTTCTTCTTTAGACGCTTCCCCTCTTGCTGGCAAATATTTCATGGTTACCGGAACTGGCAAATATTTCAAGAACGTAGAAGATGACCCAGAAACCAATGTTGGTATCTTCCGTGTTGCTCAAGATGGCAAATCCGTCGAACTCCTTTGGGGCTATAAAGATGGAGGAAGATTTACTTCCGAGCTTCCTGCTCATTTAATGTCTCACATGGCTAGATTAGCCGTAGATCCTGAGAACCGTGTTGTCATGCATTGTCATCCAACAAACATCCTTGCTATGACCTATGTTCACCCTCTTGATGAAAAGAGTTTCTCTCACACTCTTTGGCAAATGTCCACGGAATGTGTCGTTGTTTTCCCAGAAGGCGTTGGCGTTCTTCCATGGATGTTATGCGGAACGGATGAAATCGGTGTTGCTACTGCAAAGAAGATGCACGACTTCCGTATTGTCTTATGGACCAACCATGGCATTTATGGTGTTGGTAAAACCCTTGATGAGGCTTTTGGCCTTATCGAAACGGTTGAAAAAGCCGCGACCATCTATAACATCATTGGCACAAGACCTATCTTAAATAACATTTCCGATGAAGACATGGTTCAACTTGTTCATATCTTCAAACTTGAAAATGTCGTACGTTGGGATTTCCTTGACGTAAAAAGATAAGCAATCCGTTTAACCTTCCTAGCCCGGTTTCCCCTGGGCTTTTTTTGCTTATATTGATACATGTCCTCGCTTTTTTGTTTATAAACCTTTTCTAAAACACTTATTTCTTTCAAAAAGGAATTAAGCTGAGAAACTACTTTTAAAGTGTGTGCTCGACAATACTAGAAAATAATGTGTGTTTACACAAAAATATCTACAAATCTATATTAGTAAATAGAATTTTAATGAAATAACGGCATTCCTATGTATAATGTTTATAGAAATTAATGTGTATTTACACAAAAGCTTCTATTATGGAAAAAATCAATCGAAAAGGATACTTAGATAAAGCTGTCTCTTTGATTGGAGACGGTCAAATTAAAATCATTACGGGATTACGAAGATCTGGCAAATCGTATCTTCTTTCCCGTTTGCTAACCGATTATTTGTTAGAAAATGGCGTAAAAAAAGAATCTATCACGTCTTTTTCTTTGAATAAGATGAGAGATTCATCTTTTAGAAACGTAATCGATTTGTCGAAAGAAATCAATCGAAGAGTGTCTACAATGCCAGAAGGTAGGAAATTTATTTTTATTGATGAGATTCAACTATGCAAGGATTCCATCAATCCCGCAAATCCAACTCAGAAACTAACGTTTTATGATCTTTTAAATGATTATCAAGGAGAGGATGAATTTGATGTTTTTGTTACAGGCAGCAATTCTCACCTTCTTTCAAAAGATATTGCAACCGATTTTCGTGGGAAAGGGGAAGTCATTGAAATGCACCCTCTATCCTTTAAGGAATTTCACGAATATAAACAAAGGGATGTGTACACTGACTATAACGAGTATTTCACCTTTGGTGGAATGCCTTATGCTGCCTCTTCATGTAAGAACAATGAAGAAAAAATTCGATATTTAAAGAATCTTTTCCAGGAAACGTATTTAAGAGACATTAAGGAACACGTTAACTTAGAAAGAGAAGACGTCTTAGAACAACTTATCTTGGATCTTTGTTCTTCTATAGGTTCTTTTACGAATCCCTCTAAGATTGCTAGACTTTTAAAACAAACCAAGGGCATTGCTATTTCTGATGAAACGATTGCGAAGTACTTGATGGGCTGCGTCGATTCTTTTCTGTTCGCTGAAGCGAAGAAATATGACATAAAAGGGAAAAACTACTTCACCTACCCATCTAAATATTACGTTGCAGATATAGGCTTAAGAAATTGTTGGCTAAACCTTAGGCAACAAGAAGAGAACCATATCATGGAAAACATGATATTTAATGAACTTATAAGCAGAGGCATGAAGCCGGATGTAGGCGTTATGGAATCGTTTGAAAAGGACGCGAACGCCAAAACCATTCGCAAAGAAAGAGAAATTGATTTTGTAATTAATTCCCCTGAAGGAAAATACTATATTCAATCCGCTTTTGAAATTTCTAATTCCAGCAAAATGGAACAAGAAACAGCTTCTCTTAAAAAGTTATGTGATTATCGTAAGAAAATTATCGTAAACAAAGATACGCCAAAACCATATTATGACGAGAATGGCATCTTCCATTGCTCTATTTATGATTTTTTGTTAGACGACGATATTTTGAAATAAATCGAATTAATGATTTATAAAATGGATGTTTTCCCCCGAAACGTATTCTTTTATAACATTATCTTCTGCATTGGTGATAATTAGATCGTAATCGCTTAAAGAATTGGTGTGATAGAGGTAGGCATGCCCAAATTTTGTTTTATCGATGAGAAGAAGTTTCTTATCGCTTCGAGAAGACGCTAGTTTCTTTAACTCCATTGTTTCCAATGTTTGCTCATAGCTGCCATCTTTTTCTAATCCTGCGCAAGAGGATAAGAATAAATCAAAATGGAAATCGTTCATCATACTTGTAGCAAACGAACCGGCAGTCGAGAAAGAAGAATATAAAATCTGCCCTCCAAGGAAAAGAACCTTTACGCCCTTCTTCTTTTCAAGCATAACCGCTAATTGAAAACCGTTGGTAACAACGCTCTTATGACTTAAATCCATTTTGCTTAACAAAGCTAAACAAGTCGAAGAATTATCAACGAAGACTGTATTAAAAGAAGGAAGATGTTTCAAAGCGATTTGGGCTGTTTCGTCTTTTTCCCTCGCGTTATTTTCAATACGAACGAAGATGTTTAATTCATCTCCACTATCATTGTAGATTGCTCCACCATGGGTCCTTTTGATCTGACCCATCTTTTCCATTTCCGTAAGATCTCTTCGAACTGTCGCAGGAGATACATATAGCATTTTCGCTAATTCATCCACAGTTGCCCGGGATTCTTTTTTCAAATAATCCTCTATTAGCTTATAGCGCTCTCTTGTAAACATATTTTCGTTCATAAGGAAACCTCACTTCAAAATGATTATAAACAAAAACAATCATGAATACGCATAAATGATTAGTTGTTATGTTTCATTCTATATTCATCATGATTCCTTTTGTTTTATTCCTACGCAAAAGAAAAGGCCGTTAAGCTTTCACTTAACAGCCTTGATTCTTTAAAGAGAATTAGATGTGGTAAGTCATCATGTTACTTAACAAGAAGAATCTGCCATTAGACACCTTGCCAAGTTTGAACACAAGGGATTCAGTGCCATTTAATTGGCCTTCCGTTAAAGCGAAATCGTAATCCTTGTTCTCGAAGACGTTATGCACATGCATGCCCACTTTATCGATGGTAACGACCCAGTTGAGCCAGGTGCCTTCAAGGGATTCTTTTGTTTGAGCCGCTTGATCGTTGTTGGCTTTGGTGGCATTTAGGCCAACACCGCTGGCGGTTTCGCCATCCATGAAGGAGACGAGTTCCCCTCCATTCCAAGCACCAAGCGTGAAACGAACTCCTTCACCATTCGCAAGCAATTTGTTAAGATTCATCTTGTCTAACGTTAAAGTTCCTGATTTTGAACTATTTCCCAAAATACCAATTCCTTGTTTTAAAGGAGCGACAGCAGCGTTCCATTGTTTGAAAGGAGCACCACCTTTAAGCGTTTCTTCTTGAGTGCGAATTTCACCACCTTCGACGGTAAATCCCGTTTTGTTAGAGAAATCTTTAAAGATTCTTTCTCCGTTCGTAATACGAAGTTTGCCAAGCCAATAACGACGGGTTCTACCACTTTGTTTAGAGTACAACTGTATGGAAGAAGTTCCGTTTGCTTCATCGTCAGTTAAGATGATTTCGCCATAACGAGTGGAATCGGAAGCAGGTTTTTCGAGCAATGTGTCGAGGAAACGAACGTGGACCTTTCCTTCAAGATCTTCATAGAACGTAAGGGAGGTTCTTGTCAAACAAGCAAGAGATTGGTCGGTTTTGTTGTTGACTATCATCTTGTCCTCGCCACCTGCTTTAAGACAAATGGAATTTTGGGAATTATAGCCACCAATTTCTGTTCTGGCCACTTTTCCGTTTGTTAAAAGCTCATGGAAGTTTGTTTTTGGGAGAGTGATAGATCCATCTGCGACATTATCGTCATTATATTTGATCATCCACCCATCATCATCGGTTTTGCCGAAGTCTTTGATAGCTTGCTCTTTTTCGCTAGGTGTTTTGTTCCAATAAAGAGTATTGAAAGCCTCCGCAATCGTGACAATACTTGCTGTGCCTCCAGTTACGAAGTTTTCTTTCGCCCACACATCAGAGTTGGTGTATTTTGCAGTTCCGTAGTTCCATTTGGCAACGAGAGTGATATCGGATTCAACGACGGTAGAGAAATCAAACTTCTTGCCGTTTAAGTACCAGCCACCAAAGGTATAGGTGTCGTAGTAGGTGTCTCCTGCTCTAGTTGGAGTGGCCTCTTCTACTAATGAGGTACCTTGATCGATGGTTTTTGCTTCGATGGCAGTTCCGCCATTGGAATCGAAAGTAACGGTAGCTTTATTTTTTGCCGTTTCCACAGCAATGGTAGCATCAAAAACTTGGTTTTTGACCAGATAATATCCATCTTCACCAACAGTAAGCGCATTGCCATTTAATTTAACGGCAGTGATGCTATGGTACTTAGCAGGAGTGACTTTGAATTTGACTTCTTTGCTATAAGTAACAGCATTTAAGTCTAATCCTTCTTCCGCTAAGGTAATGGTATATGTTTCATGAGAAGGCATCGTTAACTTATAAGTGTCTTCTGTTGTAGTAACCGCAACCACGACATTATCCACGATATTGCTAATGGAATAGGTTCCAGCACCATCTGTGGTGAGAGCGTTATCTCCCACTTTAACGGAAGAGATATGAGTATGTTCATTGGCTTTGAGTTTGAAGCTATATTCTCCACCATGGACAATGCTGTTTTTGTTAAAGCCTTCCACTTCAATGACTTCATATCCTTCGCCAGTGAAGGTAACGGTATGGGTGTCTAATTCAGCGGTTAAGGTGATGGTTGTTGCTTTGGTAACGTTCGTTAAGGTATAAACCCCATCAGTAGCAGTTAATAAAGTGTCGCCATCTTTGACGGAAACAACGTTATAGTGGGCTTCTGCTGTGACTTTGAATTTGAAATCAGCACCATAATTGACTTTGTTTGGATCATATCCTTCCATTGGTGTAGCGGTAATGTGTTCACCACTAAAGGAGATAGCAAAGCTATCAATTTCGGTTAGAACAGTGACGGTTTGATTAGCTTCTACGCTTGTTAAGGTGTAGACACCATCTTCTGCAGTTAAGGTTGTTTCTCCGACTTTGACGGAAACGATATGATAATGCTCATCAGCAGTAACGGTGAATTTGAAGCTGTCACCATATTTGATATCATCTTTATTGAAGCCAGTATGTGCGGTAGCCGTGAAATGCTCGCCAGCGAAATTCACCTTGAAAGCGTCTTTTTCCGCGACCGCTTTAATCGTGGTAGCGCCAGCGACTTTGCTAAGGGTATAAACACCCTCTGCATCAGGTGTTAATGTGGTTTCACCGACTTTAACGCTTGCCACATGATAATGCTCATCAGGAGTCACTTTGAATTTGAAATCAGCACCATAATCGACTTTATCTTTGTTATAGTCTTCTATGGCGGTGATTGTGGCGTTAGTTACTTCGTATGTAATAGCGAAATTCTCAATTTCGGTGGCAACCGTAACGGTTTTATCTTCCATGATATTGGCAATGGTGTAGACATTATCAACCGCTGTTAAGGCGTTTTCACCGACTTTAACGGATTTCAATAAATAATGTTCCTCCACGGCAATAGTGAATTTATAATCAGCGCCGTATTTGACGTCTTCTGGGTTAAATTCGCCATATGGGGTGGCAGTAAAATGCTCACCAGCAAAATGAACTTTGAAAGATTTTAAAGCCACTTCAACAGTGATTGTAGTGTTTGCTTGGATGTTTGTGATAGTGTAGACACCATCTTTTCCGGTAAGAGTGGTATTTCCAGCTTTGACACTAACGAGGTTATAGCCCTCTTTTGCTACGACTTTGAATTTGAATTCTTTGCCTTTTTCGACTTTGTTTGCGGTATAGCCAGTAACAGCTTCAATCGTGTAATGCTCCCCTGTGGTTAAGGTGACGGCATAATACGTTTTTACTTCTTGGCTAGAAACGCTGGATGTGGGTTCTTTGCTATCTACACTTGAGCTACTAACATCTTGATGGCCACAAGAAGAGAGTGCAAAGAGGGAGCTTGCTGCTAAAACAAGCAATAGTTTACATTTCTTTTTTTGCATAATTGTTCCTTTCTTGAAAATGTATTGTTTTTTGATGCGGATTTAATTTTTTCCTTACTCTTTCCTCCTTCGTTTTAAGCTTTATATGATTTCATATTGGTGAGTAAGAAGAAGACGCTTGTAGAAGCCTTCCCGAAAGAGAGATCTAATTCAATCTTTTCTTCACCTGAAATTTGTTTTTCTGTAAGAGAGAAAACATATTCTTTTTTCTCATTTTGGTTATAAACGAATACGCCAGAAGAGCTAATATCAAAGACCCAGTTCTTCCATGTATTTTGAATGGTGACGGCTGTTTGCTCTTTTGAATCAACGCCAACGGATGAATTCTTTCCTAAAGAAATGTAGTTATCCCCTACTTTCCAGCCGATTTCTTTCTCCACTTCAAGTGTGCCTAAAGAGAAACGAATTCCTTCGCTTTGCTTAAAGAGGCTAGAGAAATTAATCTTGTCAAAAGAAAGAATGCTTCTATTACTTGCGCTTTCACTTGATCCAAGGATACCAACACCTTTGCTAGCTGCTAAAACAGGTACGCTCCAAGAGTTATATTCGCTTTGTGTTTTCAAGGTTGCATTAGTAACACTGACTCCTGTTTTCTTAGAGAAATCCTTCCAATTTCTTTCGGCTTTGACCATCCATGGTTTGCTAATCCAGTAATGTCTTCTACCACCTTGATTTGTGGAGAATGTAAGACCTTCTGTACCGTTTGCTTGAGCATCGGTAAGGGTGAGCTCACCAAAACGAGCCGCTTCGGCAACGACCTTTTCAACTAATCTATCTTCATAGGTGACATGAATCTTAGAGTCATTTCCTTTGAAGAAGGTTAATAAAGTTCTAACCATTTGTGGCATGCCTTCATCTGTTCCGGCAGCATCGTATTTGTTGTAAGAAACTCGTTTTTCATTAAGGATTAAAACGTTTGAACGATTATATCCGCCAACAATCATTTGAATTTCGTTTCCTTCGTTTAATAAGGAAGTGAAATTGATCTTTGGCAAAGTGCATGTTCCCGTGACTCCTTTAGGATCAAAGAGAACACCATCGTTTACATCAAAAGAAACAGAGGCTAATAATTGGGCTTTCTTGTCTGCGTCGACCGCCCTTTTGTTACTATCGTAAGCCATAGAACTTGTAGCTGTATCTAATGTTTCTAAAGTGCCCGTTCCACCAAGGATGAACTCTTCTTTCTTAAATTCATTCACGATGGTCTTCTTGGCGTCGTTTTGTTTCCATTTGGCACAAAGGGTCATGCTCTTCTCGATTGGCTTGCTAATATCGAATTTACCTTCAGAGGAATACCACCCTTCAAAAGAATAAGAGCCATAGTATTCGTCTTCTACTCTTGTTGGGCTAGGGAGACTTGTTAAACGTGTGCCCGCATCTACTGTGACAGGATCATAAGTTAAGGAACAACCACTGCTAAATGAAACTTGGCAACGAAGAATCTCCGCTATTACGCTAAGAGAGACCTCACCTGTTTGATTCTTGATGTGATAGTAACCATCTTCTTCAGGAGTTAACGCTTTTTCTCCTAGTTTTACGGAGGTGACGTTGTAATATTTGATAGGATTTACCTTAAATTTCACATCCGAGAAATAACCGATTTCATTAAGGTTTAAATCGGCTTTTTCGAATTGAATGGACGCGAATTCGTTATCGACGACTTTAAGCTTATAAGTGTCTTCTTTTGTTAACACTTTAACGGTTTTCTTTGCTTTGATGTCGGATATTGTATAAATACCATTTGTATCTTTGCTTAAATCCGCACCATCAAGTGTGACGGAAGTTAAGGAATAATGCGCATCTGGGGTGATTTTAAAACAGAATGAAGAACCATAAGCGATGTTGTCTCTTTGATAGCCTTCAACAGCTTGGATGCTGAAGTGTTCCCCTGAGAAAACAACCGAAAGAGTCTTTATTTCTACTTCAATTTTAATGGAAAGATTTTCCGTAACCGATGAGAGGGTGTACACATTATCGTCATCTGGCAATAGAATTCCGTCTTTGCCTTCGATTTTAACGCTACGAATGGCATATCCTTCTTTTGGTAAAACTACGAATTTGAAGGCCTTGCCTTCTTCCACTTTATTTGAATCATATCCTTCGGAAGGTGTAACGGTATAGCCTTCCCCCGTTGCCAAAGAAACTTGGAAATAGGTTTTCTTTGTTTCGCTAGATTCCGATTCCTGGCTGCTGGTTGTTGGCTCATTGGAACAAGAAACGGCAAGCATGCTCATAGTTGCAAGAACCATAAGCAATGATTTTTTGTTGTTTTTCATAGCTTTTAAGCCTCCTAGTTTGTTTTCTCATTCATCCAAACAGATATTCTGGAATGAGGATCATCCATATTTTTTCCAGCGGAAGAAAAATCACATAGTTTTTCCCCACTAGTAAGAAGGATCGTCTCGTTTGTTTTGAAGAGATTGTTCTTTACAAGTTTTCCTTTGTTTTCCTTCGTCGTTGCTTCTGAAACATCAGCGAAACGAGAATCTCTAGCAAGAACGATAGGACCCCTCGTAAAAGCGATTTTTCCATTCAACTGATGGCAGATTATTGGGAAACGGAATTGTATCTTTATTATATCACTATTCCATGTTTTCATGATGGTGAAATAGCCATTTTCTTTAGTGATTTCCAGTTCTTTCCCGTTCAGGAAAAAACGAGGGGTTTCGTATTCTGGTATACGGAATTTTAAAGCGAAGTTTTGCCCTTCTGCTTTGACTTTTAATGTCATGTGGCCGTTTTGATAAACGTTACCATGGAAAGAGAGATGAACCTTCTTTTCGTCCATGACATCTTTTAATTGGAATTCGTTATAGATGTTAATGACATACGCTCTGTCTTCTTTTGTGAGAGCAAAGCTGTGAACCATGCCTAAACCATATCCGCCATTAGCTAAGCAACAACCATAGCTTCTATTGTTTTGTAAACGCATATAACCTCCAATTACTTGGGCTCTACGGTCATTTGTAAGCGGAGTATAGGAATCAAAATAGAAGGTCTCATGCTCAGGCACATCATATCCATCAACACGCCAGACTCTGCCTTCGGCTAATTTCATTGTTTGGTTATCGTCATTTACGGCACCATACAAACAATTGAAGGCCATTGTTTCTAACAATGAGGCGTAATGTGGGTCTTTTGTGCATTTTAATAAATCGTTGCAAAGTCCCATGAAAGAGATGGTGACACAGGTTTCTAAACCAATTCTTTTCGGCGTTTCTGTTTGAGTGAAGGAACTATGGTTAAAGAATTCATTCTCTGTGCCAATCCCTCCGATGATGGTGAAATCTGTTTCTTCTACTTTATGAACATAGGAGATAACGCTTTGAAGGTATTTTTCTTCTCCTGTAACTAAAGCGTAATGCAAAAGTCCTTGGAAACATGTGGTCATCTCATAGGCTTTTGTGGATTTCCACTGATATGGATAGGAATTGTCTTTTAAAGCGTTTTTGATGATATTTTCCCCTTCGCATAGACCAGTTGAAATAATGTATTTAGCGAAAGAGAGATATTTTTTGATCTTCGTTAAGGAATATAAATCTACGAAAACACCAAGAATTGAAGCGCTATTTAAAGAACCGTAGATGTTGGAGGTTTCCAATATCCCTTTTTTCTTTCTTCCAACAACATCCATAATGGCGTTCGCTTGTTTTTTAAGAGCGGAAAGAACTCTTTTTTGTTTTGTTTTGTATTTGCAGATAGAAAGGTAAGATAACATGCCAATCATCGCATATTTCCTAGACCAAACATCCCATCCTGTAAAACGGCAGTCCGCTTGATAAGAAGAGAGAGTCCCATCTTCTTCCATATAGGAAATCATTTCGAAAACAGAATCTTCGATATTTTGATAAACGACACGGTTTCCGCTTGCTTTAAAACATTCGCAAGCCCCACGGACAAATTTCCCCCAGAATTCCCCTCTCCATGTTCCGTTTTTATCGGAATGAAGTTGGAATTGGCTGGCGAATAAGTGATATTTATCTTTATCTAAATATTCTTTTTCGATGATAAAGTGAATTAGGGAGCCCGCATATCCACCTAAAGTATATTTTATGTTTTGGGATGTATTGGTTTCCATTTTCACTACTCCACGATCCAACTGCCAACTCTACTTATGTTATCCTTCTTTAATTCTTCAACCGTGTTATAACGTTTGATGCCACCGTTGTTGAAAGTAGGCATCGATTCATAAATCCATGCTAAGGTCGTATTTTTTGAAGCACTGAAATACCAAGTACAACCAGGTAAGCTTCCAAATAGGTCTTTCTTTTCATCGGTGTTCTTAGAACCAAGAACGCAACACATGATTTGGCTCTCAACGCCTCCCTTTTCAAAGCTACCTAATTTTTCTTTGTCGTTTTTAGCATAGCTTGCGAAGAGATTCTGTTTCCCAACATAACCGCTAGACATAGGCATGAAGACATCGCTAACGACATAAACACCACGGAAGTCGCCATAGAAAGAACCGTATGGGCCATTAGTGATAGTGTTATCGACGCGGAATAAAGCGCCTTTTTCTTGAGTAGCGGACTTAACTTCCTTGCAACTCTTATCAAGTGTTAATTTGACGTAGATATTTTCCATAACCATGTCATTGCAACGCATCTCGAATAAGGAATAGGAATGATCGAAATAGTTGGTTGTTGTGACGTATAAATCAGAAAGAGTCGTTTTCCAACCCTTCACTTGGTTTGTCCAGTTGTTTCTTGCAAGACCAGAACAATAATCTTTCGCGGAATTGAAAGTGAATTGGAAATGAGTGTTCTTAATTGTGGCACTTTCACCTAATCCACCAAAGACACCTTCTCTTGCTACTTTTGCGGCAATCGTGTGTCCTTGTCCATCAAAAACGCCTTTGAAATAACGGTTTTTTGCACTCCCTGCTTCATAATAGGAAGAAATTTGTTTCGTCATGTCGATGCTAGTAAGGATATCTTCTTCAAGAATGTAGTAACCATCAACGACTTTTCCTTCAGCTAACAAGAAGGTGGACGCAAAGTTATCTTGTGTTAAAGAACGCGTGTAGACGAAAGTGTTCTCAAAATAGTACCCGCCTTTGGTTGTTAAGACGAGAAGAGGATCGGATGAAGAACCTTTTGCTTCTAAACCTTGGATATAACCGTTAGGTAAGAAGGAGAGTTCTCTTTCTCCTTGTTTGGCATAAAGGATACTAGCACCATTTCCGAAATAATCTTTTAATGGGAATGGGGATTCAGCAGAGATTTTTAATTCTCCTTCGTAATTAGCTAAAGGGCAGAAGACGTTTACGTTAATATAGCTTGTATATTCCTTGCCGTTTTCATCTTTGAAGGTGCCATAAAGCTTTGTTGCACCAGTCTTTTTTGCTTTAACAACGCCATTTTCATCTAAGCTAACAATGCTATCGTCTAAGACGGAAAGAGACGCTTTCACTTCTGTTCCGTTATTTTGGACAACGAAAGAAACAGTTGCAGAGCTGTTATATTCTTTGCCTTGCCAGCTTTCTATCATCGATAATTCAAGGTCGTTTGTGACAAATGTTTCAGCGCCCATTTTTATTTGTGGGTATATGGAAATATCTTCATTAACCGTGACTTGAATGGTTTTTTGCATAAGCGGGTTATCGAAATTATTCCAAACGCCTTTGACTATGACGCTTGTTGTTCCACTCTTTTTAGCAACCAAAGAGTTTCCATCTAATGTCAGGATTTCTTCATTTCCTAAGGAAACAGAAATTGGGCAAGAATAGATTTTCTCGTTGAAGAGAACGCTTCCTCTTAAAGCAAAGGAGGAACCCTTTACAAGAGAGAGGGTATCGCTTGATAAGTTTTCGATACCGAGTGTAGGCAATAAATTATTAAAACCGACTTTGAAATGGCAAGAAGCTTGCTTGCTGCCATTGGAAACGATAATGTTTGCTTCCCCTGCTCCAACCGCAGAAACGGTTCCATCATCAACCGTTAAAACACTTTCATCGGAAGAAGACCAAACCAAATTGGCTGGCGAAGAGGTTTTTGCAGCCAATTCGTATGTGTCGCCGAAAAGCATTTCAACTTGTTTTTCGCTTAAAGTAATTTCATCGCTGGTTACTTCGGAAGTAGAAACGTTTGGGTTTGTTTGACAAGCAATCAATCCCGCAAAAGAGAGAACGAGCAATCCCGCTCCAAGAAGAATTTTGTTTTTTCTCATGGTTATACCCCCAAGCTTTCTAAGAAGGAACTAATAGACGTGAATTCTTTGATGTCTTTGATACCGAAATCCAAGCAAAGATCCTTGAATTTTTTCTTAATGGCAATGTATTCGTTTTGAGTATAGTTGCTTTCATAACAGGAGATAGCAACCTTGGCTGGGAAGAGCCACTCAATATCGATGTATGATTTCAATCTCTTATATTTGGCTTCATCTTTCTTATAGATTTCGATTGCAGCGTAAGCTTGGTCGCATAAATCAAAGATTTCTTGTAAGAAACCAAAGCCATAATATTTCTTATTACCGGAGATATCGCCTTGCATAGAGCCACCATTACCGATACCGAATTTCTCGATAATTTTGGCGAACCACAAACGTAATTTGTGTAACATCTCTTTCATAATTGGCGCAGCATCTTCATACATGTTGTTGATGAAGTCGTCGATTAAATCGTTCATATCTAACGAAGAATTCCAAGTCTTTTTGCAAAGGACATAGTTGGCCAAGCCTCCAAATCCTGGATCTGCACCCCTTTGGTCGTTTTTGACTTGTTCAAAGGAGAGAGAGTAATGATATTTCGTTAAATATTCGTGGTAGTCAGAATAGAAATTATAAATATCGTAGAAGGTAATGTAGTCGTTAAAGAAACCACCATAGCTCCATGCCCAGGTTCCTGGATAGAAGTTTCCCCAGGCCTTAAGAATCTTTCTTGCTTCATCGTTTGCTTGAGAATAGAAAGAACGGCCATAGTCGAAGTTCATGGATGCGACGAAAGGCATTAAATTAACCCCATCACTAGAAATAATGTCGTTATCATATTCGAAAGTCCCATCCTCGTTTTCCTTAAATGGAGGAGTAATGGCTGATTGATAAGCAAAGAAGGAATAGTTTAATTCACGTCTATATGGGGCGTTTTCTTCTTTTGCCATCCATTGGTTAACTAGTTTTCCAACTTTCTTCATAAAGAGAATAACCGTGGAAACAATCGCACCGTTATGCTTCTCTTTAACTGCCGTACAAGAAGGGCAATCGCATAAATCAGCAACGTCATTCATGCCTAAGAAAGCTCTTTCGTATGTTGGATAGCTTGCAACAGGATACCAAGTTAAAGATTGTTCGATTTTGGCTGCAGCAAATTCAACCATCTTCTCAAGCTCTTTCTCATCGCCTCTGGCTGTGAAACAAAGCTGATCGCCTTTGGTGGAATAGAAATTTGGATGTTCTTTTTCGTATTTATCTTTTGGGAAATAATAGAAACTGTTGTGGTTTGCATTCCAAGGTGAGTTTCTCGAATCCCCTTGGTGAATAGGGAGGATTAAAGTGCTGACATCATCTAGCACCCTCATTCTATAAGGGAACATTTGATTTTGTGTGGCGGTTGGGAAGAGTAAACCTCTTTTGACACGGAAAGTGACGTCAGGAATATCGACTACATCATAATTGCAAAGGTGTAAATCTTTGACGTTTTTATCTAAGGTATAGAAATTTTCGTAATAGGTTTCGAAATTAAAGTTTAATTTCAAGAAATTATAGACGCCATAAAGAGTTCCATAATTCGTGTTCCCAAAGATGAAAATGGATTTTCCTTTGGTGAGAATGCGCGATCCATCCTTTCCAAAACCATCTAAATTGGCTTTCTCGCCTAAAGAAGCGCTTGTCCAATAGGAATTCTTTCCTAAAGAGATATAGGTAGCACTCTCATTAAAGGTAATAGAACTATCTTCAGTAATGACATTTAATTCAATGTTGGTTGCTTCTTTGAAAAGAGAAACCAATTCCGTTCTAGCATAAAGAAGAGCATCATCGCTTTCTTTAGGAAGAATGACTTTATAAGTGGTTCTTCCATTTTGGACAAGGAAATCCGAAGTTTCTTTGGCGATGAATTGATGCTTTCCAGAAGAGGCGCCATCTGTATTTACGCCTCCTTGTTCTGAAGAGGTGTTTACGTCTGTTTTTCCACAAGAAGGAAGGGTGAAAATGGTTACGGCAGCTAATGCGAAGAGAAGTTTTTGATTCCTTTTAAATTTCATTTGTCTTTCCTCCTTATTCGACGATCAAAGTGTATTGACCATAGGCGGTGTTGCCTTCTTCGTCTTGTAATATGACATAGACGGTATAGGTACCTTTTGTTGCAATGGTCGCTTTATCTCCGTTTAAAACTTGAGCGGTTAAAACGCCTTTCTCGTTATAAACAAGATGCCACGCTTCTAGGTTTTCAGGGCTTGTAAGGTTATCAGTTCCTTCAATCAAAGGAAGACTGCTTGGAGTTCCTGCTTTGATCTTGTATGTGCCTAGTTCCGTTGTAATTTTTGGAGCTTCGCCATCAATGACGCTGACCATGCCTTTTAAACCACCCGAAACAGCATTGCCTGCACCATCGAGAATGTTATAGGTAATAACGTAGGAGCCGTATTCGTCGTATTCGATTTCGTAATTCTTAGAGAAATCCGTGATATTGGATAATTCTTGTTTGGAATTTACGTCTTTGACGGTGCTGATATTACCGGAGATATTTTTGATAACGGTCATGTTGATGCTCTTCTCACTTGTTGGGGTAAGAACGTCAGCAACATTTGGCTTATAGATTGTGCCTCTTTCGCCTATACGAGCGATTGCCTCAGGGAAGGTGGCGGAAGCCATTGGTTGGATTCTGTCTCTTGTTGAATTGGAACGGAATGGTTGATTTCCTACCATTGAAACATCGATGTAATCAGATTTTGTTAAACCCTCTGCTTCAACCTTTAAGAAGAAAGAATCATCTGGGAATGGATTATCTAAAGTGAAGCTAGCACCAGCGATAGTGAGAGTATTTGTACTTGTACTATAAAGGATGCTCGCACCATTGCCTTGCCAAGGTTCGCTTGCGACTTGGCTTCTTCCATTCATGATTACTTTGCTGGATTCGAGTTCAATATCGATACCTTCTTTACCAGTGTATGGGAGTAAATGAATCTTCATTTTTTGGAAGGTGGATGCCTTAAAGGCAAAATTAAAGCCAGATAAGAGCAATTTATTGACGAATTCCATTGAAGCAGAACCATCGACTTGGCTTTGGTAACGAACGAATTCCGCGTTCTTTCCTTCCGCGTCTACAATGTTCTTTCCTTGGAAATCACCGACGAAATATTTGGTTAAATCCACTTTCTTTCCATCATATCCGGTATCGATGATCGAAATCTTTTTTGTTTCGAGAACATCACTCGAATTGCTTTGAGGAGAGAATTTGAAGGAGACACTCTTTGTGCCTGTGATTTCTAAATTATTAATATCAAATTCTTTGTATTCGCCATCATCGAAACTGACAAGGGAATGAACGGAATCTTCTTTTGGACCATCTTTATCATAGGTATACGCTTTTGGAACATTGATGGTATAGGACGCGCCCTTCATGAAATAATGAGGAAGGTTTACTTCATCGTTTACGAAATCAGCTGTTGTTTTCGCTAAGACTTCGAATTCATATTCTTTTTCTCCGGAATAGAAGCTGTCTTCATAATGATATGTGAGATGATATTTGCCAGACTTTTCTAATGTGTATTGGGTATTGCTGGCGATGGTTTCTTTCTTGCCACTTGGATCGGTGACATCTACTTTTACGACACAGTCGTTATTTAAAGAGATGGCTTCGAAGTTATCGAAAGTAACAGAAGATCCTGCAACTAAATTCTCAAGAGGTTTGACGGTGAAATGGATACCTTCATCCCCGAAAGAAGAAACAAACAAATCTACTCTTTCTGTGCCGATATTCCCATAGACGTCTTCTGCTTCATAAACAATCGTATATACGCCATATTCTGAAGGGAGGAAGGAATTATTACGGACGGAAATCATCTTTCTCGCAGAGGAATCATAACCATAATAAACGGTTGCCTTCACCCCACCCCTTAATCCTGTTTCATCGAAGGCTTTTGCTTCTGGGATTTTAATTTCTATCCCACCTAAGATGTTGGCTTGCTCTTTTGCGTTTACATCAATTACTGGGGCGATGTTGTCCTTGTAATAATCCATTGGATTAAGCTCTTCGCCTTTCAAACCGGCTAATTCACCAATTTCGATTGGAGCTGTCTCAATTCCGCTATATCCAGTCGCAGTTAATGAAATATAGGCAAGACCTGTCTTGAAACCATTAAAAGTCGTATCGGAATAAATGGAAGAATTATTAAATTCTGTGACTAAAACAGAATCCATTGCTTGGTCGTTTTCTGCATAGATACGATATTTGCTTGGATTAGATGTATCTAAATAATAAGAAACGTTGTTATAGACTTTAGAAACAGGGTTATTACCGCTAATGGAAGTTCCACCGGTTGAACTGATACGGTAATTGTTTGAACCAATGGTGATTGTTCCAGAATCGTCTTTCGTAAGGCCAGTGCTTCTACTTCCGTTATAACCACTGGAAATGTAGTTTTCATAGTAATAGGTGCCTTTGCTATTGGTGATGGTGAAAAAGTTATTTGGATCATAAGCATCCGTAACACGAACGGTAATGGAGTGAACGCTTGGATTCTTTCCAATGTCGTTTACATTCCACATAAGGAGCTTTTGATATTTTGATTTCAATAAATCAACAGGTTTTGCAAAAGTGAACGTATCCCCTTCTGTTAAAGAAAGCTTTAGACCGTATGGGTAGCCACTAGAAGAGAAATGTTTATTTAACGCACCATAGTCGATGGAAGATTTGTTTCCATTAAAAGAATAGACATCTTGGAAAACGGAGAAAGTCTTTGTATAAGTGACTTGGTTTTCACCGATTAAAAGAAGACTGTATGTGCCATACGCATCCAACTTATAGGAAGAGGAGGCTTGGCAAGTGCCGTTTGGATAAGTCAAATAGGAAGTAATGATTTTTGCTTCTTTTCCATCTTTTTGAAGAGTGGCGTCTTTTGGAACATAAAGAAGGTCTCCGATATTATAGGTATCTTCGATATCAAAATTACCGATAGAGACTTCTTCCCCCCTTGCTTCTAAAGCTGAGTGAGATAAAGTGGAAAGCCCAAAAACGGATAAAGTTGCAAGTGTTACGAGCGCTTTTGCTTTTTTCATTTGTTGTTTCTCCTTTTATTCTTTCAATCCACCCACGGAAACGTTTCCCATGAGTTTGTTTCTGAAAACGATGAAGACGATGGTGATCGGTACAGCCAAGATCATGGAAGCTGTAATCTTCAAAGGTGTGGTTTGGAGAAGGAATTTTTCCATTCCTGTTCCAATGTCTGATTTACCAAGAGACATTTCATAGACGGCTCTTGCAAGTGTTGGATGGGTTGGGAGATAAAGCATCGTTGCTTGCCAATCATTCCAAAGAGCGATGAACTGAATTAAGAAGACCGTACCGATGGTTGTAATGGCCATTGGGAAATAGATACGGAACATAACAAGGAAGTCGTTTGCCCCGTCGATTTCTGCGGCTTCTCGATAGGTGTTGCTTATTGAGGAGAAGAAAGCGTAATAAACGAAATAATACATTCCTGCTCCAGAGAAGAACCGTAAGAAGTTCCCCCATAAGCTATCGAAGATTCCTAATTGTCTTAACCAAGTCAATTCACTAGGCAAGGCTCCGACAATCGGGATAGAGAGCATAAGAGTGAAGACGATATTGATTATTGTGCAGATTTTGAATTTGTATTTTGCGGTGATATACGCGGTAATAGCTGGAACAACAGAGCAAATCAATCCACCAACGCCCGCATAGATCAAGGTGTTCATTAACATTGCAAGGAAACCGATGTTTTCTTGGCTATGGCTAACGAGATTATCTCCCACGTACCAGTTAGCATTTAATTGCTCAAAGATTAAATTCTTAAAGATAATGCCGTAGTTTTTAAGATGGAAGAACTCATAATTACTAGCATATGGGTTTTCCCAATTGCCCCAATCTATTAAAGGGAAGGCTATAGGACCATTTTGTTCGAAATCGTTTTTGCTTTTTAAGGAGGTCATCAAACCCCAAAGGAGCAAGAAGAGTAAGAACAAAGTGAAGATAGAAATCAATATGGCAAGGATGATATAGAAACAAATATCTGCTTTTGTTGACTTCGGTTTTTTACCACGTTTGATATGGTTAAGGGAATTTGCTTTAACTTCTGCCATAATTAATCCTCCCTCGGGCCAAATCTATTCATTAGGTATTTGACCAAGAATGTTGTTGGAACAATGATTGCGGTTAAGATCAAACCGAATGCAGCCAAAGCTGGATAGCTGATGTAGTTTGGAACATCTCCCAAGACGTTGGAATAAAGGGAGTTGATGTAGATAAAGTATCCAACGTTCCCCATTGCCATAGCGTTTTCACCATAGATGTTGAAGACTTGATATTGAGATACGAATAACTGAGAAATGATAACGATTGCCAAAGAGATGATGGTTGGCCAGATTTTTGGTAAAACGACATGCCATAAGATGGAAAGTGTGTTTGCTCCATCAAGAGAAGCACTTTCGATTAAGGCTGGATTGACGTTTCCCATCGCGTTGCTATAAAGGAGAACGTTGACGCCAAAGCTCATCAAAACGTTGAAACCGATCATGACCCATAATTGGGTGTTTTGATCGGAAAGGAGATCCATTTTCTCAAGACCGAAACAAACGTTCATGATTTCAGGGATGGCGTTTTGAACGACGTATTTGAACAAAATACCTAAGACGATGCTGGATAAGACTTGAGGAAGATAGAGAATTGTTCGGAAGAAGGCGCTTCCTGGCTTCTTTTTATAAATGTAATAAGAAGCGAGCAAGGCCAAAGGCTGAGCAATTAATAAATCAACCGCGCAGAAGATCAAAGAGTTCTTCAACATATATGGATATTTTGAAAAAGACGAGAAGGCGGTTTTGAAATTCTCCCAACCAGCGAAAGAGGTGACGATTTTTCCTAAATCGTAATCCAACGTGAAGGTTTGGAAAGCCATGATGAAAGAATTCATGTTGACGTAAATATAAAAGACAAAGAAATGAATGATTGGTATGACCAAAAATGCCATACAGAAAAGGAAATGGAACAATTCCTTTTTGCTTTTCCCCTTCTTTTCGTGCGTCAATGTTCTATACATGGTTTTCCTCGTTTCACTTTATTTAGCCATTTTCTCCCAGCTATCTTTGCTGATTTGAGTGTGTTCAAAGATATATTCGGAAGTGCAGCCTAGTTTTCTGAAAGCGTCAAGATATCCGCCAACGTTTTGTGTTCCGTTTTCCGAGGCGAATGAAGAAATAGTCATGGTGTAACCAATTAAGAAGGTTGGCATATTCTTTTTAAAACGGGTGGAATAAGAGGAAGGTTGAACGACCTCAGCATCCTTTCTGTAGGTAGCTAAATCTTCATAATAGGAATTCTTTAATTTGCTGATGTCATAGGTGTATTCGCAAGGAACAGTTAAACCGGTTTTTTCAGAGAAAGCAGCAAGTTCATCGTTAGAATAGATGAATTTTAAGAATTCTTTTACGGCTTTTTCTTTACCGTTCTTTTTAACTCTAGCGTTAGCAAAAGTTAAGGTTGTACCAACGTTTAATAAGGTTGGTTTCTTTCCTTTACCTTCTTGGACTTGTCCGGTTAAGGTCGTTGGAAGAGGCATAAAGGAAACGTGACGATCTGGATTCGAAGGATTCATCTTAGAATAGGTGTCGAAAGTTCCAACGTCTGCTGCTTCGTGGCACCAATAGGAGCCATCCCAATACATGCCATAGGATTTATTGTTGTGTTTGTTAATAAACCAGTTCATGGCTTCGGTTGGAGTTTGGTTGCTGTTAGCAAGTGCTTCTTTGTCAATCCACTCGTTTTGAAGAGCCATATCGAAGAAAGCTAAAGAATAATAACGGTTGGCCATGTTATATGCTTGATAACCGTTCTCGTCTGTCAATTTCATCTTGCTTGTGACTGGCTTTTTAAGACCGGAACCGCTATAGAAGACGTCTTCATTGCTAAAGCTGTTAACGACTTCAACTTCTTCTTCAGTCCAGTTACAGAAGGCGTCTTTCATGCCGTTACCACCAGTTAATGATGCCCATAATGCGACAGGGAAGTACCAAGAATAATAGTGTCCGCTGCCTGGAAGTAATATTGGGGAAACGCCATCGCCGAACATCTTGCTGCAAAGAATATTGAATTCTTCTAAAGAAGATGGAAGCCCATCATCATAGTCTCCACGAACACCGTTTGGACCTACGGATTTTTTGACGGTTTTATCGGCGATAAAATAAGCGTCACCATACTTACTTTGGTAAAGGTCTTTATCTTCTGCATCGACGCTAGGATCAGCAAAATAGAAATTCTTTTCATTGAAAAGATCTTTATCGTAGCTTAATCCAGGGAACCATTCATAATGGGGCAAAGCGTAATATTTACCATCGACGCCTTTGCATCTTTCTTTGATGTTATCTTCGATTTTGTCTTCGATTGGTGCAACAACATCGGAAAGATCTAAAAGGAAGTTTTGGGCGCTTAATTGATAAGGGTCAACAGTACTTTCATAAATGAAGATGTCGTCACCACTGCTCTTTAATTCGGTGTTGAAAATAACGTTCTTCTTTTGAGTGATTTTGAAGTTGATACCTTTCTTACCTTCTTCAAAAGAGGTTTCTTTGTTTGCTTCCGCAAAACGTTTTGTGGCGTTTGTAACCCATTCTTTACCACCAGTTCCGTTAAAAAGAACGATGTTTACGGTTGTGATTGAAGAGGAAGAATGACCTCCGTCACAAGCGCATAAGCCACCCATTATGGCGGTTAATCCGGCTAAGGCTAAGCAATTGAGTTTTAAGTTTTTCATTTTTATCTCCTTAATTTTTTATTTCATTAAAGTAATCGGAAGCGAATAGGAACATGTAAGTCCATCTTTCTCTAGGCTGAGAGTGATATTGCCACTACCATCAGATGGGTTTGCTCCAAAGGCTTTTTCTCTCTCAAACATGAGGATATTGGATTCTAGTACGGCTCCTTCAATGACTTTTCCATTGTATGTGGCTTTATTTAATGCCATGTTGCCATATTTTGAACCGACATCGATGGTGATGAACTCGTTTGCGAGGTTTACTTTGGTATTGGTAGTTGACGTTGTTTTGTAACTTCCGCTAACACCCTCAAGTTCCATTGGTAATACGCAATTATCCAATGTGATAACTTTAGTGGAGGTTGTGCGTTTGATGCCCACATAACCAAGTTGATCACAATTGATGATGAAATTCTCGAATTTGCATCCGCCAAATCCTTCGTAAGTAACTCCTCCAAAGAGGGAAACAAGAGGTGAAGCAGAGTTCACTGTGACGTTTTTGAAGTAATTGCAGTGAGCGATGTTGGAAGAGATAAATCCTCCGCCAGAGGCGAATAAGCAATTTTGATAATTCTTGCCATATCCGTCGGCTAAACAATTGAAACTTGCATTCTCAATAATGGCTCCGCATAAACTTGGACCAAGAATGGAAGTAACGGCGAAATTCCCAGATGTTGAACCAAATTTAACAGCGGTGAAGTTGATGTTTTTAAGAACGGCCCCTCCACCAACGACGGAGAATAATCCGCCATAAGATGGATTTAAGTAGACGGTATGACCATCTCCATCAATGGTTCCTCTAAAACCGTTGGCACCATTGTCATTATGTTGGTCAGGAATGTATCCACCATGAGAAATAGGACTTGTTTCAGTGCCGATATCTTTTGCCAAACGGTAATAACCGAAGTTAATGACACGATTTTCTTTACCATCGGTTTTGGCACGATATGTATCGAGCGCGATAAATTCTTCTTTGGTGTTAATGATCTTGGTAATTAAGAGGATAGGCGCGTATATGGTAACGTCTTTCTCTCCTTTTTTACCTTCAATGACGATTTCTCTTTCCCCTGCGATTTCTTTGTTTTTGATTGTTTTCAAAGAAATGTTTGCTGGGTCTTTTCCTAAGTCAATGTTTCCTAAAGAAATGAAAGAAATAGAGTCGAGGCTATTTTCTCCAAGATTTAAGGAGATGGTTTCGTTTTCTAATGAGAATTCTTGTCTATTGGATAAGGTGATTGTTTCTTTTTCTTCACCAAGTAAGATTTCTTTCACTTTAGCGATTTGGGAAGAAGGAACATTTACATATCTCGTTAAATAGTTTTCGATGGCTAAAGAAAGGCTGCCCTTTCCATCTCCATAATATTGGATGATGTCGTTATACATTTCACCGAAAGCAACATAGTTATTGCCTGCTTGATTCATGTAAACGCCAGATGCGTCGAAATGATCGCCATCGACTTTGCTTCTAAGTCTTTCACCGAATTTGCTAAAGCTTGTTAATTCAAAATCACGGATGGTATCTTCATAAGAAACACCGAGTAATCCTTCAATAAGGAAAGCAAGTGTACCTGTTCTATCTGCACCAGCGTTGCAATGGAAATATACTGGATAATTCGCTTCATCAGATAAGGTTGCAAAAATCTCACGAAGGGATTTAGCAGTAATGCCATCGTTAGCGGCAGCATTTTTGGAATCGGCTAATACCATATCGCCAAAGGAATCGTGACCGTTTGTTGCAGCGAAGCTATCTGGATCTAGGATGCGGTTATATTGGCCTAATTGGGCTTGAATGTATTTTTTATTTGGATCAAAGGCGCATTGTTTTTGCTCGCCATCATCTTTGCCCGTAATACGTAAATCGATTTCTGTTTGGATTTTCAAAGTCTCATTAAAGACTTTTTTGCCATTTTCATCTAAATCGGCCCATCCATTGAGATTATTTAGCAATCCTCCACGGAATAATTTTCCATAACGGATGGTTTTATCTCCAGCCTTCCAACCTCCTAAATCACGGATGTTGTAAGCACCACCTGCATTAATGAAACGAACGGATGTCCCTAATGTTTTAAAGGTAGAGACATTGGAGGTGTCTTTGGTTTTGGTGCCTTTTACTTTCCAATAATAAGTAGTATTAGGAATAAGGTTATCCGCGGAATAGGAAGAAGAAAGGGAAGAAACCTTTGCTTCTATCGCGTTTTCAAAATTCTCGTTATCGGCAAGATAAATGGTGTAATTCGCGCTGCCATCTTTTTCCCAACTTAGCTTTACAGACGTACAAGTTAAGTTTTTGTTTTCGGCTTCTTTGGCTTTGCTTATTGCCTCTATTTGATCCGCTTCTTTATTCGCTTTAATGTAATTAATCAAAGGTGTTGGAGTGATTTGAATTTCTTCACCAGCACTTGGAGAGAGAAGCTTGATTTGAGCATGTGTTACGGAAGGGATGTCATCCTCAACACTATCGGCACTCGATGGCATTGAAGAAACTACCTGTTCACTACTGGAAACCTCCGGCTCTGTTTGGCAAGAGGCTAGTGTCATCAAAAGGGAAGCAAGTCCTAGACAGAGAAAGCGTTTGTTTTTTCTATTCATTGGGAGTCTCCTAATTACAAAGTATTTTGTAAGCGATTACATTTTATTTTTTTGAGCAAAAAAAAGAAATCATCATATTTGATATCGTAGTTGCACTTTTTTACGCATAGAGAATGTTGTTCTTTTTTGTAGATAAGTTTTTGGAATGTGAAATAAAATTGTGTTAGGTTGTTTTTGGATTAAATGAAACCTTTGCCGTAATTTTCTTCTTAGAATAAAATGACAAAAACAGGAAAAGCTATGAAACAAGAAATGCGTGTATTCACCTCTAAACAATATTCGTCAAAAGATCCTAATCTTCATGTTTTCTTTTATCTTAAAAAAGGTCAGGAACCCCTACATACACACGACTTTATCGAAATCATGTATATCAATTCCGGTGAAATTGAAGAATACGTCAACGATAAGCATTTCATCGCTAAAAAGGGTGATCTGGTTTTCATGAACTTCAATAGCACACATTCCTTTAAGACAAATAACCAAGCTACTTTCTATAACGTTTGTTTCTATCCGGAAACATTAGAGAAAATGATTAATCCTGAGAATGCGTTCTCTCTTTTGTCACTGTCCGCTTTTAATGAACTTTCGAAAGGAAAAGAGGAAGGTGTTGTCTCTTTCTCCCCTGCTGAGCAAAAACAAATTCAATATATCCTTGAGAAAATGGTTGAAGAGCAAGCGAAACGTCTCCCTCGTTTTGAAGTGGTTAATGAGTCTTATATGAATATCTTGATTACGATGATTCTTCGAAAGATATCCTTGCCAGAAGAAACCGAAATGGATGCCTGGAACGAACTTGCGGATTATATTTCGGATAACTTGGATGGTGATCTTTCTTTGGAAATGCTTGCTAAGAAATGTTTCTATAACCCATCCTATTTCTCGCGTTTATTCAAAAGCAAATTCAATGTTTCTTTAGTGGAATACGTTTCGAATAAAAGAATCGAGAAAGCCATGCAGCTATTAAGTGAGACAGAGCTTTCTATTTTTGCGATTTCCACTGCTTGCGGATTCTCCAATAAGAGTGTTTTCTATCGCACTTTCTCAAAGGTAACAGGCAAAACACCGAATGAGTATCGTAGCAAGGTCACGCAAAAATCATTGGAGATGAAAGATTAAAAACATGGAAAAGAATAAGCAAATCCTTTCTTATTTCTTAGAAAACGAATACGGTATTCTCCCTTCTTTTGATGACGTATCTGTTTATTACGAATGCGTTGATGAAAATAAAAAGGCGTTAGATGGCTTGGCTCATCTAAAAAATATGCGTGTTCACCTTAAAAGGAAGGAAAGAATGACTTCCTTTGGTTTTGATATGTTCTTGCCAGAAAAACCAAAAGGCCTATTTCTTTTTCTTTGTAATCGCCCCGTCGGTTTTATTTCTAAAGAAGAAATCGATCCAACCCGTAAATGTAAAAGTTCTTTCTATCCTGTGGAGGAAATCCTTAAAAGAGGGTATGGGTGCCTTGCTTTTCTTACTTCCGAGGTTGTGGAGGATAAAAACGGTTTCCATTATGGCATCAATTCTTTATTCCCTGAGATTTCTCATTCCCTTCCTCATGAGTACGGAACCTTATTGATGTGGGCTAAAGGATTTTCTTTGATTATCGATTATTTAAAGAAAGACCCCCTCACAAAGAATTTGCCATTGGCAAGTGTCGGGCATTCTCGTGGAGGAAAAACCTCATTATTAGCGGGTGTATTAGACGAAAGAATCAATCTTGTCATCTCTTCTTGCGCTGGTTGCAGTGGCGATGCAGAACAAAGCAACTATCATGCTGGGGCAGAGACAATCGAGGTGATTACAGGAGCGTTCCCTTACTGGTTCACTCCTAATTATCGTGTTTTCGTTTCTCAAAAAATGGTTTATCAACAAAGTGATTTCCTCTCTTTGTTAGCCCCACGTCTTCTTTATACTTCCTCTAAGAGCGAGGATCTTTGGGCTGACCCATTAGGTGAATATGAGACTCTTCTTAAGCTAAATCCCGTTTATGAAAAATGTGGAGTTATGGGCTTAGAACCTTTTTCTGATTTCAAAATGGATGAAGAAAGAATTTCCCAAACAGGGAATATTGCCCATCACCACTTAAAAGGGATTCATGATCTAGATAAAAGAGATTGGAATCTATATATGGATTTCTGGGATAAGAAACTCGGTTATTAATCGAAATCCCAGCCGATCTTTTCGCTTATTAAGTTATTCGTACGAACCCTTAATTGATAACGGTCTTCCTCCAATTGACTTGCGGGATGAATAAAAACAAGCGACCCCTTATCCGTTTCAGCGTAAGAAGATTCTGCGTCAACGAGTTTATAAGTTGCTCTTCCTTTATGCATCAAAGAATAGTCTTTGTCTAAGTAAGAAGACTCTTTATCGAATTTTCCGAGAAACTCATAAGCAGGTTCGTTTTCTTTCGCTCGATAAAGAACAACTTGCCCTTCCTTTTTCCAAGACAAAAGGACTCCATCTTTTTGATAGGTGGCTTTAAAGTCTTGAGGAATTCTTTTCTTTAAGACTTTTTGGAAATGAATAATGGTATATGTATGGCCTATTTTTGTTTTTAAGGATATGAAATGTTCCTTGTTTTCGAAGGAGATATTTTCTCCATTGTCGAGGATTCGTGTTTCCCCACTAATTCCTGGGTAATACAAAGTGAGGTCTCTTCCCTTATTGGAAAGAATCTGGATTTCTTGCAACGTGTTCTTGCTATAAAGGATATTCACATCAAAGTTGCCTCTCGCCTTTAGCCCTTTCACGTAGACGTTCTCCCAACGAGAAGGCAAGGCGGGCAAGATAGAAAGGTATCCTTCATGGCTTTGCAAAAGCATTTCGGCGATACCCGCTGTCGCGCCAAAGTTCCCATCAATTTGGAAAGGAGGATGAACATCCCAAAGGTTCGGATGGGTTTTCTTTTGTAGCAAGATCTTCAAAAGACGATAGGCGTGATCCCCATCGCCGATTCTGCATTGGCAACATAAACGATGTGCCAAAGCCCAACCGGTAGAGAAATCTCCACGGTAGGATAAGGTTAATTTTGCTGCATCGAGATAAGCAGGTGTTTGTTTGGTGATTAAATCTCCAGGCATCAGTCCAACAAGTTCTGATAAATGACGATGGGCATATTCCCCTATCTCGCCATAGAAATGTTCTTCCCCATATTCTTTGATTTGTCCGGAGTAGCCAATTTGGATAGATCCGTAGTGATGTATTTGTTGTTTTTCTTTTTCGATGACCTCATCGTTTTTCTTAAGAATAGAAGCAAAGCGTATGTCGTTTTGGGCGTTTTCTTCGAACCATTGTTCATCGAAAGCACAGCCAATCGTGTGATAGTATTGCTGTTTTTTGTCGCTATTTACCCAATGTCCAGAAAGAATTTGTTCTGGCGAAGCGCTACATGTGCAAAGATATTCGTTACCGTATTGTTTGATGCATTTTTGGAAGAATTTAGTCAGACCATGTATGCATGGATAAACGCAATCTTCCAACAATGTTTCATCTAAAGTGTAATCATACGCGTCGGTAAATAGTTGCCCTGTCATTCCGCCTGTTCCTGGACCCGAATGACCTTCTGGGTTTAAGCCTTCTATTTCATAAGCGAAGGCCCCTGTGCCAATAATCCAACCAGCCTCTTCTAAAGGAATGTCCGTATGGAAAGCTTCTTCTAAGTATTTTTTTGCGTTTGCTTGAGCTTTTGGAAGATAGGCTTTGAAGAAATCGATATAAGGGTAGAATGTCTCGCTTAAGTTGGTAATGAAAGCGGGCCAGTAATTCATCTGGATGTTGATGTTATGCCAAAAACCTGAACCCCATGGGGATTTATCATGCGCTGTCCAAACTCCTTGTAAGGATGGAGGTAAGCCTCCTTTACGTGAAGAGGAAATGAGCAAATGTCTTCCAAAAAAGAAATAGAGCTCTTCTAAATAAGGTACCCATTCATTTTTGCGGTACGCTTCAAGAAGCTCTGGCACACTTCTATTGTCTTTTTCATTTGAAAGAACGAAATCCACGCGATCCATGAGGGACGTGTAGTCGTTTTTATGATTTTGATAGAGATTCGCATAGGATTTATTGCTTGCTTGATTTAGGGTTTCTAATATCTCTTCATGAGGATCTTCCCCCATTGCTTTCTCAGTAAAGAAAGTTTCCTTACAAAGTTTATAAGAGGTTCCTCCAACGAAAAGCAAGGTAACGTGTTTAGCGTTTTTTATTTCTATGCTATCCTCTTTCGTTATCTTTTCACCATCCGTTAAAACACGTATGCGTCCTTCGTAAAGAAGATCTCTGCTTGGAAGGCTTCCTCTAGCAAGGATGTCATAACCATCCTTTTCTATTTGCCCTGTTCTTCCTCCTTCTTCTAAAGTTCTATCCCCAAGAAAAGGAATGATAAGCTTAGCAAGCAAAGAGATAGGGCGTTTTGCATTTATGTGATAGACAAGAACTTTATCGGGATAGGAATAGAAGGCTTCCCTGTTAATGGAGTTGCTATCCATATCGTAAGAAGAATAAATGATTCCGTCATTTAAACGGAGGCCTCTTTGATAGTCACTGATTCTTGCTTCTCTGAATTCAAGATGGATTTCAAGGAAGTTAGATACCCCTCCTTTTGAAAAAGTGTTCGCGAATTCATTGGTTGTAATTTGAATTCTTTCCTTTTTCGTTCCACCAAAAATGGACGCGCCAAAACGTCCATTGCCAATAGGCAAGGAATATCTTTCCCAACCTTTAATGGAATCGGGTGCTTCCTCAAAATAACGTAATTCTAAGTTCTTTCGCATAGATATTTCCTCATGGATGAATGATATACGTGGATGTGGACAAATATCGTAGAGGTTCATCGATGACGATCTTGTTGTCAATGAGTTGATATTTGACCTCTTTTAGCTTGCCATCTTTTTGAATCATTTCGATCTTGCTTGGATGGAGGTTATATAGTTTCAATTCGGTGGTATCGAAGTCGTTATAATTGGCATTGCTTAGGAACAAGACATATCGATTTTCTTGTTTATAGAGATATGGATAAATTCCATCGTTTAAGCAATAAGCAAATTCTGTTTGGATGTTTGGCAAAAGATATTTTTCAAACAGGAAACGCCTTAATGGCATGAAGAAAGAGGTGTTATCCGTACCTTCTATTTCATAAGGATATACAAAGAATGAGGAGGTATAGGCTACACCATTTCCTGTTCGATTCATTCTTGCATCAAATAAAGCGGAAGGGATATTGACTCCGTCTTCATAGATAATGGAATAATAATCCCCGTTTCTTCTTTGACTGGTTGCCTTGTAATGATGCATATTGTCATAAGTGTCGTTTAAGAGCATCTCGAAAGCGTCGTATTCGTGCCACTTTCCACGATATTCCACTTTTTTAGCGTGAATCAAAGAAAGTAAACCTAATTCTTGTAAGATATAGGCCGCTTTGCCATCAACAAATACATAGTTGTTCTTAAATAATGAAAGCAATCCTTCCTTAGAGAAGTTACGAATGTTTTCCCCGTTTAAAAAGACGGTTTCATTATGGAATTCTTTTTCTTTGCTAATTTTATAGGAATAACCCATGGAAGAAAAATGACCAACAATATCGAAATCTTTTGGAATAAGGTTCAAGAAACCTTCTTTGTGGGTATGGTATACGGTCTTTTCATCAAACGGGAAGAGGATACCTTTCATTTGACTTGGCAATAGATGAAGATCTTTGACCTTATTTAGATAAGGGGTCAACTCTTTTATAACAGGACCATAGCCGAATTCTTCCTGAACACCATTGCCACAATGGGCAAAGATGTTATAAGTCATGCCAGATAAGCCTAAAGGCAAAGCGCTTTCTAATTGGAAGGCGAGGAATTTTTTATCTTTCACAAAGGTAGAGAAAGAAGAGTTTTCTAATTCTGGATAGATCTCACAATCATCGCCAATAAAAGAACGATTTACCATGCTAATACGGTTGAAATCAAAATAGTATTTCTTGGATCCTTCTTCTCTATAGGCTGGCAAATGGATTCTATCGATTTTGATTCCGTCAGGAGAAAGGTCGGAATGAAGTTTAGACCAGTTTCTTGCTTCCATTGCATGTTGGAATGGCGTGGAGCTCATTAAGCCAATATGGGTAGATGGGTTAGCTCTTTTTGTGGTTTCTGTTATTTCTTTAGCAAGTTCATCGATACATTCCCAAGAAAAATCAAGCCACGCTTTTCTTTCCATTGAAGGCTCTCTTTTTGAAAGGTTTGCAATGAATTCCTCTCTTGTTTCTTCTTTGCCGATACGTTTGGCAAATTCTTCCATATGGAGAGGGCAAAAACATCCACCCCAATCAAGTGGAGGGTGATTATGCAAACGGAAATCATCTTCGATCCAAAGCACCTCTGGTTTTATTTCTTTCACATAGGTTTCGACTTGATGAAGATAATATTGTTTCCAATTGGCATCCAAAGGACATGCTACAAGCTCTGATACCTTGCCATTTCTATCCACCATTGTCTGAAAATGCTGGCCTTCTTGAAGTTTTCTTCCTCTATCGAGATGGCCCATTTCCATCCAAGGATTAAGGGAGACGGATATACCTACTTTGTTAAACTGTTCTTTGGCTTTCTTTATGACATCTATCCATAAAGAAAGTTCTTCGTCTTTGATATGTCCTACATTATGTTCTTCGCCATTAAAGATGAGGATGACGTTTTGGAAACCATAATCCAAGCAAAAATTCTTAATGCTATCAATTCTTTCCTGATAATACGCGTCTGGATAAATTTGAGCTCTAAGACAGTGAAGGAATTCTTTTTCCATAAAAGGTCTCCCGATTGTGTTTCTTGTTTTTGATACTATAACACGCGTTTTCCTTTCCTGCCTTAAAGGAAGTAAAAAACTAGGAATTGGGCCTACTTCAAACTTATTTTTAAGAACGAGTATGCATATTCTAATAAAAGAGGGTTGCCTTTTTGATCGTTATCTTTGCAGTTTGTGGAATTATCCGAAACAAAGAGATAAGTCGTTTCCTCAAAAGAAAAGAAGGAGGATATTTGTTTGTTCTGGTTAAAGGTCTTATCGTCTTTATCAAAGATTTTGATACCTCTGATTTTGTTTGTGGAATCCTGATAGAAAGTGTAGGAAGGATCGATGTCGGTGATTTTCTTTTGAATTCCTTCATCAAGGATTTTGGAGTAGGAGACATATTCTTTATGGGTGCTAAGAAGGCTTTCAGGCAAAAAATACAAATCCGATACACTAGATAAAAAGGAATTGGCAATTTGGTTATATTGGGTATCCTCTTGCCTATACGCTGTGGTATGGATGGCGTGAATCGTATCGTTTTTAACCATAGAGAACATATCTTCTTGGAAAGAGGAATCGTGCACTTCTCCTGTCACAAAGATATCTAATATCTCATTATCTTTTAAGGTGTCTTTGCTTTGAAAAAGGAAACCTAGAAGGAGCGCACCCCCTAAAACAACTCCACCGATTTTCCACCAATCGTATTGAAGATAAGAACGAAGAAGTCTATTTTTCATCTTTCATCTCCTCAAATCCATATAAATAATCGCGGGAAAAGAGCAGGGTGTATTTCTTTCCTTCCATAAAAGGATTCTCTTGTTCATTTAAGATAAGGAAGGTCGTTTCTTTTCCTTCCTCATCGAGAAATATGTAGGAAGAGAAAGATAATTTGTTGGAATAGACACTCTTTCCCTCTTCTTTGAAGATGAACGCTCTTTTTTCTTTTGCTTGAGTGATACGTTTTAGAAAGGATTCTCTTGTTTGAAGGAACATAAATTTATAGAAAAAGAAATAATAGATGCCTAAAACACCAAGGATGAATAAAACGAGTGAGATGGCATAATATAGCCAGAACTGATTCCTTGGATGAAGATAATAGACAAGGAGAATGCTTATCAGGAGAAGCAAGAGAATTGCAGCACTAACAAAGAGATAGACGGTTTTCTGCTTTTTGCTTTCTTCCTTCCAGTTTGAGGGATATAGATATGTCATTTTAAGAACTCTCCTCTCAATCCTTTTTGATAGATATTCGGATAAAACTCTTTGTTGGTATATTCATCGAAGATAGATAATGAGAATTGGTGCCAACCACAGATGAAAAGAGGCAAGATCAATAAGAATAAGAAAAGGAAACAAAGAGCTTCAATCATGATTTGATTAATAAGGGTAAGGCATAGAATCGCATAAGAGAGTAAAAGGAAAACGAAGGTTATAAGAGGCTTTTTCAAACAATAGAAGAAAGAGTTGGAAAGAGTTTTACCAAAGGAATTGGTATAAAACAAAGATTGGCTCATCCCCATCATGATCAATGGCAAAAACAGTAAGAGGAATCCTGTTAGGAAATAAGAGACGATGCGGTTAGATAGTAATAAAGAAAGCAAGTCAGAAAGGAAAAACAACAAAGAGAAGGCAATCCAATATAAGGAGTAACTTCTGATATTTTGTTTGATTCCTTTTTTGAAGTCGTGCCAAAAATAGATACCTTCCCCCCACGCCCATTGACGGATGATTCTTCCTAAACCGGATAGAGATAGGAAAAGAAAGAAGAAGGAAAGAATATAAAATGCGTCAAAAACTAGTGTAGTGGTTTTGAAAAAGGAAATGTATTCATCTCCTTCCATCGTTTTCGATGCGGGCAAAAGAATTCCGTAATATTTGATTAAAAATGTCGCAAGAAAAGGGATTGCAAATAACAAAAGCAAGAGCCCTATTTGCAAAAATAAGAGAGGCCTGGTTTTAAAGAAATCTAGAAATTGTTTCCCTCTTGTTTCAGGGAGATCGTCCAAAGAGAACTCTTTTTTTGCCGGCCTGAACTTCATCTTTGGACCTCTTTATCAAAGATATAGGCAATATTGACGATACCTAAATCCTTTGCATCTTTAATCCATTCCAAAGAACCGTTCTCAAAAGAATAGATTTTAGAAGAAATATAGATTGCCTCTTTAAGATTATGGGTGATATAGATGGCGGTAATGCCATATTTATCTAAGGCATTCTTAATTGTTTGAAGGACATCTTCTTTTTGAGGAAGGTCTACATTGCTTAAAGGCTCATCTAGAAGGATGAGTTCAGGTTTCTTAATCAAGGCTCTTCCTAAGCAAACCTTCTGAATTTGCCCAGTGGATAGTTGTCTTGGCTTTCTTGCTAAAAGATAGGAGATGTTTAATGTTTTTGCCATCTCATGCACCTTATTGCTGATGGTTTCATAATCATTTCTTTCTATTTTTAAAGGGAAAGCAAGGTTATCAAAAACGGTTAGATGAGGATATAAGGCAAAATCTTGTTGAACGTATCCTAATTTACGTTCTTTTAGACTCATTTTTTGAATGTTGACACCATCGCTTAAGATTTCTCCATCATAAGCAAGTTGATTTGCAAGAGCTCTTAATAAAGTGGTTTTACCACTTCCGGACTCACCCATGATACAGCTGACTTTTTTGTCTTCAAAAACACATGAAACATCTTTTAAGGCAGGATATTCTTCGTTTTTCTTTCCTAAATAGGTGACGGAAAGATGTTTCAATTCAATTCGTGGCATGAGTTAATAATAACGTTTTCTCTTAAATATTACTTGTGGAAATAATCCATTTATAATGGCTTACCATCAAAGATTCTTCGCGGAATGGAAGGAGTTGCTCACATTCTAACTCTTCGATATGATCGATTTCCCCGGAAAGGAATTGAGCAATTCTCTTTTTCGCATAAAGTAAGCGGCTCTTTAAACCGCCTAAACGAATATCGACGATTTCATAGCCAAATGGTTTATTTTCTTTCATCCACATCTCTTCAAAAGCAGCGTGGAATATTTCAAGCCTTCTAATGCAAGAGGTATAAAGAGGAAGAAGTTTATCAAGTTCTTCTTTTCCCTTTTTATAGGCTTGATGGGTTTTGATACCTAGGCTTGATTTCACAGCAAGAAGGCTAGCTAAAGCAGCTCCTTCTTTAAATAAATAAGAGTATGGGGCGTTTCTTTCTGCTGCCTCTCTAAGTTCTTTTGCTATCGGTTCGTAATGAATAGGATCTAGTTCCATATATGCTTTATCGTAAATCCCCATTAGAGGGTCTTGGAAAAGAAGACATTTCGCTAAACCATCTGTGTCGAAACATCTTTCCCCATTCTTATATCCGACTGAGGAGTCATCGAAATGAAGGAAGTCATCAAAAGAAAGATGGAGTTCTTCCTGGAATTTTTGTTTGATTTTTTCATGGTCAAAATTTCCTTGAGCGAATTCTTTTGCAGCAAAAAGTACAGGCAAAACCATGAAAGGAGAAGTCTCTCTTCCATCATCTCCCCATAAAGTGATGAGATAGTTGGAAACAGGCTCTTTTTGCATGGCTTTGAAAGAAATCTCACAGCTTTGCAAGGATTTATAGTTTGTTGGGGTATATCCTTTCCAGCAACAAGCCCCGCCAACAAACCAAACGTCTTGTTGGAAGTTCTTGAAATAATTTAAGAAGAATTCACAAGAATCCCGGCTTGTTGTGCAATAATCCCAATAAGCTGGTTCAACGTTGTTAGGCAAACTAATTTTCTGTTCTTTTAGCTTTGAAACATCTGGTTTTTTATCTAAATAATGACCGTCATTGGCCATGCGGACAAACATATCCCCCCACATATGGCAGGTAAAGCCGTATTTCTTTGCAATTTCAGTTACTTTATTGAGGTGACGTAACATGATGCTCGTCTGGTCTTCATAGCCATTTTTTCTTTGGAAATTACCTTTTCCAAGGTTATAGGCTTCATCCATGCCGATATTGAGGTGTTTCGAAGAGAATGCTTCCCTGGCAGTACGAATCATATCTTCAATGAATTCATATGTTTTTGGATTATCTACAAGCAAGATATCATCGATATCTAACATAGGGATGAAGTCTTTCTCTTTGGAAGGATTGGTGAAATGAGCGAGGGTTTGGATGCAAGGAATCAATTCGATGTTTTTCTTTAAACAATATTGGTCGATTTCTTTTAATTCATCTACGGAGTATCCTCCCCTCATATATCCAAAATAAGGGCGATCCTTAAGTTTATAGATGTCCTCGCTATAGAGTTCTAATGTGTCATAGCCCATGTTTGCTATCAAATCTATAAATGAAAATAACGTCTCTTTCTTCATGACTCCATTTCTGGAGACATCAAGCATTACGCCAAAATGTTTGAAACCTTTCATATGTGTTACCTCGTTGCAAAGTATATCGCATAGAGCAAAGGAAAATAAACGAAGGGCAAGCAAAAGTAAAATGGTGAGACTACTAGGGAAATAAAGACACAAAAGTAGTTCCTTTTTCTGATGAGATGTAGCCATCTTTAAAAATAGAGCTAAAAAACCGATTTATTTTGCTTAAAAATGTAAAAAATTTACAAAAAACGAAAAAATAAGTGTGAAAATTGATTGCCAACTGCTTTTGGTGAAAGTCAAAAAAAGAAAAAGAGACCGAGCACCCCTCTCATTAAATCCGAAGTTTCTGTTTAGAAACATGACAACACTGTTCTCAAACCTGCCAAATATATACGTAGATGCGTGGTTTTGTTTTCGAGCTATCTAAGACAACACTGCTCTCAAACTTGTTTATCTTCAATTCAAAAAGAAAATTTCGTTTTCGAGCTATCTAAGACAACACTGCTCTCAAACCTAAACGACTATGACATTCACGAAAAAGAAGTTTTCGAGCTATCTAAGACAACACTGCTCTCAAACAGGGATAGATGGAACTTCTATGAGATGATAGTTTTCGAGCTATCTAAGACAACACTGCTCTCAAACAATTTCAAGTGTGACACGATGTACAAGGGGGTTTTCGAGCTATCTAAGACAACACTGCTCTCAAACACCTAAACCCATAGTAATTAAGATTTCCGGGTTTTCGAGCTATCTAAGACAACACTGCTCTCAAACCACAATCCCTAATCCTTTCGATGATATCAAGTTTTCGAGCTATCTAAGACAACACTGCTCTCAAACTCCCTCGGTAAGACCTTGTTGATAACCTTGGTTTTCGAGCTATCTAAGACAACACTGCTCTCAAACGACAATCCAATCACGTACCCAGAGAACGATGTTTTCGAGCTATCTAAGACAACACTGCTCTCAAACTCGGAACAAGGGGAACTTCCTTCATTTCGAAGTTTTCGAGCTATCTAAGACAACACTGCTCTCAAACGGAGGAATAACCACATGAAAGACATATTCAGTTTTCGAGCTATCTAAGACAACACTGCTCTCAAACTCTATATTATCGTTCTTCATATATTCCGTTGTTTTCGAGCTATCTAAGACAACACTGCTCTCAAACCTAAATTCCGAAATCTTTGAATCTACTTACGTTTTCGAGCTATCTAAGACAACACTGCTCTCAAACCTCAAAATTTAGGCCTAAAACAGCGTTTCTTATGAAAGAATTATACACTAATTAATCGAACATAAATCTTTGTCTATGATACAAATTGTTTCATTTTCTAATTTATTTTGCGGAACAAATGTCTCGATGTTTACTAAAGTTATCCCTCTATATTCCATTTCTTTTAGAAGTTGCTCTATTTCAGCATTTTCAAAATAATCATGTAAATGGTTTATGAAAATAATAGATACATTTTGAAGTTCTTTAACTATTGAAATGTAGCGAACAAATCTTTCCAACAATGACGAATCGGTTTCCAAGAACTGAAGACCGCCGATTTTAAAAATATCATCGATCCGTATGGAAGATTCCATGGTTAATTCGGCATCAAAATCTAGACGAATCTCTTTGCATACTTGAGTTAACAAATCTTGGATTTGCTGTACGCTTGCGCTTAATTCCGTGAAATATGATTTCTTTAGAATTTTATAAAGTGCATTCAAATTTTGTTTGGTGTTTAGATTCAAATCAAATGGATTGAAGATATAGGCTGATACATCTTCAATTTTTTGTTGTTCTCCATTTTTGATTAAGGAACAGTAACTTAAGTGTTCAGGGAACGTATCATAAAGATATTTGGAGAATTTCCAATAGAACGACTTGTTCTCAATTACCAAAGTAATAAATTTGGGATCGGTGATGTCAATTTGGAAGACATTGGGGTTAATAGATAGTATTTTCATAAAACTATGGTTTTGTCCTCATTCATGACAACATCCGTTTCCATCTCTCCGAGCAAAACTTCAATTGCCGAAAATTGTTTTTCCGTTACGGTTAAACAAGAAATGGAGCCATCAGGTGGCAAAGCGCGTTTTAGATCACGGATTGTTGCGTCTACTGTCGTTTCGTTAATCGAAAGTTTGGTATAAACACTTTCTTGCAACATTGCGAAGCCCTTGCTTTTTATGGTTTTAACGAACTTCGCGTATTCCCTGTGATCTCTTTTCGTTACGGCTGGTAAGTCAAAAAAGAGTATGGTTCGCATAAATCTACCCCTTAGTTCCATAATCTAAAAATGCTATTTTTGAAACATCTCCTGTGTTTAGAGCGGTAAATACCGAATTGCAATAGATCCCTATTGCGTTTGACAGGGTTTGTGTTTTTCCGTTTTGTGACACTTCTTTGCCTAACAAAGCGATCATTTCAGCCTTAAAATCATCCGTTTCTTTTAAGGAAATCGCCTTTTCATCAACAATGAAACGAAAAGGCTCAATCAAATCACATGAAAAATTAAAATCATTAAAGTCATTCTTATGATGAATTCCTATTTGCGTAATGTACCCCGAAGCAACGACGGCTCTGTTAAATTCAGATAAAAGAACGGTGTATCCATAGTCAAGACACGAATTTAAAAAGCAACTCTGATCTCTTGTAAATCCATCGAAAAAACCATGATTAAAATATATTTTTGCTGCATGACCTTCGCGATTTGTGCTGTCCCCTATTTCTACATTCTCGGCGAAGTCATGTAAGAACTCGGCATATTCTTTTATATCTCGTTGTAACAAGAAATAAGATTGATTTAGTATCTTTCTTCTTGTGATGGCTTGCCAAACAAGGTTCCGTATATCCTCATCCCAAGAGATTTGTTCTCTAATTCTGCGTGAGGAATTGCTATTTCCGCGGCAAGAAACCAACTCACACGATGGATTATGCTTTTCATCGCAAAAGATAACTTTAATCTTTCGTTTTGAAAGCTCATTAATAAGACTGGTTGTTAAAGAAACGGCTGTCGAAGCAATAATGATCGTGTGAATTTCATCCAAAAGGACCTTTTTCGTAATATCGGGTGTACGAAATACTAGATACGACAATGAGTATTCCAATTTTGAATGAGTATCGACCACTACTGTTCTAAAAGCCATTAAAGTTTCCTTTCAGAATGATAGAGACCAGTGATGGAATCAGAGCAAAGGAGAAGACCTTCTTGTAAGATTGCCCCACGAGACTTAAAGAATGCTACTTTGTTTGACAACGTTTCAGACCTTCTTGTAAATACGCCAATAAAAGATCTTATAATTTCCAACTGTTCGCCAAGAGTTGTTTCTTGACTTTGTTCATTAAAAACAAAATCTCTTAATTTAGAAATCATAGGGCAATAATCAAATCTAGACTGATTAGATAAAGTGACAAGTTCTTCAAGAACGCGTTTGAATATTTTCCTTGAAAAAATAATAGTGCTCTCGCCAGTTCTGTTTGTCTTTAACTCAAAGTCCATCTCTTTATTTGCGATATTGGGATATTTTTCAACAAATTTGATTAAATTCGAGAGATAAATTTCTGATTCCCTTGATAAGAAAACTGGACTGAATGGTTTCAATTTAACGCAAGCGGCGTTCTTACTGATGCATAAATACGTAAAGCCATCCTTTTTAACTGTACAATCTAATTGCAGGGTCGCATTTAAATCTACCTTTACTACCTCATTTTCTTTATGGGGAACCAATTTGATGAGCTCATTGCTCACATCAATTCCGTTTTTAGCCTTTTTAATTAAAAGATGTGGGATCCCTACTAAGTAACGTGTTGTTTTCTTGCCGATTATGGTTGCAACACAATTGACCTCTGTGCTCATTGAATCGTATCCACCATATTTGTCTGGTGACAAATTATCATGAACAGGAATCAAACTAGTGTTCTTTTTATAAATTGTTTGTTTGTAAAAAGCGCTGTCCTGGTAAGAGAAACGATACGTCAACAAGAAATCATGTCTTCTCGATGTTTGATCAATAAGTTCTCCTAATTCGGTTTTTTGCCCTTCTTTTATTTGAATTAAGGAAGAAATGTAACGTTCCATGTTTAATGAATGTTTTTCTTCATCCTGAGAAGCTTTTATAAAACGCATATTGCCATAGCGGTCAGTTAAAGTAACGCCAGAGACGATGTTTAGATATGCGTCTACCGCGTGATGAGTATCATTCAAATCTCTCAACTTTGGAATATTGAGTTCTTTTCTAATTTGAGATGGGTATTGTGCTTTTGAGAAGATTAGTTTTGCATTCGGATATAAGATTTTCAGAACATCACGTATAACAACATTGGAGCGGTTTACCACGTTGATTTGCGCGGCAACGAACGCACCAAGCTCTTCTTCAGTAAGAGCGTTTGTTCTTGTGAGATTATTGAATTTCTTTTCTGACATCATTCCCGCTTTTTTCAGCTTTCTCCAGAAAACAACATTGGCCGGATTTTTGCGAATGGATTCAGGCAATGGATATTCGTTAGAACGATGTTGGTTAATCTCTCTTTCAACTAAAACAAGATTGTCGATAGAATCATCTTTCATCTTACTTTGAGGGATGATGTGATCTGTATCGTATTTATTTCCACTAAGGACGTCATCAATGTTGATTGGCTTACCTGTATATGCGTCCTTGCCATTTTGCAAGAAATACAAATATAAGTGTTTTCCGTTAATGCTCTGATCAGAATATTTCTTAAGCTCTTCTAGGACTTCATCTGCTTGTTTTTTCTCGGAGGTGTCTATTTTGACTAGGTTCTTTAAGAAATTTTGAATCTGGGTAGAACGAGATTTTGCTTTTTTGGTTAATTCTTGTTTCTTTTCCTTATCGTTATTTTCCCTTGTGACTTCAATGGAAATTTGATCGGGTTCTTTTTTAGCTACTTTAGAGACTTCTTGGACGATACGTACAGCCTGAATGACAGGGCGTCTCATTTTCGGTGGCATTTCTTCAATTAAATCTGAAACAATTTGTGATTTGCTTTTTGTTTGGAATGAGGCTGCGTTACAGGCGTCGATTACTTCCTGATAATCATATTTGGCAAGAATTTGCATTAAATTTCCTTCACCGTTTCTCAATAAATCGATAATGGATTGCCTAATTTCACCATATTTGTCCGAATATCTAAGCTCTAAAAACTCTTTAGATAAAGGCGACCATTCTTTGCATTTAATGGTTTTGAGTAAAGCTTTTTGATTATTGGTTAAATCTGGGAATTCTTTTAAAACAGTCGCATCCGCATCCTTTGGAGAGTCGGTATATATCGTTTTAAGGAAGATGATTCTTTCACATTTGTTTAAGTCTTTAGGATTGTTGATATCTGGATGGATTAAGTCAAAGACACCGTTTTTAGCAAAAGACGCTCTTGAAGAACAACAAATATAGTCTTCTGGATTCCAACCAGATACGACAGCGTCGTTTTCTTTTGAGTTTGTCTTTGATTTCAAATATCTTTGTATGTCCCTCATCGTTGTTTTTGAACGTTGAGAAACGAAAGAGAATAAGTCGTTTAATTCCTCTAAAGACGGTTTGTTTCCGTTCACTTTTAGGTTGTTTAGCTTATTCCATGTATCGAAATCCTGATAAAGAATGGATTGCTTAGGAAGAACTGGTTTGTCCTTTAGGTAAGTACACTTATTAGTCAAACCCTCCATGAATCCTTTCTTTGTTTCGTCCCAATCAATTGCTTCTTCGTAATCCCATGGTTTTAATGGACGGTACTCATTGTTTTTAAAAATAACGTTGGAATAGTTACTTTTGGTAGTTAAAGGACCACAATAATAAGGAATTTTGTATTGGAATAATTTGAGTATTTTGTCTTCAATTTCTGCTATGCCCTTAATGTTTCTAGAAATAGCGTTCTTTAAAATAAGTTTTAATTCTTTTTGATGAAGTTGCATTGGAATGACGCTTGTAGAACGTAAGGCAATGGTCTGTAAGAGCCTATCCTGTTCGGCTAGGGATTTTAGCATTTGCCAATTGATTGTGTCTTTTCCAGCCAATAATGATTCATATGGCAAAATTGCATCCATTACATATTTGTCAAAAGTGTGAATATCGCAACGCTTATCAACTAGGGTTTTATTGTGAGTGAAAGCCGGATAGTTTGACTTGTCGTTAGGATCATTAAAAAGCTTAACGTAAATCGAATTTTCACCAACAAATCCGTTTTGACTATCGATTTTTTTGCAGATGGATTTTAAAGCGGAGAGTTGAGATTTATGGGACTCATATAGTTCTACAAAAGCGCTAGATAAATCATTCTTCCCGTTTAAAATGTCGGAAAGGTCACAATAATCAAAGACTGCTTTTGCGATATCCACTAAATCAAAGAAATCTCCGAGTATTTCTTGATATGTACCTTCATTTTCATCATAAGAAGAATTAAAGGAAATCTTTGTTTCTTGATATGTTTCTTCCCCTTTTGCGTTTAATTTCTTTGTGGAGAATTCCCCGCCTGCGCAAAGGGTGCAAAACATTTCAAGGAAAGCTTTAGATTCTTCGGTTTTTTCGAACATGCTTAGAAGTTTTTCTTTTTTCGTTTTTTTCGGCAAATTCCTATCGTTTGCGCATGCGATGAATCCTTCATATTGAGATTTTGGTAAACCGATGAAACAGCTCTCTTCGTTTTTGTCATCTTCATTTTGTGAATCAAACAAAACTGCTAGTGTTTCGTTTAATCTATCAAAAATTGAATAGTTGAATTGACCAATTTTAATATCGCCTTCCCTTAAGAAATTACCACGATATTTGATGATATGGTGTATTGCTAAATATAGGAAACGAATATCCGAAAAAGCATGATCTTCATTTTCCATTAAAGCCTTTCTTAAGTGCCAAATGGTTGGATATCTTTTGTAATAATCTTTTTCTTCTTGTTTATTAACAAATAATGGGCAGTCTGTAACAGCCTGAGCTGGTTTATTCGGATCGTCGTTTTGAATGGCGGAGTTTTCTAATCTCAACAAAAATGTAGGGTCTTTTTCTTTAAGCAACGGGTCGAAAAGAACATTCAACAAACGAATTCGTTCTTTCCTCCTTGCTAATCGCCTTCCTGCGACACGGAATCCTCTTCTTCCCTTTGCGTCATTTGCTTCCGAAAAGATACGAGCTCCCCATGCGGTTTTCCCCTTCAATCTGTATAAACGAAAATTTTCGTCAGTTGCGGCCCAACCAACAGAATCCGAGCCAACGTCAAGTCCAATAAATAACTTATCAGCCATACTATGTCCTCTTATTTATATGACAAAATTATATCAAAATGGCTTGATAACAAAAATAGCCAGAAGTACTGGCTATCTAAGTGACCTAATGGTCATTCTCCAATGGAGAACCTTGTAGCAATATGCTTATTTGAACGTAGCAGTGTTGTCTTACAATGCAAATTTATTATGGTTGTTGTACGGCGTGAAATCAATTGAATCTTATTATTTATGTATATATGCAAAAATATTGCATAACAACATAATTATTAATAAGATATTCTTGGTAATGAAAGGGAATGCATATGCTATTGGAACTAACTTTTAACAATTATCGTTTATTCAAGGGAACGAACACTTTTTCTTTTTTGGCGGATAAACGTACAAAAACCCTGATGTCTAATTCCTACCAACTTGATAATCGTAACGTTTTGAAAACGATGGCTATTTATGGTCCTAACAACTCTGGAAAATCAAACATTTGCTCTCTTTTCAAAACAATCAAAAAAGTAACAGCAGGAGACGTTTCTTTTGAAATGAATCGCGCTCTTTTTCGTGATGCACCTCTTACCTGTGTCAAAATAACCTTCAATAACGAAGACGATATGGGTTGGCTCTCCTATGAATTTCACTATGATTCTTCTTCGTCTCGTTTTGTTTACGAAAAGATGGCTTCCATTCATTACTATGAAAGTAACAACGTTCAAAGCAAAACGATTTTCGAGAAAGACTATGAGAAGAAAACTTTGTATATTTTAAATGAAGACAAATCCGCATTTCTTTCCTTTGTTTCCTCAAAATACCCATTCCTTTTTGCTGTAGAAATGGACTCTCCTATGTTTAAGGAACTCACAAAATATAAAAAAGCATTAGAAGATTTTTCTTCCTCTCTTGTTGTGGTGAATATGTTTAATATTCCTATCGAAAAAACAATTGAATCACTTAAGGGGAGCGATGAAAACAAAAAACAATTCATCTCTTCTTTCGTCAAGAATGCGGATATTTCTATTCAAGGTTTCCGTTATAACGAAGTTCCGCTTCTTTTGAAAAATAATGATGCTGAGATTTCCGAGAAAACGTTAAGAGACTCTAAGGATATGGATATGTTTCACTTATTTACCAAATATGGGGACATTGAAGTTCCGTCCGTCTTATTTGATTCAACAGGAACCAAAAAGGTTGAAGCTGTTGCAGCTTACATATATGACGCTATTAAAGGGAAAAAGACCTTGATCATGGATGAAATGGATAATGGCCTCCATTATTTGATTACAAAATCGATTGTTTCCACATTCAATAATCTTTTAAACGATGGGGCACAATTACTTTTTACCGCTCATGATTTGATGCTTATTGGATGTAAGATGCTGCTTCGAAAAGACCAGATTTGTTTCATTCGCAGGAACATGGTTGAAGCGTCTGTCTATTGCCTAAAGGACGCTACCGTTTCTGAAGGAGGACCAAGGTCGGGTGGTGATCTTTTAAAACGATATAATGCTGGAGATTTTGAAAAGCTTCCATCGCCGGATTTCATGGACGATCTGATTCGAATTAAAAACGAAAGGAAGAATCATGAGGCAAAACAAATATAGAATATGCCTCATTGTGGAAGGCAATGAAGAAGAGTGCTTCTTTGAAATGGTTAATGAACTGGGCTTGAATGAACGTTTTGAATTGATAATTAAAAACGCTCACGGCTACGGCAATGTTGCACCTTATTATCAAAGTTACATTTCACGCGAAGACGTCGACTGTGTTTTAGCTGTATATGATGTTGATAATAAAATGAATGAAGTGAATTCAACGTATAATCACGTGCTCAATGGCCTCATTTCTATTCTAGGAGAAAAGAGACGCGCAAAAGCTGTTAGCATTTGTACGAATCCTAATATTTTTCAAATCTTTTTGCTAGGCTGTGATTGCCTTAAAAATGTAGCTATTACAAGTACAATTAAAGCAAACAATTCCACATTATTGGAAAAGTACTGGCCAAACATGCATAAAACATATGCGGCAAAAGAATGGCAATTGGATATGATGAAAGATTCCTATGTTTATGGGACCTATTGTTATGATAATCTGTTAAAAAACTTAGAAGAGCTTGATGAGGATTATTATCATCTTCCAGGAAGCAACATTCTTTCTTTGCTTAGAGCGTTAAAAGGTGAAGACGATACTTATTTTAAGAAAATTAATCAAACGGCAGGTTTCTATGAAGAATAGGTGTATTTTTAGCTTTACTTTTTGCTTATTGCATTTTCTATTCGGCTTACTGTAAACGTATTTCTTGTTTAATTTAAGAGGGATGAGAACGCGCGATACATATATTAATAAAACTCGTATTTCATCACTTTGTATAACGAATCGTTAAGAATGCTATTTGCTTATTACTTCACCTTTTTCGATATATTCGTTCAATAAGAAAGGCAAGTAATAGAATGGAATGGTGTATACTCCGCTTTCCTTATCGAAGCCGTATTTGTTTTGAGATACTTTTATGGAGTATTTATATTGGTTGAACGTTTTATAAACGGCCAAGGAATTTAATGTTCCCCTGTTCTTTTTAACATCCATCGGGACAATGACGTTATTCACATTTAAAAGAAACTCAAATTCCGAAGATGTTTTCCCCTTCCAGTAGAATAGATCGATATTTCTTGCACGGAGCTCTTCTGCGACGAAATTCTCCATAAAGATTCCTGATAATGTATTTGTTTTTAACGACTCGCTGAAGGAGGCTAAGTTCATTTCGGATTCAATGGTGAACAGTCCACAATCTGGTAGATATATACGGAACAAAGATTCTGAATCGGCACGTAAAGGCAAAGTAATTCTTTCCTTTACCTGAGAACATTTATAAATAAGCCTAGCGATTTCTAGCCAATCGAATGAAGACATATAGTCCCTGAATCTCTTCCCTTCCTCGATAACGGAAATCTTATAGTTCTTGTTCTCTTTGCTTAATTGATTATATATATTGCTAAAAACAATCCTGCTTCGAGCGATTGTTTGACTTGAAATCTGATAGAGCCCCATATCCGAAAGATAATTATCAAAGATTCTTCGCAATTTCTCTTGAGCATATAAAGGAGAACCGGATTGAATGAAAACGTCTACGACTTCAGGCATTCCGCCTATTTTTAGATAATCATAAAAATAGCCCATGGCCATTTGATGATATTCTGCATTCAATGTGACCTTCGTATTGAATGAATCCTTTAAGAATTGATAGAAAGACGGTTTGTATGCGAGTAAAAACTCATCGAAAGTCATTGGATAGATATCTAGTTCCTCAATTTTTCCAACCGGGAAAAGAAAATTGTTATGACCATCTTGATTTTCTTTGCTGATTTCAGGGTCTAAAATCACACCTCTTCCGTCTTTTTCCGTTTCGATTTGTTTTAGCTTAACACGAACCAATGAACCAGCCATGATAACGGGGATGTTTTTATAATCTTGAGCAAAATACTTTGCTGCGGTAAGTATTTGCACCGCTTCCTGTATTTCATCAAAGAAAAGCAACGTGTCTTCGTTAATTGCCGTCTCAAGGTTCAAGGAAATATATTGAATGATTTCCTTTGCGGATGGATGATTCTTAACGAATTTTCTAATTTGAGCGTCTGAACGAAAGTCGACATATATAACACGCTTAAAATTGCTTGGACCAAATAATTCTTTTATGACATACGTCTTTCCTACTTGCCTTGCCCCATTTAGTAATAACGGTTTGCGGAAGGGGTCCTTTTTCCATTTAATTAGTTTTTCTTCGATCGAACGTTTCATTAGAAAATACTCCTTACAATTAAATTATGTGTAATCAATGCACGTTTTTCAATTGAATTATGTGCAACAATTACACGTTTTTTAAAAGAAACGCTTATTTAGAGTTTCCTCATTTATTATTCTGGCTTGCAATAAAAGTGTGTTTTTTGTTTCTGATTCATATATAAAAAGATATAGAGAACCATGGTTTTAAAAACTCAAACACATAATTTCTTGCAACTCTCGAAAAACAAAATTATTTCAATCATAAATGTGCCGATTCTATTCCTTTTTTGAAGAAAGTAATATCCGATTTTATTCCTTTTTACAAAAAATCAGTATCCGATTTTATTCCTTTTTTATTAAAAAATACGATAAATTGTTTATAATGTATGTAAGATAAACATTTGGAGGATTCTTATGTTAAAAAGAAAAGCGTATCAAGAACTTGTCGAATGGAAAAACACACATAAGAATGACTGCCTAATGGTCAAAGGAGCAAGGCAAGTTGGAAAAACTTTTCTTGTCCGCGAATTTGGAAAAAAAGAATATAAAAGCTTCATTGAAATTAATTTCATTAAAAATCAAGAGTTGAAACAGATTTTTACTGGGACATTGGACGCAGAGTCAATCTATAAAAGAATGACTGCTATGATAAACGGAACGAATTTAATTGAAGGGAACACCTTGATATTCTTAGATGAAATTCAAGCTTGTGGAAATGCTCGGACCGCTTTGAAATTTCTTGCTGAAGACGGCAGGTTTGATGTTATTACTTCTGGTAGCCTTTTAGGACTGACATATGGTGAAGATGCGGATGAAAACACCGAAGAACCAGAATCTGTCCCCACTGGATATGAAACATTTCTTACAATGTATTCGCTTGATTTTGAAGAATTTCTATGGGCTGAAGGATATGAAAATGCAATTCCGTATTTGAGAGAACTTTTTGACAAGAAAGAGAAAGTTCCTTTCTCAATCAATGAAAAATATGAAACGCTATTCCGTGAATATATGGTTGTCGGCGGAATGCCTGAGGTTGTTTCTAACTATGTTGTTAATCACGACTTTACGAAAGTTAGTGTTTTGCAGGATAGAATCTTAGAAAATTATCGCTTTGATATTTCGAAACGGGCAAAAGGATCAGAAAAAATTAAAGTATGTCAGTGCTATGATGCTATCCCAAAACAACTTGCCAAAGAAATTAAAAAATTCCAATATTCTACAGTCGAAAAAGGCCAAACAAGCAAAAAATATGCTGGAAGTGTTCAATGGCTAAAGGATTCTAATATTGTTAATCCATGCTATCACGTTCACGAACCCTATTTGCCATTGATGGCAAATTCTGATGATAATCAATTTAAGCTGTACATCAATGATACTGGCTTATTATGCGCCATGTATGGATTCGAAACCAAAAAAGCGATTCTAGAAAACACAATCAAAGGGAATGCTAAGGGAGGAATTTACGAAAATATCATCGCGGAAACTCTAGTGAAGAAAGGATATGCACTTTATTACTATAAGCCCGACGATTCTAACGAATTAGAATTCCTTATTGAAAAGAATGGAGAAGTTATTCCTTTAGAGGTGAAGGCTGGGAATACTGCAACAAAATCATTGAATAGATTTATCGAAACATATAAACCATCTGTTGCCTATAAAATCATTGATGGGAATATAGGAACATCTGATGTTAAAGTGAGCATTCCACATTACATGACAATGTTTTTATGAAATAAATTGCTCTTAAAGAAAAGCAAATCAGGGGGCAATTACACACAATTGCCCCTGTCGCTATGACGTTATTTGTTTCCATGGTATTTCTTGTTCGAGATCACCATTCTTTTCCACGGGTGATTTGGCCCCGGCTTCCATACCGGCCTTCCAACCTTTCTTTTTGCACCCCTTGTCTCCTGCCTTTTCTCAATTTGGACCGTGTTCCAGAGTTTTTCCTCGTGAACCGCGACGATTTTGCCCTCTGCTGCTTTTTTGACGATCGATTCGACGTATTTGCTGTTCAGTTTCTTCATACTGTTGATCTCCCGATTGAATGCTAAAGGATAATTAATCGGAAACAAATAACGTCATAACGACATTTTGTTTGTCATTTCGTTGAGATCAAAGTTCAAAGTTAGTATAATGTAATCGAAAAAAATGCAAGTTCTTGCAAAAAATGAGAATTGACAATGACATTCGCCAGAGATAAATATCTTAATCAATTAATAAAATCAAAAGAAAACGGATTTCCTAAAGTCATTACTGGAATACGAAGATGTGGAAAGTCTTATTTGCTAGATAAAATTTATAGAGAATACTTAGAAAAAAACGGTGTTAATCCAGGCAATATTCTCTATATAGATTTAGAAGATGCTTTGAATTATAAATACTGGGATCCTTTGTATTTGTATGATTATGTTTTGGATGTCTCGAAAGATAAAAATGGTGTTGTTTATATTATCATCGATGAAATACAACACGTATATAAAATTCTTAATCCAAATTTAACAAATGGCGAACATGTTAAGGCGAATGACAATGACGAGGATGTTATTTCATTTGTTAATGTAGTGCTTGGTTTATCGAAAAAGAAAAATTTAGATGTTTATGTTACTGGCAGTAATTCAAAAATGTTATCAAGCGATATTGCTACAGAGTTAAGAAACAAAGAAACGGAGATTAAAATCGAACCACTTTCCTTCAAAGAGTTCCTTGATGCCACCAATTTAGAACCAGAAGCAGCATTAAATGAATATATGTTCCATGGCGGAATGCCACTTTCATTATATGAAAAAACTGATGCAGGTAAAGAAGAGTATTTATTAGGATTGATTAAAAAAACATACATAAAAGATGTTATAGAAAGAAAAGGTTTTAGAAATGAAGAGGCAGTTAGAGAAGTGCTTAATGTTCTTTCAAGCTGTGTTGGACAATTAATTAATTCAAACAACATATCTAATTATTTCGAAAGTGTGAAAAAACAAAAAATTGATGATGAAACAGTCCAAAAATATATTAATTCGTTTATAGACTGTTTCTTGATTAAAAAAGCAGAAAGATACGACATTAGAGGCAAGGCAAAGATAGGAGCCCAATACAAATATTATTTTTCTGACTTAGGTTTAAGAAATGCGCTGTTGAATTTTTTGCATTCCGACGATGGTTTTTCACTAGAAAATACTATTTATAATGAGCTTATATATCGCGGATTTAATGTGGACGTTGGAGTTGTTGAAACAAATGAGCCAAATAAAAATCGGAATTATGTTAGAAAACAACGTGAGGTTGATTTTATAGCAACAAGAGGCAGCGAAAAATATTATATCCAATCTGCATTTTCACTCAGTTCACAAGAAGCATATTTTAGAGAAAAAGAATCAATAAGCAAAATCAATGACTTTAATAAAAAAATCCTAGTTGTTAGAGATCCTATTAAATTAAGAAGAGATGAAAAAGGCATTGAAACAATTGGAGCAGTTGAGTTCCTTCTAAATGAAGATTATTTAAGATAATTTGTAATATCTAAACGCTACTTACTACGCTCATCTTTTGTTTTTAGGACAAAAACTACAATTCATTTTTTGCTCCAGTTCATGTTGAAACAATTGCCCCTTGTCTTTCTTCTCTTTTAGGAAAATAATAATGACGTACATATCAAGAGAAGGCGAGAGATTACACTCTATGACCCTTCAGCAACCTGCCTAATTAAATCATTAGGTAAGGTGCTCCAGTGTAAAACGATGGGCACAAAGAAATCTAATTACATACATATGTCCCATCGATCGATGGGCTTTTTCTTTCTCTTGATTGTCTTGTTATAGAAAGGAGAAAGAAAAATATGGCAAGATTACACTTATTCAAAAAATTAAAGGAGAAACTGGTTGCAAGGCTAGAAAAATGGATAGCCGCTCTTCAAGAGAAAGCAATTGAATTGAATTTTGAGCTTTTAGAAGCAAAAGGTTTCATCGTCTTAAAGGACATTCAATTGAAAAAGGAGATACCTAGCACATTTGTTAGTTATTTCCTTATCGGACCTCACTCCCTTATTTGCATGGATGTCCGTAACTGGAAAGGAAAACTTGAAGGAGATCCTACCTCCCTAACTTGGAAGAAAATCAATGAGAACGGTAGCGAAAAGATCAAACCGAATCCCGTTCTTAAAAATCAAAATAACATCATCATTCTTCAACAAATGCTTGGCAAAGATTATCTGGTAAGCAACATTGTTTTCTTCCCTTATGCCAAAATAGGTTCCATCCAATCGGATAATGTTGCAACTCTAGATACCCTTCAGGATAAGGTTGATGCATTAGATAGTTTCAATCCTCCACTCTCTGAAGAGGAAATGAGCAAGATTGCCCATCGTTTTGCAAAAAAGGCGAAAAAGAATGATGTGGATGAGCAAATTGAGGTCATAAAGAACATTAAGAAAAAGAAAGAATCCTCGATTAAGAAGAAAATCGTTGTGATCGGGGACGATCCTTTCTTACATGAAAGAGGCGCGTTTAAAGAGCTGGTTGAAAAATTTGGCTTTTCCGAGAAACAGTTTGTCCTCTTAAATGATTACGACAAAATTAGAATGAAAGGTGGAAAGCTGCTGCAATCCACAAAAGGAAGAAAAGACAAATATGCAGGCGTTATTTTTGGTTCCGTCCCCCACTCTTCTTCCAATATGCCTCTAGGGAATTTTTCTTCGGAAGACTTAGGAGAAGATTACCCTCCTATCATTCATTGCACCCTCACCCAACAAAATGGCAAGCTTCGTTTAACGAAAAGCAATTTTGCTAAAGCGTTATTGAAACTTCAAAACAAAGAGAGAGTGTTACTTGAAACAGAATAAATGACAGCGTTTGAAACGAAGTTACTTCGTTTTTAGAGAAATATATTTCGCTTTTAAAGAAATTACTTCGCTTTATATTTCTTTTTGATGAGAAGTTAAATTGCTTTAGTAGGCTCATTACTCAGCTTCTTTACCATCATTTTGAGATTAAACCAAACTTTTGGCCTTACGAAGTCTACCTACAGAAAAACTTAGGCATATGCTCTTTGGTGATGAAACGACTCATTGCGTTCCATTTTCAAAGGACCGCAAAAGTTCGTGATGATGGTTGAAATTATGTATTCCTCGAAAGATATTTAAGGCTTAATACGCATAGTTTTCATAAAACCGGAACTCACCGATAAAGGAATTAACTTTTGCGTTGATTTCAATCCATTTGCTGTAGAATAACGGCTTATTGCGGTTGCGTATTAGTTAATAGGAGTTAGAACAATAACGTCACTCGATTTTGTTTTCTCAAAAGAGATCTGATCATTTTGATCAAGACACCCTTCAAACTCATTGAAGGAATCATCTGTTCCGGTAAGCACAATCTGACCATCTTGGATGTCCATGGTTTTAATGTTGTACCCATCCAAGATTAATTCTTCCGTTTTGTCTTTCTCAAAAGAGTATTTATAAAGACGGCTTTCGGCATTCAAAGAATATAAATAATTACCCCGTTGAATGATGTTATATACTTCAGCATTGTTGACGATTTTATATATTTCATCTTTTGAAGAGATTTCTTTCTTTAAGTAGGCGTATTGGTCTAAAGCCTGATACTCGGCAATGCCGTCGTAACTGAAGAAAAACGAGACTCCATTCTCTCTTGAATATAAGGTTCGGTAACCATAAATCCCTTCAGGCCAATCTAATCGATTGTTTTGCTGATATGAATAACCATGAACGATATCCCCATTATCAAGCAAAGAAACAAAATCATAATGAAAATCAAAATAATATGCATCAAGGAATTGTTTTCGGGTTAATGTTGCAAAATTATTTTCTTTAAGCTCTTCATAATTCGATATCTTATCTTTGTTGTTTTCTAACCAATTTTCAAGCGTGTTATATGACCAAGTGGACGGATCGTTGTAGTTCACCTTTTGTGGATAATTATAGTAAATATAATCATCATATTCTCCACATGCTGGGGCTGAGACAAACTCCCCATTTTCACTGAAGACGTAGGCTGTTTTTCCATCGTTCAAATGAGCGTATATCTCTTTATTTACATTATCAAAAAAGATGTTAGCATTGCCATCAAGGTAGGTTGTAAATTTATGAAGTTTAGAATCTGAGGCTGTTATAATGCCGTTTTCAACATAAGCGTTGCCGTATTTATCAATTCTCAATTTATTGTAATCATGGTTTCCAAGATATTTGAAATTTAGCCCGTCTTCATTTTCATACACTTTACAAAGACTGCTTTCATAAGAGATAAGAAAAGAACCGTCCGCCTGTTTGAAACAAGTTTCGACCCCAGACATATCATCGCTTATTTCGTAGAAGTTGATAGCTTTATAAATTTTTCCTGTTTTCTTAGAAAGAGTAAAAGAACCGCTGCCAAAAAGAGTGGGGCCATTATCTATGTTTACCTTATATGGTGCTTTATCTGATGAATTTCCTGGGATAAAAGTAATAAAATCTCCCCAAACGCAATAGGCATGAATTGGAAAGTCTAAACTCGTTTTCTCATTAACAAATGATAGATTTTCAACGGAGCCGTTCTTTAGTTGCCCTATTAAAGTAAATGGTTCATCAGATAACATGAACCTCGGCGTTGAACTTCTGCCTGAAATGTATACAGGCGTTTCTATGTTTTCGCCTTCTTTGCCTCGCAAGGCTTTTTTGCTTCTCTTTGTGTTTGAATGTTTTATTGAGCCAACGCCGATTGCTTGATAATCATCTAAATTTTTTAGTTTAAAGTTTTGCAGATTCTCGTAAATTTCGTTTGAATTATCTTGCTTTGTATTTGAACAGCCAATGCAGGTGCCAACAAGCGTGATTAATGAAATGATGAATGTTTTCCTTTTCATGGTTCTTCCCCTTTTGGCTAAAGTTTAAATCTAGAGGGGGGGGTGTCAATTTTATGAATAAAAACAAATAAACCATTCTTAAAGCATGAAAAAGAACATATATGGAGGAACTTTTATTCCTTTTTCGTCGATGGAGAACTGCTTCGGATGCACTATGTAGGAATTGGCGACCCTCTTTCCGAATTTCTTTTTGAAAGCATCGTAGGAAGAGGTGGTGTAATTTTGGGAAGATTTGACTTCGATTGGGCATACTTTTAGGTTAGTTTTACTTTCATTTGAAATCATGAAGTCTATTTCAATGTCATTTCTTCCTTTCTCCTTCGAGTAATGCGCATAAAAATACAGTTTCCTTCCTTTGGAAACTAACATTTGGGCGATGACATTTTCATAAAACATTCCTTCGTTTAATGAAAGTTTACCTTCCATAATGTTTTTATATAATTTGTTCGAGACAATTTCGTTTTCGGAAAATGTGTGGCTAACCAAAAGGCCGGTATCGCCCATATAACATTTCACGGAGGAGTCATCCTTATTTAAAGCAAAGCCAACATTAGGATCTGTACATTTAAAGCAGAGGTTGCATATCATCGAATCATCAAGCCAAAATAGCGGCTCATCATACTTGCTGAACGTGGAATTGGAATCGATTTTAGATAAAACAACCTTTTTTTCGTGAGTAGAAAGATATCCAGGTATATTTTCAAACAACGCTGAAGCCTTAGAACTATATTTTTTGCTCGCTTTGAAAATGTCATTCTTGTACAAAGATAAAATTTCTCTTTTCGCCATATCTGAAGCGTTGAAATCCCTACTATTTTCAAAATAAGCGACAACGCTTTGAGGCATGCCGCCAACGAGGATGTACTCTTTGAAAAGACGCATTGCTTTTTTGTGATAGATATCATCCAGTGGCTGTTTCTTTTTGACGCATTCTTTAATGTAGTCGATTAACACCAATTCATTTGCTGCCCATAAAAATTCCTCAAAGTCTAGAGGATACATTTTAATTTTATGCTCTTCTGATGGTATTACGATGTCGTTAACGTTTTCTTTGATTGATATTAAAGAACCAGTTTCTATATATGAATATCGACCATCATTAACAAGGTATTTAATTGCTTCTCTTGCCCTCGGAAATTTTTGAACTTCGTCAAAAATGATTAGACTTTCGTTCCGATAAAGCCTCGTGTTGTATAGTAAAGATAGGTTTTGGAAAAAAATATCTAAGTTATCTAAATTGTCAAAGTTATCTTTTATCTTTTTATTGGCTTTAGCGAAATCAATGATTATGTAGGATTTATAGTTTTCCTCAGCAAAACGTTTGCACGCTGTGGATTTGCCAATTCGTCTCGCGCCCTCTACCAAAAGAGCGTGTTTATCGCTGTATTTCCCCTTCCATTCAGCTAATTGATCATATATTTTTCTTTTGAGTTCCATTGTTCTTAGCCCTCTATATTTTAACGAATATCAATAAAAAGCAAAGTAAGAAAATTAAAAAACGCCAATAAAAAGCAAAATAAGAAATGTCTAAAATGCAAATAAAAAGCAAAATAAGAAATGTCTAAAATGCAAATAAAAAGCAAAGTAACGTTTTGAAATGCGATAAAACCAATTTGTGATTTTGTGTTGTAGAGTGTTGTTTGATGTTGTAGGACAACCAAAAATGTTGCACGATGTTGTATGAAACATCAATTTGTTGTTTGATGTTGTTTTGTGTTGCAAGATGGTTTGGGAGGAAGGAAACCAACCCCATTAGGAATAGAATTTTATGAAACTGTTGCAACAGATTGCTATTATGTTGATAAAACAGGACTTTTAGAATCGATTGTCACCTATCCAAGTGGGACCTGCCTGTTATTCACTCGCCCTAGAAGATTTGGAAAGACTTTGATGTTATCTATGCTTCAATCGTTTTTTGAAAAATCTTCCAAAGACAAATCTATTTATTTCCAAGACAAAAAGATATGGAACAATCAAGATATCGTAAAACAGCATTTTCGGAAATATTCACTTATCCATATCAATCTTAAAAACGTAATTGGCGAGGAATTTTCTTCTTTGATGGACAAATTAAAAGAAACCATTCTTAAAACATAAAGAAAAGCATATAGGGGCTGTAATAAAAAAGAGGTTGTTGATTAACCTAACGGTTTTTCAACAGCCCCTATTGGCTTTATCGGTTCTATCTTAACAAATTAGGCGGCTAATTTTTCCACGGCATCGAAAATGCCAAAGGTGATGTCAAAATCGGCATTATCAAATGTGATATAGCCATTGTCATAGACGTCAGATGATAGTCTATGGAAGGTAAATTCGAAAGAAGATTCACCATTATAGATGTCAGGAAGGGTTGCTTTATAGGCTTTAAATTGGGTTTTTGCTGCTGTGGTTGCTGCTTCATCCACTGTTTGGTGGTTGAGGTAGCTATTGAGGAATACGGCGAAACAAGTAGCAACGTTCTTATTGCTTACAGCGGTGATTTGTCCTTCAAAAGTGAAGGAAGATGAGGCAAATTCGGTGTAGAGTTTTTCTACAGTGAAATGGAATTTGGTTTCCGCGTCGACAAAGACGCTTGCTCTAATGTCTTTTTTTAAACCTCTAAAAGACCAGTTTCCACCCACATTACTGCCAAGAGCGATCTCTTTTTCTGCTGGAGCTTCTGTTTTTCCGCAAGAGGTCAATCCGAATAAGCTTGCTCCTAGAAGGACAGGGGCAGCTAAGGTGCATAAAAGTTTATTTAATTTCATATTTGTTTTCTCCTTATGTTTTATTTTTTAAGAAATAATGCGACGCTTGAAGCGAGGATAGACACGAAATAGAAGATAGAACCAACGACGAACGTAGGCAGGATTCCATAGCCAATATCACGAATACCTGCGAAGTAATAACCAAGATTCCCTAATTGTGAGGAAATGAACAGACCTAAGCCAATGAAGGTACATACAGTTCCTAACGTTTTGAATAAATCAAGGTAATCCCAAATAAGAGAAGCAAGAAGGAGAAGTATTCCCACAAACGTTGCGGAAATAAGAAGACTCGATAATCTTGCTCCGTCCATCGCTTTCATCGTCAAGGTATAGAGAATAAAGCCGATTACAGAAAGAAGGATGGAACTAGCAATCAGGAAAAAGGAAATCTTTCTTTCCTTGAATAACTTGAATAAAGTCATCTTATTTTTCCTCCTTGGTTTTGGTTTTCTTTAACTTATTCACAAGGCTTAAAGCTACAGAGCAAACGAACAATCCGCCCGCAATAGATGCGACGCAAATGGAGGCGAGCTGATACCATTCTAATGAAGCTTTTGCTTTTTCTGCCACGTCATATCCTGTGACGAGCCATGTATTAGCCCATAAATAAAGGTTTCTGTGGCAAGCCTCTTTAACGGCGTGGAATAAGACGCTATCAGAGCCAAGTTCTTTTGGAGATAAAGATCCCGTAATAAAGTCTTTGGAATTGGTGTCGAATTCCGTGGTCCCGTTGATGATGGAAGTTGGACCATTTACATAACCATCGCTTGCGGAATCGGCGATAACAACGCCGCGGTATCCCCATTCATCAACAAGGATATCCTTCATAAGTCCGCTTAAAGCGCCAATATATTTACAACCAAGACGGTTCTTTGCAATCATGGTACATTTTGCTTCGCCAGCGGCAAGGGCTCCTTCAAAAGCACGAAGGTAGATTTCTCTTGCGGCTTGTTCATTTACGAAAGTGGAAACACCACCACGATTAATTTCTTGATCGTTGAAGGCGAAGTGTTTTGGCCCCATGGACAAGCCGTATTTGGCTGCTCCATTGACCTCTTCTTTTGTGATGTAATAGGCTAAGACCCCATCTTCGGAATAATATTCTGTATTTCTTCCTAAATAGGCTGTTCTATGAGTGTTATTTCCTGGGCCCCAAACACAATGGAAACCTGTCCACAATCCATCATTTCCGAACATTTCGCCTTGTGCTTTGGCTAATTCTTTGTTGAAAGTGGCAGCTAATAAAGGCTCTGATTCATACATGGATGCATATATGGCATATTCCTGATCATCGGTGAGATAGGCTCCACAAATGCCATTTGGTCCATCAAAAGCGGTATAGTTTGGCATAGTGATGGATTCGATGACGCCAGAGTTTGCTAATCCTACAAGACGAGACATTTCATCTAGGCTTAATTGATTTAGCAAATCATTCCATTTTGGATCGTCATAAGGGAGGCCATTCATTTCGCTTAAAGCAATGGATGTCGTAGAGTTTTCATAGTCTTTGCCTTTAACGACACTGGAAAGGTCATTAGATTCAGGGGATCTTTCATAGCTGGATCCTGCTTTTAGATCTTCTTTCATTTGTTCGGTTGCGGTTAATGAAATCCCATCATTCCAGGTTCCTGCCCAGTCTTTTCTAGATAGATATGTAACCATATCGCCATAGTAATTCAGATCGGCATTATCTAAACGATTGGTAATATCTGTACCTGTGTATTGGCTCTTAGAACAAGTTTCTTTGTCAACTTCAGAACCAGTTGAATTCGTTTTGGTGTATTTCACCGCTTCTTTGGCGTTTCCGTTGTAATCCATGCCATCGGAAACGGTCATATTTTTGGCAGCAAGTATGTTATTTAAAGCGTCATGAGATCCATCCCCGATACCGAAATAATAATCGCCATAATCTAGAATGAAGGTTTTTGCCTCTTTATAGTCATAGCTGGCAATAAGATTCATATCGAGTTCTAAGGTGACTTCCGCTTCTTCCACTGGTTTTAAAATGTCTGTTTTTTCAAATCCGACTAAAGCAACGGAGGCCTTTTCGACATTGTTGTCCTTATCATATTGTGTATATGGGCTATTTACATAAACCTGGATAACATCCTTTCCAGCAACATCTCCCGTGTTTTTTGTTTTCACTGCCATGGTGACTTTTTTGTTTGCTTCATCCCATTTCAGGTTTGTGATTTCTCTTTCGAAAGATGTGTAAGAAAGGCCATAGCCAAATGGATAGGAAACTTCCTTGGAATAATCCCACTCGGTTTTGTCCATGAAAGCCCCTTTGTTGGATGAGGCGTTCCCAAGACCTAGTACAAGGTCTTCATAACGGGTTTCGTAATAACGGTAACCGACATAAATGCCTTCTTGATAGACGACATAGTTATTTGCTGAAGCTGCTGTGATATCTTCCGCATTTGTATAATTGAAATTACCGTAATTTTGCACGGCTGGTGCGGAATATACGCTGGCTGCAATCGTATCTGGGAGATGGCCGGATGGGCAAACTTCGCCAGAAAGAATATCGCATAAGCCATAGATTCCGGAGTTTCCTAAAGCGCCTGTCCATAGAATAGAGTCAATTTCCGCATCGTTTTTCAATTCGTCGATGCCCATTGCAAAATCACTATTGATGACGACTATGACTTTGCTAGAGCATTTTTTCGCTTCGGCAATCACTTTTCTTTCTACATCGTGAAGCTCGATAGCGTTATGTAGCCCGTCGCCATCTTTTACGCCACTTGGCGAAATTGGTGCGTCTGATCCTTCTCCAAAGGCTCTTGAAATGATAACAATAGCCGCATCACTATAATTTTTGTAACTATTTTTTACCTCGGAAGAATATTTCTCTGGATCGACTTCACCGATTGTAAGTTTCCCTCCGTTGACGCCTCGATTGTTTCCTTTGACTCCTTGATAATAACTCCAAAGGGTTTCATTAACCTCGATGCCGTCACTTTTAAGAACGTCTTTGAAGTTATAATCCGATGTGACTTTACCGCCACCACTTACTGATCCAAATACCGGCCTGACTGAAGAACGCCCGAATAAGGACACTTTTGCTCCTTTTGCTAAAGGTAAGGCTTTGTTGTTATTTTTCAATAACGTTGAACCTTCTGAGACGATGTCGCTGATTAATTCTCTTTTCGCTTCGACGAGCTCTTTTGCGCTTGCATAGTCAGAATGGTATTTGGAGTTATTCACTCCCGATGACGTTTGCCCTGGAAGATAACGGTTGATGGCAATCTCCCAAGTCGTGGTCATTTCTGATGCAATCAGACCAAAGCCCATTAACATACTTGTGACAAAAGTAGTTACTTTCAAAGCAGTGCTCTTTTTACTCATTTTTTCTCCTTTCATTTTGAAACGATGAAAAAATTATAATGTAAGCGCTTTTATAGATTTAAAAAGCGACATAAGAGGCACTTTTTCTTGTATTAAAAAACATCAAACGGCATGAAAAGCATACATATTGGCATGAAAGACATCACTTTAAGAAAAGGAGGGAGTCAGTCTTTTTTAGTTTGCTGAGATATTCTTTTCGAACTTCCCCCACCTTCCTTTTACTGACAGGAACCTTTGCGCCATTTTTAAGAACCACATTATCATCATCGATTCTATAGATATAAGAAATATTGACCAAAAAGCCTTTATGAACGCGTAAGAATCCTTTTTCATCTAAGATATTTTCTAGTTCCTTAATGGTGTAACGGATTTCCAGAGGTGTTTCCTCATCTACCATATAGATTTTCTGATGCTTCATTTGGCATTCAATATATAGAACGTCTTTAATCCTTATAGAGAGGACGCTTTTTTGATTTTTGATGATTAAGCGATCGTTTTTGGAGCCCGAACTTTCTTTTTGCTGAATGAAGGAAGAAATGACGTTTGAGAAGTCCAACAAAAAATTTGATTTACGTACAAATCCGAAAGGATGAACTTTGAAGGATTCGAAAACACGATCTTCACAATTAGAGACGAATATTATTGGAGTTTTATAGTTGTTGCTAATTTCTTCCGCAATGGAAATACCATCATCGTTTGGCATATCGATATCCAAAAGAACGACATCCGCATTAAATGTCGCTAATAAGCTTAAAAGCTCTTTCCTTGAGCTTGATGTTCGAACGTCCGCTTCGATTCCTTTATTTTGAAGGAAAGAAAATACGGCACTTCTTAATATACCTAACGCGTCCTTTTCATCATCGCATAAGAGAACGTTCATTTTATTCATCATTGTTTTTTCTCCAATTCCATTAACAAAATAACGGAAATATTAAATTCATTGTTTTCGTTTTCTATTTGCATGCTGCCTTTGTATTTTTTCACGATGGATTTGATGATTTTTAAACCGTATCCATGATTGTTTTTATCTTGTTTTTTACTGATTAGGTCTTTGTTTTTGGAATCGGTTGTTGGATTAGAAACACTAAGAATAAAATAACTTTCATGGATGCCGATTTGAACCGATACTGTGTTTTTGTTCTTTAGATCTTGAATTCTTTCGATCTCTTCAATGGCGTTATCTAAAATATTGGTGATTAAGGAACATAAATCTGTGTTGGAAAAAGGAAGAAGAGGCGGTATAGCAATTTTTGTATCGATTTGAATTCCTTTTTCGGAGGCTTTTAGTTTTTCAAGATTGATGAGGTTATCAATCACCTTATTCCCACAGTTGGTGTAGTCGAGTATGTTCTTCCATTTTTCTGTATACTCCGCATAATATTTCTTTAGTTCATCATATTTTTCGTCTTTGATAAGTAGTCCCATCATTGCATATTGGTTTTTGATATCGTGACGGATTTTACGAAGAGCTTCATAGTTATCGTTTGTAAGACGAGAGATTTGCTCATTATTCTTTTCGTTTTCATAAAGAAGCTTAGCGTCCACTTTTTCTTTGTATTCTTTTCCGATTTGGTAAAACATGATGTAGAAAATAATCGCGATAATTATGAGCAAGGCATACAAGAATAAAAACGGTGAAAGGGTGTTTGTTTCTTTAAATTTCGGAAGAATGATGTTACGGACAAAGTGAAAAATAGTCATGCAAAATCCGGAAAAACATAAGGACATGTATTTGCTATATTTGGGGAAATATTCGATTTTGGAAATGTTGAAACGAAGGAAAAGTAAGGAAAGTGAAAGCAAAAGAACGATATTTGAAAAAGAAGTAAAGTCAAAATTTGTATTTAGATGCCATTGATAGTCCTGGCAATTTCCAAGCATTCCTGAAAAGGCAGAAATAGAATAAAACACCAAATAATAAATGGAAGCGACGGTGATTTGCTTATTAGCGTCTCTTTTTTCAAACCATATTGTATATAGAACAAATAAGAACAAGGTTAAGAGAGGAGGAAAACCGAAATAAGTGATAATTGAATTATAAAAAGGAAGGTCTACAAACGCATAAAGACAAACCAGAACAACGAATTCAATGATGAAAAGAACCAATGCGGTTATTGCCTTTTTCAAACGTTTGCTATTTGGAAGCAAAAGAAAAACACAAGCGATGGAATAGATGAAAAGCGTAGGAAGGATGGAATATCCCAAAACCCCTTTTAAAACAATGTCGTTAAGAGCGTCCAACATATTCAAACTCCGTTTCTAATATAAAAGAAAACGGAATAAAAGCAAATTAAAGGGGCACATAATGCATCTTTAGCGGTATAAAACTCATTTTTCGTTACGAGAATTTTTATTCATACCTAAGGTGCGGGGATAACTTGAATGTTACGGATCGTTTATATTATTCAATGCCTGAATGTCCAACTTCTCTTTTAGGCTTCGGATGTGATTTATGTTACTATTCCTATGGCTAAATAAATAGCTAAGTTATAAACAAGGAACAACGTATGAAAACAATTGCTTTAATTGCGCATGATAATAAGAAACCGGACATTATTCGTTGGGCTAAAGAGAACAAGGAAGTTCTTTCTCATTTCTCTTTATGTGGGACAGGCACTACATCTAAGCTTATTTCCGAAGCGACAGGCCTAAAAGTAAAAGGATATTTATCCGGTCCCCTTGGTGGTGATCTTGAAATTGGTGCGAAAATCGCCGAAAAAGAAATCGATATTGTGATTTTCTTGTGGGACCCTTTACAAGCTCAACCTCATGATCCAGACGTGAAAGCTTTATTAAGAATTGCTGCATTAGTCGATATACCGATTGCAACAAACACTTCAACGGCAGACTATATTCTTCATTCTGCTTTGCTTGAAAAATAGAATTGCTACAACCCTTTCTCATTGATTTTCTTCTTTGAGAACGGATTTTTTGATGATTTTTAAAAATAAAAGGTGTTTTTTCTCTTTTGTTCTTGAAATTTTTTGATCTTTCCTTACATTAATCCATATTCGAGGTATTCCTAATGAAAAAAAGTTCAAAATTGTTAGTGGTCTCGCTTGCTATGTTATTAGCTTCATGCGGAGATCCTAGTTCAAGCCTTCCTAGCTCATCTGTAAATGGGAGTCAGGATGTGTCTGTAAATCCAGATACCAGCAATAGCGAAACGTCTTTTGAAGATCCAAGCCCAGATTATAAAGCGGAAGATGTCTTCAATTTAATTAAGAAGGCGGCTGAAAGCACGAATTTCACGATCAGCGAGACGGTGAGCGTTGGTGAAACTGCTACTACAAAAACGTATCTCACTGAATATACGGACAAATATATTTATTATGATTATGCCGATGCAGGTTATCTTGCTTTACCTTCCTATGATGGAGAAGGAACCATTCTTTATAACTTCTCAGGCAAAACCGCTCCTGTAGTGGAAAATGCCGTATCCTACACCAATCCAGAGACGAAAGAAGTTCTCCCTGTTAAGGATACAAAGACATTGAATCCGTTAGTGGACGCTTTAAAGAAATTACAAGCAAGCGACATTCAATTGAACTACAACTATTACTATTCGAAAAATGCCACGCTTATCGAAGCCTTTGCCTATTTAGTTGGTGCAAACTCTCTTACTGGAAGCATGGCTGCGGTAAAATTTGCATTAAACGATGCCAAAGATGAATTGGAATTTGCTTTCGTTCCTAATTTCTTAGGAAGTGAACAAGATACTGCTACCATCGATAGCCTCCATGCCTATATGAAATTGGTTGGTGGAACCAAAGAAACATCTTTGGATTCTTTCTTAGCGTCCTATGCCTTACCAGCAAAAGCCTTAGATGATACCTTACTTGCTTCCTTGGGGGATACAGGTGCCTATACGGCTAAAGTCATCTATAGCTATGAAGGCCAAGAAGCCGATGTGGTTGAACAAGAAGATCAAGTTGTTTATACACCTACCGAAAGACAGATTAGAAGAAAGACAAAAGGCGTTGAGTCCACTACTTTCTCCTCTTTAAAGAAAGGTGAGAACGGAAATGCCTTCGATACGTATTTATCCGCAGAGAATAAAGTGGTTTCCACTGATACAGGCAAGAAATGGGAAGAGGAAGTCATTACTCCATCTTCCGTGCTTGAAAAAGCCTCTTTCCGTACCACGGAAGGCTCTAGTGTCTATACCTATTTTGGATATAAAGGAAGAAAACTCGTCAACGATATTGCTTCTTTCGATGTCGGTGAAGTCAAATTAGTGGAATTAACAGTAAGTGAAGGTAAGATTGTCTCCTTACATGCTAAGACACCACTTAGAAAAGATACCTATGGTAAGACGATGTATTTCGATGTCACGGTTACCTTCCAAGAAACAGCTCAATTAAAGGTAATCAAAGCGGCTGAATCAGCAAGTTATGGTGATGCAGGCTATGATGAGCAAATGGAAATGAAGAAGGCTCTAGGCACCGTTTATGGCACATATGGATTAATGAATACCTTCACCGCTACCATTCAAACAGACACTTCTTCTAACAATTACAAGACCACCATCACTGCTTTTAAGCACGATACTTCTTCTTCAAACTATTATGTGGATACCATCCTCTTTGATGAAGAATCCGTAGATACCTCTGAAGGCTCTGCCGGCGATCCAGTGCATATTCGCTATGGGTATTATCGCAAATCCCATAGTTATTCTGTTTGAGCCGACGCGCAACGTCGAGCGAGTGAAAACTCCCCGATAATCGGGGAGTTCGGTGGAGCTTATAGCTTTGCACAGTCGAAAAGGGCTCCTTACAATAGCCTTGCGGACCAACGCAAGCATTGAAAGG
>UQFY01000008.1 GCA_900540385.1 uncultured Mollicutes bacterium
AGGGCTTAAGTGCCCGAAAATGAAAAACCACCGGATTGTCCGGTGGATAGTTATTTTGTAGAAGAAGCAAAATAACGAATGTGCTAAACTATTGTGATCGGAGGTTTTCTATGAAAAAAACATTTGTTTTATTAATGCTTAGTGGGGCTTTTTTGCTTGCCTCTTGTGATAGCAATAATCATTCTTCAACAAGCAGTGTTGAGGCTTCTTCAAATAACCCCGTTTCTAGCACTGAAGATGCAGATATTCATGTTACAAAAGTAGAGTTATCCGCGAGTAAAACCACGCTTAAAGTGGGAGAAGTTCTTCAATTAGAAGCTAGCGTTTTGCCTTCCAATGCCACAAACAGCATTTTAAATTTTGTTTCTTCTGACAATAGTGTTGTTTCCGTTGATTTCAATGGAAAAATTACGGCTAGAAAAGAAGGCAGTGCGACTATTCAAGCCATTAGTGATGATGATGCAACGAAAAAAGCCGAAATTGTTATTACCGTAGAAAAGAGCGAAACCGTACAATTTGAAGTTTCCTTTCCTGAAAATGTTGAAGTGGTGCAATCAACAAGCAACACTTTCTATAAACTTATCAAGGGAGAAAGTTATCCTTTAAATGTTGTTTTTACGGGTGAAGCAAAGGAATTAGAGGCAACCTTTAGTTTGCCTGACTTCTGCTCATTTGATAGCAAAACAAATACTTTAACAGCATTGGCTCGCACGGATTCTTTGACCTTAACATTAATGGCTAAAGGCAGCATGATTAAGAAAACCTTCCAACTTAAGATCGTGAATCCTGGGGAAAAAGATATGGAAGAAGTTATCAAAAAACTTAGGGAATCTTCCACCAAAGAAAGCGATAAATATGTCAATCATTACGATATTTCCTTTGAATTTGACACGGTAGACATCAATTACGAGAACCATCTCATCAAGAAACAGAATACGTCCTATGATGTTTATGAAAATGGCTCGGATTACTACATGTTAGGGGATACCGATTATTCGGAAAAAGGCATTAACAACGATTCTTTCAAATTTAAAACCTTCAAAGGAATGGACGCTGATTATTATTACGAATATATGGTCAAAGAGGACGGAACCCATATTTCTCATCCTTTAAAGAGGAATATCGGAAAAGAAACCATAAAGGGAGGAGAAATCTCCCGTGGAGATGCGATTAAGGAATCTACCTTATTCAATATGAATTCCCATTATGGCCTTTCTGAACTTGCCTTATTCCATATGAGGGGCCAATATGAAAGCTCCTTTGGAACAAATGGAGGCTTCACCATTGGTTCTATCCCGATTTATTTCGGTATGGGAAATTTGAAAAACGATGTTATCGTGGAAAAAGGAAACACGATTCAAATAGACACTTATTTCATCGATCAAAGACCATCTAGCCAAATCAACGGAAAAGTCTTCTTTAACCATGGAGAATATACGTTTAATGATGAAGGAATCGTTACTTCCTTAAGCGTTTCTTCAAAGCAATACGATGAACAATCTTTTGATTTCAACAACGAAACTTTAAGTGCGAATCCTAAAGTCATACGTTCTTATAAAATTCAATTTTCACAGGCTTTTGGGGATTATCACACACATCAAGCGAATGATTATGAACCGAAAAATCTTTATTTCACAGATTATACGCCTGTTCTTATTGATAAAAATTCGAAACAACCTACTTCCTATCTTACAAATACGACCTACTATCTTGATGCCTTAAACCCATCTCCAAAGATTGCTTCAAGTGAGATTGATGCTTTAACCATCAGCAAACTTTCGGACAAATCCATGGGGACCATTTCAAGTGATGGTAGAAGTATCGTCTTTAAGAAAGCGGGGACGGTCACCTTAACAATTTTCTCTACCCTCAACAAAGTGGAAAAGACCCTTGTGGTAACGGTTGGTGGAACCTTGCCTTCTTCTCTTAAAGTTCTTCTAAACTCTAAAGAAGTGGGGGACACCTATGAAATGAAGGAAACAGATAAAGCGACATTCTCTTTTGAGATTCTTCCTAATAACGCCTCAAAGGATGTTATTGGAAGCCTTTCTTCCAATGAATTTGCCACTTTAACGAAGAATTCGGATGGAACATTCACCCTTACAGCCTTAAAAGAAGGGGACGTTACCCTTACTTTTCAAGCCGGAAGCATCAAGAAAACGATTCTTGTTCATATTAGCAAAAAAGCGGAGGCTGGAACGAGCTTGCTCGAAAAGATGATGAGCAAAACCTATACTTGTCAAACCATCGAAGAAACCCACTCTTTAAAAATTAAAAGCGCCACTCAAGCCGAATTCGTCGTGGAAACGGATTTCGGAAAGACGATAATCACTTGCAAGCTTCAAATTGATGAAGCAAAAAAGACCATCAAATTCCTTTCTTTTGAAACGAGTGATTATGATGAATATTGCGGTTCATACGCTCCTGTTATCAAAATTAATGAAGCCTACTCCATTATTGATGAGAACTCTTTCCAAGTAAAATTGCTCGAGGTTGATCCTAAAAATAATTATTCCGAAGTGGATTATGATACAGGAGAAAAGGAGCTCTCTTTGTATACTTTTGAGGCAAAATAAGGGAGACATGTATATGAAAATGAAGAAAATTGCATTAGCTTTACTACCTATTTGTTTGTTAATTTCTTGTAAAGGAGGAGAGACTCCATCTTCTTCCGTTACTTCAGAAGATTTAACGCCCTCCGCGGAGCTTATCTCCAAAAGACTTTCGAAACTTGATGTGAATAAAATCACCTCTTTTAACTTTATCGATCGTTCTTTTGATTGGAGATCCTATTACAACGCGAAATATATCTTCACAGGAGACGTTCAAAAAGCGTATGTGAATTATGAAGCCTATCATTCTTTTAAAGTCTATGAAGATATCATTACGGATGAATTAGACGTCGACGCTCTTGTTGGAGTGGAAAGCCCAGTTAAGAAAGATGGCTTATCCGCTAAAGGACAGATTTTCACGGATAAGAACGATTATCTCTATGATTATCTTGTTTGTGAGAAAGACCCCCGCAAATCCTTTGTGAATTGCTATGAAATGGATTATTTCAACAATCTTTCTTCCTATTTTAACTATCTTGATATTGTTGTTTCTGCCGCTAACGCTTTCCTTGACCCAACAAATTATTTTAGTCAGGAGGATGGCTATCTTGAACCAATCGTTGAGATTCAAATCGAGGATGGAAAGGAAATTTATACTCTTGAAGCTCAATATGAGGGAGACCAAACTTATAAACCTTTTATCCTTGATTTTGAGGTTGTCTTCAATCCTCAAACTTCCTCTTTTGAAAAGATTGTTTACAAAGAAAGAAGCCTTTTAAACACCCTAAAAGGGGATTTTGAGACGGAAACGGACGCTCTTCGTGTTTGGACTCTCTATAACATTCGTTTCGGTGAGAAAGAAAAATTTAATGGCGAGCGATATACCTTCCAAGATATTCCGGATAAAAGCGCTATCCATGATGCGCCAATAGAACCGGTTGACCTTTCTAGTGTTTCAGATGGAAAACTCCCTGATACAACGACTTTAGATATCATTCGTAAAATCAATGCGTATACCCGTGATATTCGTCAAATGAACTATTCTATGCTTTATCATGACGCTTTTGATTTTGCTGCTGACTCAAGTGGTGCGGATTTTGGGGATGCAATCTTCTCCGGCAAAGCCATTAGCTATTCCAATAATATTCTTGATAATGTCGGAACAATCCAAAAGGTAGATAAAAACGGCCTTCCTAAAAATGAGAAGCCTGCGAATTTCCGTATCTTTACCGAAGTGGTGGACACAAAGGATGCCCAAGGGATTTTGCGTATTGGCCAATTCGATAAATACATTACTTCTTGTCTTGCGTTTGCTTCGAAATCCGAATTCCAATCCACCCATTCTTATTTAGACGCAAATCCTTTACGTTGGTCAGAAATCGCCGATATATTAAGCGATTTCTCAACTTACGATTTAGGAAACAACGCTTCATCAAGCAAAACGATTAAAATCACCGTTTCTGGTGAGAAAAAAGGCACGTCTCTTTCCCTTATGGGACAGATTCATTCCAATAGTGGTCTTACAGAATACATTGATCGTTTCACTTTTGAGATAGAAAACGATGCTCTTATCTACACGAAATTTGAAACAACTGGCAAAAACTACACAGATACCTATGAAGCTCGTTTTGTCCATGGTCCTAAGAATGAATTTAAGGGCGAAAGAATTTCCTCTGATGATGGTGATTTCGTCCAGGTTACCATCGACAAATTCAATATCATTTAGTTTTTCATTGCATTTGTATTACTCGACATAAGAAAAAAGCTCTTCTAATGGAAAACAGAAGAGCTTTTCGTTTACTTCAAACAATTAGTTGGCTTTGTGAGCGGTGAATTCGTTATTCGCGACATCGTAGATCGTTTGTCCATCTTTGACGACGTGGTAGGAAGAGCCTGTTCCAATACGAGTGCTTCCCTCATCAAAAGTGAAGGTGACACCCATATAAACGGTTCCTTGGTAGCAGAAAACAGAACCAAAAAGCTCGTCTCCCACAAAAAGGCTGACAGCCCAACAAGATAAAATGCCATTAGACTTATAATGAACGTTTGTTTTGATGTCCGATTCAGATTTGCCTTCAGGAAGTTTAACTCCTAAATAAATGTCACTTCTATATGCGCTTCCAAAAGAAAATGGAGCAACCATCAAGCCATTATCATATTGAATTTCAGAAGTTTTTTGAGCGGCTTCAGAATTATCGACAATAGAAATGACACCAGATGTTGTATTTTCCATTGAGGTGATTTCATATTTTTCAACATCTTCTGAGACAGCGTCCGTTGAATGATTTTTGGTTGATAATTTAACCTCGCCCGAAGCATCTAAATCCCAAGTATACGTATCCATGGTGTTAGAAGAGAAGTCGTAATCCTGACTATGTTCCCCATAGGAGTAGATTTCATAGGCAGAATAGCTTCCCAAAGCAGGATATCCTTGGAAACGTGTTAAGTCTTTGGTTTCAAGCTTAACGGTAACGTCGTTGGTCGGCATAACAAAGGTGTAGGTACCATTATTAGTCTCATCCTTCGTTACTTTGACAGGCGTACCATTGGCAAGCCTGACGTCTGGATCTTTAACGGCTAAATTGCTGGGAGCATCAGCGGTAAGACCAACTGTGAGAGTAACGGTTTTTCCGCTGGCGCAAGAAGCAATTTCGTTTCCTGCCTCGTCTTTAACGGAGCATGTTGTATATTGTCCAAGTTCTTTTGTGATGTTTTTTGTGACAATAACCGAACCAGAAGAGACGCCCATAAGTTCAGTTTCGCCTTTGTAGATTAAGAAGGTGGAAATTTTGGTGATGTCAGTGCCAACAGCTTGTGATCCATCTTCTTTCTTGATGGTAACGCCTGTAGTTAGCACGCCTTGTTCATCAACAAGAACTGCATCAACAATTTCGTGCGTGGTAGGATTTTCCGCCCAAACAATGCGGTTTTTCTTGTTGAAACAATAATAATGTAACTCATAAGCGCTGTCAGAGAGACAGAAATAAGTGTCTGTCCAAAGGGATGCGCCTGTGGAATAAGTGCTGATATATTGGATGGACAATATTTGTTCGCTCAAAACCGCTTCGCCCGTGTTGCTTACTCTTGGTGTTTCGTAAGTAAGCGTAGCTTTTTTCGTACCATCAGGAGTCCAAGTGTAATCATAAGAAGAATAACCGCCTTCTTGCTTGCAACTTTCATCCAAATCGAAAGTGAATGAAGTGTCTAATTCATCATATGTTGCGCCACTTAACTTTTCGGTGCTTCCATAGACTTCCACACCTTTCCACGCCTTGCCAACCAATTCACTCTTAGCATAGAGAGAGACATCTTTTTCTTTGACGGTGATTTCCACATTTTTGGAAACCATATCAAAACTGAAGAGATTAGGATTGTCTTCGGCTTCAGTTACGGACAATGTTGTTGCACTTTCGTCTTCTTCAGCCACGGTTTTAACACTGACGGAGAATTTTAACTGTGTTTCCGCATCCTTTGGAGTGAAAGCAATATAAACCTTTTCGTCTTTCACTGCTTGGGTGATAGCGGCTTTTGTTTCCGTATTCGTATAGATAGTTGCGGTGGATAAAGCTAATTCACTTGTCATTGTGACATTGTACTTAACGGCCACTTTGTCAGAAGAAATGATGGCTGGACGTGTAGGCATACTGAAATGATAGAAACCATCAGTACCCTCTTCGAGGGCCTTTCCGTTCATCGTAATTGTGGTGAATTCGAAGTCCTCATCAGCATGTGCTTCAAATTTTAAGGCTGTTCCAGGAAGAGCGGAACGAGCAATAACGTTTTCTTCGCCTTCTTGATCTAAATAGACATTAGAAACGAAGTAAGAAGTGCTCTTGATGGTGAAATCGGTTTTTCCGACATCGACAGTAATGGCGACTTCCGCTTCAGGCATCTCAAAGGTGTAGTAAGAATCTTTAAAGGTGTAAGAAACATTTGTTTCACCAGAAGTGATAGTGATTTTGTCGTTAAAGTGATAACCAGGTTTTAAAGAGACACGGAAAGAGTAACTTTGATGGGCAACGCCTTTTTCTGGGAGACCGTCTAAATAGGCGGCCTCGCTAGAAGCGTTGATGATGTTGTATGATGCGTTTGTTTCTGCGCCTTCGTTTACTTTACCAGCAGGAATGGCGTTATTTGCACCTGTTCCGCAAGAGGCTAAAACACTGCTTCCTAAGCCAAGAAGGCTTAAGACTAATAATAATTTAGAAGATTTTTTCATTGTCGTTTCCCTCCTTATTCAGCAGCTGTGACAGCCTCGTTTGCAACAGTGAATATTGCTTGACCATCTAACTTAACGGTATAAGTGGCGTCTTTTCCAATACGTGTTGATTCGCCAGTCATTTCAAATGTAGCGCCGCAATAGAAAGTCTTGTTGGTCATGAAAACGCTTCCGATAACTGCATCAGATTCGCGGAATTCCAATGCCCAGCTTTCCCCGTCATTAATCCAGTGAACAACTGCTACTAATGTGGTTGTAGTTACATCAAAATTTTCTGGCTCTTTCACTGCAATATTAACGTCATTATAGCTGCTGCTGTATGGCCTTACTATAATGTTGCCGCCATAATTCCAAGTGTAAGCGGATTGATAACTTGAATTAGGTTCTTGAGTAAAAGTTCCACGGTTTCCTTCAGAAACATTGGAAAGATTGTAAAGTGAAGTGCCGTCGTTTTCTCTGAATTTTCCAGCAGAAGTGACTTCATATTTCTTTTGACTATAGCTAGAAAAACTCTTGTATTCAATTGGAGAACTACTCGCATTGGAGCCAAACAAGTTAAAACCTCGATAAACACCAACGGCCGTATGACCTTTCATTTTGTTTGGATCGTTTAAAAGGGCAGAGACTTGAACGTCGCCTTTTGGCATCGTGAATTCCCAGGTGTTTTCTTTGTTCTCTGTGGCGGTAACGATAACAGCTTTGCCTCCCGAAGAAGCGGATATTTTTTCGACCGTGACCCCCTCACCTGCTTCAGTAGTCAAAGCAACTGTAGCGTAAACTGTTTCACCGTTTTTCGAAGAAGTGATTGTTTCCCCGGCTTTGTTCGTTAAGGTAACCGTATATTTAGGAGATTCTTCCACACTTAAGTTATACGTTTTGCAAGTATTGCCAGCCACGACATCAAATCCGTCGTTATCAGCTAAGCTAACATAGAAACTACCTTGTTCGTTAATAAGGTCTCCTGTGGCTATTGTTGCTTTGCTAGAGTCGGTGAATAAGCCAAAGTCCGTGTAAACTTCATTCTTATAGATAAGAAGCTTTTCAGCAATTTCTCTATTCTCACCTTCTGTCCAAATGACTCTTGCGTCCTCTCCAACAATCAATGCGTGAACGGTCGTATTTTCATCCCAAGTTCCAACGTTGGCGTCAGTCCATTTTGCGGCGCTGCCGCTACCAAAGGTTCCTAAAATGATGTGAGGCGTATAATACACTAATTCATTGGTGTAATTTCCCCAGGACATGCTGATGACGCCGCTCTGTGTATTTGCAGGAACGGTCCATGTAATATCGCTAGAATAATAGGTTCCTTTGCCGCTTTCTTTAAATTCATACGTTCTAACGGAAGTCATTTGATCTAATGTTTTTTCAACAACCTTTGAAGTGCTGCCATAAAGATTCCAAGTTTTCCAAAGCTTATTCGTGACATAGTAGTTGTAGTATTTAGAACAATCTTCTTCTTTGATTGTAATGGTTACATTGGCTGAAATCATTGTGAAGGAGAAAGCCGCTTTCACGCCTTTCATTGTTTCAGGGGCGACTTCTAAAGAAGTTTCTTTACCGTCAACCGTTGCTTTTACGCTGATTTCGAAATTTACTTTCACGACGGTGTAATCAAAAGCCAAATAAACTTTTTGGCCTTTATGAGCAACACTGACGTTTTCTTTTGTTTCAGTGTTGGTGTAGATTTTCGCTGTACTGGCCGTTAAATCAGAGATGTTGGTTGTCAACGAATAATCTCTTGCAACCCTTTCAGCAGAAATCACGACAGGGTGATGAGGCATAACGAAGTGATAATAATCATCTTCTCCCTTTGTAACGACCACACCATCGACATAAATGGCACTAAAAGAAGTGTCTACGGTTTCCTGTGCTTGGAATTTTAACTTTGTTCCAGGAACAGCGGAGAAGGTATCAGTTGTATCTTCGCTATCCTCCACAAGGATATCGCCAATCAATTCTTGATCTTTTGAAATGGTGAAATCGGTGATGCCGGTATTGATTGTGATGGTAACGTTTCCTGCTGGCATGGTGAAGGTATAAGTGTAATCACCATTGTCATGATTTTCGATTTCCTCTCCAGCATCATTTAAAACCTTAACGCCATTCTCAAGATAATAGCCAGGTAAAAGAGTGACGCCAAAAGTAATGCTTTCTCCTGGTAACGCTTTTTCTGGCAAATTGGTTAAAACAACTTTATCAGCAGAGCCATTTGTGAGGGTGTAATGCTGAACTGCAGTTAATTTGAAGGTTGCAGTCGCTTCGGAATGAGCAGCGCTAGCGACAAGGAATTCAACCTCGCCTGCGCTAGCAAAAGTAAAGTTCCCCTCAATGACTTGTCCATTTACTTTCACAACAAATTCGCTTCTGGTAAGTGTTTTTGCATTTCCTTCAGCCGTTCCGTTTTTGAACGTTTGCTCCTTTACGACGATGCTTGCAAAATCAAAAACGTCCCCAACTTCATAAGTTGTGACGCTTGGAGCTTCAAGTTCAAGCCTGTAAGTAAACACATCTGCCACACTAGATGATGTTGTGTTTTCACTAGATGTAGTTGTGCTTTCACTAGGTGTAGTGGAATTACTCGAGGTAACTTCACCCGGATTACAAGAAGCGAGCGTAATGCATGCTAGCAATGAGGCAATTGATAAATACGCCTTTTTCATAGTTATATGTATTCTCCCTTTCTTTGCTCGGGTCCATACAAACGATAGGTTTCCTAAGCAACAATGAACTTACATTATTGTCTATTGGAAAAAATTCAATAAAAATTTTACATATTCACCGATTATTGAAAAAGAGTGACCGTTTTAGCCACTTTTTATGCTCTTTTTTGCTTTATTCTGAGACAGGAACAAAAGTGATATTCGCCATAAGTGAAATGGTGTTTCTGAAGGAAAGATTATCTTAGAAGCAAATTCTCTTACCTCTCTAACATTGGATGTAAGCAGCCTCTATTTGACAGGAAAACTTCAAACCAGTTCTTCTAGCTATACAAATAAAACGTATACTTTTGAAGCAATCTAAACGAATCTAAGAAAATAAGGGAGACGTGTGTGCGTTTTCCTATATTTAAAAAGTTTTCTATAAATGTTGTTCAAAGATAAAAAATAGGTAATATCGTAATAAAATGTTACCTAAATGATGGTTTATAAATGAGATAAAAAGTTTATTTCATTTCCGGAGATTAAAGTTTCATTTAATGGATACATGTATGCGTTTTCTTTTGTCATCTCCATAAAGAAAAGGGGGTGTTCGAAAACCTAAAAGGCGAGTAGGCCCCCCTTTTATTGTGCCTTTCTATAGCAATTTTCAAACATTGCTTGGTTGATTCTGCTTCCCTTTTTGGCTAATCGTTTCTGATTTGGCTTTTTGAATATCTCCGGCTCAAGGTTATCTGGCGCTTTCCAAAACGAATTGAGCTTGCCTGTTTCAAAATAGCGGAATAGCTTGGCTATGTTCAGCCCCAATGAGTTAAGCATGATTTCGGTCGATACCTTTTCGATCCCCCTTCGCCTCGCTCTGGTGTATCCATAGTCTTGCTTGGTGATCCCGAAAACGCCTTCGACCTGTATCGAGCGGTTCACCCTTATCTCGATGTCTTTGGGGGAACATAAGTTTTCATGAGCCTTATACTTGTACCTTTCAAGTTCCTTGACTACTTCAAATATTTTGAAATCTTCGTCCTGGAGCCTCATGTATTTCTTGCAAAACGGCATCCATGGGCACGAATTGCAGCCATCGACGCGATAGAAAACGGCCTCTTTCTTCCTTGGATGGCGTTTTTCTAGTTTGATTTCGCGGCCGACAAAACCATTCAGGCATTTAATCGTGCCGTCGTCATTCAGGCGATAGCAGTCCGGGTTCCTCGCCGATTTGTTCCCCTCCCAGGACTGGTGCTTGACATAGCTTTCGATGTTCCTCTCGTCGAGATAGCGGTAATTGTCCAAAGAGCCGTATCCCGCATCGGCACATATCCTCTTGGGGAAGCAACCGTATAGCCTTGCAAACCTGTCGATAACGTCCACAAAAACATTAATGTCGGTCCTTTCCTGGGAGACGTGGTAGGAGAATACATACCCCATTATCACGAGGAGCTGAACGTTATAAGCGGCGTGCATGTTGCTGCCCAGCCCGGAATAGTAATCGGCCTTGAGGGCCATTGCGGTAGCGTCGCGGTCCGTCTTGTAATACGATTTTCTTTTCGGCCCGCATATCTCTTCCTTCTCTTCGTATTCCATCACTTTATCCAACAATGCGGATAGGGTTTTGTTGAGCCTGCGGAATGTCGTTGAATCGAATTCGCCCTCCCTTTCCCTCAGGTGCGTGATGGCGTAAGCGACCGTCGAGCTTTTGACCATCGCCTCGCCGTTGTAGTTGGCGATCAGGTTGTGCTCCTTTATGATGCTCCCTATTTTGGCCGATATGTTCTTGTGGTGCTTGATGGGTTTCCAAACAAATTTATATTTGTTTGCGTTCGCCTCGTATTTGGTCCCGTCGATGAAGGCGTCCTCGAATTCCATGCCGGTCGTTTTTCGTATTTCCGAATTGATCAGCGAAAAGATTTCTTCCTCGTTCGGGACAATCACCTTATTTATGAATTCGCAGAACTTGGTGTGCCTTGGCGTCTCCTGCTCCATCAGATACATGTAGCGGAGGTCGAACATGCACGCTTCCTCGAGCTCCCTTAGCGTGTATCTATCGAAGGCGAACCCATAAAGAATGGTTGCGAACAAACGATAGTAATTGTATCCGGGCCTTCCTCCCGAAGGCGTGTTGCTCTTTATGTATTTACCGATAATCCCTCCTACTCCAGAACCATCCAAAAGAGCGAGGAACTTGTCCATTTTCTCCCGTTCCTTAACATCAAGGTCTAAGGAGGGGACCAAAAAGATTTTTCCTGTGTTAAAATAGGGCATATCAATACCTCCGTAAGCAAGAGATATTGTAACAAAAGAGGTGATTTCTTACGATTTCACCCTTTTTCATAATGAAAAGGGCTGTCATTCACCTTTTAGGTTTCCGAACAGCCCCTTGAAAGAGAATAAGAAAACTTTATTTTGCTTTTGTTAATGCTTGACCTTTTACGGCTTCACCACTAGGCTCATTTTCGAAAACAAGCTTGCTTCCATCGCTAGATAAAGACAATTCAATGCTAACAGGGTTGTTAGAACGAGTTGCACTGATTTTGATGGAATTGCCGGCTGCAGTATAAGAGTAATCACCTTCTTCGATAATGGTGTATTCCTCAACGCCGCCACCATAATCATCATAATACTCATCTACCCAGGATAAATGGCATTTAGAAGAAGTGGTGAATTCCAAGGAAATGACGCATGAGTTATACCCATCGTAACTATCCGTAAAACTGACTTTGCCATTATCGGACCACTTTGTTCCTAAAACAGGATTTTCCAAAGTTTCTTCTTTGACGAAGACGTAGGTCTTATTCGTAACATCAATCGTTAAAGTAACCTTTTTGCCATTCCCAGAAAGGGTAAGGGTGGCTCCATTTACGGTATAGGTATACCCGGTTACACCATTGTAGGTTGCGTTACCTTCACCATCTAAGATCAAGGTTGTTTCGGCATCACTTGAAACTTTATATTCGCCATAGTATTCGTCCAATAAGGCACGTCTAGGACTATATTTGCCAGTTTGTTTCAAGGCATATTTAAGTTGCCCATCAACGAGAATGTTATAGGATTGGTAAGCTTTGGCAAAATCAATAGCGTCTTTCCCTTCGGTGAGAACGAATTCAATATTATTTCCAAGAACGAAATAATCGTTTCTTGTATCTACGACAAAGCGAGTAATGATGCTTGCATCGCTAAAATCATTTACCTCTCCCTTCTTCACCAATTGGAAAGCGGTGAGAGAATCTTTAGAAGAAAGCTCTACTTGATCGACATATCCACGGTACATATCACGGATATAGTTTGGAGTGTCTTCGCTTTTACGATGAGCAAAATAGAAGCTAGTACCTATGACGTTACTAGATGTAAAAGGAGAAGCTGCTAATAAGTTGTTCCCATCAAAATACATAGCGAATGAATTGCCGCCTTCATCTTTGATGGTCATCATTCCTTTTTTGGCGTCAGAGGCGGATTCAACTTGATAAGCCTTTGAATTCAACGTGAAATAGCCAGAATCATCAATGTTTATGGCACAGAAGGCAGGCCATTGAATTTCCTCGACGTTTCCTTTTTCTATGACGGATCCAAAATAAGAACCAATAAAGGAATAGTTAGCGAATTTGCCACCTTCTTTTTCAGTTACAACAAAGGAAATAGAAGTGGAGTCTTTTATCTCAGGAATTGTTATTTCGTAGTATCCATCGACTAGATTCGTGTCAGTAAGGGTAACAGTCTCGTCTTTTCCATAAGTTGCTGGAGTATAGGTGTAGGTTAAGCTTGCAACCTTAAAGGAAGCTTCGCTTGTTGTTACTTTCAAATAATTCTTTTCGCCAGAAAGAACACCATTGACTTCTGTATAGGTATTTCCTTCCTTTTTAAATAAGGAAAGAGTTAAGTGCTCGGAGTTGGTGAATTTCACTGGGTGAGTATTCGCGATTGTTTTAACCTTAATGGTGATGTCTTTGCTTGGCATCACGAAAGAAAGAGTGTTCTTTCCTTCTTCTAAGGCAATTTCTTTATTATCCATTTCAGGAATGATAATTCCAGATGGCTTTAAAGAATCCCTGCTTGTTAAAGTGACGGTCACTAAACGAGAGCATTCCGCTTTCGAATCATGACTCCAAATGTTTTCGTCGGTTGGAGAAGTGGCTCCTTCCTCAATGACATAATCTAAGGTGTAGTTACATTCGATTAAGCTAATAAAAGAAGAAGTGTCCTCGTCTTTATTGATTTTATACAAACGGTTTTTTGTATTGATCGTGATAATGACATCACCTTTCGGCATAAGGAAACTATAGGTTCCATCTTTGTTATCGGTGATTTCAAGTGTTGTTCCATTCGAAGTAACCTGGACGTCTTTGAAAACATAGCCAGACTTCACTTTATATCCGAAGGTGACGGTCTTTCCTTCTTCTTCTGAAGAGGGGGCATCCGTGATTTCTACATGTTCGGCATTGCCATTAGTAATAGCGTATTTGCTTGCTTTTGCTTCGCTTTCAACGCTGATGGTCACGTTTTCATTAGGCATGGTAAAAGAGTATTTCTTATTGCCTAAAGAAGAACATTCCACGTTATTTGCTAAGACTTTCGTTACGAGAATCGTGTTCTCGTCATAAGTTAGAGTAAGAGTAACGGTATCTCCTTCTTTTGCTTCCAAAGGAACATTGATTTGAATGTTCTTCGGAAGATTATTAGAGATGCTATGACTTGCTTTTATAACTTCAGATGATGGTGTTTCTAAGGAAGATTCACTAGAACTTTCATTGTTGTTATCGCAGCTTACTAAAGTAAGTAAGCTTGCGACAGAAAGAAGAAATAAGTTTCTCTTTTTCATTCTGCATCAGCTCCCGTATTTGTTTTTAAAAGACCGGAATCGCTATTCCATTCGGAATATGGATTTAAGTTAAAGGTGAAGATGTGTTCACGTCCGCTTGTTTCTCCATAACGAGTGTCGGTACGTTGGGTTGTGGTTGGATTGCCTTGCTTATCGGTGTAGCCTAAATCGAAATAATTATCGCCTTCGTAGTATTTGATAGAGACACTCATTCCATCTGGCAAGGTGAAAGTGAAAGTATCTCCTTCTAATTTTCCTTGTGGGAAGGTCTTTGGCTCTTTTGGATCATCCTTGCCTTCTTCATGTTTGTAGCACCAATATCTTCCATCACCATAAACACGGAGGGCGTATTGAGGGATGTTTTCTGCTCTTCCAAGGCTACCATAGTCATAGGAGAAGAAATCGCCCATGAAATGCTCATATCCCGCTTTCACTGGTCCAAGTTGTTTGGTCTTGAATTCATAGCCTAAGAAGGTGTTATTGATGTTTGTGACTTTGCAAGAACCATTAATCAATTTTCCACCAACCTCATAGTTATAATCGATGGTGGAAACATGGCCGTTAGCTAAGGTGATTCTTAAAGAAGTAGTGCCTTCATATCCTACATAATTGCTAGCCCATCTGCCATAAATGTTGTCCTTATGGTAATAGTCAAAGATGGTTTCGGAAGCCAATTGAGCAAGGGCTCTCGTTTTTGTGACATAAACGTTTTCATCTTCTTTTTCGAAGACATAAGCGGAAAGAGCGTTTTCGCTATAGTCAGGAAGAAGTAAAGAAGCAGAGGTTCCAGACTTTCTCACTTTGTTATTTCTAAATTCGAAGAAATAATTCTTTCCGTCATCGTATTTGGCAATTCCAGAAGGCACTTTGCCTGTGTTAGAGAAGTCGGTCACGAATCCTTCCGGTGTCATATAGGTAACGTCTTTGTTATAAGTTTCGCCATTTAGCTCTTCTAAATAGTTATAGTCAAAACCTTTGCCACCATCTTTTAAGGCGTTAGCGAGTTCTTCGAAAGCGTTTTTTAAAGGAAGGTTTTCTGCGACTTCTTCATAGGCTTGAGGCTTATCAATGTCTGTTTTGCTGGCTAATTGGATGTCTAAACTTCCAGTAAGCCAGTTATAGACGGAAGTGTCATACTCATATTGCATTCTTTGAGTTTTCAAATCTGCATGGATGACATTGTCTTTGACAGAAAGGATAATGGAATTTCTTTCTGCTTCAAAGGATTGCCCAAAGAAAAGAGCGGAAACAAGGAAGTCATCAGAATTTACAGTGTAGGTTCCGTCGCTATTTTTACGGATTTCATTCCATTTAATTTGAGTGAATGGATTGGAGAAATACGTATCATAAGCGGTTGGAACTTGAATTTCATATCCATCTTCATCGTGGTCGGTACTCATATATGGAACTTCATGAACCTTATTATCTGCGCCGACATAAAGACGGGTTAAATTGCCTTTTGCATTCTTAAAGACACGGAAATTGTAGCCATCATCAGCTGGATCCGTATCAGGGGTGGATTTAGCACGGATCTCGCTCTTTAAAGTGCTAGAAGCTTGACCGGCAAAGCGATCAACGACAATTTTCTCATCTGCGCTATAGGTTCCGCCAGTTGTGCTATCGGTAACTTCAGCGGAGAAATCCCAAGTGATAGTACCTTTGATGGTAACGCCACCAGCTTTTAATTCGTTGAAATAAGCTTCGGTTAATTCATCATAATTTCCTGGTTTTGGATCAATTGGAGATTCGCTTTCATCAGGCTTTGGGTCAACAGGATTTACCGAAGAGACAAAATCTCCGGTACGGTTAGAAGAAGCGGAGGATTCTTCGCTTCCATTAGAAGGCTTGTCACATCCAGCTAAAACAAGTGGAGTGAGGGCTAATAAACAAATGATTTTCTTTTTCATATACATGTCCTTTATTGTTCGTATGCTTGCCATTTGGCATAGTAAGTGGTGTTGGAATTGATTGGATCGCCTTCATCGGCTTCTTCGTTACCTTCTGGATCTTTAAACCAACCAAGGAATCGGTAACCTTTTCTTCTTGCGGAAGGGAAGGTGACCTTGCTTCCTTTTGTAACGGTTTGAACGGTATTTTCCGCTCCTTCGTAGTTATAATCGAAGGTGAGAGTAACCATTTCGTCGTATTTGACGTCGATAACGAGATAGCTATTTACGGCGTTGGCATCATAGGTGAAGTAGACGTCTAATGTTAAACGCTTGCTTATGCCATCTTCTTCATAATTTTGAACGCTGGAGAGTTCTACGCAATATTTATTGCCAACTAATCCTGCTTTAAGATCTGGCCATAATGTCTTATCTAGCTTCTGGCTATATGGTCTAAGAATGGAATCCACTTGGGCATACATAACGGTTTGCTCATAAGCGGATAAACTTGAGTCTCCATCAAAGTCAAATTGGGAAAGAGCACCGAAAGCGTATTGGAACTGAATTTGTTTGCTTGCTTCATCCACAAATAAGTTAACTTTATTGTAGATACCACCAATGACTGGTAAAGAGTTGAAACGTTCTTCACCAAGAATTGCTTTCGCTTTTTCTAAATCGGCATCATCTTTGAAATAATCATTCCAAGTAAGATTGTCGCCATCTTTCACTTTCGAAATATCAATGCCACTTAATGTGGAACCGATATTGCTATATTCCGTAACGAGCTTGTAATAGACGACGGCATCGCTAGAAGAAGCCGCATAAATCATGCTGACTGTAATCTTATTTTCATCACGAAGATCTACCTTAGCAAAATATATAAGAGCGGTGGTAACGTCTGTGAAATTCGCAGAATTGAAGATATCACAATGAGTATCTCCATAGGTGAAGGAATATAAACCCTCCTCTTCCTTTTTAAAGAAAAGAGAGGAAACATCAAATTGAGGGAATGGATTTTGTCCATTGCTATACCCTAAGGCAAGACCTTGGTTAAAGTAACCCTTATCACCAATTTTGATGATATTTTGAAGGTTATTATCCTTTGTAAGATAGTAAGCGTCTTCTGATTGAACTTGATCCTTATTATTTAAGGTTTGTTTTAGAAGAGTGTTCTCTTGATAAAGGGCTTTATTCTTCGAAGAGAAGCTTCCTTTATCGTTCCAACTTAAATTAGATAAACGATAAGTGGTTGAAGTCTCTGTGTAATTATGGTTTTGTAATTTTTCAAAAGCCTTTTGGAAAGTCGCATCTTCTTTCCCTTTAATAGGATTATGGAAGTTTTTTGTGACTTCTTCGTTGGCTTTGCCATAAGCTAGCACTGTTCCAGAAAATTCATATTGAAGAGTGTATGAGGTTTGATAATTCGAATCGTAACGTTGTTGAACTTCTGTGGAGAGAGTGTAAGCGTAGATTTGTCCATCTTTGACCTTCAAATCGAATTTAGCGGCGGCTGGTAAAGTATTTGCACCATAGAAATTGCCTGAGATTTTTCTTCTGAAATCGATTGAAACATCACTTTTTAAGGTGTAGGTGTCTTTATCTTCTTTCTCAAACATTGTTGAATTTAGTTGAGAGAAGATATTGGCTAAACCTGAATCTGCCCAGTTAACGTAACTTGTTCCTTGGGCGGTTTCTTGAGTGACAGGGTAAAGAAAGACTTCGTTGTTAACGAGAAGATATTTTTGACAGACATATCCCATCGTGTTTTTCGCCAAATCGGCACTGGCTTCCAAAGTGTCTTTATTAGGGGTTCCGCTCGCGGAATCTACGCCCTTATATTGTTGATAGGCATATTCGTTTTTGGTGTTTTGTACGTCAAGATAGAAACGATAATACTGAGATTGTTTTGAGTTTCCTTCTCCGAAAGTCGCAGTCGTGGTAACTAATGACTCAAGACTTACGCCATCAGATAAATTTCTTAACATGGTTTGAAGAGCTTTGTAATCTGCCATCTCATCCTTCGAAGAAACGATATCTTCTGAAGAAGGAGAAGAAACGGACGAACTCGGAACTGTCTGCTCTTGGCAAGAAGCCAATAAGGATAAAGCGGACAAACTTAGCAAAGCTTTTTTCCATTTGTTGTTATTTTTCATTTTTTCCTCCAAATTTCGCATGCTAGCATTATCCCTTAAAAGAAAAAAGTTTCAATGTTTATTCACCATATTCACTTAGTATTTTTTAAATAAGGAAGGATTAACCCTTTTTCTAAGAAAAAGAAAACACGCCCCGAGGACGTGTTATGAATGAAAAACCTATATCAGTTTAGACTAGAGAAGTTCTTTTTTCTTGGCGTCAAATTCTTCTTGCGTAATGACACCATTGTCTAAGAGGCTCTTATATTTTAAAAGAAGATTGAGTCTTTCTTCTTGGTTTATTTCTTGCTTTGGCAATGATTCTTTTGCTTCTTTATTCGCTAATGGAGTGGATTCTGCTTCTTCGCCTTCTTCGATGTCAATTTTCATTAAGATAAGGGCAATTAAAACGACGATTTCAAAAGCTAAAACGAGCATAGACGTGATCATGCTGAGGAAATTGGAAGCGATAATGTAAAAAATGATGTTCAAAAATTCTGAAAGAACAAAGAGAGAAAATTCAACAATCAAAACGATTCTTGCGATCTTAGGTGATTTTTTGGTTAGAAGGGCACATATTATGCCAACAGCGAGTTGAAGAATAGAAAGAACTAAAGTAACAATTACGGTGCTAGTATAGTCGTTGATTGCAGTAAAGACGGCAGCAATAAAAGAATAGGTCGCTGAGAGTAAAACATACTCGCTAAGAAATTTTATTAAGATTTGACCACCCTTGCTCTTATCTTTTGTAAAAGCAAGGATCCAGGCACTATACAAGATAAACCCGAGTGCAAGGAAGATGCCTAGAACAATAGTTAAATAGAGATGCCAATAAGAAGAAAAGGTAAAGGAATCGGCGGCAACAATAAGTGAAATGATATAGAGAATCAAACTAATTGAATACACAACGATTGCCATGATGAGGGAGGCTAAGAACAGCTGTTTTGGGACAATATATTTTTCTTTATTCATAAAAAAGAAATCCTTTCGGCAACAAGTATCTCACTATTGTTTATCAAAATAGATAACCTGCTTTCAATTCATGAATCTGACTCTGATAGCCAAGAAACAAACGCAAGGAAAAAATCATAAATATTGCATTTTAAAGAACGATTTTTTCTATCAAAACTAAAAACCTCATTTTCAACATGGGACGACGTCGTTTTTTCTGCAAGGCTTATTTTTTATTGAAAATGACCCAAAAAATGAAAAGAAGTTTTTAACCAAAAAGTAGGATTATCAGTATTATTTTCTGAAAAAACATGGAATGAAATAAAACAACACTCTCAAAAACATCGATGGATACTTCATTTTAAAAAATAGCAAAAAACGAAAATAATTGTTGACAACTTGCCATTTTACGGAAAAATATCGCCACAAGTTCAAAAGAACTAGGAGGATTTTTATGAAAAACAAAAAACTTGCTCTACCACTCAGCTTAGCGGCGATCGTCGGCATCGTTGGCTTAGCGGGTTGCGTAACGACACCTAGCTCCTCATCCGGTTCCCCAAGCGAGAAAGGAACCTACACCCTGCACGAAGCAACATCTGGTTCCCCAGAAAGATGGGCCCCAGCAACATGGGAGTCAAATGAAGACAGCCTTGTTACAGGATACACGGAACTCGGCTTAATCGATTATGTGTTGAATGACGAGAAAAACGGTTATGAGGCAATCCCAGAAATGGCTGCGGAAATTCCAACCGACGTCACATCAACCTTAACAAAAGAAGAAGCGACCAAATATGACATGAATTTGAATGGAGAAAAGCTTTTCACCTCAGGCCAAAAATGGCAAGTTAAGTTGAACCAAGCAGCGAAATTTGAAGATGGAACTCAAATTAACGCGGATACGTATATCAACTCTTTGAAAGATCTTCTCGATCCAGAGATGCAAAACTTCCGTGCTGGTGATTTTGCAAACGGAACTCAAGCAATTGCTGGAGGACTTCATTATCTCCAAAGTGGTCAAACGCTTCTTGATCCATACATCGATGGAGATGGTCTTGCCCATGCAGGCACTCCAATTAAAGAAGGATGGTATTTCAATGCCTATACTGTGAATAATTGGTGGGGATCGGCGAGCTTTGCCAGCCTTTGCGGTTATCTTGACGGGGATGCCTTAACGGCCGCCGAAGCTCTTCTTGGAGATACTGATACCTTTGGTACAAGCTCTGACCCTAAAGTTGTCAGGCTTGATAACAACGCTGAACTTTGTAAGAAAGTCTTTGCGGTCGCAGACGCTATCTGCAAAGGTGCCTTCGGACTTCCTGCAGGCTCGTTGACAAACAATTTCCTTGAAGGGAATGTTGATCAAACCGAAACCTTTTCCATGGCAACATGGTGTTCTCGTTATTACAAATATGAGGAATACGATTTCGCGAATGTCGGCATTCAAAAAGTGGATGATTTCACCTTCAACCTCTTCTTCAAATCGCCCGTTAGCAGCTTTGATGCCAAATTGTTCTTCTCTTCCAACTGGATCGTGAAACAAGATCTATGGGAAAGCTTAAGAAAACCTGTTGCTGATTCAGGCTTATACACAACAACATACGGCACTTCCAAAGAAACCTATGTTGCTTATGGTCCTTATAAACTTGCATCCTTCCAAGCGGATAAACAAATCAACTTCGAAAGAAATGAAAAGTGGTATGGCTACAGTGATGGTAAGCATGAAGATGAATACCAAGTCGATAATATTGAAGTTCAAATCGTTCAAAACGAAGACACCTTGCTTTCTCTCTTCCGCACAGGAAAAATCGACTCCTATGCATTAAGAGGATCGGACTTAGACATCTTAGGATCTTCCTCCAGATTGTTATATACCCCTCTTTCCTACACCACAAAATTAAGCGTCAACTCTGTCTATGAAACTTTATTAGCGGCTCAAAAGAGCGATACAAAGGGCAACCACACTATTCTTTCTAACCAAAAATTCCGTAAAGCCCTCTCCTTAGGACTTGATAGAAAGACACTTTGCCAAACACAAACAGCTGGCTGGCGTGGATTCGACGTGCCGATTAACTTCATGTACGTTTCAGATCCTGATACGGGTGTTGCCTATCGTGATACCGAACAAGGAAAGAAAGTCGTCACCGATAACTTTGGAACAGATTCCGATGGCAAACCAAACTACTACGGATACGATTTAGCCGAAGCAAGAAAATTGATTGATGAAGCGGTGAAGGAAGAGGCTGCATCAGCCAAAGAAGGCCACTACGAAGAAGGTCAAAAAGTCCACCTCGTTTGGGAAAGCTATAACGAAGGTTGGAATGATATGGTCAACTGGGTTATCAATGCCTACAAAGAACTTGTCAAAGGCACCAAGCTTGAAGGAAAGTTAGATATCGAAGTGAAGATCACTGGTTCTGATTATTCCGACCATATTAGAAATGGCACTTGCGACTTTGGTATTTCTACTTGGGGCGGCGCACAATTCGACCCATTCGGCATCTTAGATTGTTACACCACATCCTCTAAGATGTATGAAACCTACAACATCTACCAAGACTATCTTGAAATCAATCTCAAGACTGGTGAATGGTCTGACAAGAAAGGTGGCTTAGCAAAGAGTGATGACGTTGTCGGAATGACCCTTGGCGGAGATGGTTCAGGAACACAAAAAGGCAACTGGACTTATGAGCTTACAACAGGCAAATATTCTTCCGCTTTAAGCGATGCAACGACACGTTTGAACATCTTAAGCGCTTGTGAATCCTATATCGTTGGCACCTATAACTTCATCTCCTGGGGCGCTCGTCAATCTGTTAGCTTGGATAGCTATCGTGTTAGTGAAGGAACCGATGAGTACGTTCAAATCGTTGGTTTCGGTGGCATTAGAAAGCTCAAACTCACAAAGACTGATGCAGAATGGTCTCAATGGGTAAATGCCAATCTTGGTAAAGACGGCTTCATCGATTACAACAAATAACAGTCGTCTTCTATAAACGGGGAAGGGTGGATTTCCACCCTTTTCCTGGTTTTATGGGAGGGTGTTTCAAAACAGCTAAAAACATCTTAAAATTTAAATAACACGGGGGTTCCTTTATGTTACGTTACGTTCTTAAAAGAATCGGGTTGATGTTATTGACGTTCTTAATCATCATGACGATGTGTTTCGTCTTGATACGTTTATTACCAGTAACGCCATGTAAATCAAACGATCAAACTTGTATTTCCATCAACGCTTGGCGTGAAGCGCTTGGCTATAACAAGCCAATCATCGTGCAATATGTGCTTTATATAAAGCATGTCTTCCAAGGCGATTTCGGAATTGGTTTCACTATTTATGGCGGAAAAGATGTCCTTTCCGTTCTTAATGAAAAACTTCCTAGCACCATCTATCTCAATATTTGGAGCTCACTTATTGCCATACCTATCGGTATTCTCTTAGGCATTATTGCCGCTTTAAAGAAAAATAAATGGCAAGATCAACTTATTTCCGTTTTGGTCATGCTTTTTATTTCTGTTCCAAGCTATGTTTATTGCTTTCTTATTCAATATATTTTCTGCGCCAAATTAAAATGGTTCCCGCTTGTCGTTAATTCGGGATACGATTTTTGGAACCCCGTTTTCTTTCATTCGTATTTTCCGGCAATGCTTTGCTTGATTATTGGGACGGTTGCTGGCTTAACACGTTATACCCGTGCTGAACTTACGGAAGTTTTAACAAGCGAATTCATGGTTTTGGCAAGAGCGAAAGGCTTAACAAGAGGCCAAGCCACTTGGAGACACGCTTTAAGAAACGCCATGGTTCCAATCTTCCCAATGATTCTTGGCGAATTTATTTCTTGTTTAAGTGGCTCACTTATTATTGAAAATTTCTTTGCCGTTCCTGGTGTTGGCTCGCTTTATCTTTCTTCGATCAACAACCAAGACTACAACTTCTTTATGTTCTTAAGCATGTTCTATGTTGGAATCGGCCTTGCCGCAGCTTTGATCATCGATCTCTCCTACGGATGGGTTGATCCACGTATCAGAATGGGGGCGAAATAATTATGGAAAAGAAAACACAAGACCCACGTTTTAGCTTTGTCCAACAAGATAAAAAGCTTGTTGATAGCAAAATGGAGACGAAGCGTATTGGCTTCTTCGCGGATGCAATGTACCGTTTTTCGAGAAACAAAGGCTCGATTGTCGCAGCCGCAATCTTAATGTTCATGATTCTTTTCTCCATCATCACGCCTTTTTGCACTGGCTATACCGCTACAGAAGCGGATTCCTATTACACAAACTGTCTTCCAAAGGCTTTCTCTGATGCCGGTGGTTTCTGGGATGGTTCTGAAAAAAGGACTGTTTCGGAAGCGGAATATTACCTTTATAAACGTGCAGGACGTGTTAAAGAAGTCTATTCAACCTACCAAACAGGCGATGATTTTTCTGGTTTTACGACCAAATACGATGTCCGATACGATACCTATGTCATTGGTGCCGTTAACCACACTTTAACGAAAGAAAAACTAGATGAGGTCCTCAAATATGATGCCAAAACAGATGAAGGCCATAAAATCCTCTTGCCGTTAATTGACACTTCTTGGATTGAAGAAGAGAAACAAAATGAAACGATTATCGAAAACGTCATTAGAAATAATGCAAATTATGATTATCGATTCTACGGACGTAATAAACTTCCAATCTTAAAAGATGGCGAACTTCAATATGCCTGGAAGAAAAATGCTGCAGGGGAATACGTTTATTATGAAGCAACCGGTCTTTCTAATAGCGTTTATAACGTTAGAATGAATTATGACAATTACTATTACTTCCTGAATGGGCATTATGCAAAATTCGGCTTGGGAAGTGATTCTGCTGGCAGAGATATCCTTACAAGATTATCTGTTGGCGGACGTTTCTCTCTTCTTTTTGCTTTTGGTGTTTCCGCCATTAACTTGATTATTGGTTTAATCTATGGAGCAATCGAAGGATTCTATGGAGGAACGACGGATATCATCATGGAAAGAATCTCTGAGATCCTCGCCGAAGTTCCTTTCATGGTCGTTATTGCCCTTTTAAAGAACTACAATGGCGTTTATTTCTCAATATCCATCGTTGGAATGCTCTTTATTGCCTTTGTTCTTACGGGATGGCTTGGAACAGCATCGACCGTGCGTATGCAGTTCTATCGTTATAAGAAACAAGAATACGTCTTAGCGAGTAGAACCTTAGGCGCTTCTGATGCAAGATTGATCTTCAAACACATTCTTCCAAACTCCATCGGAACAATTGTTACCTCATCTGTTTTGATGATTCCTGGCGTTATCTTTAGTGAATCAAGCTTATCTTACTTAGGAATCATTAATTTCGATGCCATCGGTTCTACTTCGATTGGCACAATGCTCTCGCAAGGTCAAAATTCCTACACGACTTATCCTAATAACATCCTTTGGCCAGCTTTATTCATCTCCCTTTTGATGATTTGCTTCAACATGTTTGGCAATGGCTTAAGAGATGCCTTTAACCCACAATTGAGAGGTTCCGACAATGTCTAATATCAATGAAGAAAACAAAATTTTATCGGTCAAAAACCTTCGTGTTAGTTTTTGGACGAATAATGGCACAGTAAAAGCCGTACGTGGCGTTTCTTTTGATTTGTACCGTGGAAGAACCTTAGCCATTGTAGGCGAATCCGGTTCAGGGAAAAGCCAAACATCTAGAGCAATAATGGGTATTCTTGCTCCGAATAAGATTATCGAAGAAGGAGAAATTCTTTACGATGGAAGAGATATTCTTCGTTTGAAAGAGGAAGAATTAACCAAAATTAGAGGCTCTAAAATCGCGATGATTTTCCAAGATCCTATGTCTTCTTTAAACCCGATTATGAAAGTCGGGAAACAAATCACCGAAGCGATGATGTTAAAAAAGAAGAGCACAATAAAGGAAAACAAGAAACGTGCCACTCTTCTTGAGAATACTCTTCTGAAATACGATCCAAGTGCCAAAGAAAGCATTCTCAAGGTAAGAAAAGGAGAGGAAGTGGATCCTTCTCTTCTTAATGCGGCAAATAAAGCCGTCACCGACAATGAGTCTTCTATCAAGGAGGCAGCTATCAAATTAAAAGAGAAACTATCTTCTTTATTAGAGAAGACAGACATCTTTAAGGAAGCTTCATCTTTCCCTTTACTCCATAAGGAACTACATGAAATAGAAAGCCTAGTCAAACCCGTTGAAAATCACTTAGATGATAAAAAAGACGACTTGGTTTTCACTTTCGTTATTGCGCTGGAATACTATTTGAGCGAATACAAAAAATCTTTAGCCAGAGAAAAAGAAGAAACGAAAAAGAAAGAAAAACGTCTTGATACGAATTCTATCAAAGAGAGAGCCTGGGCCTCGGAAATCGATATTTCAAAAGAAGCGGTTCAAGCAAGAGCGAAAGCTTACGTGGAGTCTTTCCTTAAACATTTAGAGGAAGATTACATCACAAAAGAGGTAGACGTGAATGAAAAGGCTAAGAAACTTCTTGAATCCTATGCTCATTCTTCCAAAGAAGCTTTATTAAAAATCTCTAAGAAGCAGTTAAAGGAAAAAGCAATCGAACTTTTAGGCGAAGTAGGTATCAAAGATCCTGAAAAGAGAATCAAGCAATATCCGTTCGAATTCTCTGGAGGCATGAGACAACGTATCGTCATTGCCATCGCTCTTTCTAGCGATCCTGAGATTCTTATTTGCGATGAGCCAACAACGGCCCTTGATGTGACCATCCAAGCCCAGATCCTTGACATGATTAATGATTTAAAGGAAAAAAGGCATCTTTCGGTCATCTTTATTACGCATAACCTTGGTGTTGTGGCTAACATGGCAGACGATATCGCCATTATGTATGCTGGCAAAATCGTTGAAAAAGGAACGGCGGATGATATTTTCTATCATCCAGCCCACCCATATACATGGGCCTTGCTTTCTTCTATGCCTGATTTGGAAACCAAAGACCGTTTGGATTCGATTTCAGGAACCCCACCAAATATGATTCTCCCACCAAAAGGAGACGCTTTCGCAGCTAGAAACAAATACGCGATGCAAATTGATTTCGAAGAAGAACCGCCATTCTTCGATATAAGTCCAACCCATAAAGCCGCAAGCTGGCTTCTTGATCCACGCGCTCCAAAGGTGAACCCACCAAAAGGAGTGACTGATCGTATCAAACGTTTTGCAAAATTAAACGCCCAAAGAGAAAAGGAGGAAAAGAAAAATGGCAAGGAAAAAGAAGAATAGTTCTGATATCGTAGCCGTTGATGAGAATGAAAATATCGTCAAACTACAAGAAAAAGAACCAGTTTCTCCTGATGCACCTGTGATTTTGTCTGTCAGACATTTGAAACAGTATTTCAAATTTGGCTCAGGCGATTTCAAATACAACAAAGCCGTTCACGACGTCTCCTTTGATATTCATAAAGGGGAGGTTTTAGGCCTTGTTGGCGAATCTGGATGTGGAAAGACTACAACCGGAAGAAGCATCATTAAACTTTACGACATCACGAGTGGCTCGATTTATTTTGAAGGAACGAGAATCTCTGCGGGAACAAGATGGAACGAAAAAGAAATCAAATGGAAAAGCATCCGTTATAAAGAAGCCATGAAAAAGCTTCGTGAGGAAAAGAAGGATGCTTTGCAATTTGTCAATGTTCCTGAAGATAGCACCTTGGAAGCGGAGAAAGCTAAGATTTCAAAGAAATACGATGATCAAATAAATGCTTTAAAAGAAGAACTAGCCGGTATTTGCAAGACGCAAAGAGCAGAAATTAGGAAAGCTCATTATGACAATAGGCATTGCAACGCGCCTTTTGCTAAAGAAGCAACGATCAAAGCAAAGAAAGAGCATCAGGAAAGACTTGCTAAGCTCAAAGAGAATAAGGCAAAATTCCTTGCTTATTCTAAGGAATACCTGAAGTATCTTGAAAGTTTGCTCATTGCCAAAAACACAAAAATCACCAGTAAAATGCAAATGATCTTCCAAGATCCTATCGCTTCCCTTGATCCACGTATGACGGTTCGCGATATTATCGCAGAGGGATTACGTATCCAGGGTGTTTACGATAAAAAGGTCATTGATGAAAAGGTCTCAAACGCTTTAATCCGTGTCGGGCTTCAACCAGAAATGATGGAACGTTATCCTCATGAATTCTCGGGTGGCCAAAGACAACGTATTGGTATTGCTAGAGCCTTGATTATGGAACCGGATTTGCTTATTTGCGATGAGCCTGTAAGTGCTCTAGACGTTTCTATTCAAGCACAAGTTATTAATCTTCTTAACGATTTGAAAAACGAATTGGATTTATCCATTCTTTTTGTCGCTCATGATTTGAGCGTCGTTAAGTATTTCTGCGATAGAATCGCTGTAATGTATTTTGGAAGACTGGTGGAAATTGCTCCAAGCGACGCTCTTTTCCTTCATCCTCTTCACCCTTACACAAAATCTCTTTTGAGTGCAATTCCTCTACCTGATCCTCATTATGAGAAACATCGTAAGAGAATCAATTATGTCCCTGAAAGAGATCATCAGTATGGGGAAGAGAAACCCACTCTTCAAGAAGTGGAAAAAGGCCACTTTGTCTTATGTGACAGCAAAGAATTGGCTAAATATAAGGAAATAGTGAATAATAAGTAAATATGGAAGAAAACGCCAAAGAACAAGGAAAAGAAAGAAAAAGTCTTAAAGGGATTGTCGCTAGAGCCTCCCTCTCTTTTGCCTTTGCCCTTGCAATCTTCTTAACGGTTTTCTTTTTGGAACTTTACGGTCCTTTTGAGCTTACCTGGGAGAAAAACAGATACAGAATGCTATCTGATTCTTTCTCCTTGGGCGGTTTGCTTCCTATCCTTTTTTGGCTTTTGGTTTGGGTATCGGAAAAAGGTGCTTTTGATTTAATCGTCTATAGTGTGCGTAAACTTTTCTCTTTTACCTTCCGTATCCATCCAGAAAAAAGTAACCTTCCTCCGACATATGCGGATTATGTTGCAATAAAGAAAGCGAAAAGGAAGCCGTTCCATTATGAGCTTTTAATCGTGGGAGAAACCTTTCTTCTCCTCGGTCTTATCTTCATTCTTGTTTGGTATAAATTAGAGTCTTAAGGCCCTTAAAAAGTAGACTAATCACCTTAAAGGGGCCTTTTTGTCTACTTTAGACATAAACATTCGATGAAAACTTATGTTTATGCTTAAATAATCTAAGAAAACTTTCTTTTGAATGGCCAAAAGTAGACTAAAAAGTAGACTAAAAAGTAGACTAATGGTAGACTAATAAAAATGGAGAAAGGGCCTATGAATATTGGAAAAGAAAGTGAGTTTTTAGAAAACAAAGAGAGCCTCTCACAATTAGATAAAGGAATCAAGTCGCTTACTGCAATGTTAAATAAACGTTTCACGGGCACTTTATATTTGGGGGTCTATGATGATGGAGAAGTTAAGGGCCTTCAGTTAGGAAAACGTTCTCTAGATGACATAAGGGAAAGAATAGCAACCTTGGTTCAGCCGAAATTTGCATACGAGGTTGAAGAATTGAGGGACGAAAAGAATAACATCTATTTAAAAATTCAAGCGAATGGCAACGATATTCCTTATAGCTGTGATGGAAGGTTTTATATTCGTAACGTAAAATCGGACGATTTAATGGATAATCAAAGCATCAGAAGAGCTATTGTTTCCGGATCGTTTGACGCTCTTAGAGAAAGCAAATCGAACAACCAAAATCTTTCTTTTTCTTATTTAAAAGAATATTTTGTGATAAATGGCATACATTATAGGGAAGGAAAAGATTTTTTAGGAAATTTCGGTTTATTGAATTCTAAAAAGGAATATAACCTCGTCGCTTATTTGCTGTCAGACAACAATGCCGTTTCGATTAAAGTGGTTCGTTTTAATGGCATAGACAAAACTGCAATGTCTGAAAGAAATGAGTTTGGGAACCGTAGCCTTTTAAGCGCATGTAGGATGGCCCTAGAATATATAAAAAGCATGGATGTAACTAAAGTTGAGCTAAAAGGCGGCTTTAGAGAGGAAAAACATCTCTTTAACATCGAAGCTTTTCGTGAAGCTTGGATAAACGCCGTCGTGCATAATGATTGGCTTCATATGTTGCCCCCTTCAATATTTGTTTATGATGATAGAATCGAAGTATCTTCGTATGGACAACCCCCGTTTGACATGACGCTTGATGAATTTTTTAGTGGAAGAAGCAAACCTGTTAATGAATCCCTTTTTAATGTTTTTTCTCTATCGGATTTTGCTGAACAAAGCGGTCACGGCATTCCAACGATTGTTAGCAATTACACAAAAAAGGCCTTTAATTTCGATTCGAATATGATTGTTGTCACCATTCCTTTTGCTTTCATTCCGGAGTCTGTTATTTTTAGAAAAAAGGTGGAGGAACAATCGGCGAAATTAATTGAATCCCATCGAAATGTTCTTTCTTATTTGTTGGACAATCCTAAAAGCACTCTTTCTGAGGCCGCGAACGCTTGCAATCTAAGCGTTGGTGGCATCAAAAAAATAGTTTCTTCTTTGAAAGAAAAAGGACTTCTTAGAAGAAAAGGAGATAAAAGAAACGGCGAATGGACCCGTTGAAAGTAGACTAATCACCTAAAAGGACAACTTTGGTCTACTTTATTCATAAACATTCGATAAAAACTGATGTTTATACTTAAATAATTTAAGAAAACTTTCTTTTGAATGGCCAAAAGTAGACTAAAAAGTAGACCAAAAAGTAGACTAATAGTAGACCAATCTACCAAAGGAAGAAGAATTCATTATTCTTGAAGACTATAAAAGCTCTCTATCTTGTTTTAAATGGGATTGGGAACTGGTTTATTTTATAAATAAAGGATATGCTTATTGACGTTACTTTATAAATAAGGAGGATACGTATGTACGCTAAAAATATATGGGTAGACGCTAAGGAAGAGAAAAAAGCAGAAATCTTTTCTTTCTCTAAGGATTATATGGATTTCCTTGATGAAGCAAAAACAGAGAGAATGGCTACAAAAGAAGCTGTTCGTCTTGCGAAAGAAAAAGGTTTCCGCCCACTAGAAGAATGTAAGGAACTTCATCCTGGGGATAAGGTCTACACGACCAATAAGAATAAGAATTTCTTAGCAGCTGTAATCGGCGAGAAATCTCTTGAAGAAGGAATGAGAATTTTAGGCGCGCATATTGATTCCCCACGCCTAGATATCAAGCAAAATCCTCTCTATGAAAAAGGCGGATTCGCTTTCTTTGAGACACATTACTATGGTGGGATAAAGAAATATCAATACGTCACCATCCCTCTTGCTTTGCACGGAATAGTCTATAAGAAAGATGGAACTTCTTTTGAAGTTTCTATTGGTGAAGATCCTTCCGATCCTGTTTTAGGAATAACGGATTTGCTTATCCATCTTTCTGCGGATCAAATGTCGAAAAAAGCTTCCGAGGTCATTGAAGGAGAAAAATTAGACATCACGATTGGAAATATCCCGCTTGAAAAAGATGAAAACGGAAAGGTCAAGGACTACATCCTTCATCTCTTAAAAGAGAAATATGGCATGGAAGAAGAGGATTTCCTTTCGAGCGAACTTCACGCTGTTCCAGCTGGAAAAGCAAGAGATTATGGCCTTGATCGTAGCATGATTGCCGGATATGGACATGATGATAAGGTATGTGCTTATACTTCTCTTCGTGCAGTACTCGATTCCAAGAAAGAAGAATACACTTCCGTTGTTGTTTTAGTCGATAAAGAAGAAGTGGGCTCAATTGGTGCCACAGGCGCCCAATCTTTATGGTTTGAAGATGTCGTTATGGAAATGCTTGCCAAAGAGGGCAAGGATTCCTATTTGGCTCTTCGCCATGCCATGAGTGCTAGCAAGATGTTATCAAGCGATGTCTCTGGTGCGGTGGATCCTTTATATTCCGGCGCTAACGAACCTAATAATTCCTGCTATTTCTCTAAAGGTGTGGTTTTCAATAAATACACGGGAGCTAGAGGAAAGAGTGGTTGTAACGATGCCATGCCAGAATTCCTTTCTTTCGTTAGAAACGCCATGGACAAAAATGATATCCATTACCAAACCTCTGAAATTGGCAAAGTCGATCAAGGTGGTGGAGGAACGATTGCTTATATCTTAGGGAACTATAACATGTATGTTCTTGATGCAGGCGTTCCTGTTCTTTCGATGCATTCTCCTATGGAAATTGTCTCCAAGGCCGATGTTTTTGAAGCCTATTTAGCCTATAAGGTTTTTCTTGCTGCTTAATATAAGAAAGCTCGACGTATGAAAAATGCGTCGGGCTTTATCTCTTAAAGAGTGAAAAACCATCAAAAGGATGCCAATTTTCATAAATCTTTCTCACGAAACGTATTAGCTATGATATTTGTTTTGAAAAGGGCGCCATGATTATATATAATACTTCCCGTGCCTAGCTGGCGGAATGGTAGACGCAAACGACTCAAAATCGTTCGGAGAAATCCATGCGAGTTCGACTCTCGCGCCAGGCACCACAATCTTAACATTTGCCTCATGGTCTTGATGACATGGGGCTTTTTCTTTCATGTGCCAAGAAATCGTTTAGTTCGTTCTGAAAGCAAAAGTCGAATGAAAATGCGGTTTTAGGCAGGATTTTCTACTTTTTTACTTTAAAATGGCGCATCTTAGAAGTATTCATCGCCGTTTCGAGAGGCTTGCATTTTCGCCCTTTAGATCAAAGACGAACGCAAAAAAGTCGGGAAGCCACATCGTCGAGGAAACGGAACATGGGGTAGCGAAGGTCGTCAGAAAATACGGAGCTCAAGCGTATGATTTTGGAACGTCCACGATAATCGTTACGATTCCGTTTGACAGAAGCGGATTCGAAAAAGAGGATGTCCCTGTAAAGCAGACGAACGAAGACAAAATCGTCGAGGCCATAAAAATGAATAGCCATGTCACAATGAACAAAATGGCGCGGATTATAGGAAAAACCAGAAAAACGCTACTGTAAACGCTACTGCAAGCGCTATTGTAAAGCTGACTAATACGGAGGAGGCTATTCTTAATTTAATATCCGAAGACAAGGCCATTACCTGAATCATTTCAACGAGAAGCCCGCCTTTAGCCTAAGGTTCAAGAAGAGCGTTTTGCCAATCGGGTCCTTAAGGGAAGCGTTCATCAATGCAATAGCCCATAACGATTGGACCCTTTGCCCTCCGGTCGTCTACGTCTTCTCCGATAGAATCGAGATCTTTTCCTATGGAGGATTACCTTTGGGGCAGACGAAGGAGATGTTCTTTAAAGGAGCGAGCAATCCAAGAAACGCCTCCTTGATGAGAATTCTTAGCGATTTGGAATATGTAGAACAGACTGGACACGGCATTCCCGAAATCGTCAGAAACTATGGACGGGAGGCCTTTGAAATCAACGACAGCTATATCAACGTCACCATTCCTTTTGACAAGGAAGTGATGGAGAGCCACACAAAGCATCTTTTAAAAAATGGTGGTGCAGTAAATGGTGCAGTAAAGGGTGCAGTAAATGAAACTGAAAGAAAGATATTGTCCGCTCTAAAAACGAATCCATCAATTACGAGGACAGAATTATCCAAAGCAATCGGTATAGGGACGACCACTGTTTATCGATATCTCAAGAAGCTTCAAGATGTTGGCATTATCGAAAGAATCGGCTCTGACAAAACAGGCCATTGGGAGATTAAGAAATGACGGCAGATCCCAGATTCCTTACCCCAATTAGAAGGTTCGTATGAAGCAAAAGAAAAGGCACTTACCAAAACAAACGCCTTATTTTCCGAACAAATTGCTATGAGAGCCGGTTCTAACCAGCGTCAAGATAAGTCTATCGCCCTCAATCTTGTAGATGAGGAGCCAATCTGGCTTGATGTGGCATTCTCTGAATGACTTCCAATTCCCGGACAGAGGGTGATCTTTGTATTTGGGATCCAACTCTGCTTGGTCGGATAGGCTTTTGATAATTCCGTCAAGCAAATCCATGTCAAGATGGCTTTTCATGGCCACCTTGTAGTCTTTTTTGAACTGAGGTGTCCAAACAACTTTAAGGCTGCTCATTTCTTAAGTTCCCTTAAGGCGTCCTCAACGTCTAGGCCTTTGACATTGGGATCTTTGGACAATTTATCCGCCTCGAGCAAAGCGAGCGTGGTTTCTAGGTTTGGTTCTTCCATTCTGACGTCGAACGGGAACCCGCCGACGGTCAATGATTTACGCAAGAAAACGTTTATGGCGGTGGTGAGATTGATTCCAAGCTCGCCATACACTGCCTCGGATTTCTTCTTCAAATCGCTGTCTAATCTAACGCTGAAATTTGTAGTTGCCATAATATCACCTTCTTTATGCATCTAATATATATGCAATGCCATTCAAACGCAATGCGTTGAACATAAAATGCAATTCAAACGCAAAATAACATCAGGAAAGAGAAACTCCAGATATTACGCTTGAGGGCATATAAACACTCTACTAGGATCAGATGCAGGCGAAGAGTCGTTCTTATCACAAAAGTAACGGGATAATCCTTCAATACGCCCTCAAAAAAATACATCCTCACCAATCCGCCGACAAAGCGGAGATTGGAATGGATTTACAAAAACGAAGAAATCCTTTTGAACTGGAATAGGGAACTTACTGCAAAAAGTTGTGCTAATGCACAGATTTATGCACTAACTATATGTTTTAAGGAAATGAGAATGTTTCTATATGAAAAACCCAGGTGAAGAAACCTAGGAATGTGAATTTAAGCAAAACTAATCCAAAAGCTTCTCGTCAAATAGGAAATCAAAGAGATTCAAGTGGAGGATGCCGTCCTCATCATAAGAACCGTCCCCTTCATATTTTGTGATTAGCACTTTTTTGAAGGAATTGTTTATTTTTTTGAGCGGTCTTAATTCTTGTTTCATCTTCTCATCGTCTGGAATATATAGGGCGGATTGTATGTATATTGTTTTGTCAAATTTCTCTGCGATGAAATCCACTTCAAGATTGACTCTTTGAGTCTTCCCATCGGAATGGTCAAAGGTAGCGACGGTGCCAACGGAGACGTTGTAACCACGGCAAATCAGCTCGTTGTAGATGACGTTCTCCATATAATGGGACTCCTGATCCTTCCCAACAAAAGAGGATGCAGCGTATCTAAGACCCATGTCCTCAAAATAATATTTGTAGGATGCCCCGATGAACTTACGGCCGGTAAGGTCATATTTGCAAGCCGAATTCAGTAAGAAGGAATCCTCCATGTGCTCGATGTATTTTGAGACGGTCACGGGTTGAATCGATGATTTCATCTCCGACTTGAAGGTATTGGCGATTTTGGTCGGGTTGACGATAGAACCTACGTTTGTGGCCATCACCTTGACCAGATCCCTGATTGCGGAATCGCTTCTAAGCGCATAGCGCTCGATGGTGTCGTTGATGTAGGTATTCTCAAATACTTGTTGTAGGTATTCCCTCTTCGAAGGTTCGTCCGGAAGCAAAGAGACTTGCGGAAGACCGCCGTAGAGATAGTACTGTTTCCATAAAGTCAAATTGTCCAGATTTCTCTGAATGTTTGCTTCCTTGAATTCCTTGAAGGTGAGAGGGTGCATCCTTATCTGCCAACCCCTTCCGCGGAATTCAGTAGCAATATCGCTTGAGAGCATATGGGAATTACTCCCAGTCACGAAAACCTCGACGTTTTTGATTCCTAAAAAGCCGTTTAGGACATCATAAAAGGTAATCTTAGGGGTTTTCCCATCATCGGTTTTATAACCAGCGAAAGCGGGGCTGTCCACACTCTCGCAGAACTGAATTTCGTCAATGAGAAAATAGTATTGGGCGTTGTCTTTGACTCTGTCCTTGAAATAAGAGGCCAAATCAATCGGGTTTCGGTATTTGACGTTCTTCACGTCGTCTAGGGACAACTCGATGATGTGATCACCCTTTACGCCGGTGGAAAGGAGGTAATCCTTGAAGATATGGAGCAAAAGAAATGATTTCCCACATCTCCTTGGCCCAGTGACGATCTTGATCATCCCATTGCCAATAGAGTTTTTCAATTTGTCTAAATAGGAATCCCTCGCAATATACATAGTTTTCATCTCGTTAGTGCATAATCTTGTGCTTCCGCACAGATTTATGCATTAACTATATCATAATATAATAAATAAAAGCATAAAAATGTGCAGGTTGAATCAAAAAGAATTTCAAGAAAGAAGTGAAAGATCTTACGAAAATTCTTGAGACTTTTGACAATAACCATCATAAAGGCTATCTACGCCCATTTTGTGATTTTCAAAGCAAGCCCGCAATGAACAACCATCAAATCATCTTTCCGCTATAATCGAATGTTCTATTTCAATTGATGTGAAACAAAATCGGTAGCCGATAGCCTCCCCCCAAACCCCCTAGGGGGTTTGCGCCGAGGCGAAGGAAAAGGCATCTCGCCTTATAATGTTTTTGCCCATGCTTTAAACCATTTTTCGCTTCCTCTCATGCTGCCTCCGAATGGTGGCTGATTCTCGATGCGAAGGTCATAAGCAGCAAAAATGAGATTCATAGGCTTGTTTTTACTAAATTGCAAAGGATTATTCGAGGCTAAACAACATTAGTCGACGTGAGTTCTGAACTTTATGTCTATTGAGCCTTGCTTAAAATCCGTCTTGGTGTCGTTAATTAAAACAGGAAGTGTATAAGAACAAAAAGAAGGAAATCTTTTTAGAACATTCATTAAAACGCTATCTAATGATTTCCCAGTAGCCTCTACGTTGTGTTCCAATTCGCTTGATTTTTCCACTTTCTTTGAGAGTGGCAAGGCTTCGCTGAATGGTGCGATATGCGCGGTTGAGTTGGCCAGATATTTCTTTGGATGACAACGCTGGTTTCTCTTTGATAAGTGCAAAGACTTCTCTATCAACATCGCTCATCCAATCATCATCCTTGCTTAATGGAACTTTTGACTGAACATTGTCCGAATTGCGCAGGAAAAAGAACGAGAAACCATAGGGGTCAAGGTCGTATTTGACTTTGATTCCATCGGCATCGCAAAGATCATAAACCTTCTTGAAACCCGAACCGAACATCTCTACGTTTTTGCATTTATAGAGCGTCTCGAGGATGATTTTGTTCCTTGGAAGCGATTTGTGTCTCTTTGAGACAAAGGATTCTGGAGTCAAATTCATTGGAAATGAGCCTGGGTTGTAGATTTCTATCTCGGTGGGGGTTATGTCGATTTCGTGCTCCGTCTCGCCTCTGTAGTTTGCGTGAGCGAAACTGTTGACGACGATTTCTCTTATCGCGTCGATTGGAATCTCCGGAACCTCGATTCTCTCGGCCTTTCCGCTGCTTTCGACCCTCCACTTCATGTTACTCTTGATGTAGAGAATCCCTTTATCAATCAAATTGAAGATATTCCCTTTCCATCTTTGAATATCGTTGAAACTGATACGGGCATCGGTCGAATAAATTGCTGCCTTCAAGACGACTGGCTCCTTGGATGAGAAAAGATAAAATCCTGCATTGGTCAGTTTCCCCTCTGCAAGAAGGCCTAACCCAGTAAGAAGCTCTTGTTCGTCGTAAACTGGCAACGGGTCCAACCTGCCGCAGGATACGGACTGGTCGTAGAAACGTTTCAATGCATTGTGATCGATAGCCTCTAATTCGAAATTCGTTTTGTGGTTCTCCCAGGATGATGTGTAGTCCAAAGATGCGAAGGTCTCTTTCAATTCCTCCGCGCTCATCTCCTCGGCTCGATCGAAAACCCGTTTGAAGTATCGGCCGTAGCTAGAGTATGGTTTTTCGTTTCCTGAGAAACTGACGCGGATGACGTTCTTGCCATCAAGATCTATCTCTTCAATTTTTGGGTAGATCATCGGCTTGATGCTTGTTTTGATGTTCTCGGCGACGTCGTTGAGCGTCTTCTCAGTTACTTCCTGGCCACAGACCTCACCATCCGGCTTGATTCCGAAATAGAGCACCCCCTTGCCGTCCTTGTTGAGGATGCTAGCGATATCGTCCATGGATTTGCTAAGTTGGGCGGTCGATTTCTTGAATTCTACGTTCTCGCTTTCTCTTCCGAATTTCATTAGTGATTTCCTTAGGAAAATTATAGCCAAAATTCAAGCTGTTTTCAATCGAGTGCGCCATGAGTGCGCCATGAGTGCGCCAAAAAGACGTTGATATTGGCGCGTTTATGCAACCTAACCTGCTTTTGACGGCCTGGCAGGAAGAATATATTCGTTTTAGAATCCTCGATATTGTCGAATGGTTATCGGGTTTTAAGTTTTCTCAGTGTAACTTTGATGTTGGGACTCATGGACATGTTATCCGCCTCGAGTAAAGCGAGTAGGGCTTCTTTGTTTGGCTCTTTCACACTAGCATCGAAAGGAAATCCGTCACCTGGTACAACAAGGAAAGAATATGAGAGGGCTGTGGGTGCAAGCCACCCATTCTCTTCAGGGTGAAATGGAGCAAATCGCATCAACGCGTCCAATAATTAAAATGGGACAAAAAGTTGACACATATCAGAGTTCAATGTCAATCGTTAAAGAATCTTCTCTTCAAGAAGACACCCTAATTCTTTTTTCTAATAGCATTAAAAATAAAGATAGAAATATGTGTTTAAGAAAAACAAATATTTTAAAATGGTGCTGTATTCAAACCCACATTGATTATGGGTGGAGGAAATGAATAAGCATGGATAAAAACGAAAGAGTGTTAACTGTAGCGATTATCGGAGCAGGCTCACGTGGAGCTGATTCTTATGGAAAAATAATGAACGAGGATCCTCGTTTCAAAATTGTTTCCGTCTGTGACAAAAGACAAGTAAAGCTCGATGCGGTTAAAGAACGTTTTAAGATTAGCGATGATAACCTTTTTCTTGATGAAAAGGATTTCTTTGCTAAAAAACGTGCGGATATTTGCATTGTTGCAACGCAAGATAGAGACCACGTGCGTCATTGTATCGCCGCTTTAAAGGCTGGCTATGATGTTCTTTTAGAAAAACCGATCACGGATTCTAAGGAAGAATGCGAAAAACTGCTTGCTACGCAAAAACAATACGGAGGCAAGGTCGTTGTCTGCCATGTTCTTCGTTATGCACAAGCTTTCTTAGCCGCTTCTAAGATCATCGATGAAGGCAAGATTGGAAAATTAACGGATATTCAAGCGATTGAACAAGTCGCTTTCTGGCATCAAGCCCATAGCTATGTACGTGGGAACTGGAAAAGAAGCGAAGACACTTCACCGATGATTATGGCTAAATGCTGCCATGATATGGATTTGCTTCAGTTCTATGCCAAATCAAAGTTCAAGACCGTTTCTTCGATAGGGAGCCTTAGCTTCTTTAAGAAAGAGAATCAACCAAAAGGTGCGGCTGACCATTGTAAGGATTGCCCTTATTTACATACTTGCCCATATAGTGCCGAAAAGATCTATGTTGATTGGTGGATAAGATGGGGACGTCCTAAGACAATGTGGCCAATGAACGTTATTTGCACGGATGAAGTGCTTACCGAAGAAGGAATTCGAAAAGCTTATGAAAACGGTCCTTATGGACGTTGCGTATTTGCTTGCGATAACGATGTGGTTGATCATCAAGAAACGAACATTCTTTTTGAAAATGGCGTTACTGCTAACTTATGCATGACTGCTTTTACGGGAGATGCAGGACGTATCTACCGTTTCCATGGCACATATGGTGAATTGGACTTGAACGAAGAAAAACAATGCTTGGTTTTAAAAGTCTATGACAAACCAACCGAAACCATACCTTTCAATGCTCTTCCTGATGTCAGTGGGGGACATGGAGGAGGAGACGCTGGATTAGTAAATGCCTTATACGATGTCGTCACAGGCAAAAAAGAAGCGAGCACGGCGCTAGAAAACTCCCTTGAATCTCACTTGATGGCCATTGCAGCCGAAGAAAGCAGACTTCAAGATGGTAAACTCATAAAACGTTGAGATGTTAAACATCTTTTAGAGATAATCTAAACTGATAAATGCCTTATAGGATAAAAAGAGCTCACCCATGTATGCATTTTCCAATCCGATGAAGTTCCGAAAAGATTTTTCAAAAATGATTTGCTAGAATAAATGAGGAGCAACAAATATGAAAAAAGAAAACAAATTTGATTTCCTTGACCCTGACCCTAAAAAAGACGACACGACTTCTTCTCTTCTTGTTTCTATCCTTTTTGGAAAAAACTATTCCGAAGATGCGCCCGACAAGCAATATAATTACGATCCATGCGATCCTACAGACCCACGTAATTTCGATTTCTTTTATGGGGATGATGACGACTCCGATTCAAACGATTATTGAGTTTCTTTAAGAGAAAACTTTGACCATTTGCATTTTTGCTTATGGTCATTTTTTATTCTTAAGGGTATTTCAAGGGGATTAAAATTCCCATTTGCCTATATAATGAGTATTGGAGATACATATGTCGAATTTCTTAATCACAGGTGGAGCAGGCTTTATTGGAGGAAATTTCCTTCTTACGATGGTGAAAAAATATCCTTTGGATAGATGGGTATGTCTAGACGCTTTAACATACGCTGGAGATACAAAGAAACTGGAGCCGATTATGGGCTTAGATAATTTCCGTTTTGTAAAAGGAAATATCTGTGGCAAAGAAGTGGTTAATGCTCTTTTTGAAGAAGAAAAATTCGATTATGTGATTAATTTCGCTGCGGAAAGCCATGTGGATCGATCCATCGATGACCCTGATATTTTCCTTCGAAGCAATCTTTTAGGTGTAGAGGTTTTGCTAAATGCAGCGAGAAAATACGGCATCAAAAGATTCCATCAAGTTTCCACGGATGAAGTTTATGGAGACTTTCCTTTAGAAGGAGACATCTCTACCTTTACTGAAGATTCCTCTCTTCACCCTTCAAGCCCTTATTCCGCTTCAAAGGCGGCTGCAGATTTGCTCGTTTTAGCATATGCAAGGACTTATAACTTACCCGTAAGCATTTCAAGATGCTCAAATAACTATGGACCATACCAATATCCAGAAAAACTGATTCCTTTAGTTATAGAAAGAGCTTTGAACAATGAGCCTGTCTTGATATATGGAACGGGGTTAAATCTTCGTGACTGGCTAGATGTCAAAGAACATAACAGGGCGATTGATTTGATTGTTCGTCAAGGGAGAGCGGGACAAATTTATAACATCGCTGGAAAAAACGAAATGCAAAATATCGAAATGGTGAAAAAGATATTGAAGGCACTTCATAAACCGGAATCCCTTATTCAATACACAAAGGATCGTGCAGGTCATGATCGAAGATATTCGATGGATGTAAGCAAGATTCAAAAAGAACTTCATTGGCAAAATGAAACGAATTTTGAAGAAAGCCTTTTATCAACCATTCAATGGAACATCGATAACCAAGAATGGTTAAAATACGTTGGGAATAAGCAAAAATAAGGGGGACGTGTAGTGATTAACCGATATAGCGCGTTAAAGCGTTTAGAACGTCTTTCTTTTTAGATCGAGATATTGATAGTTCTCGTTTCAGGACGATTAAACTGTCTTTTCCGATGCCCGTAACGTATTTCAGATTCACGATGGTGCCGGAATTGCAACGGATGAATTGGTCAGGAGGAAGTTGTTTCTCACTTTCTTGCAAAGAACCACGGACGTCATATTCTGTCGTGGTCGTATGGTAAATAACACGATGCTTATAGACTTCGATATAGACGATTTCGTTGATATCAAGACGATATGTCTCTCCACCATTTTGAAGGGTAAGAGATTGGTGGTGTTTCATATTCAAACGATGGACAGCTTTAGCCATGGTGTTTTTAAAAATGTTGTAATCCAATGGCTTTGTTAAGAAATCTAAGGCGTTTACAGAATATCCTTTGATCGCGTATTTCATGAAATTAGAGACGAAAATGATAATACATTCCGAATCCATTTCCCTTACCTTGCTAGAAGAGGTGATTCCATCCATCATAGGCATTTCGATATCCATAAAGATGATGTCGAAATCCGATTTATATTCCTCAAGGAAACGTTCTCCATTCGGAAAATATACTACGGCAATATCCAAATTGTTTTCGGATGAATATTTTTGAACGTATTCGCCTAAAGTCTTGGCGTATTCTTCATTGTCTTCAACAACAGCGATTTTCATTTTTCTCCCTCCTTTTCTTCTAAATTTGGTTTTGGGAAAAGTAATTGAAGTTTGAAAGTGCCTTCTTCTACCGTTATTGTCATGCTCCCACTATATTTATTGATCGTAGAACGAATCGATTTTAAACCGAAGCCATGAAACATGGCGTTATTTTTAGTGGTGTTAATTAAACCTTCTTTATTAAAAGATGGCTCTCCCTTGAAGGAATTTTCAAAGGAGACTTTCGCTAACGAACCTACCTCATAAGAACGAATGGTTAAAAAACGTTCCTCTTTAGGCAAAAGCATAAGATATTCGACAGCGTTATCAAGAGCATTTCCGAAGATGGAATTGATATCTTGCGTTGCAAAATGGCTAAAAAGTAATCCGTTTAGATGATAAGTGAATTTAATGTCTTCTTTTTCGAAAGCAATGTTCTTTTCCGTAAGAATTGTGTCAATAACGTCGTTACCACATCGAGCAAAACTTTTGTATTTGGCGATGGACTCTTTAAGTTGTTTCGTGATCTCTGGAGAAATGTCAGGATTTCTTTCAATTTCTTTGATCTGGTGTTTTAAATCATGAATACGGATATTCATAACCTCAATAACGTTTTGCAAGGATTCGTATTGACTAAGCCTGCTTTTTACGAGTTCTGTTTCAATCGTGTTACGCGCAGAAAGATAAGAGACTTTTTGCATAATATAGATGGATATGCAGCACGTTAAATCCAAAACAACAAAGATGATTTGAAAAGGCAATATAACCTGACTCTTATAGGACTCATAGAATTGCAAAACCACAATGCAGGTAATGAAAATGATAATAGTGGAGCTAATAATCGGTCCTTTTTGGAGTTTGATGAAATCCCTTGGATCTTGGCGAAAGGAAAAAAGCAAAAATAAGCTAATATAAATAAGCGCGACAAAAAGAGCGTAAATAATATTTGCGGCAGCCTCTGGCATATAAGGGGAAAGCAAACCACGAATAAAATCTGAAAAAACATATCCCACATGCTGAGCAATAAGGCCGCTTATCGTGCAATAAAGAACAACAATAAAACGTGCATCAAAAATAAAATAATTCACAAAGAAACAGCAAGTGTATAAAAGGAAATAGGAGAAAATCTTTAAATAAACATTATCTTTTGGCAAAAGGGAGCGAATAAAGCAGAAAAGGACGAGAACTCCAAATAACAAAAGATATCTTAAGGGATAATATTTCTTCTTTTTTAAGCCGATTGTAAAAAGAAACAAAGCGGGAAATAATTCAAGAATGAGACCGTAATCATAGAAAAATTGAATCATATAAAAAACACCGATTTTTTAGAATTATAAACGAAATAAGGCGGTTTTTGTTAAGAAAAGCCAAATAGAAAACTATCTTTTAACGAAAATGTCTTTTTTTCTCCAAACGTGTTCAAAAAAATGCAAAATAGGACAAAAGTATTTAAAAGAAAGCGCTTTAATTATAATTGAAAACGCTTACATCTCTTGAATCTTGTTTTTGACTTATTAGCCATGAAAAGCCAAAAAGAAGAGGACATGAATTGGGTAAATGTCACTAAGAGAAAGAGATTCCCAAAGAAAATTCCTAATGAATGGAGGGAAACATGAAAAGAAGTAAGAAAAACTTGTTCCGTGGATTAGCGGGCGTATCGGGTGCATTACTTGCTCTATCAACCATAGCGCAACTTATTGCTCACGAATACAGAAGCTACATGGACGATTTCTTCCACACCACATCGACAAAAATTGTGAAAGTCGAAGGCACTGGAAACGAGGATAAGTACAATTTCAAATCCTCTTACAAAACGGCTGAAGAGCTTGCAAAAGCGGATAAAGCCTATGGCGAAAAAGTCACAGGAGAAGGTGCTGTTCTTTTGAAGAACAAAAACAACGCTCTTCCATTAAAGAGCTCTGAACATAAAGTGACTCTCGTTGGTAAGGCCGCTTATTCAAGTGTCCTTGGTGGACAAATGGGCTCCGGTGCTCAAAAACCAAGCGTGGCTGGTTATGAAGCAGTGGATCTTAAGAGTGCTTTAGCAAAAGAAAACTTTGAAATCAACCCAGATATGGCTGATGCCTACAAAGTTGACAAAGACAAAAATGGCGCAGAGGTCTATCGTGATGTATCGAAGATTTCTGGTAGCTTCAGAATGATTAATGAATCGGACAAAGACAATTACAGATTTGACATCAATGAAGTCGCATTAAGTGAATTGGAAGCTAGAAAAGCAGGCATTACCACTCAAGATTTCGGCGATTACAAGACTTCGATTGTTGTTCTCGGAAGAATTAATTCCGAAGGCCGTGACTATCTCCCAGGAGAAGGTGGCTTAAAAGGAACTGGCGTAGGAGAGAATAACGAAGGCGCAAAAGATCCTCTCGGTTTATCCAATAGAGAACGCGAGATGATTAAGATGGCCAAAGAAAAAGGCGATAAGACCATTGTCTTAATTAACTCCAATTCCCCAATGGAAATTGATGAACTTAAGAAAGATGACGGCATTGACGCTATCCTTTGGATCGGTACAACTGGCACTTATGGCATGACAGCGGTCCCTCAAATTCTTTCCGGAAAGATCAATCCATCTGGCAAATTACCAGATACGTATGCTGCAGATATTTCTGTTTCTCCAGCTGCACAAAACTGGGGTATCTTCTCTTATGCAAATTTAGATGATATTGCTACAAAAGAAGAAGACCATATCACAAATAACAGAGATGGATGGACCGCTATTAGCGCAGATAATTTAAGAGCTTCTGCCTATACCGTCTATCAAGAAGGCATTTATACCGGATATAAGTATTACGAAACAAGATACTTTGATTCCGTTGTAAATCCATCTAGCAACGCTTCTTCACAAAAAGGCGCAAAAGAAGGCGCAACATCTTGGAAATATCAAGATGAAGTTAGCTATACTTTCGGTTTTGGTGAATCTTACACAAGCTTCGAACAAACTCTTAGAAGTGTGGAAATGAGCACTTCCGATAAGACTGTCACCGCCGTTGTCGATGTTGAAAATACTGGCAGTGTCGCTGGAAAGGATGCAATTCAACTTTATGTTTCCTTACCAAGAAAAAACAAAGATACTCTTGAAAAAGCAGCCATCCAGCTTCTTGACTATGCCAAAACAGATTTACTTCAACCTGGTGAGAAAAAGAGTTACACCATTAAGGCTGATTTATCCGATGCCACTTCTTACGATAACACTTTAGAGCATGATGGCGTCAAAGGCGGATATCTTCTTGCTGAAGGCGATTACTATTTCGCAATCGGAAATGGCTCCCATGAAGCAGTTAATAACGTCTTAGCCAAAATGGGCAAGTCTGTCTCCAATGGCATGGACGAAGAAGGCAATGGAAATAAAGCCATCGTCAAGAAATACAATTCTCCAAACGCTTCCTTATTCGGAAGATCCAAAGGTGGAAAAGTCCTCATCGAAAATCAATTAGATGATGCAGATTTGAACTACTATCAACCAAACGCTGTGAAATATCTTTCGAGAAACGATTGGTCTGGAACCTATCCAACAAGACAAATCGTCACTCCAAACGCGGATATGATCAAAGAACTTCGTAACAAGAAGCACGTCATCCAAAAAGATGAAAAAGTGGATGTTGTTTGGGGTTCAAAAGAAACTAGCTACACCCTTGCTGATATGAAAGGCGCAAGTTGGGATGACCCAAGATGGGACGACTTCATTAGCCAAATCCCTCTTGATAGCGCGATTAAGATCATTGCTGTCGGTGGTAATACCACTTGGACAATCGAGGAAATCGGTAACCCAAGAAATAGACAAGCTGACGGTCCAAACGGATTCTCTTCCTTCGGTATTAACCAAGGTTATGCCATCTTAGATGATTCCCCATACAAGCTTTCCGATTCTGAGGACGATAAGAAGTGGGTTGGCTTCAAAGCCTCTGCTCCAAATGCTCCTCTTATTGCTGCAACCTTCGATAAAACAATCCAAAAAGAAATGGGTGAATTAATCGGAAACCATTCTATCTGGAATGGCGGTGCTACAATCTGGGCAGGTGGTGCAAACTTACACCGTTCTCCATACGAAGGACGTACCCATGAATACTTCACCGAAGATCCAATCCTTTCCGCTTATGCCTTAGAGAATATGGTCTCTGGCGGAAGAGAGTTTGGTTGCTTAATCGGTCCTAAACACTTCGCCTTCAACGCTATCGAATTTAACCGTTATGGTTTATCCGAATACATGACTGAGCAAACTGCACGTGAAACCGAATTAAGAAGCTTCCAAAAAGCTTATGAATCTGGTGAATGCTTAGCGACCATGACCGCTTTCAACAGAATTGGTTGCTCCAATTTGAATGCTCATCAAGGCTTGATGCAAAACATCTTAAGAAAAGAATGGGGCTATAAAGGATTAATTTCCACCGATATGGTCAACGGCCAAAACTACTTCTTACCAGGTGAATGCATCCTCGGTGGCGTCACCATGATGGCCAATGGCCAAGGGGCTTCCGCGGACTTAAAAACGGAATGGGTCGATTATGAAGCAAGCAATATCGCTAATGATAAGTTATTGAATGAGCGTCTCCATGAAAACATGAAATATCAATGGTATGCATACGCTAATTCCAACCTCCTTAACGGTATGGATGCTACCACGAAACTTGTTTCCGTCACCCCATCTTGGCAAATCATGTTTAATGTTCTCACAGGTGTCTTCAGTGTTACCTTAGTAGCCTCTCTCGGTTTGATGGTTGTTGTCGCTTTAAAAGGCAAAAAAGAAGAGAAATAAACGGAGGAAAATAAAATGGAATTCTTAAAAAAACAAGGTGTGACCTTTATCTTAAATGTTGCGCTAGTCTTATTTACTCTAGTTTCAATGATTCTTTACTTCGTGAACAAGGCTCTCCCTTATTTCACAGAAGCTAACGTCTCCTTTGAAATTACCCTCTTCTTAGTCCTTGCCTTGGTGTGCGTCCTTTTGAATATCGCTCTTGGATTCACCCCATTAAAAGGAAACAAGATCGCTGATCTCGTTTGCGATGTTCTTGCTGCAGTCGTGCCTTTCCTTCTCTTTGGAGCGGCAATCTACTTCTTAGGTGATCGTGTCTATTATTACGGCATCGCCTTAGGATCCGATTTGGAAGCAGGAAACGTTGTTGCTCATCAATCTTGTGTTGGGGCTATTGTTGGAACAGCGTTTATGTTCGTCACTGGCCTCCTCTCTATCGTTACAAACTTCTTCAAAAAACCTTCAGAGAGATAAAACCATTAGGGGCCGCAAAATAAGCGGCCCCTTTCCTAGAAAGGTTCTATTTATGTTTAAAATTACTGAATTTAAAGCAAATCATCTTGTTAAAGAATGTTATTTGGATGAAAAGAATCCCTCTTTTAGTTTTTCTTTGTTCTCCGATGAAACGGATTCTTCTTTGAAATCAGCCATTTTAAAGATGAATGGATGGAAAATCGAAACTCTTTCTCAAAATAATATCTTTTATGCTGGCAAACCTCTTACCCCTTTTACAAAATATGTTGCTACTTTGGAAGTAGAGGACAGCTTAGGAAGAAAAGATAAGCAAGAGCTTGTTTATGAAACGGGTTATTTAGGCACTTCTTTTAAGGGGAGATGGATTAGCGATAAAGACTACATCTTCAAAGAAAAAGGCATTTCACCAAAACCCTTGCTTTTCAAAAAGGAACTTCCTATTTCTAAAAAGATTAAAAGCGTTAAGGTCTATGCGACAGCTTTAGGGATCTATGACTTTATTTTGAACGGAAAGAAAGTGGGAAACGCTTATTTTGCCCCAGGCTTTACTTCCTATCGTAACGAACTTCAATATCAGATCTACGATGTCACAAACCTTCTCGAAAAAGAGAACGTTCTCTATTTTGAGGTTGCGGGTGGCTGGGCTGTTGGATCTTTTGTCATGACAAGAAAGAATCGTGATGTAGCGGATAGACAAGCTCTCCTTTGTGATATTCATCTTGAATACGAAGACGGTTCAAAAGAAATTATCGGTACGGATGAAAGCTGGCAAGTAAGTGAGCATTCGCCTGTTCTTATGGCGGATATTTATGATGGAGAAACCTATGACGCTAGAATAGAGTTAAATGATATTTCCCTCCATCAAGCTTCATATGAAAAAGTAAAAATTCACCCAGAACTCCTCCTTGATTATGGGGCAAAGGTAATTGCGCATGAAAGAATGTTGCCTCAAAAGATTACGAAACTCTCTAATCAAAAGAAATGGATTGTGGATTTTGGCCAAAACTTTGCCGGAGTCGTTTCTTTCCACCTCAAAAATGCAAAAAGAGGCCAGAGCATAGTCATTAAGCATGCGGAAATCTTAAAGAAAGACGGGGATTTGAACACCTCTTTCCTTCGTAGTGCGAAAGCAACTTTAACCTATATCTGTAAAGATGGGGAACAAAGATTTTCCCCAACTCTTACCTACATGGGGTTCCGTTATATTTCTCTTGAAGGAATAGAGAACATTGAGGATATAGATCTTGAAGCGTTTGCTCTTTATTCAGATGTTGAACGAATTGGCGATTTTGAATGTTCCAATCCTTTGATCAACCGTTTGCAGAAGAATATTATCTGGTCGAGTAAATCCAATTTCGTGGACATTCCTACAGATTGTCCTCAAAGAGATGAAAGAATGGGATGGACTGGAGATATTGCAATTTTTTCCAAAACAGCCTGTTTTAATTTTGATATGAACCGTTTCTTAGATAAATGGTTATTGGACTTAAGAAAAGAACAACTCCGTAGCGGAGGCCTTCCAAATACGATTCCCTCTCATCGTTACGCTTTCCCTGTTACTATGCCAAAAATGGCCGTGGAATTCTGGGGAGATGCTTCCCTACTTGTTCCAATGGCTCTTTATGAGAAAACGGGAGACAAAACGATATTGTCTAAATCCTACGAATCCATGAAGAAATACGTCAATGCCTGTAAGTTCTGGGCTCATTTTGGCGTGGGGAAACACCGTTATATTTGGCATACTCCTTCTATTTTCCATTTTGGAGATTGGGTAGCGCCTGATGTGCCTAAAATGAGCGATTGGCAAAAACGTAGCAAATGGACGGCGACGGCATCCTTAAAAAACACTTCTACGATTCTTTCGAATGTAGCTCATATTCTCGGTAAGAAAGAAGATGAGGTTTATTATAAAGAACTTTCTCAAAACGTTTCGGAAGCGTATGAATCTATCTTTACCGACCATAAAGGGAAACTCTTAAACGAATTCCAAACCGGATACGTTTTGCCTTTGCAATTCCATATGTTGAAAGAAGAAAACGTTTCTTTTGCAGCGATGAATCTTAAAAAACTCGTCGAGAAAAACAATTACTGCATTGGAACAGGCTTCCCTGGCACACCTTATATCCTTTTCGCTTTAGCGGATAATGGTTACGTAGATACCGCTTATAAGATGCTTGAAAACACAAAATGCCCTTCTTGGCTATATGAAGTGAAAGTAGGGGCAACCACCATTTGGGAAAGATGGGATGGCTTAAATGAAAACGGAGAATGTCCAATCGGAGAAGACGGTACAGGAGGCATGATTTCCTATAACCATTACGCTTCAGGGGCGGTTGGTGACTTCCTTTATAGACGCGTTGCCGGAATAGAACCTCTTGAAGCAGGTTACCGCTCTTTCTTGGTTAAACCTTTGATCGGTGGCAGTTTAACATACGCTAAAGCACATACTAAGACTCCATACGGAATAATTGAGGTTTCCTGGGAAATCAAAGACAAGCAATTCAAACTCAACGTTTCCGTTCCATATGGTTCTGAAGCGAAAATCGTTTTGCCAAACAAAGAAGTCTATATCCGTAGTCATGGCAATTACACGTTTGAAGCCACTTTATAAATTCTTTTAGAGGCCCATCCACAGGATGCGTCTTTTTATAAGCTTCATCTTTCATAGCAAGCATTATTTTTTAGGAATTTGAATAAAGGAACGAAAATTATTCAAAAAAACAAAAAAGTGCAGAAAAAGCAACAACCTACATGAAAATATGCTTAATAATTCAAGAATATGCATTTTTAGTTGCAGTTGTTAATAAATATGAGATTTTATCTTAAAATAGAATCCATAAATAGAGACGAAGGCGTGGATTGTTTATGTTCAATATTGCCATTGTAGAAGATGAAATCAATGTAGCAAAGCAGATTGAGAAGTATCTCAATGGTTTTGTTGACGAAAACGGAATTGCTATAAGTAGCAAGATATATAACGATGCAGACTCTTTCCTAAACGACTATAAAAACAACTTTGATTTAGTGTTCATGGATATAGAGCTTCCTGGAACAAACGGGCTTGATGCGAGCGTCAAATTAAGAGAGATGGACAAAAATGTGATGATTGTTTTTGTCACTAATCTTATGCAGTATGCCGTAAAAGGCTATTTCGTTAACGCTTTTGACTTTATCGTGAAACCTTTTAATTACGAGGATTTCGCTATTAAACTGAAACGCATTTTCAAAAGCCTATTAAGCAATCAAAACAAAAAAGTAATCATTAATTATCGTGGTGGGAAGAAAGTCGTTTCCATTTTTGATATTGTGTATGTGGAAGTGAGTAAGCACGTATTGGCTTATCATTTAAGAAAAGAAAACGTTGTTACGAGCGGCACTTTGAAAAAAGTCATCGAGGAAATAAATGACAGCAACTTTGCTTTATGCAATCAATGCTATCTTGTTAATTTACGTTTTGTGAAAGAGATAAGTGACAATACCGTTGTTGTTGGCGATGATAGTTTGCAAATTTCCGCTCCAAAAAGAAAAGAATTTTGCAAGGCGTTAACGAAATATCTTTGCAACTCTAGTGGAAATCGCATATGAGCAGTTTGTTCTTTTACAAGATATTGTTCATGGTCGAGATATTAGCGAGTGAATATCTATTTGCTTTTCGAATGCCCAAAAGAAAACATTTTCCGTTGAGAGTGGTAGGGGCCGTTCTTGCTTCATTGCTTATAGCGTTTTTATATCCTTTACCGCTTCAATACGCTTATACGAGCTGGTATACGATGATCATGTTCATGTTCTTATTCGCCATCGCTTTTCTTCATATCAAGTTTGTATTTAAAATCTCTTGGATTTACGCCTTCTTTTGTGCCATTGCTTCTTATACGATTAGACATTTTGCTTATGAAACTTACGTTTTGATTTTTTCCTCCATTGGTTGGATTAACTCCAATGACTTATACAGCTCTAATCCTTTAGATTTTGCCAATTTCGATCAAAGAACAATCATTATTGTTTTGTCTTATGTGGATATTTTCCTGTTTTGCTACTGGGGAGTTTACATTCTTTTTGCCTCCAAATTAAAGGCAGCCGAAACAATTAAATTCAAATCAACAACCGTATTAGTGTTCACAGGTTTAATTTTGATGGTGGACATTGTTATTAACGCTATCGTTACCTACATGACGGATGACAGGTTAAAAGATTGCATTGTTTATTTTTATAACATTCTCTGCTGTGCGCTTGTTTTTTACATTGAATATAGTCTTATCAACACAAAAGACATGTCGAATGAGATGGCTACTATGCAAGAAGCGCTGAGACAAGCTCAAAAACAATATGATTTGCAAAAAGAGAACATCAAAATCATCAATTTGAAATGCCATGACATGAAACATCAAATTAACGAATATGCCTTAAAAGGCAAAATCGATCAAGACTTCGTCAAAGATCTTCAAGAAGCGATATCCATTTATGATGCAAACATAAAAACGGGGAATGAAGTACTGGACATTATCCTGACCGAAAAAAGTCTTTTATGTAACGAAAAAGGCATACGTTTGACATGCATGGTAGGGAATTGTGATCTTTCTTTCTTCAAAGAAGGGGATTTGTATTCTTTCTTTGGCAATATTTTAGACAATGCAATAAATGCCGTCTCTTCGATGGAAAACAAAGATAAGAAATGCATAGGGGTTAATATTCACCAAATAGAAAAATTCATTGCAATTAAAGTGGATAACTATTTTAGTGGGGAAATCGATTTGTCTGATGATGGGCTGCCGCTCACTAAAAAAGATAAGAATTATCATGGTTTTGGCATGCAATCAATCAAAATGATTACTGAAAAATATGGTGGTACTTTAAATGTCGAAATTGATGGTGATATATTCACTTTAAACATCATGTTTCCTGTTTCAAAACAATAGAATATGCATTCAAAATCTAGAATATGCTTCAGCGATTGATAGCGGTTACACAAGCGAATAATATCCTTTTTAGAAAGCGCTTACAGGCGTTTGAAAGGAGGAAATATGAAAAAGATACACTGGGGTATCTTCATAGGAGTTTTTGCTATCATTACTTTCTATGTCACATTCGGAATAATCTTCGCTTATTTATTGCTGAATGCGATTGAAGCAGAAACGTCAGGTTATGCAACATTGTTTGATAATTGGTGGCAAACTCTTCTATTTGTTGTTGATGTAATTTCTGTAATTGGCTTACTGGCATCAATAACAATGAAAATTTTGTTTAGTGGGCCTAACGAGGGAGAGGTATGAAAAAATTCTTTAACAAAACCGTGTGGTGGTTTTTATCTTCTTTCTTTGCAATCATGTTCACTATTTTGCTCGTAGGGGACAGTTTCATCAAAGAATATGAAACTCAAATCAACTACGCATTGCATATTGAACCTTATCAAAAGATAACGAGTGAAAACACCAACACCGAATATTTTAAGACGCCGTTTAAAAAAGAAGACGGCTCTTATGATGATATTGCAATGAGAAACAACTCTATGCAAGTATCAAGGGAAGCGAATTCTGAAGCCAGCGTTTTGCTCTGGAATAAGAACGAGAGCTTACCATTAAAAGTGTCATCAAAGATTAGCTTTTTTGGCGTCCAATCGAATCAAAAGAATTATTTGTATACTGGTAATGGATCTGGCAAAGTCGCGGTTACAACGACTGATTTCCCATCATTGAAGGAAACTTTCGAAAAAGAAAAGAAGTATCAAGTAAATCCAAAATTATGGAGTTTTTATCAGAACAAAAGCGGATCTAGCATGTACAATCCGTCGGTTGGACCTGATGGAAAGCAAGATAATCACTACAAAGAATTCAACGTCAACGAAGCAAGCTGGAGTGAATTAAACACTACAGAAATCGCTAATTCTATAACTGAATACAACACAGCTGTCATGGTTATTTCAAGAAACGGCTCGGAAGATGGAGACACTTGGTTTGATACCAATGAATGCTTAGAGAAAAATTATCTCGATTTGTCTTATAACGAAAAAAGCGTTCTTGATAGCCTCGATACCATGAGAGAAGAGGGCAAAATATCCAATTTGGTGTTGTTATTAAACACTGGCACACCAATGCAGATGAAAAACATCTCCAAATACCAACACATCGACTCTTGTTTGTGGGTTGGAATGGGTGGCAACGCTTCTTTCAATGGAATATATGATGTCGTTTCGGGTAAGGCGAACCCATCTGGAAGATTGGTTGATACTTATTTATATAACAATGATTCTGCGCCATCTGTTGAAAACACTGGTGCCTTCCAATTTGCCAAATATGGTGATTTGCCACAAGAAAGCAGATCGAGCAACGCTTACAATCACGCGTATATCGTTTATCAAGAGGGCATCTATGTCGGATACCGTTATTTCGAAACGAGATACGAAGACTGCATCTTAAATTTGGGAAATGCAAATAGTGCAAGTGGTTCTAAAAACAGCGCAATGAACTGGGACTATAGCAAAGAAGTCTATTATCCATTTGGCTATGGCTTATCCTACACAAATTTTGAATACACCGATTATGCTGTCACAAAAAACGGCGATAAATATAGAGCATCTTTAAAAGTAACAAATACGGGTAATGTTGCTGGCAAAGATGTCGTGCAAATCTATTTGCAAAAGCCATATACAGAATACGATAAGCAAAACAAGATCGAAAAAGCTTCCGTAGAACTTGTTGGCTATGCAAAAACTGACTTATTAGCGCCTGGCAAAAGCCAAACCGTTGTTATCGATATCGATGAATACGAATTCAAATCATACGATAGCTACAATAAAAAGACATACATCCTTGAAAAAGGCGATTATTATTTGTCCTTTGGAAAGAACGCCCACGACGCTTTAAACAACATCTTAGCTCAAAAAGGGAAGAACACATCTTCTGGAATGGACTATGACGGAAATAAGAACTTCGCTAAAAAATTCAACTATAAAGATGATGATTTTGTGAAGTACTCAAAGTCAAAGACCAATGTCCAAGTTACAAATCAATTCGATAATGCTGACCTTAATTTATATGAAGGAACAAGCGATCAAAAGATCACTTATTTATCGAGAAACGACTGGAAAAACACCTATCCTAAAAAGGTAGAACTGAATGCCTTGAATGCCACCATGGTCAAGGACATGCAATATACTCACGGCATTGAAATTGACGAAAATGCAAAGATGCCGAAGTATCGTTCTGTTACCTCGCCTATTGGTGAATTGACTTTAGCCTCCATGATGGACAAGGAGTTTGATGACCCACTTTGGGAAGATTTGTTAAACCAAATGTCGTTTAAAGAAACAACTCAATTATGCGGAGTTGGCTCTCACATCATCAATGGTGTCACAAGCATCTCCTCCCCATCAGTCCTAGCACATGATGGCCCTGCAGGCGTGAAAACGGATACACCTAAATCAACAAGAAATGGAGATGTTGACACATTCATGGCCTTCCCTAGTGGAATTAACCTTGCTTCAACATGGAACAACGAGCTTGTTAAAAAGGTATGTAACGCTTTCAGCTTAGAAATGATGCATGCGAATGTCGGTGAGATTTATGGCACTGGCGCAGGTATTCATAGATCCACATATGGCGGAAGAAACTGGGAGTATTTCTCTGAAGACAGCTTCTTGTCTGGAAGAATTCTTAACTATGAAGTTCAAGGCTTGCAAGAGAATGGCGCTATCGTTAACATCAAACATTTAGTCTTAAATGACCAAGAAATCTATCGTTGCGGCGGCACAACCTGGGCTAATGAACAATCCATCCGTGAAATCTACTTAAAAGCATTCGAAGAAGCGGTTACCGACGGCAAAGCAAATGGCGTCATGTCTTCTTTGAACAGAATCGGCTGCATTTGGGCTGGTAAACATAAAGGCTTATTAACAAATGTCCTTAGAAACGAATGGGGTTTTGTTGGCTTAGTCGAGACAGACTCTGCAACCGGAACCTATATGCGTGAAGGCGGAACAAGAGCGGAAGCGGTTATTGCTGGAAATGACTTATGGTTACGTGGTTCTAACAATATTAAAGAACTTTGGGGTGACTATAGAAATAATCCAACGGTTTGCCAAGCTTTAAGAAAATCCGCTAAAAACATCTTGTATGTTGTTGCTCATTCTATGGCAATGAACGGAATCGATAGCAGCACTAAGATCGTCAAAATAACTCCTTGGTATTTCAATGCCATCTTAGGTGCTGAAATAGCGGTTGGAATCGTTACAGGAGCGTGTATTACGCTCTTAGTTCTCTCTTACGTTTTCGCAATGAAGAAGAAAAGGAATAAAAAAATGGATCAAAAAGATAATAAAGAAATAAAAGAAACTTCATCAGAAACAAAGAAAAAACCTTCTTTACCAAAGAAGAAAAAACAACAATTAATCATCTTTGGCTCAGTTGTTGTGGCTTTGTCTGCATGCATTGGCATTGTTGCTGGCGTCTTAGCAAACAAGAAAGATGACACACCTAAACCATCTAGTTCCAATGATGTTCCAGCAAGTAGCGGAGAGGTGACCCCTTCATCTAGTGAACCTGAAGAAGAAATTCAATACTTCGACTATATCATCGAAGCCGAACACATGAACATCATTAATCCAACAGCCGCTAAGATTGCGCAAAAAGCGCATCAATGCAGCAACGATAATATGATCGACCACATCAATGGTGCAGAAAGCTATCGGATTGATTTTTACAGTCCAAAGAACGCTCCAGGCGAGCTGAATATTTCTTTGCCTAGCAACGCTGACGTTGTCGTCAAAGATAACATTAAAGAGATTAAAATTAACGGCAAGGCAGTTAGTATTGACAGGAAGGCAACTTGTAAAGTTCTCACAAATTGGTATAAAGCCACCAGTGAGCATATTGCAACCGTCAACTTCACGAAAGGCATTAACGTTATTGAAATTGTTCCATTCGCAGAATCAGCAGTAAACTTCGACTATTTCGAATTATTAGATGTCCAAGCTGAATTGCGTGAAGTGAACAAATATGAAGCAGAAGACTATTTCACCACAAGTGAAGAGTTTGCTGAAGGAACATATGCAAGAGAATGTGGCGCAGCAAGTAATGGAAAATGGGTCAACAAATCTCAAAATGCTATCTTCAACTTCAAATTCAATAGTGATAAAGCAGCCAAAGCCGATCTCTATGCTTCCATGCCATTTGGTGCAAACACTTCAACTTGGAGTGCGCTCTTTGAAAGCGTTACGGTTAACGGAAAGGAATACACCTTCGGAAGTGAAGAGGGTCAATGGGCGGATGCAAGCATCAACTCACCACATTGGTACACCAACTTCCCATTTAAGATGGGTACTATCGATTTAGTGAGTGGAGAAAACACGATTACAATGAAACCAATGGCAACTGCCAACTTCAATTTTGATTTCATTGACTTGCTTACCGACGCTCTTACAACCGCGCTTTAATACACGTTTAATCAACATCCTAAAAGGTCATTAAGGAATAAAACTTAATGGCTTTTTCTTTTGATTTAAAACGTGCTTGGATTCTTTTTATTGGCATCTAATAAACGGGATCTTCTAATTAATAACGATATAGCCATTTTTCGTTGAGTATTGAATCTCACGGAATGAAAATATGAAATCACACGGAATGAAAATGTGAAATCACACGGAATGAAATTGTCTAATCTCTCGGAATGGAATATAATTTCTAAGGTGAAAATTATGAAAACAAACAACTACAAAAAAAGACTGATAGACGATAAGATTGAGCTTTATCTAAAGACGTTTGGCGCGATTTATATCGAAGGACCTAAATGGTGTGGCAAAACGTGGACGAGTAGACATCATTCCAATAGTGAGTTTTTGTTAGCGGATCCTAAAGGAAATTTTAACAATAAGAAATTAGCTGAATTGAACCCAGAACTGGCTTTAGAAGGAGACGTTCCTCATTTAATCGACGAATGGCAAGAAGTTCCTTCTTTGTGGGATGCTGTCAGGGGAAAAGTGGATTCTTTTCCGCTTAAAGGACAATTTATCCTTACGGGGTCTGCAACCGTGAACAAGGAAAAATATATTCATTCCGGAACGGGACGGATAGCTAGATTAAAAATGAGACCGATGTCCCTGTTTGAATCAGGACGTTCCAATGGAAAAGTTTCTCTTAAAGATATTTGTTATAACAATGCCGTTGACTGTCTTACTGGCGAGGTTGATTTGAACGAATTAATTAATTTGGTCTTGATTGGTGGATGGCCTGCCGTAAGCGAAGATATGTCTGCTGAACAAGGTGTGCTTATTGCAAAGGAATATATCAAATCCCTTATTAATGAAGATATTTACAAAGTGGATAACGTAAAAAGAAACCAACATAAGTTTGAACTGCTGCTTCGATCCTTGGCTCGAAATGAAGCCACGACAGTTACAAATAAAACATTAAAGAATGATATTAAAGAAAAAGATTTTGATGATATTAATATTGATACTTTATCGGATTATTTGGATTTGCTTAATAAGCTCTATATTACAGAAAATATTCCTCCGTTCTCGGTTAATCTAAGGTCTTCGACGAGGGTAAAACAAAGCGAGAAACGTCATTTTGTGGACCCCTCCCTCCCTTGTGCAATATTGAATTTAACGAAAGAAAAACTGTTGAACGATCTAAAACTTTTTGGCTTTCTTTTTGAGTCTTTAGTGGAAAGGGATCTATATACATATTCTGAATCATTTAACGCTAAACTATATCATTATCAAGATTATAGAAACGATGAAATAGATGCGATTATAGAACTAGAAGATGGGGAGTGGTGTGGGTTTGAAATTAAATTAGGTGCAAATCAAATTGATGAAGCTGCAGAAAATTTAGTGAGAATTGATGATTCCATACGAAAAGAAGGCGGGAAGACCGCAAAAGCCTTGTGCGTCATTTGTGGTTTAACGAATGCTGCATACAAAAGAAAAGATGGCGTTTATGTTGTGCCTTTCACTTCATTGAAAGCATAAATAAAGTCTCATTGCTAAGAGAACCTCTCTTGTACAGTTTAAGTTAGTTTCTTAGGAAGCATTAAAACAAACCAATTACGCCATAAAATTCCCCTAAGGAAGTTAGAAAGTGAAAACAAATGGCCTTATAAAGGCGCATGTCTCGAAGATAAAGCGAAAACGGATATAATAGAGATGTGATGGATACTTACATTCAAGATTGGATTGAAGTCATTGAAAGTGGCAAGAATACAAATACGTATAAGCCCGCTTTCGCAAAAGCTCTTTTAAAATGTGTGGCTGCCAATCGTTATTTCTTTATAAATCCAGATACAGCAATGGTGGATTTTAAAGACATTGCCGAATGTATCATTCGTTATTATTGGAACCAATTGTTTTTCTTTAAACTAAGACAGCAATCAGGGGATAAAGTCCCTGTTATCTATCAATGTGTGAATGCTTTGGTGGAAAAATATAAGGAACTTAGGCAGACGTCCATCGCTTGCTGGGCGGATGAAGGGCTTAAATTCATCAAGGAGAATGCGGAATCAGGCTTTTATGAAGCTCTTTTAAAGAAAGCCGCTTCAACTTTAAACAAAGATGTAGCCTATCGTCTTCCTGTTGTAAATGGGACGGAATATCCTATTTATTCTTTTGATCGGAAGAACGCCTCTAAGCTATATTTAAAAAGAGAGGATATCGATAAATTGAAAGAATTTTCCTCCATCTTAGTTCCTTTAATCAACTACAGGTGGTCCCTTCTTTTGGAGAAATACAATAATTCTCCAAACATCCTTTTGAAGGTAAAAAACACATCTAATAATACAATTCGTAGAAACGATCTTTCCGAATATAAGAATATTTTGATTCAAAACGAATTCTCGAATCATAAGCCAATAGATTTCTATTCCGGAATTCTTATTCCTCAAAAAGAAATCAGTGTTGATCACGTCATTCCTTGGTCTTTTTTGTATCGTGATGACATTTGGAATTTGGTCCTAACTTCTAAATCCAACAACTCCTCTAAGAGCAACAACAAACCAAATGAAGTAACCATTCATAATCTTGAAGAAAGAAATAGGGTTCTTTATAAAAAGCTTCCGGAAGGAAAATATAAATCCAGCCTTAAAGAAGCGATTGATTGCGATCTAGTGCGTTCCTATTATTATCAAATGATGGCATGAAATATTACAGTGAGCATTATAAAGAATATATCGATTCGACCTTTCCTCTTTCCTTAAAAGAAGAATACTCTTTTCTCATTGCTCATTTAAAAGAAAAAGCCATCATCTTAGATATTGGTTTTGGTTCGGCTAGAGACATGCTCTATTTCAAAAAATGTGGGTACCATGTATATGGAATTGAGGTAGTGGATGGCTTTATTAACCATGCAAAAGAATTGGGTTTGGACGTGGAATATGGCGATTTAAGGGCCTACGTCCCTAAAGAAAAGGTGGATTGCATTTTTTTAAATGCAGTTTTGTTACATCTTCAAAGAAACGAAATATACCCTGCAATTAGAAGACTAATGAGTTTCCTTAATGATGATGGAATCCTTTTCTTCTCAATGAAACGTTCGGAAAAAGAAGACGGATATGATGAAAAAGGCAGATATTTCACTTATTTCCATAAAAAAGATTTAGAAACCCTTCCTTTTCGTGTTATAGATTACAAAATCAATCCAGATTCTCAAAGAAAAGATACTGAATGGATAGATGTTATTTTAGGAAAGTAGAGGTAGTTTTCTTAGAATTCAATTTCTTCCAAAACTCATTGCTCTTCATTATGTTCTTTTATGCAGAATACGGCATATAGAGGAACGCTCTTGATATTATTTTCAAATCCGAAGTTTTTCGTCGATACTTTTATACTGTATTTAGGGTTGTATTTTGATATATACGTTCTTAAAGACTTTGCTTTAACATTATCAGCGGATTTTGTTTCGAGCGGAATTGGTTCGTCATTGATATGGATCACGAAATCGACCTCTGAAGTATTGTTGCATTCCCAATAATGTAAAGAGAAACCATTTGCCGCGAGTTGCTCAGCCACATAACTTTCTGCAAGCATGCCTCTTACTTTGTCTGAAATGCCAATGTTTTGAATGATTTTATTTGGAGAGATGGAACCTTTTAATGTTAAAAGGCCGACATCAGAATAATAAATCTTAAAAGTATTAGGCTCCTCATAAGCATTTAAAGGATAACGTCCCTCCGTTACTAAAGAGCAATTGATAACGACATTTGCGAATTTTAACCAAGCCAAAGAAACTTCATAGTTTTTACTTCTAGCTTTCTTAGAGACGGTTGAGTAAGTGAATTTTACTGTTTCCTTACCTAATTGAGAGAAAATACTGTTATAAATTTCAATGGATTTTACTGTTTCGGCTGGTGTTGCATATTTAGACATATCAGCAATGTAAGCATTTGATATAGAAGATTGCTCAGAACGAACAAAATTGAAATCCTTCGTTTCTAAAAATGTTTTCACGGCTTGTGGATAACCTCCTACAACGAGATATTGGCGGTATAATTCCAATGCTTTTTCGTGTAATGGAAAAGGGGTCAACGTTTCATAAGATTCTACAATCATCTTTCTTAAGGCTTCGTTGTTTGTTGCAAGCAAGAATTCCTCAAAGGTCATAGGATACATGTTTAAAAAATCAACTTTGCCAACAGGAAAAGAGAAGCGTCCTCTGTTTAGGGCAAGGCCAAGCAAAGAACCGGCAGCAATAACGTGATATCCATTTGCTTGCTCATTGAAATATTTCAAGGATGTCATTGCTTCTTCAGAAGCTTGAATTTCATCAAAGAAAATCAAGGTTTCCCCTTGAGAAATAATGGTGGAATAATATGCTTCTAAATTGGCAATGATTCTATTTGGGTCTAAAGACATTTTGAATATAACGGATAATTGCTTGTCGCTTTCAAAGTTGCAATAGACAACGTTTCTATATTGTTTGTTAGCAAATTCTAAAATGGTATATGTTTTGCCTATCTGTCTTGCTCCATAAACGATAAGAGGCTTACGTTTGGGGCTGTTTTTCCAAGCAATTAATTTATTCGTAATAGTTCTTTCCATGTGATTTACCTTAAACTTATTCTAGTTAATTTTGATAATATTGCAATAAATATCACATAATACATACCGAAAAACGTGAAAAATATCACGAAAAACAATACGAATAATGGAAATGAGCGACATTATGGTTTAAATTACCTGCATTTTGTTCCATTTCAAATGACAAGCGTAGATAGAGAAAATCCCTTTTTAACAAGCCATCAAAAAACAACTTTTATATGTCATAAACTAGGAATCGTTTCACCTAAAAAGATAACGAGTTAATGCTATACTTAAACCATGGAAAACGGTTTTAAGAATGTAAATGTCGTTCTAGAGGACAAGGTAATCAAGGGCTCTTTGTCTTTTGAAGGGGATAGAATCCTCTCTTTTGAAGATCCTGAAAATGTAATTTTAGAGGGAGAAGACGTATATGTATGCCCTGGATTTATTGATGAACATATTCATGGGGCTAATGGATCGGACGTAATGGACGCTTCAAAATCCTCTTTAGAGAATATGGCAAAATCCCTTCTTCAAGAAGGAGTTACTTCTTTCTTGGCTACGACTATGACGGAAAGTAAGGAGAAAATCCTCGCTTCATGCCGCGCTGTTAAAGAATATATGGAAGAGGAACATGAAGGCGCGACGATTTTAGGTCTTCATTTAGAAGGACCTTTCATCTCTCTTTTGCATCCAGGGGCACAAGATCCTCACTATATTTTGAAACCGGATGTCGCTCTTTTAGACGAATTCGTAAAAGCAAGCGGAAACAATGTACGTTTAATTACTTTCGCATATGAAAACGATGAGAATTCTGAATTCTTAGAATATTGTTTAAAGAACAACATCACCCCATCTATTGGCCATAGTGACTGTAAAAGTGCTCTCTTTAAGGAAGGAATTGCTAAAGGCCTTTCTTGTGTGACACATCTTTTCAATGCTCAAAGAGGATTTCATCATCGTGAAGTGGGCATTTCTGGTGAAGCGTTATTGCAAGATGGTGTGAATGTTGAACTTATTTGCGATACTTATCATGTTTGCAAAGATGCTTTGTCTCTTGTTTTCAAAGATAAAAAGAAAAACGAAATCCTGATGATTACGGATTCTTGTGAAGCAAAATACCTTCCAGAAGGAGCTTTGGCTCATCTTGGCTCTCAAGAAATCCATGTTGAAGGAGGAGTGGCTAGATTAAAAGACAATACGATTGCCGCTTCGATATTGAGATTAGACCAAGGCTTGAGAAACGTTAGAGATTTAGCAAAGGGATATACCTATTCCGATCTTATCAATCTTGTTTCTTTGAACCCAGCTAAAAATCTTCATTTGGATAAAGATTATGGGAGCATTTCTCCTAATAAGAAAGCGAATTTTGCTGTTCTAGATAAAGATTTTCACGTCCTTATGACGATTGTTAACGGAAAAGTGGTTTACCGTAAGGGTTAGCTTAAAGGTATTCTTTTACAAGCTCTCTCATTTGAGGGAGCTTTTTCTTCATATCTTCAACCAATGCAAATTGGTCTTTGGCACGAACAAGATTGTGATTTGGATAAGAAATCTTAAAATAGGTATCCTCATTTAAGAAATCGGTAAGGAAACGAATTCCACATTCATAGGTCATAAGCATTCCTGCCTCAGGGAAAAGGGCGATTTCTTCTTTTGTTAATGTTTCGCCTGCCCCCTCCATGTATCCGTCTAAATATGCTTTAAAGAAAGCGAGGCTTAGTTTTACTTTGTTAAGATCTTTCTCGTCTTCTTTTGCTTCGTTAGCGCCAAAACGGATGGAATCCCCGAAATCATACAAAGAATAGCCAGGCATGATGGTATCAAGATCGATGACGCAGGTTTTATTACTTCCTTCAAAGAAAAGAACATTATTTAATTTCGTGTCATTATGAGTGACTCTTAAAGGAATGTTCTTTCCGGAGAAAAATTCAGATATGTATTGATTCTCTTTGGCCCATTTGATTTCTTCTTTGGCTTCTTCTTTTCTATCTTCGCTAGCGAGGGAGAGAGCTTTAAGGAAATCTTGATAACGTTTTGGGGTGTTATGGAAATTTGGGATGACTTCAAAGAGTTTTGCGGCATCAAAACCGTTTAAATCTCTTTGAAATTTGCCAAAAGCACGTCCAGAAGCGCCAAAAACTTCAGGAGAAGTGGTTTGGTTATAGGAAAGAGAATCTTCCAAATACAAATAAGCGCGGAAGAAAGAACCTTCCTCATCTTCAAAATAACTTGCTTTGTTTTTTGTTGGGATGAGAGTCAGAACTTCTTTCGACAAGTCGCCTTGATTATCGGCGACCTTCTTTCGCATGAAAGAAAGGACTTCCTGAATATTAAGCATAACGTTTTTCACATTTGGGAAGACGTTGCTATTAATACGTTGAACGATATAACGGGTTCGTTTCTTTTCTTCATTTTCTGCGGTCACGACGAATGTGTCGTTAATGTGACCATTATGATTTTCTTCGATGTTAATGACATTTCCATCGATTTCGAAATGAGAAATTGCTTCAAGAAGCTTAGAATGTGTTAGTTTTTCCATGTTTTTATTGTAGCGATACTTATTCATTACGAAAAGCAAATGTCAAAACATAGCAAAAAAGTAAGAATGTAGATGAAATAAGTGTTACTACTTACTGCTTAAAACGGTTATAGAAAGTATCGTCTTCTTTTAAAGCGCGGTGCTCATTTTCCGCTTTATCGACAGCAGCTTTTTCTAAATTCAAGGAAGAAATCTTTTGATTGATTTTTGCGCCATCTTCTTCATAGGTTTCAAGGTAGTCGTGATAAACTCCTTCTTCTTTATAACCAAGTACTTTATCTAAGACGACATTTCCTCCTGCTTTGAAGATATTCTTTTCTACCATTGGAGAATAAGTAACCATCAATTGCTTAATTAATGCTTTGGTCTTTTGTCTTTGTGATCCGCCAGATCCGTTGTCGCAAATGGAACAATTCTCTGTGAAACGGCAAGCACATTGAATGAAGGTTAATTTATTGAATTTCTTCCATTCTAGAATGCTTTCTTCACGAATAAGATAAAGAGGGCGGATAATTTCCATTCCTTCGTAATGATCGGAATGAAGCTTTGGCAACATCGTTTGGAAAGAACCGGAGTTAAGCATGTTCATCAATGTTGTTTCAATGACGTCATCGTAGTGGTGGCCAAGAGCAATCTTGTTGCAACCAAGACTTTTTGCAATGCGGTAAAGAGCCCCTCTTCTCATTCTTGCACATAGATAGCAAGGAGATTCAGAAGTGCTATTGGCAATGTCGAAGATATCCGTTTCAACAATCCTTGCAGGGATTTGTAATGTTTGAAGATTGTTTTTAATGATTTGGAGGTTTAATTCGCTATAGCCTGGATTCATTACAAGAAATTCCACATCAAAAGGAACGCTGGAGTATTTCTTAAGATGCTTAAAAAGAAGGCCCATTAACATGGAATCTTTTCCTCCAGAGATGCAAACGCAGATTTTATCTCCTGGAAGGATAAGCTGATAATTGCCAAGGGCTGCGATAAATCTTCGCCAAATGGTATAACGGAATTCCGTATCTAAAGAACGCTCGACGGCTTCTTCTCTTGTTAATATTCTTTCTTTTTTAGAGGGCATGGTAACTCCTTATTGCTTCGATAAGCTTGTTGATTTCTTCTTTTGTGTTATTTTCAGACAAAGAGATACGGAATGAGGTAAGGGCTCTTTTTTTATCGTGATAGATGGCGTTAATCACTTTCGATGGAGTTTGAGGGATGCTGCAAGCACTCTTTTGTGAGATGCAAATCCCTCTCGACGAAAGATATTTCACCATTTCTCCTCCAGGTACGCCCTTCAAAGAAAAGTTGTTGATATAGGGGTTTCCTGAAAAAGAGTTGAGGCGTATACCCGAAATGCTTAATAAAGCGTCTCTAAGATACGATGATAGGCCATTTACATAGGCATAGTTCTTTTCTAATGAGGAGAGGGATAGAGTTAACGCTTTCGCAAAAGAGGAGAAGAGTCCAAGAGGAGTGCTTCCACTTCGATATGGGCTTTCCGCTTTCCCTCCGTGTAAGAGAGGAGTAAGGATAATTTCTTTCTTCTTTAAGAGAATTCCTGTTCCCGTGATTCCGCCGAACTTATGTCCTCCAAAAGAAATCATATCAATACCGTTTAGATGCACGGGAATTTTGCCAATCCCTTGCGTAGCGTCTAAAAGGAGTTTGCATTCTTTCCCTTCAAGAGCTTTTTGCACTTCTTGATAATCTTGGATGGTTCCGACTTCAGATTCTACAAGAGATAGAGCTAGAAGGATGCAGTTATCGTTTAATTTGTTTTTTAAATCGTCAATGGACAATTTTCCATCGTTTGTGGTGGAAATAAGAGAGACGTTGGCACCCTTATCTTTAAGATAGGCTATCGTAGCGTTTGTGGAGGAATGTTCAAATTCGGAAGACAAGAAGGTGTTCCCAAAGCCAGAATAGCTTTCATATATTCCCTTTATGGCTAGATTATTCGATTCAGTAGCCCCCGAAGTGAAAACCAAATCGTAGGCAGTTGGATCTAAATCCAGCGCTTGCATGATTTCTTTTTCCAACGAGAGGTATTTTTCGTGAGCAAGAAGACCTGCTTCATGGGAAGAATTGGAATTCCCTATAAAATTCATTTCTGTTTTTATGAGTTCATCTAAGACTTCTTTTTTTACCGGTCTATTTGCTGCATTATCAAAATAAATCATATGACGAGAAGAATTTTAGCATAAAAAAAGAGGGTCAACGGGGAGAAACCGATGACCCTCTATTGCTAAGGTATTATTTAAGTAAACCGACAACTCCAGAGCCTAAGCCAGCAAGGCCGCCGACTCCACCAAGAACGCCTGTTAAAATAGCGCCAATTCCAAGGGAATATTCATATCCAGCTGTGCCACTTCCTTTGCTTTCAAAAGCACAAAGACTGATAGCGCAGAATGCCATAATGGCACCAGCAATCATTGCCGCTCCGCCAACCAACATCAAGAACTTTCCAATTTTGCCTTTTATAAGGCTTCCAAGAAGAAGAACAAGAGCACCCGCTAAAAGCAGGATGAAAAGAATAAGAATGCCAGTTTTGCTAGCTAATGTGATTTCTCCGTTTGAAGTGGTGCCGTCTGCAAAAATAGCCCAGCTTGGTTTATCAGCAGCAGCTGCCTTTGCACCAAAAGCGGCTTGCATACCAGTTAAGGTTCCTAATTCACTAGTTGCCCCCAATAATTTGCCAGTCAAGGTTACGAAATTTAAGAACCCCATAAAGACTGCGGCGATTCCTAGGATACTCCCGAAGATTCCTAAAATCTGCCCTAAAGTTGAATTTTTCTTTGATTTCCTTTTAGCCATAAAGCCCTCCTTTTTATGAAATCGAAATATGTATATTCAATTGTAATTTCTTTCTTTATAAAAAGGAATATTGACAAATTAAATTAAAACAAAAACATCGATTCGTTATATGTATTTTCATCATTTGTAACGAAAATGATTTTTTTCTTGCTACCCATTGTTTTAAGGTAGGATTTTGCTGTTTTGATAAAGAAAATATTCTCTTCTTTTTTGTTGTTTAATAAAGGAACAACGAGGGTTTTACCTTTTTGTTTTTCAAATGTTTTTAGGACATTTAAATAGGCTTCGGAGAAAGACTCTACATCCTCTGAGGTTGCTAACTCATTCGGGAAAGAACAATGAATGATTTCTTTAAAAGGAAGAGCATATCCTTTGGTGAGGTGAATTTCTCCTTCCGACATTTCACGTCCTTGCTTGCTAAGCTCTTCTAAAAGGTCTTTACGGATTTCAATTCCACCATGGAAGAGGAGGTCATCGCTAAATTCCCTCTTCATTAAAGATTCTGGCTGGTAAAGAGAAGAAAAGAGGGGATCCATTAAGATGTCTGCTTTAATAAAGAGAGGGTTTCCTAGAAAAAGAGCAACCCCGTCTATGTATTTAAGACTCTTTGAATCCGTGACTTGAATTCGGGAGTTCATATTGCGAATAAAGTCCTGTTCCATTTCAAAAAAGGAGGGTTCTAAATCATTTGGCAAAGTAATCTTTAAAAGAAGGCGAATGGTTTCTTCTTTGTTTGGGAAAAGATTCTTATAGTCTTTCCTAAAGCCGTTATATTTTGTCAAGTAATCAATCAGTTCGTTTTCGTACATGTTTTTATTATAAAGGTTTCTTGAAAGAAAAAATTGTGGGGATGAAATTAGGATGCGTGTGTGGTCTAGAAGTTGTTTTGTTTCTCTTATCTATACGGGTTAGTGGTCTTTCCGCTTATTTTATTTGCCTTTCAACGAATTGGACGTTTTTCTCGACCGATTCCTCTCCAAATTGATGAGGAAATGATCTCGGATGTTTTAAGTTACAAGGCCTAGATAAAATAGTTTTATAATGATTTCGAATTAAGGAGAGAGAAATGAAAGAAACAAAATATGTTCCTTATGATGAAAGAGTCGGGAACGAATCTATCGTATATTTTACAAGAGATTTATCGGAAAAAGGCTTGGAGAAAGCCTACCGTAAAATTTGTGGCAATTTAAAAGGAAAAGTTGCCGTCAAACTTCATACCGGTGAGGCCCATGGGCCAAATATCCTGCCTCGTGAATGGGTAAAGAAACTCATGAACGAAGAACTAAAGGATGCGAGTATCGTGGAAACGAATACGTATTATGAAGGAGACCGTTACACGACAGAGACACACCGCAAGACTTTAGCGATTAATGGTTGGGATTTTGCTCCTGTGGATATCATGGATGAAGAAGGGACCGTTCTTCTTCCTGTTAAAGGCGGTAAATATTTTACGGATATGTCTGTCGGTTCCCATGAAACCAATTACGATTCCATGTTGGTGTTAACCCATTTTAAAGGGCACATCATGGGCGGTTTTGGCGGATCTAATAAGAATATTGGTATTGGCTGCGCTGATGGAAGAATTGGCAAAAAGATTATTCATACAAAGGAAAATAGTTCGGTCATGTGGTCGATTGGCAAAGAAGAACTCATGGAAAGAATTACGGAATCAAGTAAAGCGACCGTGGATTTCTTTGGGAAAAACATTGCCTATATCAATGTCATGAGAAATATGTCTGTCGATTGTGATTGCGTAGGCCTTTCTGCAGCTCCAGTAGTTACTCCAAACGTCGGAATACTCGCTTCTTTAGATATTTGTGCAATCGATACTGCATCTATTGATATCGTTTATGCCATGAAGAAAGAGGAGAATCACGATCTTATAGAAAGAATTGAAACCCGTAAAGGTCTTCGCCAGCTCACCTATATGCATGAACTTGGAATGGGCAATATGAAATACGTTCTTATTGATCTCGATAATAATGAAAAACGTATCTATCCAACAGATTGCGTAAAGGATTTAAAACCTTTCGAAAAATAAAAACAAAGGCTTATAACAGCCCTTGTTTCTCTAAATAATGCCTTGCATAGGAACAGGATGCCGTAACTCGGTATCCTTTTTCTTTGGCGATTTCTAAGACCTTATCCACCAATTTTCTGGCAATTCCTTGTCCCTGAAGAGAAGGAGATACAATCGTGTGAGTGATTTCTATTACGCCCTCTTTAATCATTGGAAAATCGATTTCCGCTAGAATTTCATCGTTTTCTCCTAATAAGAGATATTGGTTTTCTTTTAATAATTCTTTCATGTTATCTATGCTCCGTAATACGAATAGAGGCTCCCTCGGCAGAAAGAGAGGTGACCTCGACTTTATAAGGAAATTCATTTCCGTTATTAAAATGATAGGAGTTAGCAAAATATTTGCTGAACTTGCTAGAAGAAGAGGAATCGAGCAAAGAGAAAGATTCTCCCTCATGGAATAAATCCCTGTTTCTTGAAAGGCTTTGCGTTGTAAATCTGCTACCTTTTGAAGAAATGAGAGTTAAAGAATCAAATCCCTTGCCTTGGCAAACTTCTAAATCTTTTTCTTCACCGTTACCACAAGCGACAAGAGGATAGTAATTGTTGTCGCTGAATGAGCCATTTTTGATTTCTTCGTCGCTATAATAGGCGGAAGCAACACCTGTTTTGGAATTCACCTTAGCTAAACGATTGTCAACGTGCCAAATACGGACACCCGCTTCGCTTTCCCCTTGGATATGGTTTGATCCATATGGAGTCTTGGCGTCTAATTCGTTTAAGCCAGTAGGGGTGTAGTATTCAATCAACACATATTCATCAAATGCCGTACCATTCCAGCCATTTTTATCGGCTAACAAAATGCAATCCCCGCTCGATTCTAATGGGCGAATGGTTACCTCACAGGAACCGAAAGCGTAAGTAGGTTCTACCCAGTTATATTGAAGCTTGTTAAATGCATCATGATCGGAGATGTTATAAGCCATCATGATTTTGCCACCCGTCACCTCCGAAGAAGCGTCATTATCAGAGTTGTAATAGTCATCTGCTCCAAGCATATGGCCAAATTCGTGAACTAAAGTATGAGAATCTACGCCAGTATGTGAGTTTCTTGTTCCTGTTCCTTCATAGAAGAAACTTAACGATGCCCAAAAATAAGAGTTGCCGATAGGGGAAGATACATTTCCATCAGGAGCGTAACCTAAAAGTCGATTGCTCTCATCGTATAAATCCCAATAACGATAAGCCCAGAAAACATCTCCATTGCTATCGAAAGAAGGCGTATCGTTCTCGGCGTAAATCATGATCACGGAATCGATATAGCCATCACCATCTGTATCGAATTTCTTTGTGGAAGAATCGCCATTCTTTTTCTTATAGGCTTTAACACCTTCCTTTAAAGCAACGGCTGCGGCTTTTCCTTGGCTCACATCGTCTTCCGTTTTTCCGTATTTGTTTTTGAACGTTCTAGAATCCATACCCATGGATACTGGATCGGAATAGGTAAATTCAAGATTGAGTTTTCCATAAGAAGATTTTTCATAATAGGATTTCAAAGATTCCCAGTATTTCGTATCTTCTCTAGTTCCACCGGTTAACGTTTTTATATCTTCTAATTCCGCGTCGGTAAATGTTTTATTTGTAAAAGTGACTGGAATTACGAGAACAGGTTGCGTTCCGCTAGATGGTGTATTGTAGTCGATATCCGCTAAAGTGAAATTAGGATTGGCTTTATATTTTGCGACATAGTTCTTATCAGAATAATTCGTATCCCATTCGCTGTTCTCCTGACTTGAAGATGGCTTTATTTCTGAAGAAGGCTTTTCTTCTTCTGAATTTAGAGTTGAAGAAAAAGCATCATTCGAACTTGAGGAAGAAGAAGGTGAATCATTCTTACAAGACGAAATAAAAAGCAAACAAAGGGAAGAAAGAGCTAAGATAGTGATGTTTTTCTTCATAAAAGACCTCCAAATAGGTTTCAATTCTAAAGGAAATTCGTCTAAAATACACGAGACATGCATAAATATTTAAAATATACCTGAATAAAAGGTAACAAAAAGAATAGAAAAAACCTTTAAAAATAAGATAATAAAAAATCATTAGAGTTTTCGCGAATAAAGGGGTTTCTTCTTTTTAAAGAAGAAGCTATTTCCTTTCTTTTCCGTGATTAAAAACAAAGTTTTTGCTATGATTTTAGAAAAAGGAGCCACTTATGATCCATTTTGATTCCGAAACTAATGTATTTCATCTTTTTAACCGCGATATTTCTTATGTTATTCATTTGAATGGCTTTGGGAGATTGGAAACCCTCTATTTTGGAGAAAAACTAAACGATCTAAGCGATATTCTTAAAAGCCGTATTGTTTATCCAGATAACACTTATTTGGATAAAAAGATGTCTATTATGACCCCCTTTCCGGCTTATTTTTATCCTGAAAGCTTACAAGAAATATCTTCTCACGCTCAAGCGGATAAACGAGATGCACCGATTATTATTCAACATGAAAACGGCTCTTATCTCACCGATTTCGAATATGTGAAACATAAAATCTATCATGGGATTAAACCAGTAGATGATTTGCCTTCTTTAGACACTCCTTTAGATAGAAAAGAAAGCCTATATAACAAAGAAAACGTGGATACGTTGGAGATACTCTTAAAAGATATCACCGCGAATGTTTACTTATATGAATATATTTCGATTTATCGTGATAAGGATATCATTGCCAAATCTTTTAAGATTGAAAACAAAAGCAAGAAGAAAATCCGTCTTCTTCGCGCCATGTCAATGCAGCTTGATTTACCAACCTCAGATTATTATTTCCACCATTTTTCTGGCGCTTGGGCAAGAGAAAGACAAGAAGAAATCAATCTTGTGCATGATGGAATAGAAGAAATTGCCTCTAACCGTGGGAAAAGCTCCCATCAAGAGAACCCTTTCTTTTTCTTAAGTGAAGAAAGGAACAACTATAATGCAGGAGAATGCATCGGTTTCAACCTTTTGTATTCCGGAAACTGGAAAATGAGATTAGAAAAGACGATGTATGGCACCCTTCATCTTGTTTATGGATTAAATGATGAGGATTTTTGCTTTGTGCTTGGGAAAAATGAAGTTTTCCAAACCCCACAAGCTGTCATCTCATATTCCCATGAAGGGATTGATAGGATGTCTCGCACTTTCCATTCTCTAATCAAAGAAAACATTCAAACTGATAAGAGAGAAGCTCCTCGTCCGTTAATCTTCAACTCATGGGAAGGGACGTTTTTCAATTTTGATACGGATTCCCTTATTGCTTATTCGAATGAAGCAAAGAAAGTTGGTGTGAATTTATTTGTTTTGGATGACGGTTGGTTTGGTAAGAGAGATAACGACTCCTCTTCTTTAGGAGATTGGACAGTAAATTCTTCGAAAGTGGACCTTCATCGTTTCACGAAACATTTAGAAGAAATCGGCCTAGATTTCGGAATTTGGTTCGAACCTGAAATGATTAGCTCAGATTCCGAATTGTTCCGTGAACATCCAGAATATGCGCTTGGATATAATGAAAACAAAGATTGGTCTACCTTAGAACGTCACCAATTATTGCTTGATTTCTCTAACGATGAAGTGGTGGAGCATATCTTCCAAAGCATCTCTAAAATCCTTGATGAATATCCAGTGAAATACGTCAAATGGGACCATAACCGCAATATGGCAGAACATTTTTCTTCTTTCTTAAGCGCGGAAAAACAAGGCGAAGTCTATCATCGAAATGCCTTAGGCTACTACAAATTGCTCACTAAATTACGTTTGAAATATACTGATATCCTTTTTGAAGGATGTTCTGGCGGTGGCGCTCGTTTTGATTTAGGAACACTTTATTTCGTTCCTCAAATTTGGACATCTGACGAGACCGACGGAGCTTCACGAGCAAATATTCAATATTTTACTTCCTTAGGTTATCCTCTTTCTTGTATTTCTTCTCATGTTTCCGCTTCTTCACAAACAAGTTATAAAACGAAAGTGGACGTTGCTCTTTTTGGCACATATGGGTATGAAATGAATCCAACGACGTTGAATGAAAACGATTGGAAACTCCTCCAAAAAGGCAGTGATATCTATCATAAATATCATAATGACGCGGTTATGAACGGCACTCTTTATCATCTAGCAAATCCCCTAGATCATGATGAAATGTCGATGATTTCCGTTTCTAAAGATAAAAAGACTGCAATCGCTATTTTCTTTGAAAAGAGTAACTATACTTGGCATTTAGATTATTGGAAACTTAAAGGACTTGACCCAAAGAAACGTTATCTTGCTCATTTAGATGATGAAGAAAAAGGGACTTTCTCCGGTGAATATCTTATGAAAGTCGGCTTCTTCTTAATGGATTTCTTCAAGAGACAAAATAAAACTCATCTTTTGTTGCTCACTGAAGCAAATTACTGATTCTTTAAAGAAACACATAGAAAGAATAGAATCTTACACATGGAAAAGAACATTCTCGCAATTGATTTAGGCAAAGGATCCATCGGCTTAGCAATATCCCGTAGTGGTTTCTTTGTTTCCCCTTTGCCAGAAGTTCGTTTTAAAGCCACGCATTACGAAGATGCGCTAAATGCGGTAAAAGACGTTTTTCAGAAAGAAAAAGTGGACCACATTGTGATTGGCTACCCTCTTTTTCCTAGTGGGGACGAATGCGAAATGACGCCAATCGTCAAAGACTTCATTCTAGTGTTAGAAAAAGAGTTCCCAAACGTTCCCATTCATCCCCAAGATGAAAGAAACACGACTGTTGAAGCAGCTGCAATTCTCCATCAAAACGGATTGAATTCTAAGAAACAAAGAAAAAAGATCGATTCTGGCGCGGCCATGGTCATCCTTGAAAGATATCTCAAGACAATAGGACAACTATAATTTCATCTTTTAGAATAATAATGACCATCAAAGGCTAGTTTTTCCTTTGAAAGAAATGCGTCGAAACAATTTTACAAACCCATTTCTTATTCGTTTATTAAGCGGTGTAGTCATTACGCATCAATCATAAAAACGTGAAGAAAAGCGGGTTTCCACGTTCGG
>UQFY01000009.1 GCA_900540385.1 uncultured Mollicutes bacterium
CGCTCTCGCCCGCATAGCAGGCGGTTCTAGGTTGTCCCTATCGGTCCACATAAAAAGAAGGCACGCCTCTTACGTTTACAAGGCGCACCTTCTTTTTTATTCCAATTCAATAGTGCTCGGTGGTTTTGAAGTAAAGTCGTAAACAACGCGGTTGACCCCTTTGACTTCATTCACAATGCGATTGGAGATGTGGGTAATAACCTCAAATGGAATATTCGCTGGTTTAGCGGTCATAAAGTCATCCGTCGTCACCGCGCGAAGAACAACCGCATAGTCATAAGTTCTTCCATCACCCATAACGCCAACAGAACGCATATTGGATAAGGCTGCAAAGTATTGGTTAATCTTTTTATCTAAGCCTGCTTTAGCAATTTCTTCACGGAATATAGCATCCGCATCTTGGACGATACGAATCTTTTCTTTGCTGATTTCACCAATGATACGAATACCTAAGCCCGGTCCTGGGAATGGTTGACGATAAATGAGTTCATGAGGTAATCCCAATAAAAGCCCTAGTTCTCTGACTTCATCCTTAAATAAATCTTTTAAAGGTTCAACAAGTCCTTCGAATCCTAAATCCTTTGGAAGACCTCCAACATTATGGTGAGATTTAATTGTTTGAGAAATGCCTAAACCAGATTCAATACGATCTGGATAGATTGTTCCTTGAGCAAGATATTCGCAATGAGGGATCTTTTCTTTTGTTTCTTTAAAAACATCGATGAAGGATTTGCCGATGATTTTTCGTTTTTGTTCGGGATCGGTAACTCCTTTTAGTCTCTCTAAGAAAAGAGGAGACGCGTCCACTGGGATGAAATTAAAGCCAAATTTCTCTTTGTTAGAGAAGGTTGCAATAACATTCTTTGCTTCATCTTTTCTAAGAAGCCCATGATCGACAAATACACAGGTTAATTGAGAGCCGACTGCTCTTCCAATCAAAGCGGCAACAACCGAAGAATCCACTCCACCCGATAAAGCGCAAATAACTTTCTTATCTCCGACTTGTTTACGAATTTCCCTAATCTTATCGTCAATAAAGGAAGAAGGTTTCCAATTCGGGGAGCACTTACAAATATTCCATGCAAAGTTCTCAATGATTTTTTGTCCGTATTCGCTATGCTCCACTTCGGGATGGAATTGGGTCGCATAGAGTTTTCTTTCTTCATTCACGAAAATGGAATTATGGCAATGCGCACTACTTCCAATGCAAGTGAATCCTTCAGGAAGAATGGTAACTTGATCATTATGCGACATGAAAACGTTGCTTGTTTGAGGAACGTCTTTCGTTAATATCGATGGAGAATTTAACGTCACTTCAATATTTCCAAACTCGGAAGACTCACAACCTTCCACCTTGCCCCCAAGGGTGTACGCCATAAGTTGAGCGCCGTAGCAAATGCCAAGGATTGGTTTTCCAAGAGAAAAGATCTTCGCATCGATATGAGGAGATTTCTCATCGTAAACGCTATTTGGCCCACCGGTGAAGATAATGCCTTTGATCTCAGGCGAAGAAAGAACATCTAAAGAGGTCGTATAAGGTAAGACTTCGCTATAAACGTGCGTTTGTCTCACTCTTCTGGCGATTAATTGGTTATATTGGCCGCCAAAATCCAAAACAATTATTTTTTCCATACAGCTCTTTATTTAATCACTTATCTCTATTTTTGCCATCTGATTTCTTTTTCGTACACAATAAATTGGATAGATTTCTTTAAGAAACCAAAGAAATGTATTTCTTGGAGATAAAGATAACACGACAAATAATCTTCTCTTCGTCCGCATTGGGGATTTAACTTATCATTCGTTTTGAATGAAATGATAAGATAAATGATAAGATAAACTCAGTCGGAGAAAAATTACCAATGTTCAAAGAAAACGAATTTGTAGAATTAAGAAAGTCTTTAGCCCAATTAAAGGAAGGAATCATTTCCTTGAGTTCGATGTTAAACAAAAATCAGCGTGGGGAGTTATATTTTGGAATAAACGATGAGGGGCGAATCGTTGGACAAAATATTGGTAAAAAGACCATTTCCGACATAACACATGAAATTCAAAATAACCTTAAACCTCTGCCTAGCACAGTATTTATAGACGATTTAGAAGAGGGAGGTAAAAAAATAATAAAGGTCGTAGTCGAGGGAAAAGATACCCCTTATTCCGCGTACGGAAGGTATTATATTAGAATTGACGACGCGGATATTTTAATGAGTTCATCTCAACTGAAACGTTTTTTGACAATAAAGAGGTAAACTATTCTGGTTGGGAAAAGACAGAAACAATTTATGGCATAAATGATATTAACGAAGATCTTTTAATAGATTGCATTAGAACGGCAAATGAAAAGGGGCGTCTAAATTATGTCTATAGAAATGCTTCAGAAGCATTAAGAAAATTAGGTTTATTAACCGAAAATGATAAATTGAATAATGCCGGCTGGTGTTTATTCGGCAACAATAAACCATTAAAAATTAAAGAAGCCAATTATCCAACAGACTCAAGAACAGAATTTGGCGAAATCAAAGAGTTTAAAGGTAATATATTTGAATGTATAGAAGAAAGTGTTTCATACATCCAAAATCACATTTCGTATAAATCAAATATAGAGGGTTTGCAGCGTGTAGAGACGCCGGAAATACCAATAAGAGCTTTACGTGAGATAATCATAAATTCTTTCGCCCATTGTTCTTACGCAATCAATGGTGACTACAACCAATATTCAATATACAAATCAACAATAAAAATATACAACCCAGGGACAATCATTAAAAACATTGATCCAATCAAATTTGCTTCAGGCAATATCGGAAGCAAAATTAGAAACATTTTGATTTCTGATGTCTTATATAAATACGGCTATATTGATGCTTTTGGAACTGGTTTCGATCGGACGTTCACTTTATGTGCACAAAACGGTATCGAATACGAATATTTCAATGACGAATTCGGTTTTACTTTCGTATTCAAAAGGAAAGAAAATTTCTTAAATGATAAGATAAATGATAAGATAAATGATAAGATAAACGGCATTGATAAAATCATTGTCGAAGCGATAAAAAGCAATAAATACGTCACCATTTCAGAATTATCAGTTATAACCAAAAAGTCTTTGCCAACTGTTCATAGGCATCTAGATAATTTATCTAAACAAAACATCATAGGAAGAATGGGCTCTAGAAAAGCGGGCTATTGGTACGTAAAACAATAAATAACTAAAGCCATAACAACATAAAAACGGATGTGTTTTTTCATTCACATCCGTTTTGTTTTTTGTTAGTTCATCAAAGTGGCAAGTCTTTCTTCTTGAAGTCAAATCCGCCAAGAACATATGTCACAATAGCAATGATAAGAAGGAACATCAACTTGAACCAATAGGTTCCATAATCTTGCGCCATAACAGCAAGGGCATCGAATAAGGAGTCGATAGTCATATAGTTGAAGATGGACATCATTGTAATACGGATTGTTCCTGGAATGGCTTTGGTTGCAAATAAGCCAAGAATAGAGCAAATGAAGAAGAAGATCGTAAGTCCTCCACCAACACCAATGGATTCGCTGGTTTTGTTGAAATGACATGAAGCAAGGAAGTTAATCCCAGAAACAGCAAGGGCAACCATGAAGTTGCCGAGAGCGTATAAGCAAAGATCAGCAATTGGCAAACTTGTAGATAAGTCGGTTGAACCAGCCCAAATACCTATTTCTCTTGTGACAATACTTGCAACAAGTAAGGTAAGAGCCATTACCACTTCCGAGAAAACAAGATAGCAGCCTTGGGTAAAGATGAAGGAGTTTCTTGTGGTTGGAGTAGATAAGGTGAAGGCAAGAGAGCCTGTTTCAACTTTTTCAGAGACAAGGCTCTTTGCCAACAAGATGGTATAAACCATTGGAATAAGCAAGGCAGCAATCCCGAAGGCAACAACACCAACGATAATGCCGTATGTATTCATACCTCCCATTTCTTTAAGGGATTCATCAACGCTTGTAGGAAGTTGGGCCATAACGCCTTGGCTACCTTTATTCATGGCAAGGAGGTTGCTATCCGTTAAGGAATAACCGCTTTCTTGATAATCAAAATAATAGGTTTCGTAGGAAGAGATACCACTTGCGGCATATCCCTTCACCAAGGTCATCATTTCCTTTCCAGACATAGAGGAGTTTTCAACCGTAATTTCCTCAATGCTAGAAATCTTAGGTTCGTGTTTCTCGTTATAGGTGCTAATTAAGGTAAGTCTTGCCATTTCGGAGACTTCTTTCTCAGCACGAGAAGCAATGTTTTCTTTATTCACGCCATTTTTATCATAATAAGCGTTCTTCCCATCTTTTCTATCAAGATAAGACTTCATAAAGTTGCTAAGATTCAAAGAAATCGTGCTGATATTTTCCTGAGCCTCTTTCTTTGCGTCAGCAATTTCTTCCTCGGTATATTCTTCACCAGTTAACGCTTCCTTTCTCATCTTTTGAAGCATATTGCTGGTTTTACCCATCTTTTCTTTTTCTTTGACAAAAACGTCTGGATTATAGGTTTTTACTTCAATTTCTTCTTTGATTTCATTGCCATTTTCCGCATATTTTCCTGTGCCTACCAAACGAATTGGCCAGCCAAGATCGCTCGTTTTATATTCCACGGTGAAATCTGGGAGGTATTGATAATAAGCAAAGGAAGAAAGAGTATTGGTAACATATTCTTGGCAAGAGGTAGAAACATATAGGCTACGAATCGTTTCATCTTTTAGATAAGTTGCTTTGTCTTTGAAATAAATTTCTTCAAGTCCGGAACAAAGTCCACCAATAAAAGAGGAAGTATCCTCGCTTGCAAGCACAGGGAGAAGTTTTAAAGCCGTATCGGTTTTCACTTCTTCTTGTTTTTCGGATTTGTCATAAACGCGGCTAATTGCATCGGCTAAAAGAGTATACGTCCCCGCTCTTTTTGTTTCATCAAGGTGATAAACGCTAACAACGCTGTCCGTAAAAGCTTCAGGAATGGCGAGTTTTAAAATATCTTTTGTGCTCTTATTTGCATCTGAAGCGTAAATATCGAAGTAATAAGAGATAATGCTCTTAGCAACAGTCTTTTCTTCTTCGGTATAATCCCCATTCGCATCGATGGTTTTATTCACCACTTCAAGGGTTGCGCTCTTAGCAACATTCTTCTTTGTCGCACTATCTCCAGGAGTAACGCTATAAGTTGCGTCATAGAGTTTCTTTGCTGCATTGACGCTAGAGTTAAGAGTCGTATCCTCTACTTTGCTTACTTCCGTATCAATAAGGTTTTGGGCTTTATTGTCTGAAGCAATAAAAGTCTCATAAGCTTCTGCTGTATTGTCATAAGCGGAATAAAGAGAGATGGCACCGCTCTTAATGGTGTTTTCATAGTCTGCATTATCAAAAAGATCGGCTAAAGCAGAGGCTGTGGAATTAATATGGAGGGTAGAGAGAATCGAGATGATAATCACCATGATTAAAGCGTTCCCAATCGAAACGACGCTTAAACCACGACGATTAGAATGGAGTGATTCTTTAAACAAAGCGGAAGAGAACAAAGGGTTTCTTTTCGCTTTTTTCTTTGTTCCGTTGGTATTAGAAAGCTCAGGTGGTAAAGCCATAACGCTTTCTTGAGTATTTTCGGTAACGATTGGGGTTACAACATTCTTTTTCTTCTGCATTTTACTTTTCCTCCTTATTTAAGGCTTTTCTTCTTTCATTGAAGTAGGTCGTGAGATTGTATTTCACTTCCGAGATGAATTTGAGATCGTATTTCTCTAATTGATCAAATAGATGAGGTATTTCTTTTTTATCGATACGTACGGTAACTTGGTGATATGGAGGCTGTAACCTTAATATGTCCTTCCTGGTTTTGATGAAAGATTGGTAATCTCTCGCTTCTTTGAATTCAATCTTAAAGTCCCTTACTTTACGTGATTGAATTTCATGGACGTCGGCTATATCTAAGATTTTTCCTTGAGACATATAGGCAACACGGTCACAAACCCTTTCAAGTTCCTCGATGGTGTTCGAAGACATTAGCATCGTTGCTCCTCTCTCTTTTTGTTCGAGGATGAGTTTGAGAAGCTCTTCTCTCATAAGAGGGTCCAGTCCGATAGAAGGTTCATCCATGATGATGATTGGAGCTTTAAGCATCATGGCAGCCACGATACTCGTTTTTTGTTTCATGCCCTTACTCATTCTTTTTGGATAAGCACGGATATCAAGCTGCATTCTTGAGATGATTTCATCCGCATAGGCGAAATCTGCATCTTTCATACCAAGAGCTCTGCCATAATCATGCAAGAACTGATCTCCTGAACGAACGTCTGGAAAATTGATTTCTCCTGGAATGTAACCCATATAGCATTTCGTTGAAGCGGAATCTTTATAGGCATCAAAGTTATAAATATTGATGTTCCCTGTATCGGATTTGATAAAGCCCATCACTTGACGAATAAGGGTTGTCTTTCCTGCTCCGTTTTCTCCAACAATACCAAGGGTCTCTCCATCTTTTATTTGAAAATCGACATCGAAGTTCCCTCTCCCTTGTCCATAATCTTTAAAGACATGATTCACAGAGATAACGGTTTTCTTTTCTTCACTCATTTCTTAATTCCTCCATAAGTCTTGTCTTCTTTGTAGAAGGACATGAAATAATCCTCCAAAGTTTCTTTCTTCTCCGAGAAGTCAACAAAGCCCTCTCGTGGCATTTCTTTCACAAAACGATTGATGTCTTTTTCATCCACATAAGCGGAGAGGCGGCAAGGATTTACGCTGCTATCCTCTACTCTAAAATGATGGGATGCGAGACTTTTCTTTGCCGCATTCTTCTCTTTTTGATTTTCATAGGTGACGTGATATTGTTTTGTGCTCTTGTGTTTCAAATCATTGGCAACAAAATTGGAAACAATCTTGCCATCCTTAATGACGGCAATACGGTCACAACACGCATCCACTTCTTGGAAAATGTGGCTAGATAGAAGAATGGTTTTTCCTCTCTTCTTTTCTAATTCAACAAGGTTAATGAATCTTTCTTGCATCTCAGGATCAAGTCCAGAAGAAGGCTCATCCATAATGATGATGTCGGGGTCAGACATAAACGCGCAAATAATCGCGGTCTTTCTTTTCATCCCAAGAGACATTTCCTTACAATATAAATTAGGATCGTACTCAAAGGTTTTAATAAGCCAATCGAGGAAGGTTCTATCACTCATTCCCTTGAGTTTCATTTGTTCTTCAATAACTTCTGATCCTTTTAAGGCAAGAGGAAGAGCCACTTCTCCAGGGATATAAGAGACGCTTTGCATGATCTTCTCTCTATTCTTTAAGGAGTTCTCACCACGAAGTAACGTCTCTCCAGAATCAGGAACGCTAAAGCCCATCAAATGACGAATTGTTGTAGATTTCCCAGCTCCATTTGGTCCTAAGAAACCGAAACATTCACCTTCATGGACGGAAAAAGAAACATCAAATACACCACGGCCTTCGCCATAGTCTTTTGTAAGGTGTTTGATTTCAATGACATCGTTCATATTCTTGACCTCCTTAGAAGTTATTGACCTTTAGTACAATAACTACCGCAAAGTATGTTATTACAACACTATTCCATTTACAATACTTTAGTGTTAAAATTTTTCACGTTCGAAAGAAGAAACGAAGTATGACAGACGAAACTACTATTATTAATAAAGAGGATGCGCGTATCGTACGCACGAAAAGAGATTTAGCAAACGCATTGGAAGATCTCTTAAAAGAAAGAAGCATGTCCGAAATATCCATTAAAGACATTACGGATCGTGCTTTAATTTCCAAAAACACTTTCTATAACAATTTTAATGATAAGAACGAATTACTCGTTTTCCTTTTTGAGCGTTATGAAAATGCCTTATTAAAAGAAATCAAACCAATCTTAGATAAGACATTCTATGCGACCCGTATCTTCAATTTCCGTAAAAGCGTCGAAGTCATTGTTCATTTCTTCTACACCACCGATTTACCATTCAAACAGATGATTCAAAACGATACGTCTCGTGTCCTTTTCTATAGCCTTAATGTTTTTATCCAAGACATCTTTACGAGACTAGAAAAGAATTATGACAAATTCTTAACCAAAAAAGTGAATAGCAAAATCACCTCTGCTTTTTATGCCGGCGCTTTCGCAAGCACCATTTATTTCGCTTACGTTAAAGGCTTAGACATCGAAGAAAAAGAGCTTTCTCACGATCTAATTCGTTTGTCTTTGCCAATCGTCGAATAACTTTATCAATCCTTCATTTCTTCTGGGTGATGCAAAAGATGGACGTCGAGGAAGGTCGATAACACCAACCCAACGAACGCAATTCCACTCATCACAAAGAAAACAATAAAAGTAACATCAGTAAAATAAGGATAACAAAGTTGAAGAACAGAGTTTACTAGTTGAAAGATAAGCGGGGCAATAAAAACCGCTTTTCTTCTTAGCTTTGGCCCTAAAATATGGTTAAGCATACCTAGATTGCTTGTAACATATAAGCCATTTGCCATGCCTTTTAGGGAATGAATCAAAATGATGCCTACAGCCAAGAGTATAGAAACGTGCTCTGGACCAACAAAGAAATAAGAGAAAAGGCCAAATGATAAGGTTTCAATGCAAATAAGCCCCAACGCAAGGCTCAAAGAGAAACGAATCTTTTTCCCAATTCCAAAATGAGTGTTAATAAACACAAAGAGGAATTCGAAAAGATAACTCACACCTAAATAAATACCCCATGTCAGAGGATTGAAAGAATTTAACGTTTCCGTAAGGCTTTCATAGGAAGACCACAAAGACGAAGTCAAAGAATCGCTTGCCCAAATAAGAGGGATCCATAAAGACGCTAAAAAGAGATAAAAGACATAGTTTTTATTCTGAAATAATAACTTCGTTGGGACATGTTCATCACTATCGGAGTGATATAAAGAGCTAGGGAATGGCTTAAAAATAAAAGTAAGCCCGAAAAGTAAAATCAACAAAGGACACGAAACAAGAAAGAGAAACAAATATCCTTTATATCCAATAAAATACGATTCCGCAATAAAGCCTGCTAAAGGGGAAGCAATCGCTGGCATCAAAACCCCATAAAGACAGATATGTCCGTATCTGCTTCCCTCGGCAAAATTAATGTCGGCTGCACATGAAGCGTGAAAAGAAAGAAACGCCCAATGAAGTCCCATCAAAATAGAAGAGAAAATAACAAATAAGGCAAATAACGTATAGCATTCTCCCTTTTTAATAATCTCGCCTGCTGAATTTAAACCCGTTGGAAGAAAGATGCCAAGCAAAGAAAAAACAAGGATAGAAAGAAAACTCCCACAAATTAAACCTCTCATAATTTTGAGGTTGCTCTTTTGATGAGAAACGAAAAAAGAGCAAATAAAGATACCAATTGCTGCACCAAAAGGAGGTAAAAACAAACTCAAAGAAGACATTTTTGATGTCCAACCCAATTGTTTTCTACATTCATTTAAAAAGATGGTGAGAAAAGAAATCACCATTCCTTCAAAAAAAGAAACGGCAGCAAAAAAGATTTGGGCTTTAGCTGTTTCCGGTTTCTGTTTTCGATCAAGGTAAAAAGTAGAGCGCATGGAAATATCTTACCTATTTTTTTAAGAAATGGCTGTTTCCTTCTTCTTTAAGAAACAAAATTTCTTCATAGTTAAGATATGTAATGCTAAATAACCCGCTAAAAGGAAAAGAAGAATAAACATATAGACGAAATTCATAATTCCACCTTCTTCTCCTAAATTGAGAAAACATTCCGCAATCAAATAAGCGTCTAAAGCCGTTACCATAAGGCAAACCACCACTTCAAAAACAAGCACGCTTGTTCTTCTCGCTTTCGTACTTTCTTTCTTAGAAAGGCAAAAAACTACACTAAGAATGTCTAAAAGAAGAGCAACACCTATCGGAACTAAAAAATACAGAGATGTCAAAGTCGTTTGTGTCGAAGAAGAGTTGCCCCCACCCTGAATACTATCTCCTATGCCCCCAATCACAGCAAAAATTAAATAAATAAAGAAACCTAGAAGCAGTAACAAAAAATCACTCAAAACATGAAGAACTAATAAAACTACTTTTTGTGATTTGCTCATTGATATGTCCTACCTACCCAAATTGTATTGGAAATGCTAAAGGCTAGCAAAACAATATCATTGGAATGAAGGAAAACGAATACACGTCTCCCCTCTTTTTATAAAACATCGGAGATTTTACTTAAATCAGATAAGACAAAATCAATTTCCTTAGGAAGATTATCTATCCCTTTCTTATTAAAGAAACAGGTATGCATTCCCGCGTTTAATCCGCCTTTCATGTCGGAAGTTAAAGAGTCTCCAATAATGCAGGCGTCTTTTGGAAGGATGATTTCCGACCTATTTGCATTAATTTCTTCAAACGCTTTCGAGAAGAAAAGAGGAGATGGTTTGGAAACGCCAATCTTTTCGGAAATAAAGAAATAGGTGAAATAACGATCCATCTTCGCAAGAGATAAGCGATGCATCTGTTGCTCATATGGGCCATTGCTAGCCGTCGCAAGAATGTATTTCTTTGAAAGGTATTCAAGCATCTCGTATGCGCCTTCGACAGGTATCGCACTTTCATAAAGTCGAGAACGGTAATACGCTTCAAATAATGTTGGGTCAAAAGAGGTCTTCATGTGAAGAGCCTCGAAGAAATTCTGGAAACGGACATGTCTAAGTCCGTCGATATTTAATGTTCCTTCTTCGATTTGACGCCACAATTTATCATTTACACGATGAAAGACATCTAACATATAAGGCTCAAATTCTGGCAAGGAAAAATGCTTGAATCCGTTTTTCAAACTCTCTTCGGTATATTTATCAAAATCTAGCAACGTATTATCAATATCAAGGAAGATTAATTTCATAATCAACTAGTTATAACCTTTCTATCTGTTTTTAAGCGGACACTTTCGTTATAGAAAGGTCTATTGATTATATCGTTAAACGTATTAAAAGAGGGCTATGAATGTGCGAATTCCCCTTAAAAAAATTCTTAGCGAATTTCTTCTCTTTGAAGGGAAATAAAATCACTTTCTTAAAAGACGGAAATTTTAAATTCATGGCTGGTGAAAATAACGATTCCTCCTTATATGATGGTGGTTATCGTTATAACGAAAAAGAATACGGCATCAAAGTTTATATAAAGGGTTACTCCAAAGATGAAAGCATCGTCATTAATGGAAAGAATTACCTCCTTCAAGGAGACGCTTTGATAGAAAAATAATCGATCCCTGTATGAAAACGGCCATTTCAATGGTCGTTTTTTCTTACTTAAGAATTTCAGTTAGATAGATTTTAAAAGCGGACGGTACGGAATAAAGTTCTTCTAATTCTTCCTTTGTGACCAATAAGAAACCGAGATCCTTAGGAAAATCATTTAATTCAACACGGAATCCACTCATTTTCCAAATAAGGTGAGTAAAGACATGTTTCCCTTGCTTGTCTTTGTGGATTTTAAGAACGGAAAATCCATTCTTCTCTAAGTAATCTTTCGCTTCTGATAAACGAAAGGTCTTATCAATGTTATAGAACTCGTATAAAGAGGCAAGTAATCCCTTATTCGGTCTTTTACGAATCAGGTATTTATCTTGATAAGAAAGAAGGAAAACAGTTTTATCGATTTCTTTCTTCGCGCCTTTTTTCAAAGAAATAGGATATTTCTCTTGGGCCTTTTCTTTATAAGATTGGCAGAATTGTTTAAGAGGACACTCTTCACATTTAGGAAGAGTGTTTGGCAAGCATATGAGTTCTCCTAAATCCATTAAAGCCTGGTTAAAAGAACCGGGATTCTTTTCAAGCAAGGAAAGGAAATATTTGTTGCACTTGTCTTTTATTTCTTTCGATTTCGAATCGTAAGGAGAAGAACATAAACGAGAATAGATACGAATTAGATTTCCATCTACAGCAACATAAGGTTTGTTATAAACGATAGAAAGGATTGCTTTCGCGGTATATTCGCCAATTCCAGGGACCTTTAATAATTTCTCATAAGTGTCACAAGAAAGATTGTTTTCGAGTATATGTCTCGCCCCTTTTTGAAGATTTCTTGCGCGGGAATAATATCCTAAGCCCTGCCAAAGCTTCATAACCACGTCTTCTTCTGAAGAGGCAAGTTCTTGCAAGGTTGGTAAGGTTTTTAAGAATCTTTCATAGTAGCCCTTCACGGTTTCAACACGCGTTTGTTGCAACATGATTTCACTTAAGTAAACATGATAAAAAGAAGGATTTTCACGCCAAGGTAGTTTCCTTCCTTTCTCTTGATACCAATTTAAAAGAAGTTCGGAAAAAGAAGCCACTTTCTCATAAGCGAGACGTACGCTTCCATCTTCGACAACAATCTTTCCGCAATAAGTAAACCCTTCCTTTTCAATGAGCTTTCTCATCGGAAGATTCTTTTCATGAGTATCGATGCGAATATGTCTATTTTGAAGGTAGGCATAATGAAAACACGCTGAGGCGTATCCCCTATTATGTTCTTTTACGGCAATTCTATGAATGGTGAAATAAGATGAATCATCAATCCATTTGCCTTCGATTGTTTGGTAGGTTGGATCAGGGGTTTCTAACAAAGTGAAAACCGCTTGAATCTCCCCTTCATCCAATAAAACATAAGAGATTCCCTTATTAACGTCATCTCCGACATGATTCTTTAAAGTCTCAAGATCATTCCATTGGGTTGGATTTCCTTCTTCTTTCATGAAGGAAACGCTTTGTTCGTAAATCCGAAAAATAGCCGGAAAATCCGAAACCGTTGTTTTTCTAAGATACATATTCCGTTCTAATCATCAAAATCCGTGTACTTTTTCGCATTGCCTTTTGCTTTAGAAACAGGATATTTCTTCTCGTTTTTCTCCATTTTGGTATTCACGATTTCATCTTCATCCAGTCCTAATTTATCCAAAAGATCACGAGAATAGATAATCACGTCTGCAAGTTCTTCTTTTACGTGTTCTAAATCATAATCGTCAGAAGACCATTGAAAACATTCTAAGAGTTCTGCTGCTTCAATAGATATGCTCTTGGCTAGATTCTCCGGTGAATGAAACTTAGACCAGTCTCTATCTTGAATAAATTTATGAATTCTATCGATTGTTTCTTGTTTCATATATACCTCATTGAATTTGTTTTATTTCATTTTCTTCTTTTGATTCTACTACCTCTGAAGGCTGTTTTTCTTCTTTCTTTTTGATGATGAAAGATTTAGCTATGCTCTTTTTAGATTCATTTTTTTCATAAAAATAGCCAAGGAAACAGAAAACCACCGCACCAATGAAATTAACGATAAGATCTTTCATCGTATCGATAATGCCAATATCCAAATATCCACCTTCAACAACATAAGTTTGTCCGGAAGAAGTTTCGATCAAGGTCTTGGTAATTCCTGTAATCACGAGAGGAGTTTGGGTATTGCTTGGATCTAAAGTGACTGTTCCAATCGTGTTCACGATGAAGTCTTTTTGCATATCAAGATGGAAGATACAGTCCATCCCAAATTCAAAGAACTCCCAAACAACGCCTATGGTCATCGAAAAGCAAAAACCAACCAAGGCAACAAAGAAAGGGGACAATTTAATCTTTGCTTTCTCAGAATTATTCAAGATATGAGTTAAAGAGAAACCGATGGCCGCACAATTAAAGCCATTTAACGTATGAAGAATCGTGTCCCACCCTGGAAATTTCGTATAGAAATGAGATACTTCACCCAAGATCTCGCTAGCATAAATGAAGCAAATAATCACGATTTGAAAAACGAGAGGAATTTCTAGTTTCAGTTTTTCTTCCACAAAATGAGGGATAGTAAACAAGAATAAAGAGAGCAAGCAAATGCATGCAATTTCCCAACTTCTTGCAAATAATGCACGAATAAAGATAGCAACCACCGATAACCACATCAAACTCATAAAAACAAACAAGACCGGATGCGCTTTAAAAGATTCTTTTACTTGTTGAAACTTATTTTTGAAATAATTTTTCATAGATATTCCTCATTACATTTTATCTTTCTATAAATATATTAGACAAATACGTTTGTAAGAAGACTATTTTAAAAATCGTTCCCTATCATTCAAGAAAACGCTTTTCTAATCTGCGTGCTTAAATAGTATAATTTAGGCAATTAAATAGGATTTGATTATGAACGTCATTATTGTCGAGGACGAAGAGAAGCAGCAAAGTATACTTAAGTGTTTTCTTAATGAATATTTAGGAGAGAAAAAGGTCGCTTATTCAGTTGAAGCATATTTTGACGGGGAAAGTTTCTTAAAAGATTACAAGAAAGGCGATGCCGATTTAATTTTCATGGATATCGAATTGGGGGCAAACCATTTAAACGGAATGGAAATCTCTAAAAAGATACGCGAAATAGATAGCGACGTTCTTTTAATATTTGTCACAAACATGGCTCAATTCGCCATCGAAGGTTATTCCGTTGACGCTTTAGACTTTGTTGTAAAGCCACTTCTTTATGAACCATTCAAAATGAAAATGGAGAAGACTTTCAAAGTCTTATTAACGAGAAAGAATCTTAAAAACGTTCTTATCAGCGTCGATAACGGTTCTAAAAGAATCATCGCTAGTGAAATTGTTTATGTTGAGGTAGCAAACCATGATGTTTATTACCACACAAAAAATGAGGAATATAAAAATAGATCTTCCATGAAAAAAGTCGTTAAGGAATTAGAAGGCCTCCCATTTTCGCAATGTAATAGTTGTTATCTTGTAAATCTTGCTTTCGTTGAGAGAGTAGAAAAGGACCAAGTCGTATTATCAACCAACGAAGCGTTAAAAATGCCTAGAACAAGAAGAAAAGAATTCCTATTGGAATTAGGCAACTATTTTTCTGGAGTTGGAGAATAATACTCTATGTTCTTTGGTGAGATTAATAACGTAAATGCTCAATTGGTCCTAGAAATCTATATAGCAAGTTTTTTCTTGTCCTACCCTATTTTTGATCGTAAGAAAGGTTTCATTTGGAAATACCTTCTATTAACGGTTGTTTTTATCACACTCGGATATTTTTTTCCAACCTATTGGGACTCTAACCCCTTCCTCACTACCCTTTATTGGACATTCATGTACGGAACTCTTCTTTTATTCTCTCTTCCGGCATTGCTTCTTTGCTTTAAGATGAATTTCTATAACGCCGTGCTCGTTTGCTTATCTAGTTATCTTATCCACCACATCAACAACATTTTCGCTTCTATTTTTACTGACAGCATATCCATGTTCACAAACATAGACGGCATTCCTTTCCAAATCATTAAATGGTCTATCGCATTCGTTAGCATCCTTTTCACTTACCTTATCTTCTTCCATTTTTATCGTTTGCAAAGAAAAGCAAACCTTCAATTAACCTTTAATAATAAGCAACTTGTTTTCTTTGCCTTTGTTGTCATTATTTTCACCATCATCATTTCCAGTGGAATACGTGTCTTCTATTACGTATCAGATATAAAGACATTGTTTTTAATTGGTCTTATTTCCAATTTTGCTAGTTGTCTTATTCTCGTCATCCTCTTTTTCTTCTTCTTGAAACACAACCACATCCAACAAGAATTGGAGATTGAAAAACGCCTAATGAAGGAAAGGAAGGAGCAATACGAGCTTTCTAAAGAAAACATCGATTCGTTAAATATCAAATTCCATGATTTGAAATACCGTGTTGCCTTATTAACTTCTTCTAATGAAACAATCTCCAAAGATAGTTTAAAAGATATCTATCGCGATATTGATGTGTACGAAGCTCTTGCCAAAACAGGTAATAAAGCCTTGGATATCGTTTTAACTCAATACGCTTTAAGATCGGAAAATAATCACATTAAATTCACTTCTATCGCTGATGGAAAGGCTCTTTCCTTCATGTCAGATTATGACATATACGTACTTTTTGGAAATGCCATAACCAACGCTATCGAAGCGACTTCTAAATTGGAAAACGAAGAAAAACGCCTCATATCCTTAATTATGAAAAGGAAAGGAAACGTTCTTTATATTGAATTAGAGAACTTCTTTAAAAAAGAGGATTTCATTATGAAAAACGGCCTATTACAGACTTCAAAAAGTGACAAAGAGTACCATGGTTTTGGCATGAAATCCATGGAAAACATTGTCCATAAATATGATGGAGTAATGTCTTTTAAGATAGATAACGACATCTTCCATCTTCTTATCACTTTCACTTTAAAAGACGAAACCACGACTAATTAATGTCAAAAAACGCCCACCTCCCTTTGAAAGCCCTTACAAGATAGATATATTTTCTTCGGTAGCGCTTACATCGCTATTTTGGTCTATTCATAAAGCAAAGGCCAAAGGACAAGGAGGAAATCATATGTCCAAAAAGAAAAGAATGAAGAATTCCAAATTCATTGCAATTTGGGCTCCATTTTTAGTCTTAGCTGGTGCAGCCGTCATCGCCATTGAAGCGGCTTTGCCTAGTTTTGCTACAATCCTAGACACCTATGCTGGTAACGTCTGGGCGCCATTAGGAAAAGGCGAAATTATTAAAACCCCAGCAAAAGGTTCCGAATCATGGAATTCGAACTACTACACTCAATCCTTTAAAAAGGGTGCAAACAAAAACGAAGGCAGCCAAGAGGCCAATAAGAACGCCGAAAGCCTCGTCGAAGAAATTTCTAACGAGGGCATGGTCCTTCTTAAGAACAAAGAAAATGCCTTACCAATTTCTAAGACCACAAAAATTGCTCTCTTAGGAAGAGGCTCTGTTGATCCAGTCTATGGCGGTTCTGGTTCAGGAAACGTTGACACCACAAGATGTGCAACCCCAAGATCTGGTTTAGAGAAAGCGGGCTTTACCGTTGACGAAGAGGTCTATAACTTCTTCAATGCTCAAAAAAATAAATATGCTAGACAAAATATCTCCATGGATAATTACGACAAGTCCACTTTCTTCATTGGAGAAATTAAACCTAGCACCTATACATTTACAACCGATAGAAACGAAGCTGCCGTTGTTTTCATTTCCCGTTGTGGAGGGGAAGGCCTTGATTTGTCTAGAGAGATGAAAAAAGACGCAGGAACAGCTGCATCCAAAGCCATTCTTAACGGAAGTGACGAAAAGGCTGCAAACGCTAAGAGCGAACTCGCCAATTACAGCAACGATCAACACGAATTAGAGCTTTCTCAAGAAGAGAAAGACATGATTGCCTTTGCAAAGAACAACTATTCCAAGGTTGTCGTTGTCTTAAATAACTCCACCACAATGGAAGTTGGCGATCTTCAAAACGACAATCAAATCGATGGAATCATCTGGGCTGGTTCTCCTGGCTCAACCGGATTCAACGCATTAGGAAAAATTCTCTCGGGTGAGGTGAACCCATCTGGTAGAACCCCTGATTTATATTCCAGAGATTTCAGAGCTGATCCAACCTTCCAAAACTTTGCTACAAACGGTGTTAACCAATACGAAGGCATCGATGGAAATATCCTCGGCGGCAATGGTGGCAGCAAAGACGCTCACTTCGTTCAATATGAAGAGGGCATCTATGTCGGATACCGTTATTACGAAACACGTTTCAAAGATAACGAAACCGAATATAACAACGCTGTCGTTTATCCATTCGGCTATGGCTTAAGCTATACGACCTTCGAAAAGAAACTTGTTGAAGCAAAAGACACTAGCTCAGAAGTAAAACTTACAGTAGAAGTCACAAACACTGGTACAAAAGCGGGTAAAGAAGTCGTTCAAGCCTACTATAGTGCACCATATACTGTTGGTGGAATCGAAAAATCCGCGACAGTTCTTGGTGAATTCGGAAAGACAAAACTCCTTCAACCAGGTGAAAAAGATACCATCACTTTAACAATTAAAAAAGAAGACATGGCTTCTTATGACTATAACGATAAGAACAAAGATGGCTTTATTGGATATGAGCTTGAAAAAGGCGAATATTCCGTTTCCATTAAGAACAACAGCCATGAAATTGCTAAGGATTCCACTGGTAAAGATTTGACATACACCTTCAAAGTGAATGATACAAAAACATACCGTAAGAGAGACTCTGATAAAACAGACGTCAAAAACCAATTCGATGATGTTTCCGCTATCTTCAAAGATGTGAAGACCGATGGATATGGTTACTTGATGTCTAGAAGCGATTTCTCTTCCACCTTCCCAACCCTCCCAACCGAGAAAGATGCAAAAGCCAAAGATATCAAGATTGGCGATAAGAGCGTTGCTGACCTCTTAAAACCATATGAAAACGTCAATAACCCAGACGATGTCATGCCAGTTATGGGCGAAGACAACGGTCTCAAATTAATTGACCTCAGAGGTCTTGATTATGATGATGAAGCATACACAAAGCTTCTTAACCAATTAACTGAGGATGATTATAAGAACTCCAAAGATAACTTGATCAATGGTGCTTATAACACTCCAAAGATGGATAACGTCGACAAACCAGCCACCGAAGATCACGATGGTCCTCAAGGCTTCTCTTCCTTAATGGGTAAATACAACTACGCTACTGCCTATATGTCTGAACCTATCTTAGCCGCAACCTTCAACAAAGAACTTGCTAAAAAGATGGGTGTGGCAATCGGTGAAGAAGCTCTTGCAATGAATCCTACCTTCTCTGGATGGTATGGCCCTGCTATGAATACTCATCGTTCACCATTTGCTGGCAGAAACTTCGAATACTATTCCGAAGATGGATTACTTGCCGGTAAAATTGCCGCTGAAGTTGTTTCTGGTGCAGCTAGCAAAGGTTTATATGCCTATATCAAACACTTCGCTCTCAATGACCAAGAAACATGGAGAACCACTGCTCTTTGCACTTGGGCTGATGAGCAAACAATCCGTGAAATCTATCTCAAGCCATTCGAAATCTGCGTTAAAGAAGCCAAATACGAAATTGACTATATCGCGGATGAAAATGGCAATCACGCCACAAAAGAAATGAACGCCACTACCGCGGTCATGTCTTCCTTCAACCGTATCGGTACAACTTGGGCTGGTGGCAATAAGAACCTTATGACCAATGTTCTTAGAGAAGAATGGGGATTCAGAGGCTTTGCTCTTTCTGACTTCAACTTATACGAATACATGTCCGCTGATCAAGGCATGAGAGCCGGAACGGATATGCAACTCACCTGGTCGATGATGAAAGGCGCATTTGCCGATACAGATTCTGCAACCGCAAGACAAGCAATTAGAACCGCTTATCATAACGTTTTCTATACGGTCGCAAACTCCAATGCTATGCAAGGCGTTGCCCCAGGAACCATCATCACATACAAGACATCTGGCTGGAGAACCTTATTCTACGTTGTCGATGGAGTTCTCCTTTCCTTCGTTCTCTTAGGAACAAGCTGGGTCTTAGTAAGAACGCTTCTCCTTTCTAAAAAACATAAGGAAGAAGAAACAACAGCCAACAACTAATTAAGGCCACCTTCCTTAAAGACCATCTAGGAAACTAGGTGGTCTTTTCTTACAAAAATAACAATATTAAAACGAATTCGTAACGTACATTAGTCCATTCATCTATTCTTTTTATCGATCTAGCGCTCGCGCTTTCTATAAACACGATTGTATCGTTTTCTTTAAGGTTATTGCTGCACTCTTCATTGAACCTAATACAAAAAATGTTATATTTATATCATAATCGGCGAAATAGGAGAGCATCGTATGACTTACTCTGAAGCAATCAAGAAATTGCGTAATAAATTGATACTTACACAAACCGAACTCGGTCAACTATTAGGGGTTTCTTTTGCCACGGTCAATCGTTGGGAAGCAGGGAAGTTTAAACCAACAACGAAATTGAAGAGAAAACTCGCTCCTTATTTTGAGAGATACGGAATAGAGGTCGATGAATGATGCCAGAAAATGAAATAAATATTAAAAGCCTATATTCTTTGTATCCTAATCTTCTTGATATTCTTTTGCGCGATAACACAACGAAAAAGAATATCATTTGGGCCACCGATCATTATAAAAACAAAGGCATTGGATATTCGATTACGAATGAGATTAAACCTTGCCATTTGAATGGGAAAGTTAGAGCGATTAGGCCAAGAATCGAGAAGAGCAAGGCTGAGCAGACGAAAAGAAGCAAGGACAATGCTGAAGTCTTCACTCCGTCATGGATCGTTAATAAGCAAAATAATTTGGCGGATAACGCTTGGTTCGGAAAAGAGAATGAGTTCAATCTGGAAAATCCGGACAATTCATGGAATCCGACAGAGAGGGTTCTTTTCGATGAGGACAAGACATGGACTGATTATGTCAGCGACATCCGCTTAGAAGTATGTTGCGGCGAGGCGCCCTATCTTGTATCAAGATACGACACTGTTTCCGGCGAAGAAATCAAAAACAAAAATAGAATAGGCATCCTCGATAGGAAATTTAGAGTAATCAATGAGAATGCGACAACCGACGAAGCGTGGCTTGATTATGCCATAAAAGCGATTAAGTCCGTTTATGGCTATGAATTTCAAGGGGATAACCTTTTGATTGCGCGTGAGAACATCTTATTGGATTTCGTCGATTATTATTTTGAAAGATTCGGTAAATTACCAGGAGAAGATCTGCTAATCGAAGTTGCAACAATTATTAGCTGGAACCTTTGGCAAATGGACGGTCTTAAATATGTTGTCCCGTTTTCTTGCCATAACGAAGTTGAGAAGGTCGTTCAACTAAGTTTGTTCGATGAGCCTAAAGAACCTAAGTTAGATATCTGTCCTGGATGCAAAGCAAACGATCCCAAAAAGCATAACGGTAAGAGATGCTACATCATGGATTGGGAGAAAAATAAGAAAATCAAGTTTGTGTCATTGATGTGGAGGAATAACGAATATGTTGGGTGAGAACGAAAAGAACGACGCTTTAGCAGCAGATAACAGGCACAAGACCGCCGTCGAGTCCGCAAATGACTACATCGAGAATTTTGATATCCTCGAAACCATCACCAATGTCGGAAACGATGAAGTCTTCACGCCAAGAAAGACATGCAACATGATTCTGGATTCCCTTTCTGAAGAAGTATGGCACAATCCCGATTACAAATGGCTAAATCCAGCCACAAAAAATGGGATCTTTGAAAGAGAAATTGCAATAAGACTGGATGATGGACTTAAAGAAATCATGCCCGATATCGAGAAAAGAAGAAAGCACATCCTCCAGAACATGATCTATTCGATCGGCCAGACGAGGTTTACCGCCAATGTTGCCAGAAGGACCGTTTATTATTGCTCTCAGGCGAACAGGAAATGCGACGGGGTCAAGGCGGATGATGGTCACTACGTTAATGGTTATGCAATCGGAAACGGAACGTGGTTCGACGATGAAGAGGGCAACATCAAAACGCCTAACATCAATCATACGTTTGTGAACGAAAACGGAAGGCTGATGCCTGGCGCCTGCTCCGATGAAGAAAAGAAAAAATACAGGTGCAAGTATTGCGGAATCAACGGAGCATCGACTTACAACGATGCTAATCAGCGCGAGACATATGCCTACGAATTCATCCATTTCAGTGGTGATGAGTTGTTAAAACATTTGCAGGATAGATTCTTTGGAGGTAACAGGAAAATGAAATTTGATATCATAATCGGAAATCCACCATACCAATTGAGCGATGGAGGGGCACAGGCAAGTGCAAGACCTATTTATCAGTTGTTCGTTCAGCAGGCTATTTCTTTAAAGCCTAAATATATAAGCATGATTATGCCCTCTAGATGGATGATAGGAGGAAAGGGGCTCGATGAGTTTAGAGCAGCATTCATAAATGATACGCACGTCAAAGCTCTTAATGACTTTGTTGACTCAAAAGTGTGTTTTCCAAATAACGATATCAAAGGGGGTGTTTGTTTCTTCCTATGGGATAAAGATTACAATGACAAATGCTCGGTCATAACTCATACCTTGAATGGCGATAGAAAAAGCAATAGATTTTTGAAAGAAAATGGATGTGATATTTATATTCGCGATGAAATTTTAATTTCGATAATGAATAAGGCAAAATCGTTGCGCGAACATACGTTCGACAGCATGGTTTCTGCTTCTAAACCATATGGTTTTCGTGCAGAAACCATGCTGTCGCCGAAGAAGTTCGGTCTACCGGATTTTTCCGACAAAAAAATATCAGGCGGTTACGAAATTTTTGGATTAGGCGAGAAAATGAAAAGGACCTGGAGATATTTGCCTAAGAATTATCCTATGCCAAAGAAAAGTCCTTGCCTTAACAAATACAAGGTTTTTATGGCAGAAGCTTATGGCTGTGGTGCACTTGGGGAAGTTCCCAGTATGCCAGTTCTAGCTAAGCCGGGGCAACTTTGTACTGAAACGTTTTTGGAAATTGGCCCTTTTGAATCAGAAATTGAAGCTGCTAACCTCATTCAATATATTAAGACAAAATTCTTCAGAACCTTGGTCGGAATTCAAAAGCAAACTCAGCACACGACGCAAAAAGTGTATCGTTTTGTTCCTATGCAAAATTTTACAGAGAACTCTGATATTAAATGGGGTGAAAGTATCGATTCAATTGATAAACAATTATTCAAAAAATACGGCCTTTCAAAAGAAGAAACTGAATTCATCGAAAAGAACGTACAGGAGATGAAGTAACATGAAAGAAATCTTAGTTACTAAATCACCTGATATCAATCAAACGGACACGATTCTGTACCAAGGAAACAAAACCATTTTCGGCTTAGACGATAAGAACAACACAGATGGACCGTTGATTCTCATTTATATGTATTTGCTTCCTAAATTCCAGACACATGGAATTAAGGTCGGTATGACCAAATGCAGAATCGGCGAGGCTTTTTGGCATGCAATTAGATCCAGAATACATGATCAGCAGCATGAACTAGCTTTGACAGACGAGCAATATCAAAAATACGGATTGGAAAGAGAAGTCGTCTATTGGGGCGTTTGCCTAGACGCGAAGAATGACTCCTTCAAGGATTATTCTGTTCACGACGAAATCAGGAAAAAGAACGCTGGAATCGTCGAGAAAGATCAGGAATGGTTCACGAATGTGCCAACCGATGAACTCATCGATATTTTCAATTCCTTGAGGCATACGGACGAAAATAAAGAAATCTACACTCCGAGAAAAGAGCAGCAGGAATGTATCGACGCCATGAGCGATTATTTTGCCCAAAACCCTAGAGGAAGATTTCTTCTTAATTGCAAAATGCGATTTGGGAAATCGTTCACCACTTACAAATACTGCGAAGATCAAAATTTGGAAAGAATTTTGATCCTCACTTTCGTACCGGCCGTCGAATCATCTTGGCGCGAAGATCTCAGACACATAAAGAAAAACTACAGGTATTTCACTGATGATAATCTCAGAAGAAGCGACTTCATGCTATCTTTCGTCCAGGATCCTTACGTTCTGTTCCTGTCGCTCCAGAACTACCTCGGCAAAGAGAAAAATGCCGAAGTCAAAACCAAGATTCAGCAACTGCAGAACATCGACTGGGATCTGGTCATCCTCGACGAATATCATTTCGGCGCATGGAACCAAAGGACACAAGGCACTCTTAAGGTCGCAGAAGAGAAAAGCGAGGATCTCGACAGCGATTATCAGGACCAGTTAAAAAAGACTGGCGATGTCATCCAGAAATTCAACATCAAGACAAGACAAACCATCTGCTTATCCGGAACGCCATTCAAAGCTTTAGCCAGAGGCGAATTCACGGACAAATCCTCTTTCACGTACTCCTACTTCGATGAGCAGAGGAACAAATATCCGGATTCTAATAAAGAACCACCTAGTTTTGAACGTGTAGATCCTCTTTATGCTCAATTCCCAGACATGAAAATATTTGGTTATAACATGTCCAGACTTTTCGGCAATCTCACGGCATCGGTTTTCTCAGAGGATAAATTGCTCACCAAGAATTATTTTTCTTTGAATAAATTCTTCGAGACGAGGCAAGAGAACAATCCGAATGAGCCATGCACGTTCATTTACGAGGACGAAATCAAGAAATGGCTTGAAATAATAAAGGGCCGTTCCACTTTCGGCGACAAATTCCCCTATTCCAATCCTCAGATGCTCGGAAATAACGTCCATACCCTTTGGCTTATGCCGACGGTTAAATCATGCAAGGCGATGGAAAAGCTTTTGAAAGCAGATGACTTCTTCTCCAGATACCAAATAATCAACCTTTCCCAAGACGGCGTAGGAGCCGGCAACGACGCTTACGATTATCTTATGAACAGCATAACCGAATCCGAGAACACCAACAAGCTCGGATCTATTGCGATAACCGTCAACAAACTCACCATCGGGGTAACCGTCAAGAAATGGTCCAGTGTGTTTGTACTGAAGGACTTGGCGAGCCCTGAGCAGTATTTCCAAGCGATTTTTAGAATACAGACACCATATGTTGTGAATGGCGAAATAAGGAAAAAGGATGGGTACGTCTATGATTTCAACATCGACAGAGCAAGCGCCTTGCTTTTGAAATACGCCGAGCAATCCGAGAATGAGCAGACAACCAAGCTTCAAATCGCCAAATTAATCGTCAAATACATACCTATTTTCGTAAACGGCGACATGTCTAGCCCAATATCAGAACAAGTGTTCTACGAGTTGGCCCAATACGGCGATTCCAGCGGGATCCCGCTTTCCAGGAAAATCGTGGACACCACCAGAACCACCAGGATGCTCGATGAAGAGACGATGGCGGAGATGCTTAACGACAAAGAGGTCAGCGACATCATCAAGAGGGTTTTCGCCCATGCTAAATTCGGGAAGACAAAGACGAGAACTGTTCCCGCGAAACCGGAGGACGGGTTCGATACGAAGATAGCTCAAGAAGGCAGAAACAAAGGATATGAATTGGGGCAGCAAGACTTCAAAAAGTATGTGGACTATGATGACAATCAGGTCCAAAGCGAATTCGAAAAAGCCCTTTTCGATTACATCAAGGAATATTGCCCAAGCGATTATGTGGATGCCAAGGCGACCTGGTATGCGAACGGATTCAAGAAGGGCTATGAGTCAGGAGTCAACGCCCCCATCAAGAAAGAGCAATGCGGCCATGACGACGGCGTTAAATTCGTCGATGAGGTAAAGAAGAAATTCGGTGAAGGTATCAAATATACCAGCAACACCAGAGTCATGATCGACAATTTCGTGAAGGGCTATTTGAACGACCCCAAGAATGTACCTGTCAAATATAGAGGGATGCTATATAGGAGATGGTATTGCGATTCGTTCAGAAGAGCCGTGAAAACCAACCTAACCCCTGTTGTTGATCCCAAGAACGGCGAGACAATTGAAGATGCGGATAACGTATTGAAGCATTTGCTCGCTAGGTTGTTTGAGTTCCTCTACATCAGCGTATATCGTGAGACCACGTTCATGGAGATATTCAAGAACGCGGACCCAAATGTGTTTTTGGAAGCCGTAGGCATTACGAAAAAGGATTTCGAAATACTCAATAAATACAAAATTTTCCAAGAAGATGTTTTGAACAATTACATCCACGATTTCTTCGTGAACGAATCTTTGGGAAGCAAACTAAATCTAAAGGACGAGGAAATCCGGAAGCAATATAGGAACAGTTTTGACTGGTTTGGATTTGGGCTCGAAAGCAACGACGACATGCAAAAAGACACATTAGAAAGCAAAGACGTTAGTTCTAAAGAAACAATAATCGGCGATGAGCCAAACGAGATTGAGATTGAAGGAAAGTCTCAAGAACATGAAGGTAATGGCCAATCAGAACTTACCTTGTTCGACAAAATCAAAGACCTACTTTCTTCTAAACAAATGAAATCTTCGAAGATCGCTTCGGAATTTGGCGTTTCTAAAAAAGAAATTAACAAAATTTTGTACTCCAACACCGATATTTTTGTTAAAGATATTTTCTTCAACTGGAAACTGAGGAAATAGATTTGAACATGGACGAAAAGATTAGATATATAAATGAGTTTTGTAAGACGAAAGTTTATAAAGGGCCGAAGTTCTTATATAAATATAGGCCTTTTGATGAACATGCTTTTGAGATGCTCGAAAATGATTATCTATATCTTTGCCAGGCTAAAAAGCTTGATGATCCGACTGAATGCATAGCAACCATCGATTTTAATAAACTCTATGATTTAGAAACAAACAATCTTAAGAGGGAATGTGTCCAACGTATTTTCGAAAAAATTAAACCACATACTAGCGAAGAAAACTATCAAAAGGCTCATACTATCATAAGTTCCATAATGAATAGAAATGGAACAATAAGGCCTAATTTTTTGCTCGATAATCAATCTGAGCTTCAAAGCCTTTTTCCAGATGACTATGACGTTGCACCACTAATAAATTGGATTGTAGGTATACCTGAAAAATTGGATTCCCCCGAAATTAAGCCACAAATCTACGCATTGATTAATACAATGCGCAACGCGAGAGAGGAACTTGGAATTTGTTCTTTAAGCGCAAATAAAAATGATGAAACAATGTGGAAAGCATACGCTGCTAATGGGACGGGATATTGCGTTGAGTACGATATGACCGATTATGAGCATCTAAACCTTTTGTTTCCTGTGATTTATGTATCCGAGGACGAGAGAGAAACCGACATAACAACGAGGATTCTTCTATCGTTTATTGGAAATTTGATTGAAAGTTTCTCCCACGGAACTATTGAAGCCGATGCTTCCCAATGTATAACACTCTTTCTTACGAAATGTGACAAATGGAAATATCAAAACGAATGGCGTTTGCTTGGAGAAGCAGACAAAAGGCTTCATGCACCAAGAATAAACGCCATTTATTTAGGCAAAAAAGTGTCTAGCGTAAACAAAAAACGGATAACTGAAATAGCGAATTATAAGAATATTGAAATTAAAATCGTGTAAGAGCGTACTATCTTTATTCTTAAGCAGACACGGTTTTACAGTTTTATATATGGGAAAAGCCCATTGGCCAAAGGAACTAACATTTAATCATTCCTTCAAGATCAATCACTCAAATAAGATTGTCCAGCCAACATAGAAAAACCGCCTATCTTTTCGGATAGACGGTTTTTTTACCTTTAAAGCGAATTAGGCTTTCTTTTCAGGAATGATGTTGAAGAAAGAGCCAACAGCAAGGATAACCATGCTGACGCAATACATAATGAAGGCAGGAGCACCTGTATTCATAGCAGCAACAGCATAAGGGTTAGACAAATCGAGTTGGGTAACCCATAAGGTACCGATTAAGTAGGTTCTTGCGTTCAAGACAAAGATGAAGCAAAGGCCAGCTAAGACGGCTGCCACCAAAAGTGGAAGATAAGAGATGAGCTTATTTCCAAATTTGAGGGAGAGGAAGTAGGATCCAACAATAGCTAAGATAGCAATGATGGAGAAGGCAATGATATATCCTAATTCATCGATGCTGAATCCAACATTCATCGAGCTCGCGATTGTAAGGAACATGGACACGAGGATAAGGAGTGCAGCAACAGCGTTGATATAGCAAGAGACGCCAAGTTTCTTTAAGAAATTCATATTATTTCTCCTCCTTTTTCTTGCCTTTATAGAAGGTTGTAAAGACAGCTCCGCCTAAGCTTAGTGCAGCTAATGCAGCAGAAGCAGCAATAACAGAGATATAGGTTGCTCTCCACCAGGTCATATTTTTGACCATTTCGGTGTTGGCATTGACCATGTTCATGTAATTGCTTTGAGTTAAGACCCATAAATCACAATGGACAGCGTCTTTGACCTTGTTAAGTAAGACAGGATCGTTCTTGATGGTATCAGCAGAAACGCCAATCTTTTCAAGAGTCGTGGTGGAATCCCAAGAAGTGATACCAGCATAGAGGGCTTGGGTGAAGTAGTCAGTATCGTCTTCCAAGTCGGAAACGATGTAACCACGATATCCCCATTCTCCTCTTAAGATATCGGTTAATAAGCCTTTGGAGCAAGTAACTTCGGTAGGACCGATCTTGGAGAAGCTGGTCATAACGCCTAATAAGCCAACGTCTTTCTCATCGGTGTCATACTTAGATGCTTCGAAAGCAATTTGGAAAGCTCTGAGTTCTAATTCACGAGCTTTTTGTTCGGTCATATAAGGAGAAACACCAGAACGGTTTGTTTCTTGATCGTTGAAAGCGAAGTGCTTTGGAGCAGCGATTAAGCCTTTGCTTAAAGCGCCAACGGAATATTCCATACCCATATTTCCGGTTAAGATAGGATCTTCGGAATAGTATTCGAGGTTTCTTCCGTTATATCCATTACGATGGGTATTCATAGATGGACCCCAGAGGATTGGAAGACCGACAAAGAGAGCGTCATTACCCATCATTTCGCCTTGAGCATAAGCTAAGCGAGGATTGAAGGTAGCGGCCATAACAGGAGCGGATGGGAAGATGGTCATTTGATATTTTGCATTTGGATCATCTTCTGCAACAGCCCAAGCTGGTTTTTGCTCACCATATTCATTAGCGGAAAGAGTCTTGAAAGCACGGTCACCAACGCCGTTAGGGCCATTTTCGGTGAACTTACCGCCGATAAATCCAACAGAGCTCATTGGGAGGTAGTCACGGTTTCCGTGGAGGATGAAGCTCATAGCTTCAGTAAGATCTAATTGATTTAAGAGCTTATCCCAATCTTCCCAGTTATATGGAGCACCCTTTAAGTTCAAATAAGAAAGGTCGCCTTGTTGTCCGAATAAGATGGAAGAAGTGTCACCATCAGTAACAACATCATAAGTTCCACCATTGATGAGTTTAATCATCGCATCGGTCGCAATGAAACCTTTATATTCTATAGGGAAAGTTCCATCCCAATCGTTACGAGAAAGATTGGTCATCTTTCCTTCTTCATAATGATTTGGGTCAGCTTCTTGAAGGGAGTTCTTCACTTGCACGCCAGATTTAGAGATGTTGAATGTGTCTTCGTCTCTTGTATCAACGTTATAGGTGTATTTATAAGCTTTGGAAGAAACACCTGCTTCGGTCATCTTATTATCGGCATTTGGAGTAACACCTTTCTTAGCGAAGATGTTATTAAGAGCTTCATGAGCACCATTGCCAATGGCGAAATAATAATCACCTGCATCCAAGATGTAGGAACCTTTGTCATCTTTTGCCTTGGAATCCCAGCTGGCGATATTTTGCATATCGACTTTGATCTCTAATGTTTGAGATTCGCCTGGTTCCAATTCTTCGGTCTTATCGAAGGCAAGTAATTGAATAGCGGATTTTTCCACTCCACCAGCAATATAAGGAGCTTGTCCGTAGATTTGAACGGCATCTTTTCCTTTGACATTACCAGTATTTTTGACTTTGACTTTGAAAGTCATGGTGAAGTCATGGCCCTTATGAGAGACCTTTGGAGCACCAACAATCGTTTGTTCGAAGGTGGTGTAAGATAAGCCATATCCAAATGGATAAGTGACTTCCTTGCTATATTCCCAAGCTCCTTCAAAAGAGGAACCTTTGGAAGATCTTGCATTGCCAGAGTTGGTCACATAATCGGCATAACGGGTTTCATAATAATGATAACCGGTGTAAATGCCTTCTGCTTCGACAATGTATTTATTGCCAGAACCTTTGGCACGTTTCTTGAATACGGTGGCATCTTCGTTTCCATATGCATAGTCGCCATAGTTCATCATAGCTGGAGCAGAGAGGCTGCTGGACGCATATGTATCGCTTAAGTGACCGGATGGAGTGATTTTACCAGTAAGGATTTGAGCAACTGCTTTTGGAGCATAGTTTGCACCAATGCCCATCCAAAGGATGGCATCAACGCCATCATCTTTCTTTAAGTCATCAATTTCCATTGGGTTAACGGCATTGATAATAACGACGACTTTGTCGCACTTTTCTTTTGCTAAGGCAAGGATTGCTTTTTCTTTAGCAGTAAGTTGCATTGGGTTGGTAATATCTTCAGCAGGATTCATTTGAGCTGGATTGTTGACCCAGTCAATACCTTCGGAAGCGGCTCTACCAAAAACAACAACGCCAACCTTGTTATATTCGTCAATGGATTGTAAGACATTTTCGTTTTGTGCCTTTAAATCATCAACGCTTGCTTCTAAAGTTTCGAACGTTTTTAAACCAGCCATCATGCCATACATGCCCAAATATGGGAAGTCATTTTCACCAAGTAAGGGGACTCTTCCGGTTTGCTTAGCTGCAATATAGTTTTCATATGCTTCATTCAAAGTTGGGTTCACATCGAATCCCTCTTCCGCTAAAGCTTCGTCAAAATGGACTGTTTGATTGTTTCCAGCGGCTCTATGTCCAATATAGGCACCGGTGATTGTGGATGAAGAACGGACACCAAATAAAGAAACTTTAAGTTTGTTCTCATTGGATGTCGCTAAAGGTAAAGCAGCTTTCCCATCTTTCAAATTGTTCTTTAATAAGACGGTTCCTTCACCTTGAATTTGAACTGCCAAATCCTCATGGGCTTTGACAATCTTTGACGTATCAGCCTTACCATCGCTAGTAAGATACTTTTGGTCAGGGGTAAAAGCTCTGAATAACTCTCCATCCCCTTTTTGAACTAATTTCGTAGAATGGGTTCCGAAATAAGAGTCGATGGCATCCTTGTTGGCCTCTAAAGTAAGACCAGTTGCAATGCCAAAGAGTAAAGTGGAACTAAACACGAAAGTTAATCCACGGCTCAAACGATTTAGTTTTGCCATAATTCCTCCTTGTTGTAATCGCTTTCATTTTTGAAAGCAATAAATCATACTAACATTTTAAGACAAATTGCTAAAAAAGGACCAAATAAAAGAATTTGCAATATTTAAAGGTAATCTTTGCAATATTTAAACAACATTTGCTCAAAAAATAGGAATTTATAACTGCAAATAACAATTATTTATAATCCAAATAGCTGTTATGCCTCCAAAATCACCATAATCGGCAATTCCATTCTTAAGAAAAATAAGGGAGGAGAAACTATGCCGTTCCCCTTATTTCTTTCATTGGTTTTTTGCCCTCCTTTCTAAAATTAGCTTTTTATAGCCAAATTAGAGCCAGAAACACAAACTTATTGTAAGTCTCTGAAAAGCAGAGAAAATGATTTCCCAATAGGTTGGAAAAGTTTAATAAAATGCATTTTTTAGGGTTGGAAAAGTTTAATAAAATAGTGTCTAGAAATGTGGCTCGCCATAAACAAAGCTTTGTTAGTAGACGGGCTCGTCAAGTTGGAAAAACTTATCTCATCGACGCTTTTTGTAAAAAACATTTTGAAAATTACATTTATATAAACCTGGCTTTAAATCCTCAAGAAATCCCCGCTTTTTCCCAAGCGAAAGATGTTAAAGACTTTCTTCTTGTCGTTTCCGCTTTTTCCGCCTCCCCACTCATCCCTTCAAAAACAATCACATTCATCGATGAGATTCGGTTAGCAAAAAACAAGGCGAGATTGATTTTTTGATTACATACCAAGATGAGGTATTGCCTATTGAGATAAAATCTGGCAAAGACTATAAAGAGCATTCCGCATTAAACAACTTGATTTCGAAGAAGGAATATGACATTCACCAAGCTCTTATTTTTGACAATTGCAACGTAGAAATTCGTGGTGAAAAAACATATCTCCCTATTTATATGATCGAATTTTTAAGACAAGAAACCATCTAAATTAATACATGGATCGTCTCTTTTAACAAAGAAAGCAAAAAGAAAACGTCCTCTTTTCCTTTTTCGGAATGGGGAACGTTTTTTAGAAGAAATGCAAAGTCAATCAAAAGGAGACGACCCATGTATTAGTTCTCGTCTTTATAATGGACTTGAACAATTATGTCTTGGTTATGATCGCCAAACCCTTTCACAAAGACATTGATTCCTCCAACGTAATGAGAATTTGCTTTCATATTAAAACGAAAAGAGAAAAAAGAAGCTCTACGCAAAATCTTTGGAATACTAAGAAAATAATCTATTTATCCAACATTTTAGAAGGAGTATGCAGCTCCTTCTTTTTCTTTTTATGGAAATAGACAAGTCTGTATTTGTATAACCCTTGATTCAAACAAATATTTTTTACACAAAATTGTTTGGGTCAAATTTTTTTGTGTTAAAATACTTATGGAGAAAAAACTATGTTCATTGGTAGAAAAGAAGAAACATCTAAATTAAAAGAATTCTTAAATGGTGACACCTTTAAGGCAGGAATGATATATGGCAGGAGGCGCGTAGGGAAAACGGAAATCATTAAGCAAGTTTTGAAAGAGGAGAAAGATTCTCTTATTTTGCACTGCGAATGTAAGAAAGTCCTTGATTCTATCAACTTATCTCTTTTAGAAAGAGAAACCAAGTCTGCCCTTCACTTGCCTGAATATGTCCATTTCTCTAATTTCGATGAATTGTTTGAGTCTATATTCAATGAAGCAAAAAAACGGAAGATTATTTTCGTCATAGATGAATTTTCTTATTTGCCATTAGGAGGAGAAAATGGTGTTGATGCAAGTTTGGCACGAATAATTGATTTAGAAAAATCTGACCAACTGCATCTAAAGCTTCTCATATCTGGTTCTTATTGCGATCTCATGCAAGGGCTTATTGACAACAAATCACCTCTTCACGGTCGTTTCGATCTCATAGAAGAAATTCATGAATTTGATTATTATGATGCGGCGAAGTTTTTCCCAAACTATTCCTCAGAAGAAAAATTTAAAGCCTATGCTGTTTTTGGTGGACTTCCATATGCTTTATCTTTATTAAATCCTGCAAAAAGTGTCGAGGAGAACATCAAAAAGTTATTTGGCGTAGACACTTCAGAAATGATTTTGCTTTGTCAAGAAATGACAGAAAATGAAAGTTCTAAAGTCTCCTTTCTCAACAGCGTTTTAAACCTAATTGCCACAGGCAAACACAAATTTAGCGATATTGTTGCTTCCCTTGGTAAATCTTCGAGGCCAGAATACGCTTTAGCGAAGGGAATCGGCTTACACTTCATCAAGAAAATTTCGCCTATCAATGACGAGGAAAATAAGAAACTCACCTTTTATGATTTCGACGATAATCTAATTTATTTTTATTATCGATACGTTTTTGCAAACGGATCTGCGCGTTCTTTTCTAGGCAAAGAACTCTTTTATAAAGAGATCATAGAAGAGGATTTCAACAAATATTATTTGCCAAAAATGTTTGAAAAAGTGAGTAAAGAATTTTTAATTCGAAAAAATCGTGCCGGCTTTATCAAACCGCCTTTCTTTAAAATAGGGACTTACAGTTTTAACGACGCTAAAGAAAAGAAAAACTATCAATTCGACGTTGTTACACAAGATAAGAAAGGCTTTATTTCCTATGAATGCAAATATGCAAAAAATCCTATAGATATAGAGGTTTTAAACGAGGAAATAAGACAAACATCAGCATCTCCTCTTCCATTTTATAATTTGGGTTTTATATCCAAAAACGGGTTTTCCGCTAAAGAAAAGTACACAGGTAGAATTACCTATACTCTAGAAGACTTCTACGCTTCAAATTTAGAAACCATATAACGTTAAAACAAATTACTTCAAAAAGATATTTTAGCCATCAACGTTCCTTAAACGTTTTTCCCCATGCACAAACAAGTTTCTCTAAAGAATATGACGCGTTCGCACTAGATGAACTTGGTAAAGAGATGACCGGAAGATTATCTTTTTTGTTCTCCATGTAATATTTGTATGCGGATTTGCCATTACATAAAACAACACGGATTTTAGATTTCTTTAAGATGTCAGAAAGATCAGTGGGTTTAGCATTTTGAATGCTAGAATCCGCTGCACCTTGGATTTCTAGACTTTCAATCGCATCATAAAGAGCAATTCTATGTTTCGTTAGAAACGTTTTCTTTTCCTCAATGGTTTGGGGGATATTCTCTTTAAAAATCCCTGCTAGAATTTTCCAAAAACGATTCTGTTTATGGCCATAATAAAAGCCTTCTTGTCTACTAACTGGACTAGGAAAACTTCCAAGAATCAGAATCTCGCTATCTTGATCAAAAAAAGGGCCAAAAGGATGGGAGGGGAAGAAAGACACGTTTGTTTCAACTTGTTTTTTCATCTTTAAATTATAGAAAGGGGAAATCCGTTAGACCCATGTATGTATTTAGCGGTTCTGAATGGCATCTATAGGTTTCTTATTCGCTAGCCTGATAACCGGGAGGAAGGAAGATATAAAGGCTGCAACGAGAGCCACTACAAAGATAGCTAAAACAACCACTATATTCGGATTCATGACAGCGAATGTGATAAGCCCACTGTTAGCAAGTTCTAGATTCATTATGAAAGAGAAGGCAAAGGTGCAAATAACAGACAATAAGAAGTTAACGAGAGCAATGATGCAAGCTTCGGAATAGAAAATCTTAAACACATCTGCACGTTTCGCGCCCACCGCACGAAGAATACCAATTTCTCTCTTCTTATTGTTAATCGAAATAGAAATGAAGTTATAGAAGAGAAGCATGCTAAATACGGCTAAGCCAATACCAACATAAAGGAAGATAGAAGAGAACATCATAAGCATGTTGCCAACGAATTCCACATAAGAAAGAGAATTATCATAGAAAGAGAAATACCAATCTCCTTCTTTCATAGTGTCGTAGTCGCTATTCTTTGCTTTCTCTAAGAAGAAATCCATGAAAGAGTCAACCGTTTTTGCATCATTTCCAAAAGTTACAAAAGAATAATAAGATGAAGAAGATGTCCCATTATTGGAGAGTACGCTTCCCTTTATGTGTTGCGCATCCTCTTTGGAAATACTCATCATAATAGCGCCATTCTCGCAATCTAAATCCACCCCTACCACCTTTAAAGGCATTGTAAAGTTATCTTCGTAGGTTAAAAGGGTTTCGAAAGGATCGTGCTTTACTTTTTCTAGAAGGGTTTTCACTCCTTCCTTAATGTAAGCGTTCATTTCTTTCCCTTCCTCTATCTTGCTTTGATAGTTAAAAAGGAAAGATTTAACCGCCTCTTTCTTTGAGTTTTCATCTGTGATTTGTCCGACAGTTGTCGTCACGACATTTTGAAATGGAGTCGTGCCTTTGTATTTCTCATAGATTTCAACGTAATGATCATTTAGATACTTTGAAAGGAACTGATCATAGAAGTTCCGGTAATTGCCCAAAAAATCACTTAGTTCTAAAGGATATTTCTCATCAATTAAATCCTGATACGTTTTTATAATGGAAAGATAATAGGAATAATACTCTCCTGCTTTATCAACATTTTCTTCACCGAATAAGCCAGAAACAAACGCATCCACATAACGACTGAAAATCTGATATTTTTGTGATTCTGTGGCACCCGTGTAGTCAAATTTAGGATTTCCATGCTCATCATATGTTGGATCAATGACTTGTAAAGAATAGGAATTTCCTCCCTCATTGATTTTCTTCACCAAATCAAGGTGGTTAGTAAAGAAATCACTGTATTTGTCGTATTTTGTCTTATAGGCTGCAGCTATTTTCGTCGCGTCCTCACTCAAAGAGAAACGATCCAAATTCGATACTTCGTAAAGGTTATCCTCTTTCTTTTCTTCCGATTGATAAGCGCCAGGGAATACGAAATTATAGGTAGCAGCTTTCGTCCCATCTTCGGAATAAATATGAAGGGCACCTAGAGAAAGCAAGGCTTCTCCTTTTGAAAGAGTCATAGGATGTGACTTATCAAAATAGACGAAATTCTGATGAGTTCGGAAATAACCAAAATCATTGATGGCCTCTTTTCCTTTCTCTGTGGAGAAATAGAAATCTTCTCCTGAAATTACAATCGATTCATCCGTTCCTTTTCCTTCTCCAACAAAAAGAGAGGAATGAAGAGATGGTCCGTAACGTAAGGAATTCAAATCAGAATAGTTTTTATCGTTTTCAACATAGCTTGTAGCGGTTCGATATTTTAATAATTTCGTTGGTAGTTTTGTGTCCACAATTCCTGAAATCGTTAAAGAAGATACATCCGTGTTGAAATTGGATCTATATGAGGTATTTAATTTCGATCCGATGATGTTTTCTTGGGTTACTTTACTTGCTTCAATCGAATCAAAATCATTTTTATCGCCAAAGCCAAAATCTTGGTAGGAATAATACTCATATAAAGTAATAAGGCATTCCGTATTATCTTTTGGCATTTTTCCACTCACGAGGGTGAAATCAAAATCATTCAGGAAAGAATCCGTAATAGGAACAATGGCTGAGAAACTAGTCAAATGGAAACGATCATTTTGGTCAGTTGGTCTATTAAAACGGGAGGCCACTTCATTGTTGTAAGAAAGATAAATATTCGCTCCCGTTTTGTCTTCAATTTCTTTTACACGTTCTGAGGTATACCCCTTTCTTTTCCCACATTCACTTAGAGAAAGGGTTACATAACGCATGTCATTTTTCGAAACAGTCGATGTTAAGGCGTCTTTCGTGCTAAAAAGAGAGGCGGTAATGCTCATTCCAAACAAAGAAAAAGAAAAAGTTGAAAGTAAGATGGTCATTGCTAAACGGAACGGCTTCACTTTCATTGAACGGGCGCCCATTTTTATGGCACGTCCTATAGAGAATTTACTTTTAATTGATTCAAAAGAATCATGACTCTCCACGATTTTATCTGTATCCGTGTTTACGAACTCTTCGCGATTTCCATTTTTATCAATCTTCGCTTCTTGACGAATGCTTTCGTTAATATGAGGATCTCCGACAATAAAGACATCCCCTTTTCCTTTGGCGATGGTTTCATTAATTAAAGGAAGGTCCTCTGCTGTTAAAGGACGATTTCCATCAAGACGAAGAATATTATCTCCAAGCAAAGTTAAGCCATCTTTGCCTACCTTAGAAAGGCATAAGGCCTTACTAACATCGGAAATCACTTTCCCATCTTTTAATTCAATAACACGGTCGCCATAACGTTCTGCAAAATCACGGTCATGAGAAACAACGACAACCAGTTTATCCTTTGAAAGTTTTTTCAAAGTATCAAATACCTGTTTCCCAGTATTGCTATCTAAAGCGCCCGTTGGTTCATCAGCAAAGATGATTTTAGGTTCCTTTACCAAGGCTCTAGCAATGGCTACTCTTTGTTTTTGACCACCGGATAATTCATTCGGCTTCCTTTTGCCATAACCAGCTAAATCCACTTGCTCAAGAATCTTTTCCACTTCTTCGTCTGTTGCTTTTTTATGCTGAAGTTGGAGAGCTAAAGCAATATTCTCTTTTACATTAAAGTCCGATAGGATGTTGTATTCTTGAAAAATAAAACCAAGGTACGTATTACGGTAAGAATCCATCTCTCCTTTAGAGAAATCCTTACTCGATTTCCCATCGATGATAATTTCACCTTCATCGGCAACATCCAAACCGCCCATTACATTTAATAAGGTAGATTTGCCTGAGCCAGATTTCCCCAAAATAAAGACAAGTCCTTTCTCAGGGAATTTTAAAGAAATGTCGTTTAACGCATACACGGGTTCAGCCTTTTTAACACGATAGATACGTTTAAGATGTTTTACTTCTAGCATAGGAGCACCTCGGTTCATCGTTATCATATGATAACGTCACCAATTTTATACAATTTTTTGAAAACATGAATAGAAACAAAAAAACAGTAAATATTTAAAAAAATAATTGAAATTTACATTTTTGTTTTTTAAATACTCGTATATTTCGCGAGGAAAAGTAATGAAAAAAGAAAAATTAATGATACTAGCATCCATCCTGTTGCTAGGTTCTTGCACCACAAACGGAGAAAACTCTAGCGAAAAAGCAAGTTCAGAAGAAATCACATCCTCGAATGTCACCTCTTCTACTTCTAGCAAGGATGTTATACCTGCAAAGGCAAAATTCACCTTAGCAATGAACGGTGATTTACGTTTAAATCAAAGCCGTTCCATTTATGCCATTCTTAAAGAAGGCGTTACAGGTAACGTTGTATTTGAATCTTCTGATCCTAACATCATCCGTGCCTCAAAGATGGATGGGATCAGCAATGAAGCTCTTTTGAGCGCCGTTGGTGAAGGCGAAGCCACCATTAATGCTTATTTGGAGGGGGAAGAAGACGTTATCGTCTCTAAAACCATCGCCATCGCTCATGGTACAGCCTTATCTCAAGACACCTTTAATAAATTAACTGGTTCCATGAAAGTGGATTTAACGCAAACCCTATACGATTATGATAGCCAGCTGAAGCCTACTCTTTATGAACAATCCGATATCACCACCATCTATGAAGAAATAGATGATATGGATACTTATCACAACACGGACGCCTATCAAATCACCGTTAAAGATCACGCATCTCAAAAGGTTACTTACGAAAGAAAGTATGTTCGTAATGGCGTCCGTCTTGCCACCGAATACATCAATAAAGATAACGAAATAGGAAAGGTTACCCAATTCACTGAAGACGGTGATGAATTTAAATGGGTGAATTCCTATTATGAAAACTTATTTAAATTTGAAGAAAACACAGATGCTGAAGCTTTAGTAACCGCTAGCGATTTCGAAAGCTTTGACGGAGGAAAAAATTATTTCTATGTGGGGAAGAATATTTGGGCTACCACTTATTTAACTTGTTCCCTTGTTCTTCAAGATATAACTCCTGATGAATTTGCTATAACCGTAGATGGTGATTCTTTAGGCGTCCATTTTGTTACCGATCCATTTGGAAAAGATGATGTAGCAACAAAGGGCGGACAAGTCGTAGAAGGAAAGATCTCTGAAATTGGCACGGCAAAAATCGAACACGAAAAGCCATATGAGCACGAAGGGTATCATGACGCTTTAGAAACAGCGAGAGCGGAAATTGTTGCCTCAAAAAACTACACCGCTACCTATTCCATTGATGGGAATGATGGAAAAACCACGTATACAATGATTTATACCGAGGACACGATTGAAGAGAAAATCGTTGATTCCAAAGGAAAGATCCTTGCCCATGATGGAGCTCATAAAGACGGAACAGGATATTTCACTTATACCTATGACGATAAGACCTCAACTTTAAAGAAAACCAAGGATTATGTTGCAGGATGGGATTCTGTTAACCGCTATCCAACCTTTGATTTTGCCGTTGAAGTACTTGGCCCAGAAACAAACGGAGTCTATAAATCCCGTGGAGATCACACTGGCTCGCTCCTCTCTTATTGTTGGAGCTTACCAAGATATGCGACCTTTTACTCAGTGGATGGTGAAGTTTCCTTAACTTTAAAAGACGGCCATTTTTCAACAATGAAGGGAAAACTAACCTCTTCTTCCTTAAACGATACAATCACATTCTCTGGCGAATACTCTAAGATTGGAAGCACAACTCTAAATTACGATTGGAGTAGCGTTGAAGGTCAAACGGAACCAACTGATTACCCTTCTGTCTTACTCGCATATTTAAAAGAATGGGGCGTAGACAAAGTCGTTCCATACCTCTATCCAACAAATACGGGTTATAAAGATTCCTCTGTCGCATGGGCTAGATGGAAAGACTCCTCTGGAGCTATGGATTCTAATTATTCAAAATACGTCGCATTCAAAACAAACGAATTTGAAACCAACGAACAAAGAGACGCCTATCTAACCAAATACAAAGAACTCTTAGTCTCCCTTGGTTGGAAACTCACAGAAGAAAAAGATGAAAACATGGGATATCCTTTCTATGTTGATCCAACAGGCGAATGGAAATTATCCGTCGGCGAGAATAAGAACTACTTTGGCGGTTCCTCAACAAAAGGCGTTCTCTTCACTGTTACCAACAAATCAAATAAGCTTGCAACCCCTGCATCTTATTTTGATTGAACCAAGTCACATAAGTCAGCTTGTCTCATCTTAAAATCTCTTTCTACCAAAATGCCCTTCGTTTTATTAAAAATAAAGGGCGTTTTTTCATAAAAATCTTATGATGATTTATCTTGCGGAAAGCGAATGATAAAAATGATTATGAATGATAACGAATGATAACGAATGATAACGAATGATAAAAACAAATTGTAATGATAAATGAAAAGGAGACAAACCCAATAATAACTAGCAATGGTTATTTAAGGTTCTATTCTTGGAAGGAGTCCACACTTCTATTCGTCTTTTTCTTATAAATATGCTGGGTGAATACACAAGCGTAAACGGCCGCTACAAATTCAGCAACGTAACTCCCCCACCAAATGCCGTCTATCCCGAAATAGTATCCAAACAAGAAGCAGGCTGGGAAAAGGATCACAAGCAAGCGAAGCCCCGTGATGATCATTGGATGGATGCCATTGCCAAAAGCTTGAAGAACACCATTAGAGAGGATACATATCGATGCAAGAATAAAAGTTGGAGCAATAATCCGTGTTAAGATGACACCCGTATTGACCCATTCTTCATCAAGATTAAACAAGAGAAGCAACTCTTTTGGAACCGCTTCAAAAACAACAATTCCTAATAAAGCAATGATCGCTCCATAAAGATAACCCCACATAAGTGCGTCTTTTGCTCTTTTCTTATTCTCGTTTCCATAGTTATAGGCAATGATTGGAAGCATTGCATTCACGAGGCCATAAAGCGCCATAAAAACAAAGTTCTGTAATTTGAAATAAACGCCATATATGCCAACAAGCATATCTTGGGTTGCCCCACTTTGGCTAAAAAGAGACATAAACACAAGCTGGAAGACAAACGGTTGAAGGCTTTGAAAAGCCTGAAGGATGATGCTAGGAAGACCAACACGAAGGATTTCTCCCATCATTGGAAAATCAAAGACAATATCTTTCTTATGAATCGTTATTTCTTTATTTACGAACAAAACCAAAAGGAATCCTACAATCATAGACACCATCTGCCCGATAATGGTTGCAATAGCGGCTCCTTCTACGCCCATATTCCAAGCCAAAATGAAAAGAGGATCCAAGATAATATTTACAATAGCCCCAGATAGTTGCATCACCATGGCAAGATTTGTTTTACCTGTCGCGCATAGAGAACGTTCACTCACAAGCTGAAGAAGTTGTCCAAAAGAGAAAATAAAACAAAGACCAAGATATTTAGCACCCATATCAATCACAGTTTGATCTTCTGTCATGCTTGAGAAATAGATTTTCCCAAAATAAATAGCTAAGCCAAAAGCGAGGAAAATAACATAAAAGAAAATCATCAAAAGATAACCATTGATGCAAGAGCGGGCAGCTTTATCGCCCTTACCTTCTCCAAGGGCTTTCGATAAAACGGAATTGACGCCAATTCCTGTGCCAATAGCCACTGCAACCAGTAACGTTTGCAAAGGATAAGCATATCCTAAAGCCGTAATGGCCTTCTCATTAAAAGGCGCTTCCATCATGCCGATGAAAATGCTGTCCACGATGTTATAGAGGGCGCTTACCACCATCGAAAACATCATTGGAAGAGCCATCTTTAATAATAAAGTTGGGATTTTTTCAGATTCCATTCGATTTGTCTTTGCCACATTTTCCATAAATAAAAAGCCTCCATGAATTCATTCATCGGGGCGAAAAGTAAGCAAAGCTTAGGAAAAATCCTCCGTTATTTTCGTGTGTATTTTAAAGGCTGTTCAAGCAAAAAGCAATGAAGTGAAATTCAGTTGGTTCCCATGTTTACCAAATGCTTTATATCTCTTTTTTCGCCATATTTAAAAAGTCATCTTTGGCTCTATACCAAGATGACTTCGTTTTTATTTTGATACACGTCTCCCCTATTTTTAAAAGAGAGATTAATCAAGCGTTTTAATCCAAGCATTCAAACCTTCGAAACAAGGGTCGTCCACTTTAAAGGAATATTTAAATCCTTCAATGGTTTTCATCTTTCTAAATAGAGCGAAGTCGGCAATGTTCTTAATGGCTTCACCACTCCAACCATAATCGCCAAAAGCAGCAAACTTTTTGCCAGTGAAGAATGGAATTGGTTTACTAATAAGCAAATCATAGAAAATTGGTAAAGCGTCGTTTACAACGGTTGGTGTTCCAAAAAGAAGAGTTCCTGATGTTTTTATGGCTTCAAGAATGTTTGCTTTCTCTTCTTGGTAATTTAAAGCGTCAACATAGAAAGAAGAAACTTGTTTTCCTTCTTTAATAAGTTCATTTTCGATATGCTCTGCCATCTTTTTCGTATATCCATAGCAAGAGGCGTAGACCAACGTCACATGGTTTTTATCAAGAATAGGAAGAGCGTCTTTTGCTTCTTTTTCAAAAGCAGAAATAACTTCTTTAACATCCTTATCAATAACAGGTCCATGTCCCGTTAAAAGAATCGATATGTCTAAAGCGCGCACTCTTTCTACAGCTTGAAGAGCAAACGAAGCAAAAGGCGACATGATGCAATCGAAATAATAATGGAATGACTCACGGTACTCTTCCATGTTCGTCACTTTAGAAAAAAGAACGTCATCAAAAGCATAATGCGTTCCAAAGGCGTCACAGGTAACCAACGCTTTTTCCTCTTGGATATAAGTGAAAAGAACATCTGGCCAATGGAGGAATAATCCGGAGACGAAATGAAGAGTATACTCGCCAACCTTCAATTCTTTATTTGGAGTCATTGCAAGGCTTTTGAATGGGAAACGAAGAATGTTTTTTAAATTATTTAAGCCTACTGGCGAAGCAATAATAACAATATCTGGATTCTTTTTAAGCAAAGCTTCAATTGCTCCAGAATGATCAGGCTCTGTGTGAGCTACAACAAGGTACTTTATGTCTTTAAAATCAATCAAGTTTGATATATGGGTCAAGTATTCTTCGGAAAATCCTGCTTTGTTCCCTTCAAAAACAACTCCTCCTTCTTTTGTTTTAAGAAGGTAAGAATTATAAGATGTCCCATATTTTAGGGGCATTACGCTGTCGAACACCTTTAAATCGTGGTCAATGCAACCAACATAATACAAATTTTCTTTCAATTTGAGCGTTTTCATAACATTCACCTCACACAATAATTTTAGCAAATCCAAATGAGGTGATATAAATAACGCTTCAAGAATAGCTCTTTTGAATGTTTTTAATAGTTCAGGACATATAGCTAATACAACAAACAACTGCCGCAATACATACGAAGATATCAATCACAAAGAAAATATAAGTGAGGAGTCTAAGAATCGGGGTGTATCTTTTCTTAGAAAATAGACTTGTTGTAGCAAAAATTGCAACACCCCCACTTAAAAGAAACGAAATCAAACCAATAGGGTTCCCATGTTCCAACGTTCCAGAAAAGATGCTTACGAAAAAGGTTTCGCGGTTAGGATGGTTTTGTCCTGGAGGAATTGGATAAACATATCTTTTTCCCATGAGGAAAGGTATGAAAACCATAATGCAATAAATCGTCATAACGGCTAAAACAACGATTAGGGATACTACGTTTATCTTTTCAGAGAGATCTTTCGCATCTACCGCAACCAATGTTGCTTCATCCTGTTCGATTAATTCAGAGATGGGTACATTGAAATATAACGCTATCTTTTCTAATGTTTCTCTATTTGGAAAGGCCACTCCTGTTTCATATTTCGCAATAAGGCTTCTCGATACAAAAATCTCTTTTGCTAGTTCCGCCTGCGTGACTCCTTTTTTCTTTCTAAGGTCTTTCAGTTTGTCTTGAAACATGGTTTCCATCTCTTTCGTAGCTTCAATATAACATTAATGTTTCTATTTTGGGTGTGAATTTCTCAGAACAAATGTGAAAGTAAAAAGAAAAACCCTTTTCGTTTTGTTTTCAAATGCTTTGTAAGGGACATAAAAGAGGAGGGACGTGTACTATTTATCGGCTTATTTTTATTTGCTGTCCATGATAAGAGATTTTATACGTCTTTTAAGAAACGTTCTCTAAAACATGCAAAAGTTGATATCATACTTTCCAATTTAGAAAGGGGTTTCATATACATACCCTCTTTAGAGGGTCTATAATCACAAATGTTTTTTGGAGATCACTATGTTATCATTCGTCAATATTCCTACGGAAACAAATCCTCAAGCTTATAAAATCTTGTTGCCGTTAGGGCTTCTTTTAATTCTTTCAAAGGTTTTTTCACTTCTTTTAGGAAAAATCAAAATCCCACAAGTTATCGGCTATCTTGTCGCTGGTCTTGTTGTTGGTTTGATTTACCTTATTCCAGGTCAAACTGTTTTGACTTCTTATACGAAGAGTGGCATCGATTTCTTCGCGAAAACCGGCGTTATTCTTATCATGTTCTCCGCTGGCATTGAAACGGATATCAAGAAAGTAAAAACGGTGGGCCCTGCTGCATTCGTTGTTGCTTTGATGGGTGTTATAACCCCTATGCTTCTTTGTTTCTTGATGGCATTTTGTTTCGATAAGATTACTGGGGCAGAAATTAATATCTTCCGTGAATTATTCTATGGGGTCATTTTAACTGCTACTTCTGTATCAGTCACGGTTGCCACACTTAAGGAATTGGGCAAACTTGATACGAAGGTTGGAAGTTGTCTTGTATCCGCTGCTATTATCGATGATGTATTAGGTATTATCGTTCTCTCCTTAGTCATTTCTCTTTCTGGTTCAAATACGACAGGAAATGATTTTGCTAGCATGCTTATCTCCGCGATGGGACAAGAAGGAAATACGTTCTTAACCATTTTCTTCATCATTTTGTTCATGGTCATTTATTTCGGCTTAACATTCGTTGCTGGAATATTTATTAGAAAATTATTTAACTGGCTTGGAGAAAAATATCCTCACCATATTCGTATCGTCATTATCTCTTTAGCTATTTGCTTACTTTGGGCATATATTTCTGAATATTTCAATATCGCTGATATTACAGGCGCTTATCTCATGGGACTTACGATGAGCTCTACCTTAGCACACGGCTATATCGATCATCGTGCAGAAACCACGTGTAATTATCTTTTTGGTCCAATCTTTTTTGGCTCTATTGCTATGGGTCTTTATCAATCGAATTTTGATTTCTCCGATCCTGCTTTCCTTCAATTCCTTTTGTTTGGTCTTTTATGGATTGTCGTTGGTATCGTTGGCAAAATTATTGGCTGTACAGGTGCTGGGCTTTGTTTCAAATTTAAATTCCATGACGCTATTAAATTGGGATTTGGTATGATGGCAAGAGCCGAGGTTCTTATTGTTTGCGCTCAAAAAGGCGTTGATTGTGGGCTTGTTGATAACCGCATTATGATGTTCTGTCTTTTACTTATCTTAATCTCTTCCTTCATTACCCCTATCTTCTTAAAATTCTCTTACCGCAAAGAAATGGCTATGGAGAGCGGAGAAGGAAACAAAGCGATAGAAAAAATGGCCAACAACGTGGCCAATGCTGAAGTTGGTTCTGGTGAAGCAACCGGAAAAGAAGGCAAATAAGCCTTTAAGCTTATTGTTTAACAACGTATTCCAAATAGGCTTTAGAGAATTTAATTCTCCATTTTAATCCAGCATTTTTCCTTTAAAAAACTGGCAATTTCGTTTTTCGATTGATGTGAAACATTTTTATTGTTTTTGTTTCACATTCGTTTTTTATTACAACAATGTCAAAAGGGAATCTTAGATAACATGAGGAAAATTCCCCTTAATCCGGCATCAAATCATTTAAAAGGGTGGAGAAAACAAATAAGCCTCTAAGCTGATTGTTTGACAACGCCTTTCTTCAAAATGATATTTGCATAAACCGCTGTTTCGCCACTTTGGATAATACAATAGGCTTTTTTAGCGCGTTCATAAAAAGCGAAACGTTCAATCATTCCTTTACGGGTGTTTGGCTCCATTTCTGAAGCAATTTCATCATACTTATTCCAGATTTCAGGTGTTGGATCGCCATTTGTTGTTTCCATCAAGAAGAAATTGGCAGGACTATAGGTATCAAGAGGAATCAAAGTTAGGATGGCTTTTAATAACTCTTCTCCCCCAATTCCATCCGCACGAACAACTTTAGGACCAAGACTTGATCCAGGGAAATTCCCGTCTCCAATAACGATTTCGTCTCCGTGTCCCATTTCATCTAAAACCTTCAATAATTCAGGGCTAAGGCAAGCTGGAATGTTTTTTAGCATGATTATGTGCTCCTATCTTTTTCTATATTGTAACCATTAATCATTCTCGTTTTTTGTGTTTTCAATATATAAGGAAAAAGTAAATAGATAAATGCATGTCTTCTTGGCAAAATGATTTCAAAAGATTTCATTTATTTTAATTGCATATTTTTATTATGTTTTTATGCATTTAGATTTATTTTAAACATCTTTTAACCTAAAATATATTCATGAAATTCATCAATCTTAAAGAACAAATTTCCGAGTTAAATGTGCCTTCCATCATCTCCATGCTGCAGGCGGTTGAATTCAATAGAGGAAAAGCCTTTGAATTACCAAAAAAACTAAAAATCAACAGGCTTCATGACTTGAACAAAAGAAGAAGCGTTACCAGCAGTAATGAAATCGAAGGGATAAAGATTAAACGAGCTAGAGAAAATGACATCTTATTAAACCATTTGAGTCCAGAAACAAAGGAAGAGTATCTCTTATATGGATACAACAAAGCCTTAGAAAACGTTTTCAAAGTCTATAAATATCAGTCGTTGTCAGAATCCTATATTAAAGATCTTCATTATTTTTTATATGAATCGTTGACCCCTCAGTTCGGTGGAAAATATAAAACTGAACAGAATTATATTCGAGAGTATGACAACAAGGGTAGGCTAATGAGAACCATTTTTATTCCTAGCAAGCCTGAAGAAGTCGAAAGTTTAATGGGCAATTTGATATTCCAATTCAACGAATGCATTAGTGATCCAAATTGTAATATTCTCATAACGATTTTCGTTTTTATATTAAATTTTTTGTGTATTCATCCATTCTTTGATGGAAACGGCCGTGTTTCAAGACTTCTTACCACTTTTCTTTTAATGAAATATGGATATGACATTGATCAGTATTATTCTATTTCTTATGTAATTTTAAATAATTCCGACGCTTATTATTCATCCTTAGAAAACTCTTCAATTGGTTGGGAGACAAATAACAACAATTGTGAGTATTTCGTTCATTTCATGCTTGAATGCCTTAAAGAAGCGTATAAGCAGACAGCCTACATTTTTAACATTAATTCCATGGATACTCATTCCAACGAAAAAATATTAAAAGTTATCCAAGACTCGAAAGAGCCTATTGCCAAATCTGAAATCGAAGAAATACTTGTTAATTTATCAAGAACAACAATCGAAAAATCATTACGAGAGCTTTTAATTCAGCACAAAATTCAAATAGTTCAAAACGGTAAATACGCCAAATACTATAAACTTTAATTGCATATTTTTATTATGTTTTTATGCAATTAAAAAATAGTCATGAAAGAAAACTTAGATTTACAGGCATCATTCATTAGAAGGTTAAGTCATACATGGGTCGCCTCTTTTTTGTTTTAACACGGAAATTCGGTTCACGACACTTCATTTTTCCCTTCTTTTGCTCTCTCTTTTTCTAAAATATTATTTTTAATAATGAATGGGTCACTCCCGCTTTTATTAAAATAATAATTGAGGTAAAAAACATGCTCGATAAACATTTAATCGCATCAACAGATCCTGTTGCAAAAAAGGAATCTATCGTTTTTTGGAAACAATACCGCATAACAATCCTATTCGATGAACTTTTTAGAATAGAGAAATCAGAAAACCACGTCTTTAACGATCAAGCAACTCAAATCGTTTGGTTCCGTAACAAGAAAACCCCTAAATATGAAATCTTGGAACAAGAAGAATGCTTAAAAATCAAAACCAGAAAAGTCACTTTGGTTCTCATTGATAGCAATTCCATTGAAGATTCTTTCGTGATCATCAAAGGAAAAGAAGTTCACTTAGATAACAAAGAAAACTTAAAAGGAACAGCAAGAACACTTGACTGTTATGACGGTGAATATTTAACCAATTACCAAGAAGAGGGCCCTAGAAGCAAGATAATCCTAGATAACGGGGTCGCTAGCAAAAATGGCGTTGCCGTTATTGATGACAGCCATTCCCTTTTGCTAAACAAGGAAGGTTCTTTAGAAAAAGCCCCGAAAGGTCATCAAGATTATTATGTTTTTGCTTATGGCCATAACTATCGTGAAGCGGTTAAAGCCTTATTTGAAATCACAGGATATGCACCTATACTTCCTCGATACGCTTTTGGAAACTGGTGGAGCAGATATCATGATTATACCGATAAGGAATATATGACTCTTCTCTATAAATTCATTGATAGAGACGTTCCTATAACCGTATCTACAATTGATATGGATTGGCATTATAACTCAAGAAATCTCGATGCAGCAAAACATATTAGTGAACTAGGAAGAGACACTCCTTTTTATGGAGGAAAAGATGGCTGGACGGGATACACTTGGAATAAAGATCTTTTCAAAAATTACAAACAATTCCTTAAGGATATAACGGATCTAGGATTCCACATTACTTTAAATTTGCATCCCGCATGTGGAGTCCGTTGGTTTGAAGATTGCTATAAAGATTTTGCCATCGCAATGGGAAAAGACCCAAATAAAGGTGAGCAGATTCCCTTCGATTTCACCGATGATAATTTCATCAACAATTACTTCAAAATCATCCATAAACCATACGAAAACGATGGAGTTAGTTTCTATTGGATTGATTGGCAACAAGGCACGAATTCAAAAATGCCTGGCTTAGATCCATTATGGGCGTTAAACCATTACCACTACTTAGATAATAGTTTGAACCATGAGCATGGTTTAATCCTATCTCGTTACTCTGGAATAGGATCTCATCGATATCCAATTGGTTTTTCAGGGGATACCGTATCGAGTTGGGATACGATGAACTACATCAGTGAATTCACCTCTAAATCCACTAATGTTGGCTATACCTATTGGAGCCATGATATTGGGGGGCACTATGGAGGAAGATTAGAATATCAGCTATATACTCGTTTCCTTCAATTTGGAGTGTTCTCCCCTATCAACAGACTCCATTCTTCGGATATGCCAATCATCTCCAAAGAACCTTGGTATTATCTGAATGGAGCTGGGGATATCGCCATCGATTTCTTGAGATTAAGACATAAATTAATTCCATATCTCTACTCAAGTTGCTATAAGACCCATCTAAAAGGCTTGGGTTTAATCGAACCGCTCTATTATTCACTAGGGAATATTAAGAAAGGTTACGAATATCCTAACGAATATATTTTTGCTCAAGATGGATTTATCGTTCCTGCAACCCATCCACTTAATAAAGATGGCTACACCATAGAAAAAGGATATCTTCCAAAAGGTAGATATTTTGACTTCTTCACCCATGATATCTATGAGCTTAATAAGAATAAGGAAATCAAATTCGCACGAACCCTGGAGAACTTCCCATACCTAGTGAAAGCAGGTTCCTTCATCCCTCTATCAATGGATAAAAACCAAAATAATGAGGTTGAAAATCCAACAACATTAAACCTTGTAACATCAAAAGGAGACAAGAAATACACCCTTTATGAAGATAAAGGAAAGACGGTCTCTAAAACGTTATTCGAAAATCAACTTCTAAACGAAAATACCCTGCAATTATCCATTCGTTTTGATAAAGCGGACAAGGTCTTCGATAAAAAGAGAACTTTTGTCTTTGATTATGTTGATTTAAAAAACGCCAACATCAAAGTCTTTATAAACGGGGAGGAATCCAATGACTTCAAGATTCGCTATGCTGAAAATCTAAGATTCGAGTTACCTGTCGATAATAAATCAAAATACGTCGTAGAAATCTCCTTTGAAAAAGAAGATAGATTTGAAGAAATTAAAGAGAATTTGAAACGTATCTTGTATTCCATCGATACCCAATCGAAAAACAAATACGTTGTCTATGATCAAATTCTAAAGAACCCAACAAACTTATATGAACTGATTCAGGCCATTAAGAGCAGTAAGGTCTTAAACAAATCAGAAAAAGTACGATTATTGGAAATATGCTAATAGGCAAATACAATGAGTAAAGGAATAGAAATGAATCAAAAGGATTGAACCATGATTTATAAAACAATCAATTTAAAAGATGAATACCCTATGTTAAAAAATGACGTAAGGTTACATTGTTATTGCCCATCCAATTTCAATGAATTCAGTAAGGACAGAAAGAGAAAATGCGTTCTTACTCTTCCTGGCGGAGCATATTGCTTTTTATCCGAAAGAGAAGCGGAGCCTGTTGTCCTTAAATTCTTAAGTGAGGATTTAGCGTGCTTTTGTCTTGAATATAATCTTGGGCCTTATGAATACCCCTATCCGATGATTGAAGGCTTTGCGGCCATTAGCTATATCCGTAAACACCAAGATGAATTCCACGTCGATCCGAATCACATTATCGTTGCAGGATTTTCAGCAGGGGGACATTTTGCCGCTTCCTTAGGCGCTTTTTGTATCAAAAAAGAATACGCTGATTTCTTAAACGTGAAGCTGGAAGACATCAAGGTAAACGGGCTTATTTTATCCTACCCCGTTATCACAATGGGGGATTGCACCCATGGTCCAACCAGAGATCAGTTATTGAAAGAAAGACCAGATTTAAAAGACTACTATTCTATTGAAAAACAAGTGACACCTGCTTACCCAGTAACCTTCCTATGGACAACAAACGACGATACATGCGTAGATGCTTCTAACTCCTTGCTTCTTGCACTTGCCTTAAAGAAAAATAAAGTAAGGTTTGAACTCCATTACTATCCAATAGGAGACCATGGTGGAAGTTTAGCAAACGAAATCGTTAGCCCAAAAGATGATTATTTAACGAATGTTCTATCTTATTTCTCTTCTTGGATAGATCTTGCCATTCAATTTATAAAGAAGATTGCTTGAGGAAACAAAAATGAAAAAATTAACCGTAAAAGACCTAACAAACGAAGAAAAAGCCAGATTGGTCATTGGCAAAAACGTTTGGCATAACGAAGACTTAGAAGGTAGAGTCCCTGTCTTTATGATGTCTGATGGCCCGGTGGGAGTAAGACATCCTCGTGATTTAAATTCTGCCGTGACAGATACCGCTCCTTCTATTGCCTATCCTTGCTTTGAAGCCTTATCACAGACATGGAATCTTACATTGGCTAATAAACTAGGAAAAGCCATTGCTAATGACTGCATGGATTTAGATATCGATGTCATCTTAGGACCTGGCGTCAATATTAAGCGCTTGCCAGTCAATGGTAGAAACTTTGAGTATCTTTCTGAAGATCCTTTATTGGCTGGTTTATTTGCCAAAAACTATATCGAAGGTGTTCAAAAAGAGAACGTCGGAGCTTGTTTGAAACATTTTTGCTGCAACAACACCGAATCTTCTAGAAACTGGAAATCCATGGACGTTTCCGAAAGAGCGTTAAGAGAAATCTATCTAAAGCCTTTTGAAATTGCTTGTGAGGCAAAGCCATGGGAAGTCATGTGTTCCTATAACCTCGTCAACGGAGTCCGTATGAGCGAAAACAAAAAGCTTTATAACATCTTAAGAAACGAGTTTGGGTTTGATGGCTTAATCGTATCGGATTGGTCCGCTGTTAAAGATAGAGAGAAATCCCTTGATGCGGGTCTTGATCTAGAAATGCCTTTTGAGAAAGCCCATCTCGATGATTTATTAGCAAAAATCAAAGAAAATACACTCAATATTGAGTCATTAGATACCTGTGCTCAAAGAGTTCTTGATTTCGCTTATAAAGCGGAAAGCACAAGGCCTTTAAGAAAGAAGACTTTATCAATCGAAGACAGATACAACATTTCCAGAGAAATTGCTGATGAAGGTATCGTTTTATTAAAGAACGATAATAATGCTTTACCTTTAAATCCAAAAGAAGAAAAAGTCATGGTTTCTGGGGCTCCATTAAACTGGTATGTTTATGGAGGAGGATCTAGTGAGGTCACCCCTCTTCATGAATACGTAAAACTTCTAGACGCCTTAAAAGAAGAAGGCTTCAACGCACAAAGAAACGATGCTCTTAGCTTCAATAGAGGCCCAGTTAGCAGCGTAGATAACCTAGTGGGTGCCTTAAATGACATTATTAAGGGAGGATATGGCACTTCTATTGTCACCATTTCTCAAGATAATTGGGCGCAATCCGAAGGTTATAACAGACAGAACTTGCTTCTTTCGAATGAACAAGTCTCTTTGATCCACGAAATTGCAAAAATCAGCAAGAAGACCATTGTTGTCATCTATTCTGGTGCTCCTGTGGAAATGGGCGAATGGATTGATGAGGTCGATGCCGTCGTTTGGGCAAGCTACTTAGGCGAGAAAGGCAACGAATCCATTGCAAGAGTCTTATCAGGCAAGGTGAACCCATCCGGAAAAACAAGCGAGACGTTCCCTCTTTGTTTAGAAGATTTCGCTTCCATGAGAGCTTATGAAGATGCAAGAAGTTGCGTCTATGAAGAAGACTTGAACGTCGGTTATCGTCAATTCGTAACAGATGGCACTCCAGTCTTATTCCCATTTGGCTATGGCCTTTCTTATTCCGCTTTTGAATATAGCAACTTGAAGTTAAGCAAAGATGGTAAAAAAGTCATCGTTGAATTCGATGTCACGAATACTTCCGATGTCGATGGCAAGGAAACAGCAGAAATCTATGTAGAAGACTTAACAAGAGTCACATATAGACCAAAATACGAATTAAAAGGTTTCCAAAAAACGCTTATCAAAGCCAAAGAAACCAAGCGTTTCCATATCGAATTAGGTGAAGATGCCTTCCAATACTATTCCACTTCCTATGATAAATGGACCGTCAATCATGGCGTTTTCAAAATCATGGTTGGGAAAAGCTGCCTTGATATCGAATTAGAGGAGAATATTGAATATTAAAGAAAAAGCAATATTATCTTATATCGATAAGGCGGATGCGTTTATGGCGAATAAAGCGACTGGATTAAAAGAAATTGCCTACGAAGTTGGGCTATCAATCAACACAGTTTCACGCGCCTTAAGAGATTGCGATGATATTGCTGAATCTACCAAAAAGATGATTCGCGAAAAAGCATATGAACTTGGCTATATGCCAAATACTGTCTCTCAATTTTTAAAGAGAGAAGGTAGACAACTAGTCGCTATAGTCGCTGGTAATTTCCAAAATTATTTCTTCGTTACTCTTTCAAACAAGCTGGTGAATACGTTGTTTCTTGCTGGATATGACTACACCATTATCAACATGAACAACTTCTCCTCTTGTGACCTAATAAAACAATGTATATCTCAAAGAGTAGACGCCATCATTTCCTTAATTCAACTCGATGATGACGCTCTCGAGATAGCAAAGCTGCACAACATCCCGATTATTTGCTTAGGCAATAACAGCGAATCTCTTGATTTTGACTTTATTGAGCCTTCTAATAGCTCAGGAGTCAATATCGCGGCAAACTATCTACTAAACTATCATGGCATTAGCAAATTAATCTATGTCTATGACCATGATAATGAAACTTGCATAAAAAGAGGCAAGCTATTCGAAGAAGCCGTAAAGGAAATCAACGCCCAAGCAGAAGTCAAAGCCATAAAGCTTGAAGAAGCAATCGAAACCTTGCCTAATTTAGTCAGAAAAGGCTATACAGGCGTATTCTGTTTCAACGATGAGATTGCCTATATCCTTTTAGATGGAATCAACAAAAAGATACCTAACTTCCGAAGAATCTATCCTCGTTTCCATCTTATTGGATACGATGCTGTCTGCACCCACTTAATTGGCATGGTAGACATTACTTCAATCGATTATGATTATGACCTTTTAGCGGAAAAGTCCGTCGAACTATTAAAAGATCGTCTCCTCAATCCAAAAAAGGAAAGAGCGGCAATCAAAATCCCTTGTCACTTACACCAAAGAAAGATTAACTAAAAAGGTTGGCGAATTCGCCAACCATTTCTTTTTATATCCTCTACTGCGCCTTTTTCTCGCTAGCTTGATAATAAATCCTATCTCCCGTAATGGCATCAAAGAAGAGTAAGTCTTCCTTAGCAAAGCTAAGCATGAGTCTAGAATTCATATCAACGTGAATCTTAGAATCGATTTTTGCGGTCATATCGCGTCCAAGGAAGTCAAAATGGATAATGTATTCGTTTCCTAATAATTCGCAGACCGTTGGTTCCACCTCAAAGTAATTTGAAGGGTACTTTTTCTTCTCATCCTTTAAGGTGATATACATTCTTTCAGGTCTAATCGCAAAGACAATTTTATGCTCGTTAATAATAGCATCTTTCAAGGCGTTAATCTTTTCTTGGAAGATTCTTCTGTTCGCTTCTTCAGGAGTTTCATAGACTTCATCATCTTTCTTCTTTCGAATGAGATTTAGAAGCTTGCTAAAGATAGATTCTTTTGCTTTGGCTTTAAAAGTCTTTGATTCTTCATTGCCGACGCTAGAAAGAACTTTAAGGATAAATTCTTGAGAATGATAATCCGTATCAAAGGAAGAGAATACTTTCACAAATTCATCATACTTATCCGTATAGAATTCGTTATGGGCTTTAACAAACTTGCTATCGATAGGGAAGGAAATATCATCATTGATCTTGATGATCTTTTCTTCTGGTTTATAAGTACCTTCAAAAACGTTAATAGAAGGAGAGCCGACAAACTTTGCAACAAAGAGGTTCTTTGGATTGTTATAGATTTCGCTTGGAGCATCTATTTGTTGGACAAATCCTTTCGACATAACAACAATTCTGCTAGCCATCGTCATTGCTTCAGTCTGATCGTGAGTAACGTAGATTGTTGTAGCGTTGATGCGATTATGGATTTTAACAATCTCGCTTCTCATGTTTAAACGAAGCTTGGCGTCGAGGTTAGAAAGAGGTTCATCCATTAAGAAGAGAGGAACGTTTTTAACAATGGCTCTACCTAAGGCGACTCTTTGCATCTGACCACCAGATAATTCTTTAGGAAGACGACCAAGATAAGGCCCTAAATCGAGGACCTTAGCGGCATTGAATACTCTTTTCCTAATCTCATACTTGTCCATCTTTCTTTCGACAATTTCAACATTGCCATCTTTGTCCAAATATTGGCATTCTTCATCAAGAGTAATCTTGTTTTTCTCAATGTCTTCTTTTTCAATGGCAATTTCTTTATCGATAGTGGCTAAATAAGAGGCGAGTAATTCATCGCATTTCGCTTTGTCGTTTAAGATAGGATCAAGATGTCCTGGGAAGCCTAAATTGAATAATATCTCTCCACCAGTCAAAGAAATATCAAGTGCTTCAGATAAGGCTTCAAAAGGCTTAATCATACCATGGGTCGCGTCTTTTTTGGCTTGATGAATGATTTTAACGATCTCCACAAAGGTTTTTGACGTGAGGATGTTACGCACTTCCAATAATCCTTTGAGCTTCTTTCTTACAACAGGGAATTTGTATTTATTGATTGTAAGAGGGAAGGCGATATTGTCATAAACCGACATCTGTGGATAAAGAGCGTAGCTTTGGAAGACGATAGCAATATGACGGTCTTTGCTAGGCTTGTAGTTCACAAATTCGTTATTGATATAAACATTTCCGTTAGAGATATCCTCTAAACCTGCAATCATTCTTAAAGCCGTGGTTTTACCACATCCGGAAGGGCCAACGATGACAATGAATTCATTTCTTTGAATGTCTAAATTAAAATTGTAGACAGCCTTGGCACCATTTGGATAAACCTTCTCAAGGTTTTGGATAGAGATAAAGGAATTCTTCGCTCTTTCCAAATCACCGTTTTCGGTTATGACTTCATTTATTTTGCTTTCTTTTTTCATAATAAAACCTCTTTATCTCTTCACCCCTGTATTTGCAAGTCCATCAATCATCTTGTTTTGAACAATGATAAAGACAATTAAGATAGGCATTAAGGCAAACATGGCAGCCGCAGACTGAGCTGCTTTTAAGCTCCAGGAATTTACGCCACCGGTATAAGCAACAAGCGCGACGTTGATGGTCATATTCAACGTTTTCCCGCCTGTAATTAATTGAGGCCATAATAAGTCATTCCAAGAACCAACGAAGGTAAATAAGACAATCAAAAGGATCGTAGAACGAGCGAGTGGCAAAACAATTCTTCTAAAGACAAGGAAATCGCTAGCCCCATCGCTTTTTGCACTTTCGATAATATCCTTAGGGATAGAATCAAAGAAATTCTTCATCAACAATAAATTGAAGACGCCTGACACCCCTGGGCAAATAAGCCATAAATAAGGATATAAATAAATCTTATCAACCGATTCAATGCCGTTACTCATGCTCTTCAAGCTAAACAAAACAACATTGCTTAAACCCGTTGATTTTCCAATCGAGACAAACATGGAATATAAAGGAGTCGTTCCAATAACCCCTGGTATGGTCATAAAAACAATTAAGACAGCGAGAATGATGTTTCTGCCTCTAAACTTAAAGAATACGAGAGCGTAAGCTGCTAAGGTGTCCACAATAAGAGTAAGGATGACGGTGGTGAACGTAACAACAAAGGAATTGATCATCCAAATAGGCAAATTATCTAAACGTCCATGGTTAGAAGTATTTAAGAAGCCTAAATAATGTTCAAAAGTCCAATGTCCTATTTCAGGAAGAATGGTTGGCTTCCCTGACATCAAAGAAAATTCATCTTTCAAGGAAGTGCCAAACAAATACACGAAAGGTAACACCCAAAAAAGGCATACGACAAACAAAATAATGAAAGAAATGGTTTTGTCTTTCCTAATTTGTCTTTCGCTCTTCGATAAGTGCGAGCGCGTTAAACTGTTTTTCACGTGTATTACCTCCTTTCCTATCTTTCATAACAACCCTTTGAATGAGGGAGAATAGCATGACGAATAAGCCGAAGAAGACGGCTAAAGCGGATATGGCGCCAGTCTTTGACGCAAACGCTGTCGAAGAAATGAAGGTTTGAATCAAAATCATTGGGGTTTGTGGGTTCGTAAGAGTTGGCTTATTCGTTGTTCCAAATAACGTATAAGGCTGACCATATAATCCCATATAGCCAATTAAGGTAGTGAACATGCAAAGTTGCAAAGAGCCTTTAATGTTCGGCAAGGTGACTTTCATAAATTGAGAAAATTTACCTCCGCCATCCATTTCACACGCTTCATATAAAGATTTTGGAACATCCCTTAAAGCTGCAGACAAAATAACGAAATTCTGTCCTGTCTGCCACCAAATGGAGACCAACAAAATGATGATCCATCTACTTGTTTCATTGCCAAGGAAGTCAATATTCGTTCCAAGCAAGGAGTTAAGCAAACCGGATTTATCACTTGCAAAAATTGAGCCGAAAATAATACCGACAACGGTAATGGAAGTAACGGCTGGTAAGTATAGAATTGCTCTAAACAACTTGTATAAAGGTGGCTTTTTGTTAATTAAGATAGCAAAAAGCAAAGGAACGATTATCAAGCAAGGAACGGCAACAATATCAAATAATAAGGTTTTGCCAAAAGCAGGCCAAAACAGCGTTGATATTGCCGATCCACTCTTGAAAAGGTTCACATAGTTATCAAATCCAGCAAAAGAAGAAGAGCCTAAATCATAAGGATTATAATTCATGAAAGAAATAATAATGCCCATGAATAAAGGCACGACGCTAAAGAAAATAAAGAACAAAAGATAAGGTCCAACGAACGCTATAGCTAAGCCATAGCGTCGTAAGATCTCTTGTGCCTTTGAAAATTTTTGAGAATGTGATTTCTCCATTGTTTTACCCTAAAACGAATTAACTAGCGAAATCGATAACGAGATTGACAGCATCCTCACTGCTTTTCGCTTTTGTTTCAATATCTGCGTCAGTAACGTTGTTCTTAAATAAAGATGCCATCATGGAATCCATTTCACTAAAGGTGGTGTCGTAATATGGAGTGATGCCAGAAGAAACAAATTCATTTAAATCGGTATAGAAGGCTTCTGTGAAATTTTTGATATAAGAATCATTCTGATATCCAGCATCATTACGAACGATGTGTGAGGCGGAAGTATGTCCACCCTTAGCCCATTCGATACCTGCGTCGACATTCTTGTTAAAGAAATTCATGAATTCAACGCAAGCTGCCTTCTTTGTAATATCTGTAACGGTGTTAGATAAAGCGAGAGCGTGTGAATCGCCGTAAATCTTATATGCGTTTGGATTTGCCCCATCTTCTTGGAAAAGCGTAGCAATAGAAGCTCCACCAATATAGTTGTCCTTTACTTCGGCAATGGTTTTTCCACCATTATCGGAAGCATATTTCGATACTAAGGACTCAATCATCCATGGATCATAAGCAAAGAATAACGCTCTGTTGGATGTGAACATGCTAAGTCCCGTTGTAACAGAAAGACTTGGGTTAGAGATGGCGTTGCCACCGAAGAATAAACTATTAACAGATTTGACTGCCGCTTTTAAGGCATCTAAGTTCTCTGGATTAGAAGACCAATCTACTTTATAAGTATCTTCATCAAAGAATTTGAATCCGTTTTGGGCTAAAGCTGTTCTTACTAAATACCATTGGAAAAAGTTTGTGCCGGTAGTTGGAGCGACAAACGGGGTGAATCCACTGCCCTCACCATTCTTCGCTTTTTTACAAACTTTGATGAATTCTTCTCTAGAAGAAGGAAGAACACCGTTGTTATATTTCTGCAACAATTGCTTGTTATAGACAAGAATTTGAGATTGAGCATCTACTGGAACATCAAAAGTATAGCCTTCATATCCTAAGTCACTATAACTTGATAAGGTGTTGATAACGTCCGCTTTAGAATAATTAATGCCTGCTTGTTTAATAACTTCATCGATTGGTTGAATGATGTGGTTTTTAGCAAAGGTTGGATGTCCTTTGATGTGAGACATCAAGATGTCTGGCGCGTCTTGGTTTTGGCTAATACGATCAGAAACCGTTTTTTCATAGGTGTCCTGTCCAATATTTTCGACACTAACGGTGATTCTGCCTTTGTATTCATTGTTAAAGAGCTTGACAACGTTGTTTAAAGAAGCAACATCTTCTCCCGCGACAACGGAGGCAAGGGAAACGTTAATCTCATCATAAACGATTTCCCCATCTTTTTTTCTAATGTCCCTGTGGTTGTCCACCAAGGGTTGCTGATGGTATTACCCTTACCATTTTCACTAGAAGAACCGTTTTCACCACAGCTAGCTAATATCGCTACAAGCGAAAGAGTTGATAATAAGAATTTTTTCATATCTGTAATATCTCCTAATTATTTCTTTATTAACTTAATGGCTGAGCCACCATTAGCATCCATTTTGATCGTGATGGTATCGCCTTTTTTGACTTCTTTGGTTTCAACATCAACCGTGCTTGAAGCCCCACTGGTGCCATTATCTTTATAGATTTTAGCTTCGTAGTTTCCCTCTCCAAGGAAATCGAGTTGGACGGTAGTTTCTTTCTTTTCATCTAAGCAAGAAATAGCTCCAATCCACCAATTATCATAGTTCCTTCTAGCTAAGACGGCGTATTCTTCGACATTACCTTCGATATAGTTGATTTCATCCCAGACGCATGGAAGTTGCTTATAGAATTCCTTATAGTTGTTTTCCAAGTAACGGGTTTCTTTATCTGCCATCGAAGGAGTGCCCGATTCAAACATGATGTTTAATGCCATTTGATGAGCGGCTGTAAGGCCTGATCTAAATGGTTTTACCACAGGTGTGAAATCGCTTGGGCCAATCACCGCACGAATGAAGGCATCAAAAACGGTTTGTTGAGTGCTCACCGATTTGAATTCGTTACCACGAATGGCTTCACGATTGATAACGTGAGGGTATTTTCTTCTTTCGCCAGTTGGCTTATTGCAACCATGGCAATTTACGACCATTTGATATTCGGCAGTAACCTTATAGAAAGTGTCGTATTGGGCAATGGTTTGCTTATCTTCCATTTGTCCATCAGGAACAATGTTCGCATTTTGTCCATCCCAGAAGTCTACTTTAAGACCATCAATTCCTAGGGATTTCCATTTCTTCATCTTTGTACGCATCTGATACTCAGTACCAAATTCGTTGAAGGCGTCGCCCCAAGCAGCAACCTTGATATTTTTTTGGTGAGCATAACTAGTTAAGGCTCTGATTTCGGAATCGCTTCTAGAGGCTTGCCATCCTCCGTCAATAAGCACCCAACGCCAACCCATTTCTTGTGCAAGGTCGATGTATTTTCTTTGGAGGCTGTAATCATTTTGGGAAATCGAATCCTTATAATAGAGCCAGCTCCAAGCATTCATTCCTGGTTCAACCCAAGAATAATCGTATGTTTTCTTTTCCTCTTCGCTTAAGGTGTCATAGTTTGCAGGCTTGTAATAGTCCACATCTCCATAGACATCCTCAACCAAATTGGATTCAACAACCGTTTTAATATCACCGACGATTCCCACTCTCCAAGGAGAAGAGAAACCATTTGTCATATCAATCGTGTAATCTGGATTCTTACCATGGGCTTTTGGATAAACAACCTTGACCGTCTCGTTATTATCGGAGATTGGTTTTAAGAAAGAACCATGATATTGGCTTCCAATCAATTCGGATTCGGTGATTAAGGAATAAACGCCATCAGTTTCGTATAAGAATGGCATGGAATAGGAACTGGTTCCTAATCTATCACTTCTCTTATAAGCGAAGTTTTCTTCGTAAGAATACCAGTAATATCCATCCTTATTTCCGCTAGGCTTATATTCCATTCCATAAGTCTTGCTCTTATTAGGAAAAGAGAATTCCGTAAGTTCATCTGTCCAGGTGATGGTGTTTGGTGCATCATCAAGAGCCTTATTAATGCTGTATCTAAAAGCGTACCCATCATTGAACATTCTGAAGGTAACATCTAATGAGAAATAATACTCATTAAAAGTTACGGTCATTTCATTATAGCTAACTTCGTTATGACGTCTTTTTCCAGTAATGGAATCATAACTGAAATCAACCGTATTGGTTTTTACTTCTTTGAAAGTAAGGTACTGGCTTAAATCCAAATCGTTAAACGTCATCCCAAGACGGGAATTATTCACGACGTTCTTGCCGTCTTTTTTGACTTGATAATAGATTTCGCCATTATCAGTCAAGCTTACTTCAGCAGTAAGAGATTTATCCTTAGATTGAACGCTCCACTGAGCTTTTGCATCGATTGCAGCACCAGAAGAAGAGGAAGATGATGTCTCATTTTGGCATGAGGCAAGTAATACTGGCAAAGCAAGAGCGAATATAAGTACTGATTTTTTCATAAAATCACCCCTTATCCAACTAACGCTCCAATACTTTCACCCATCATGGACACTGTAGATTCGATAAGTTTTTCATTGTTTGGCCCGATATCAAGGATGTTTTGGAAATAACCATTATCTTTGTTGTTAAAGACAGTCCATTCGGCAAAGTTACCAGGTAAGGTAATGAAATTGTTTAAATCTTTAGCAAAGGATCTAACTTTTACTGACAAAGAATTGCTCGTCGTTTGCATATATCCGTTAAAGATATCTTTACGGGCTGGAACAACACCAATGTCGCTAATCTTTTCTGCGTTCTTAGAGAACCAATCAACAAAGACACCAGCAGCTGCTTTCTTATAAAGGTCAGCTGGTCCAGTATTGGTTACGGCAAAGGAGTAGTTACCAATGAAATCTTTGGTATTTTCAACATTGCCAATATTGAACAAATTCGTAACAGGCATAACGAGCGTGCTAGCTGAATCAGAGGCCATATTCAATAAGGTATAGGTTGATGCGAGCCCGAACAATGCATCACCGGTTTTTACTTTGCTGAAATTCTCTGTGATGCCAGAGTCAAAGGTACCATCGCAAACGCCTTTGACTTCACCTTCGTTAGAGAATATATCAATAATGGATTTGGCAGCGTTGATAGCGTTCTTATTAACCTTCCCATCTTTATCGGCGAAATCATTGTAATAGGTGTCACTTTCGGCATCGTATTTATAAAGCATGGCATCATTTTGTGACCATGGTAAATTGGCTGCATTTTCATTAAATGTCCAATCATTATCCGTAACGATAGCGCCTTTGCCTTCGCCTTTTTGGAAAGCCACCATGGCACTATGGAAATCTTGATAAGTGCTTGGTAAGGTGCCGCTTGTCTTATATGGTTCGTAGTATTGTGCGAGTTTTGCTTTATTTACGCTTAAAGCAGGGACAACGTGAGCAAGAGGATAAGATTTCAATTTGCCATTCACATAACAATCAGAAATGGCGGTTGCTCCAAATTGCTTGGCATCGAACTTGATTTTCGCAAGATTCAAAACATCTTCCATATAGTGATAGTCTGTCGCTCTATTGAAAACGTTTGTTTGATGGAATTTAGCAGTAATCTTTCCGGTATTTTCACTATTATCGGCAATGACATTAACCTTGATCTTGCCTCTATACTCTGCGTTAAATTTCGCGATAACGCCTTTCACGAAAGAGTCGCTTAAAACCCATGCGTCATTTACGGCAACATTGAAGGTAACGTTACTAAATTTAACGCTTCCGTCTTCGTTATATTGAAAATTAGAAATGTCGTTATATTTGGCATATAAGGTGATGTCACTTTCCAAAACGGTTGACGAGAAGACAAATTTATTGGAAAGAGCCTTATCGGTATACCAGCCTTCTACTTCATAGCCAAGTCTGTCTGGATTTGGAGCAAAGTCAGCGCTTAAGGTTTCGCCTTTATAAGCGGAAACGGTTGTAGGTTTGCTTCCTTCATAGTTATAGTCGAAGGTAACTGTGACAGGGATTTTCTCCACTTCCACATTCCATTTTGCATAGACGGTTGTATCTTCATTGATAAGGGTTTTGAAATCGAAAGGAACAGAGAGATCCTTTGTCGTGTACCAATTATCTAAAGAATAGCCTTTTCTTTTTGCAGCCCAATATCCCGCTCTAGAATTAGCTTTGATGGTAACGACTCTGTTGGCAGGCGCTCCTTCATAATTCAAATCGTAGGTGAAAGTATATTCATCTTTCACGACTGGTGTATCGTTTTGATTGCAACCCGCTAAAGTTCCAAGCAGTGCTAAGCTCGATACAAAGAGTTTGAGAGATTTCGTTTTCATAGTACCTGACTTTGGTAAATAAATTTAAAACATGGTGCTAAAGCTTAAAACTTAGCAACTTTTTGATGGTTTTGTCCGTCAGGAAGTAATTTGTGAGGTTTAACCCTAGCCTATCGTTAATCCTTTTGATTTTGTCTTTCGATCCAAGGTTTATGTAGGAATCGCCGTTTTTTAATACCCGAAGGTTCCTGACGAACGAGATGATTTCGTTCGTGTGTATCTCGTCCTTGAATTCCTTGATTTGGAGCACCCTCAACGCGAAAACCGCGAGGTAGCAGATCAGGAAATGGCCATATATGGATTCCCGCCTTTGGAGGTAGACCGGCCTGGCGTCCAATTCCGATTTCAGGGTCCTGAACGTCTCCTCGATCCTCCATAGGCGGTGGTAGACCTTGTATATCTCCTCCGCCTTCATCTTGGTTTCCGAGGTGATGAGCAGGCTGTACCCAGCAAGCCTTAGGTCCTCGTTCACTTTTTCTTGGTTGATTGTCGCGGTCACCACCGTGTCGTCTAGGATTTCGCCCTCGTTGGACACCGCTTTGAACGATACGTACCTTGCGGCGTCGCCGTATTCCTTCCTTTTGGCCTGGTAGCCGTTTAATTCCCTGGCCTTCTCGACCATCTTGTTGATTTCGTACCTTTTCTTTTCCGCCAGGAGGGGGTTGAATGTGACCACTCTTTTTTGGGTCAGATTGACCGTGGCTTGCCGATTGTTTCCGTCGGAAACCCTATACGGAAAACTGTCTACGCAAAATTTATATTTATACAGCAATGCCCCGCTGCCGTCCCTGATTTCCGTCCATCTCGCGCTTTCGCTCTCGAGCAAACCCCATTTCTTTTCCTGTTCCGGCAAGCGCTTCACGGACTGGGAAAAGATGTATCCATCACCGTTCTTGAGGGCCTCGCATATGTTTTTCGCGCAATTCAGCCCCTTGTCCGCCACCTGGATGGTCTTCCCGCTGATGCCGTTTTTCTCCTTCATGTCCTTGATGATCTCCCTCATCACCGGCTTCTCCGATTCGTTGCCCGGGAACATCCTCATCGACAAAGGTATCTGCTCCGCGTCCAAGAGCAGCCCCATGGAGATGATCGGGTCGTTCCTGCTTTCCTTGGAGGGCCCCTTCCTCCTGTCCCCCTTTTCCCTGTCGATCTCGAAATAGTAGTTCGTGCCGTCGAAGAAGACGCTCTCGGTCTTCCTTCCGTATTTCTTCGCGAAGGCGTGATTGATTATCTCAAGTATCCTTTCGTATTCGTCGCCGATCAGCGGGAGTATCGAGTCGTACAGCTGGTCGTTCGAGAAGCGGGCGGGCTCCAGGAAAGACGGGATCACCTCCTCCATGGTTTTGATCTTGCTGCAGGGGGAGACTATCCTGGCTGAGACGAGCGAGGTGATGGCCTCGTTCAGGTCGTATGCCTTGCCTGCGATTTTCGCCAATAGGTTTAGGTGGGGTTCCACCTTGAGGGTGCTGAAGACGCTCTTGACGAGGAAATGGCCGAGGTTCTTTGTCGGGTCGCCCTCGATTGTCTTGATCCTGGACGCCTCCATTTCCCTTTTCCTTCTTTCGTTCATTTTCCTCACTTCGGCTCGGTAATGGGCGATCGGGTCGGGGGTCTTCTCGCTGGTCAGCTCGCTGACGTATCCGATGGATTTGACCGCCCTGTGGGAGGTTTCCTGCTTTTCCTTATTTCGATATGATTCGTAGATCTGTAGGTAAACACCTTTCTTGGTATTGGATTTCTTAAGAAAATAAGCCATTTCAGGTCCTCCCTTGTGTAGCACCATAAAGCACCATTATAATAACATAAAATAATATTTTGCAAAAGACCTTAAAACAAAAAAATATCGCATAGCGATATAATTTATAAAATACGTTATTGCGCCACCAAAATTATATGGTGCTATTTACCAAAGACGGGGTTTCTCGAAGCAATATCAATCATTTATTCCGTTATTTGACAGAACAATATAAGATCGCGCAAAAAGAAAACAAAAAAGATTAAGTAGCGCACCTACAAATCGGGAAAATGAAATATCGATTTATCAATACCAATATCCCTTTTATTTTCTCTTTTAGCTTTGCTATAATACAGCCGCAGTTTAAAAAGGAGGACATAAAGTAACATGTCAATTAAACTAGCTATTAACGGATTCGGCAGAATCGGCCGTCTCGCGTTCCGCCGCGCTTATGAAAGTGGCGAATTTGAAGTTGTTGCCATCAACGATTTGGTTGATGCCAAAACTCTTGCTTATCTTTTAAAGTACGATTCCACTCATCGTTCTTGGCACAAAGATGAAATCTCTGCTGACGAGAATAACATCATCTTCCAAGGACACAAGATTCCAGTTCTCGGAAAGAAAGATCCAAAAGAACTCGAATGGGGCAAATATGGCGTTGATATCGTCTTAGAATGCACTGGTCGTCTTAAGAGCCACGAAGATGGTGATGTCCATCTTCACAATGGTGCCAAAGGTGTTATCATCTCTGCTCCATCTTCCTCCAAAGACATCCCAACTTATGTCTATGGCGTCAATACTGACAAATTAACCGCTGATCAAACCATCATCTCTGGCGCTTCTTGCACAACCAACTGCTTAGCCCCAGTTATGAAAGTCCTTAACGACAAGTTCGGCGTTGTTGGCGGAACCATGACCACCGTTCATGCTTACACCAACGATCAAAGAATCCTTGACCTTGCTGGCAATAACCTCCGTAGAGGACGTGCCGCAGCTGCTAACATTGTTCCAACCACAACGGGTGTTGCAAAAGCTATCGGCAAAGTCATTCCTGAACTCAATGGCCGCTTAAACGGCAATGCCATCCGTGTTCCTGTCACTGATGGATCCCTTTGCGATTGCACCATTGAATTAAAGGATCAAAACGTCACCGTCGAGCAAATCAATGCTGCTATGAAGGAAGCTTCTGAAGGCGAACTCAAAGGCATCCTTGGATATAACGAAGACGAAATCGTCTCCAGCGATATCCTTGGCAACACCTATGGTTCCATCTTCGATGCAACCCTCACGATGATCGTTGAAACCCCAGAAGGAAAGAAATTCGTCAAAGTCGTCGCTTGGTACGATAACGAATACAGCTTCACTTCCCAATATGTCCGCCTTGCTGGCTTATATGGCCACATCCTTGGCGCAAAATAAGGAATACTGATTGCCTTTAGAGACTCCGAGATTTCCTCGGAGTCTTTTTTTCTTTCTTTTCTATCCTTATAATCTTTGATTATGAAGAAACGAATTCTTGCATTATTACCATTATTCCTATTATGTTCCTGTACAAAAACAAATGACTCAGGAGAGACTCTTTTTGACACAAAATGGGCTTTTGGTACAGGAATGAGTCTTACTTTGACCGGTTCTAGCAAAGAAGTATTTAATCATGTCTTTCAAGTCTTTGAGGATTATAGCAATTTGAGTGATGCTTACAATTCTCGCGTCGATGAGAATCTTAAGCCGATTGTTAATCTTGCTTTTATTAATCAAGATTCCAATGAAGGAAAAGAAATAGAGGTGGATGAGCGTCTTGCAGACATGCTGGAATTTGGTTTAGAGATGCAAGAGAAAACCTCTTATATTGTTGATAACAAAGAAGAATATTATTTTGATCCTCTTATTGGGAAAATCGCGACTCTTTGGAAAAACTTCCTTGAGACGAAGGACGCACCATTGCCAGATGAATCGATTATTCAAGAACTTTTAGAAGAAAGAAAGAACTCTTCCTATGAGGTTCATGGAAATATCGTAAAAAGAACAGGGAAGGCGAAAATTGATGTCGGCGCTTTTGCGAAAGGCTATGCCGTAAAGGTTGCTCAAGATTATTTAAGGGAACAAGGCGTAAAGAACTACTTCATCAATGGAGGTTCTTCCTCAATGGCTATTGGTTTTTATAATGATACGAAACCATACAAGATAAGTATTAAAAGCCTTCGTCTTGCCGGGTATTCTGAAGCATATTTCCTTTGTTCGGATACGGGGGTAGGAACTTCTGGCATTTCCGAACAAGCAAAGGAATATTTAGGAAAAGAATATTCTCATATTATCGATCCAAGAACCGGTAGCGGTCTTGCTAAGAATGATACGGTATCTATTCTTTGTGATAACCCTGCGTACGCTGATGTTTTAAGCACGGCAATATTTGTAGGAGGAGAAGAGGCGGCGAAATATTTGCAAAAGAACTTCTCCTTTGAATATATGATATATGATGGAACGAATGTTGTTTCCTCCGAAGGGATGCATTTCGTTTTGGAGAAGTAATGAAGATAAAGGAATTTTTAAAAAAACATCTTGGCGATGGAATACTCGGCCTTTTGCTTGTTTCTTTGTCTATGTCTTTGTTAGCTTATTATCTTATTCCTCACAATGAGGGAGGAGAGAAATACGCAAACATCTATCACCAAAATGACCTTTTATATGAGAAGATCTCATTAAGAGGCGAAGACAATTCCTATCCTATAGATATTGAAAAGGATCAAGAACACATTCACATGGTTGTTGAACTAAAAGACCATAAGATCGGCATTACTTATAGTAATTGTTCTAATCAATATTGCGTTCACCAAGGCTTTATAGATTCGACGATGCAATCTCTTATTTGTGCCCCTAACGAAGTTCGCGTGACGATTTATTCTTTTCTTCCAACCCACGATTCGGAGATTGAGATATGAAGAGAGGCTATTCCATTCATAAAATCGCGTTTCTTTCGATTATGCTCGCTTTGGCGATTGTTTTAGGCTATGCGGAATCTTTCATTCCTTCTTGGGTGCCTGGAGTGAAACTTGGTTTAGCTAACCTTGTTATTCTTATTTTGCTATATACTTGCCCTTTTTATGAGGCGTTTCTTGTTTCTTTGCTTCGCGTATTTATTGTCGCCTTGCTTAGAGGCTCTATTTTTCAGATGCCTTTCTATATGTCGCTAGCAGGAGCCGTTCTCTCTTTTGCCTTTATGTGTCTTGCTCATTTTCTTTTTGAAAACAAACTTCGTTGTTTGACAATATATGGTGTATCCCTTTTGGGAGCCTTTATGCATTCTTTAGCTCAAGTAGGTGTTGCCGCCATTTTTGTTGAGCATGGCTTTACAACTTTCTTCTATTTTCCCTTTATTTCTTTGCTTTCTTTAGCGAGTGGTTTTTTGATGTCTTTTGTGGCTGAGAAAATTTTACAAAGCCAGCCTTTAAAAAAGATGCGAGAAGAAGAATAAAGCGGTATCATTATTTATTGTAAATTGCGATTTAAGAAGTTAGAATTCTATCGCAAAGAAAAGGAGCGATTCATAATGAACGCAAAAATCAAATTAAGCTTACTTGCCTTAGCTGGCGTTAGCATGTTAGCTAGCTGTGGCGCAAAGGGAGAAACATTAACCCGTGCCCAAGCCCAAACCGAATTAAATTCCTATGTCGGAAAGGCTAAAACCCCAACCAAATTCACCTACACAAAGAAGACTGTTGCCAAAAAGACTGGTATCAACTCTGCTGTTGTGGATACCGAAAACCTTTATGGTTATCGCCATTTCGACGTTGCTTTCGGCGATCTCTATGAAGCTGGAAGCACCTATTATGTCTATAAGAGCGAAGCTGGCAAATTCCTCTTTGGTGCTGAAGTCGGTAGCACAAAGAAATATTGCGAAGTCACCGAAGACGCTGTCAAAGCCGCTTTAGCAGCTGGTGTCACAGCTCTTACCGCCTATACCAATGGCCAAGCTACTGGCACTGCCAAATGGTTAGCTGGTTTCGATAAAGCTGAAGGCTGGATGACTGCCAATAGCAAAGACAAGACCAATAAAGAAACCTATAAAGACTCCACCGCTTTCGGATATGGCGAAGGCCATGCCGGCGGATCCGTTAAAGGCTATATCAAGAGCGAATCCTATACCAAATATGCCGATGGTTCTATGAAAGCTGATATCACTGCTGTTTATCCAGAAAACGATAAGCAAGTTGCAATGGGTGGCGAAAACTGCATCTATGAGTGGGAAAACTACCAATTAACCAGACTTTATAACAACTACCAAGATTATGAAGAAACAATGGATTGGGCCAAAGCTGATGGAGCCCAAAAGCCAATCGATTTGAATACCTGGACCAAGGATATCACTTTAGCAGCCGAAGGCTTACTTGTGTTTGCCTCCTTCGGTTCTAAATTCGGACACTAATTTTTTGAAGAAAAACAAGAGAGACTGTTTCGGCAGTCTCTTTTTTCTTTGAGTAAATCGGTATTTATTTATTCATAGATGAAGAACACTTTTAAAAAGTGTTATCATTATTCCGCATAAGGAGAAAATGTATATTATGCTCACAGTAGAAGATTTAAAAGATTTAGCTGGGAAGAAAGTCTATGTCCGCGTTGACTTTAACGTCCCACAAAAAAATGGTGTTATTCGTGATAACAACCGTATTAAGGCTGCTCTCCCAACCATTAATTACTTATCCGATAAGGGTGCTCGCTTAATTTTAATGTCGCACCTTGGCAAGATTAAATGGAAAGAACCAGATCCAGCCAAGATTGAAGAAATGAAAAAAGCCAATGATATGGCCCCTGTTGCTAAAGCTCTTCAAGAACTTGTTCCAGGAAAGAAAGTTTCTTTCTGCCCAGTGACACGTGGTGAAGAATTACAAAAGGCTGTTGCTGCTCTTCAAGATGGTGATATTCTTCTTGTTCAAAACACCCGTTATGAAAAAGGCGAAGAGAAGAACGATCCTGAATTAGCCAAAGAATGGGCTTCTTTAGCTGATGTGTTTGTGATGGATGCCTTCGGAAGCGCACACCGTGCCCATGCTTCTACAGTTGGTGTTCCTTCTATCTTAAAAGCAGAAGGCAAACCAGTTGCTGAAGGCTACTTAATGATTAAAGAAGTTGATAACCTCACACGTTGTGTCGAAGTGAAAGACTCCGATCGTCCATATGTTGCTATCCTTGGCGGCTTCAAAGTTTCTGATAAGATCAAAGTCATTGATTCTTTATTAAAGAAATGTGATTACGTCTTAATTGGTGGTGCTATGACTTACACCTTTAAGAAAGCCATGGGTATGAACGTTGGCAACTCTCCAGTCGAAGAGGACCAATTAGAATATGCTCGTAAATGCATCGCTGAAGCAAAAGGCCGTTTGCTTTTACCTACTGATGCCGTTATTACAACCGATTTCGACCCAAGCGTCACAGATCGTAAGATCAAAATTGTTGATACCGTTATCGAAAGAGGCGGATGCATCCCAGATGGATATGAAGGATGCGATATCGGTCCAAAGACTGCTGCCTTCTATCAAGAAATCATTTCTAAAGCGAAAATGATTTTCTGGAATGGCCCATTAGGTGTTTTTGAACAAAACGAATTCCAAGCCGGAACCAAAGCTGTTTGTGAAGCCATTGCTGCTATTAAAGGCAAAGCCTTCACTGTTTGCGGTGGTGGCGATTCTGCTTCTGCTGTAAAGCAATTCGGCTATAAAGAAGACTTCTCTCACGTTTCCACTGGTGGTGGTGCTTCCTTAGAAATGATCGAAAATGATGGACATCTTCCTGGTGTTGACGTTCTTCGTTAATGAAAGGCTTCTCAATGAGAAAAAAATTATTACTCGGCAACTGGAAAATGAATAAGACCCCATCCGAAGCAAAAGCCTTTGCGCTTGCCGCTTCTGAGATGGTCGATTATGCAGTTGCTCACGATATTGATGTTGGTGTTGCTCCAACTTTCGTTTGTCTTCAAACAGTAAAGGAAAACATCAATCCTAAGTGCATTGTGGCCGCTCAAAACGTGAATGAGCACGATCATGGCGCATACACAGGCGAAGTTTCCATTCCAATGTTGAAAGAAATTGGCGTTGGTTGGGTAATTCTCGGCCATTCTGAAAGAAGGGCCTATAATGGCGAAACTTCTGAAAAATGCAATGAGAAGATCAAAGCTCTCCTTAGGAATGATATGACCCCTGTTTATTGCTGTGGTGAATCTTTGGAAACTTTTGAAAAAGGCGAAACCAAAGCTTTCGTTGCTGAACAAATCCGTACTGGATTAGCTTCTTTGACTCCTGAAGAAGCGAAAAAAGTCGTAATTGCCTATGAACCTATTTGGGCAATCGGCACCGGTAAGAGCGCAACGAAAGAAACCGCAGAAGAAACCATCGGTTACATTCGTTCCGTTTTAAAGGAAATGTTCGGGGATATCGCCGAAGATATGAGAATTCTTTATGGCGGTTCTGTGAAACCAAACAATGTCGCTGAATATATGTCTGAAAAAGACATTGATGGCGCCCTTGTCGGTGGAGCTTCTTTGGAACCATCCTCCTTCCATGGCCTTATCGAAGGCATGCTCACAAAATAAAAAAATAATAAGCATTACGCTCTTGTTTTTTACCTCCATTTGTTATAATAAGCAAAAGGAGGTTTTTCTTATGGAAATGGAAAATACCGTTACGTATACCCAAGATGTTTCTAGCTCTAAGTTTTTAGCTAAAGTCTTCGGATATATGTTCATTGGTTTGCTAATTAGTGCCGTGGTTGCTTTTGGCTGGTCGTTTGGCTTAGCTTATTTTTGCTTAGACACGGATGGCTATTTAACAGATCAAGGATACCTCATCGCTTTAATAACGGGGCTTGTTTGTCTATTTGGCTCCATTATTATTTCAGTCGTGAACAGTCTTTACTCCGCTAAAACAGGTAAGGCACCATGGGTCGGCTTTATTCTTTATGCCGTCTTTATGGGTGGTGTCTTCTCTTTGGTTTTACTTGGTGGTATTAGTCTTTCGGTGGTTGCTGAAGCATTTTTCATCACCGCTTTAGCTTTTGGATCGATGTTCTTAGTTGGATATTTCTCCAAATCAAACTTAAATTGGTTAGCTCTTGTAGCTAGCGGCTTAGGAATTGGCTTAATGATGACTTCGCTATTTTGGGGAATCTTCTATTTGATCTCTCCAGCTGCCGGACTCTTTTTGGACTGGGTTATCTCTGTTGGAGTTTTAGTCGTATTGATGATTTTTGTGGCGGTGGATTCCTATAACATAAAAAAACTAGCGGAGAATGGTAACAACAATACTAACATCGCCCTTTTCTGTGCCTTTAATATGTATTCCGACTTTTTGATGGTCTTTATACGCATACTATATTTATTGGCTGCTACATCTAAAAAACGTTAAGGAGAAAAATAAAATGAATTTTTTTGAATGCAAATCTTGTAAAACACTTGTCTACCTTTTAGAAAAAGAAGGCTGCCTCCCATCCTGCTGTGGTGAAGAAATGAAAGAAGCCACAATTCACACTTCTTCTGAACAAACAGGTTCAGAAAAACATGTACCAATCGTTCATGAAGAAAATGGAAAGGTCTACGTCAAAGTGGGAGAAGTGCCTCATCCAATGTTAGAGAAACATTATATTGATTGGATTTTCTTAGTGACCGATAAAGGAACGCAAAGAAAAAATCTTCATCCGAATATGGCTCCAGAAGCTCTTTTCCAAATTGGTGAAGACGAAATCGTAATTGCGGTTTATGCACACTGCAATATTCATGGAATCTGGAAAGCGGATTTATAACAAGTTTCTCATAATGAACGGGTATCCGAAAGGACCCGTTTTTCTTTTATGTGGACCGATAGGGACAACCTAGAACCGCCTGCTATGCGGGCGA
>UQFY01000010.1 GCA_900540385.1 uncultured Mollicutes bacterium
GATGCTCAGGTCGGAGTTTCTGTAGTACATGGCGATATTATAAAAAACTCGGATTGCAATTCCGAGTTTCATGCGAAATTCATTTCGCTTTTGTTCTTTCCCTATAGAGCTATGCTAAAATTCTTATTATGAAAGTAAAGATCTTTGACGAATTATCTGAAATCTATCTGAAACATGGTTATTCTCTCTATATTGTTGGAGGGACGTCTCGTGATCTTCTTTTAGAGAGGCCTTTTACCGATTTGGATTTTGTGACTGACGCGACACCTGAAGAAGAGAAAGCCTTTCTTCCAGAGGCAAACTATGTCTTTGCAAAATACGGTTCTATCCGTTTAAAGAAAGATGGTCTGGAAGTGGATATTACGACCTTACGGAAAGAAAGTGATTATCTTGACTATCGTCATCCTGGAAAAATCGTCTTTGTTCGTGATTTAGAAACGGATTCTTTAAGACGAGATTTCACCATTAACGCCATTTACCTTGATAAAGATTACCAAATATTCGATTTCCATCATGGGAAAGACGATTTGGAAAAGAGAGTCATACGTTTTATCGGTGACCCCGACAAAAGAATTCAAGAAGATCCTTTACGAATCTGTCGAGCGGAACGTTTTGCCCGTTTATTGAACTTTGAACTGGATAAAGAGACCCAAGAAGCCATTGAAAGAAACCGATATCTCTTAAAAGAGATAAAACCTGTTAAACTAGATGAAGAAGAAAAGAAAGGATGGATCAGAAAATGAATCAAGGAAACTCTTTAATCAATGCCGTAAGCTTTGAATATTTGTTGTTAGATTGTTATTCCAAACTTGGTTTAAGCGAGAAGGAACTTACTGTTTGTTTAATGATCGAGCATCTTTCAAAACAAGGGAACGCGTTCGTAAATTCGGACATGCTTGCCCTCAAAATGAATCTATCTACCAAAGAAATCGATGAAGCAATGTCTTCCTTGCTGCAAAAAGGTTTCCTTGTCTATGACCATGATGAAGACAATAAATTAACAATTTCTCTTTCTCCTTTAAAAGAAGAAGTGAAAAAAGAATTTGCTTTTTCCTTAACGAGGGAACAAACAAATTCCATGAATAAAGAAAGAGAAGGGGACATGACGAAACTCGTTTCTCTTTTTGAAGAGAAATTTGCCCGTACCTTAGCTCCATTAGAAATTTCAACCATCACGGATTGGCTTGATAGCGGTTATAGCTTAGACAATATCAAGAATGCTTTGCTCGATGCCTTGAACCAAAATAAGAAGAACATCCGTGCCGTAAATAAGATACTTGTCAATAGAAGAAAACAAGACGACATTCAAAAAGAAGGCGCTTCCGCAGTAAGCGACCGTTGGGACAAGAGCGTGGAAGAAACCATTCAAGCCGCTAAAACCCTTTGGGGAAACCCTAATGACAAATAAAGAAAAAGACGTTATTTCTTTTTTGAAAGAAAAATATCCTGACGCGAAAGCCAGCCTTATTTTTCATAATCCTTTAGAATGCCTTATCGCCATCCTTTTATCCGCTCAAACAACAGATAAGTCGGTCAACCAAGTGACAGCTCCTCTCTTTGAGAGGTTTCCTACTTCAAAAGAGCTTGCTAAAGCCAGCGTGGAAGATATTGAAAACTGTATTCATTCCCTAGGGCTTTATCATAACAAAGCAAAAAATATTCACGCTTTAGCAACCATTCTTGAAGAAAAATACCAGGGACATATACCAATGAAGAAGAAAGAACTCATGGAATTACCTGGTGTGGGAAATAAAACAGCAGGCGTTTTTCTTTTGGAAATGGGTGAAGAAACTTATTTTCCAGTGGACACTCATATTAAACGTATTTCCACCCGTCTTGGATATGCTAAAAAAGATATGGATCCGCTTGAAGTTGAAAAAAGGCTGGAAAAGAAATTCCCTCAAGAAGAGTGGTCTTATCTTCATCACGCTTTCATATATTTTGGGAGAGATACTTGTAAAGCCATCCATCCTCTTTGTGAGAAATGCAAATTAGGTGAATATTGTTCCTATTTAAAGAAACATTCATCCACGACGGATAAATAATCTAGACGTGGAAGATATTTCTCTTTCACGAGGAAACCGTTTTCTTTGATCTCTTTAACGGGAATGGATTCCCTTGGCTTTTCTCTATAAAAACGACAGACGAATTCCGCTGGAAGAAGATAGATTTCGCTTAGCGGAACAATTTCAATCAAAAAGAAGGCAATCGCGCCTAATTTCAATACCGCTTCAAGGTGTTCGATTTGTTGATGAGGGATGTTTTTTAAAGGGAAAGCAGTCTTTGAATGAGTGCTTTTTGCTTCAAAATCAATGTATTTTCCTTTGTAGATGCCATTATAGTCTGTGGTTGATGGCTCTTGGAAAAAGGCTTCCACGATTTTTGCACCATGGGAATAATCCACCTTCACAATGTTAATTGGAGTTGGTTTTTTGTGAATGACTGCAACGCCTTTGGATAAATAATAATCGTTGCTTTGATTGATCTCGTCTTCAAAACGCATGCCACGGTTTCCGGCTTGAATCTTAAGACGATATTTCTTATGTGGTGATTTTTCTTTCTTTTCCTTTATAGTGGATGCAGGGATCTTCACTCCAGCTGGGTAATGGATACTCATTTGAAAGTGTCCTCTAATAAAGCGTCAAACATTTCAGGCGTAACGGTTTTTCCTTCGCTAAGCATATGAATGATTTCTTTGACGACAGGACGTGTTTTTGCTCCACAAAGAACGTTTTTATATTCCTTAATGAAGATTTCTTTTCCTTCTCTAGCAACTTTATATAGGTCTAGAAGATTTAAAGCGTCATATATTGCGTCATGAGCTTTGCCATCAAACTCTAAGCCGAAGACTTTTAAATAATTTGTTAAAGAATATGGATTTCCGTTTTGATCTTGAATGTAACGATCAAGGAGACGTTGCAAATCCAAGTGGTGACGATAGATATTTCTTGCATAAGAGGGATTCAAATCTCGATATTGAGCCATGGTGTTTTTCACAATGACCATATCGTGCTCTGAGAAAGTCACAAAACGACAGGAATCCCAGAATTTGCCAACGTATTTACGGAAAGAAGAAAGAACGGCAGGAAAATCTTCCCCTTCATTTCTTAATTTCTCATCGGTAATTCCCGTTAATTGGGCAACATGAAAGCCAACTTGATGTTTTGCTTTAACATAACGCTTAAAAGGAGCGTGAACTTTTTTAATAGACCCGTCTTTATTGATCTCGGCTAAATAAGCGCCAATTTCGATCATTTCAGAAGTAAAGGAGGTGGCCTCAAGATCCATAAAGACTAAGGCATCGACGTTTTTTGTTTCTCTTAGGAAAATTTCCATAGATGAATTGTATCACTAATGAAAATAGAAAACCGCTAGGGGAAATACATTAAACGTATCTTTTTTGAAAGAAAGATGTTTTCAATTTTTGATGATTCAAATCTCTTTTTTCCTAAGAAAGCCTTTTGCATAGAAAAATTCTTGAAAAAGAATGGCATTTATCTTCCCTATTTGAAAACACTTCAATATAATTGAAGAGCGTTATGGCAGAGAAGAGATTGTTAACCGAAAAAGACATCTTGAATAAAAAATTCAAGAAAGACATCAAAGGATATGACGCTCAAGAAGTGGACTATTTCTTAGATCAAGTCATTAAGGATTACATTTCCTTCCAAAAAGAAGAAACTGCTCTTAACGCCGAGATTGCGACTTTAAGAAATCAAATTCACCAGGCAGAATTGAAAAACAACAAACCTGATGTTCTTGCTTTAAAGAAACGCATTCACGATCTTGAACTTGAAAATGCCAGTTACAAAAACAAATTAAGTGGCCTCAAAGCGGGAGATAAGATCAATGCCGAAAACGTTGATATCATCAAACGCATGCGTATGCTTGAAAATTTCATTTGGCAACTTGGCTTCGATCCCACCACGTTCAAGAAAAGAAATATGTAATCCGGTCCAGGCGATTGCTAGGAAACTAGAGGAAAGTCCATGCTCGCACAGTCTGCGATGGCTGTAGTGATTGCGCAAAGCCAATAAATAAGCTTTGGCACGTAGGAGTACGTGACGGCGGCGAATTAGCTCACGTAGTTAAGGAACCATAAAGTGCCACAGAGACGAGCTTGTTAGCGATAACAAGATGAAACGTTGGTAAACCCCACAAGCGAGAAACCCAAATTTGGTAGGGGAAGAAGGGAAGACAAACTGAAGTTAACCCTTCCAGGGAAACCTGAGATTAATTATCGCCCTCGACAGAACATGGCTTATCGGACCGGATACTCACTAAGGAACAAATCTATGAATATACCTACAAAAATCACAACGGCAAGAATCGTATTAGTAGTTTGTTTACTATCTTTTTTGCTTGTCTTTGATTTTTTGCCAGAGAGTGTTTATCAGCCAATCTATTTTGGCCCGAATGGCTCTATCAATCTCGTTTATTTTATTGCGATGATTGTTTTTGTGATTGCTTCTTGTACGGATTTTGTCGATGGATATTTAGCTAGAAAATGGCATCAGGTCACGGATTTAGGAAAATTCCTCGATCCTGTTGCGGATAAGCTTCTTGTAAATTCCATTTTGATTTATTTAGCGATTAGCCACTATGGCAACATATCTATTCCTACTTTTGCCATTATTATCATGATTGCTCGTGATTTGGTTGTGGACGCCCTTCGTTTTGTGGCGGCAAGTAAGGGAATTGTCTTGGCCGCAAATATCTTTGGCAAACTAAAAACCGTTTTCCAAATGGTATCCATTCCTGTTGTTTTGTTAAACGGATGGCCTTTCTCTTATTTTGATTATGGATGGAATTCTTATTTCCGTATTGCAAATATTCTTATTTATCTAGCCACATTGATGTCTTTCTTATCGGGTGTCATTTATTTATGCCAAAACCTATCCGTATTTAAGGAGGAGAAGCATGATTAATCGCGATAAAGCAGAAAAAGTAATCAAAGCCTTTACCCAAGAGAAATTGACTCTTGGATCGGTAGAATCTTTAACGGCTGGATTATTTGCGTCTACTCTTTGTTCCATTCCTGGTGCAAGTAAAGTCTTCCGCGGAGGGCTTGTTACTTATGCCGCCGATTTAAAAACGAAGTTAGACAATGTTCCTGAAAGACTTATTCGTGAATATGGCGTCGTTTCTAGAGAGGTAGCGGATTCGATGGCTATTAATGGAAGAAAAACTTTGAATACAGATGTTTGTGTTTCCTTTACGGGGAATGCTGGACCTACGAAAGAGGAAGGCTTTGCTCCTGTTGGAAGAGTAAATATGTGTATTGCTACAAAATACGGCATCATCGAGATGCAACAAGATTTCGATCTTTCCCGCAATGAGATGAGAGAAGCTTGTGTGGATATGATGCTTGATCGTTTAATTGCAATTTTTGAAGATTAATTTTGTCCCTTTTTCTAAAAGGACGTCTATTTATAGTTGAGGAGAAAAACATGGCAAAAAAAGAAACAGAACAACTCACTACGGGAAAAGATAAAGATGCTGCTTTAGAAGCGGCCTTACGTTCCATTGAAAAAGCCTATGGCAAGGGATCGGTCATGAGAATGGGAGAAAAACCCCACGTGAACGTAGACGTGATTCCTTCCGGGTCTTTGCTTTTAGACCAAGCGATTGGCATTGGAGGATATCCAAAAGGAAGAATTATTGAAATCTTTGGCCCAGAATCATCGGGTAAAACGACTTTGGCCTTACATGCGGTTAGCGAAGCGCAAAAGAAGGGCGGAAGAGCTGCTTATGTTGATGCGGAGCACGCCATCGATCCAGAATATGCCCAACATTTGGGGGTCAATATCGATGAACTTATTCTTTCGCAACCAGATTCTGGAGAACAAGCTTTAGAAATTGTGGAAATGTTAGCTGAAAGTGGAGCAATCGACGTGATTGTCGTGGATTCCGTTGCTGCGCTGGTCCCACAACAAGAACTTGATGGCGTCATGTCGGATAACCAAGTTGGCTTACAAGCAAGATTAATGTCTAAAGCCATGAGAAAGTTGGCTGGCATTCTTAGCAAAACAAATTGTTTGGTCATCTTCATTAACCAGCTTCGTGAAAAGGTTGGCGTAATGTATGGAAACCCAGAGACCACGACAGGTGGTAGAGCGCTTAAGTTCTACGCTTCCGTGCGTATTGATATTAGAAGACAAGACGCGATAAAACTTGGCACAAATATCATTGGTAACTCTGTCCGTGTGAAGATCGTGAAAAACAAAGTAGCCCCGCCATTTAAGAGTTGCTCCATTGATATCATCTATGGTCAAGGAATCTCCAAAGAAGGGGAAACAGTTGATTTAGGCGTCCAGTTCGGTTTCATTCAAAAAACAGGAAACTGGTATGACATCAATGGCGAAAAAATTGGAAATGGCAGAGAAGCGGCAAAAGCTTACTTCCACGATAATCCAGAGAAGATGGAAGAAATTAACGCCAAAATCCGTGACGCTTTCAAAGGAGGAGAAACTCTTCCTGAAGAAGAGACATCCGCTCAAGAATAAAACGTTGGGTCATCTTTCAAAAAGGTGGCCCTTTTCTTTTTCCTTAAACAAATGATGAAAAGAAAGAACATTTTTCGTTTTCTGTCTTCTTTATTTTTTATTTAAACTTATAATGTATCTGTACTGATTTAGTACTGCCCATAGATTTTGGGAGTTTTATTATCGGGGAAACCCGTTCAAATAAATTTTTCTGAAAGAGCAAATATTTTGCCTTGTTTATGGGGAAGGCTTATTTTCAGTTAGAATAGGAGCATAAAAACATATGATTTTTCTACAATCAGGACTTCTTGATTGGTGGTGGCTATTAATTGTTGGTGTTGCCGCTCTTTTAATAGGCGCCGCTCTCCTTTTCCTTATTATGAATTTGTTAGGAAAGGGCAAGATAACCTCCGCAACAAAAGAGTCTAAACAGATTCTTCGCGAAGCCGAAGTAAAGGCAGAACGCATTACCAAAAACGCTCAAATTGACGCTAAACAAACCACTTTTGAGATGAAACAACAAGCTCAAAACGAGATTCGTCAAATGAAGCAAGAAGCACAACTCCAACAATCCAAATTGGATGCTAGAGAAGATGCTATTGATGCTAGAGACAATGCTCTTTTAGCCAAAGAGAATGCTTTGGACCAAAAGAACGAAGTCTTAAATCGCAAAATTGCTGAAAACGACAAAAAGAGCAAAGAACTCGATGAGAAGATTGACGGGATTCTTTCCGAATTAGAAAAGGTTTCGGGCATGTCTGTTAAAGAGGCACATGACGAAATCATGAAACGTGTCGAAAGCAAGATGCAAGTCGAAATTGCGCAATTCATTAAGAATGCTGAAGATGAAGCAAACGACACCGCCGAAGCAAAAGCTAGAGATCTTCTTTCCTTAGCTTGCGATAAATACGCTCAAGACGTTGTTACAGAACGTAGCGTCGCCGTCATTGCTCTTCCTACCGACGAATTAAAAGGCAGAATCATCGGCCGTGAAGGAAGAAATATCCGTGTATTAGAACAAACTCTCGGTGTTGACCTTGTTGTTGATGATACTCCAGAAGTTATCACCGTTTCTTGCTTTAACCCAATTCGTCGTGAGATTGCAAAACGTACTTTGGAAATCTTAGTTAAGGATGGAAGAATCCAACCTGGAAGAATCGAAGAAGTGGCTGCTAAATGCAAATCTGAAGTCGATAACGATTGCTTCAAAGCCGGACAAGATGCGGTTAACCGTTTAGGCTTAGTCCGTATGAACCGTGATTTGATTGCTCTTTTAGGCAAACTCAAATATCGTACTTCCTTTGGACAAAACGTCTTGGAACATTCTATCGAAGTTGGCTATCTTTGCGGAATTATGGCCGCAGAACTTGGCTTAGATCAAAACCTTGCCCGTCGTGCTGGACTTCTTCACGATATTGGTAAAGCCGTTGATTATGAACAAGAAGGAAGCCATGCTTCATTAGGCGCATCCCTTGCACGTAAATATGGTGAAAATGAAGTGGTTATCAATTCCATCGAAGCGCATCATGGCGATGTCCCTTGCACAAGCGTTATTTCCCATCTTGTGATTGCAGCCGATACTTTAAGTGCTGCTCGTCCAGGTGCTAGAAGCGAAACTCTTGAAACCTATACCAAACGTATTACCCAACTCGAAGAAATCGCTAAAGAATTCGATGGTGTGCAACAAGCCTACGCCGTTCAAGCTGGACGTGAAATCCGCGTTATGGTCATTCCAGAGAAGGTTTCTGATGCTGAAGCCGTTAAGATGGCTCAGCAGATGCGTGAAAAGATCGAGAATACAATGACATATCCTGGAACCATTAAGGTTTCCATCATCCGCGAATATCGAGCGGTAGAAACGGCTAAATAATGCGTATTCTCTTTTATGGAGATATTGTTGGAAAGGTGGGTCGCAATGCGATCCATCTTTCTTTGCCTAGACTTGTCAATAAATATCAAATCGACTTTGTGATTGCCAATGGCGAAAACGCCTCCCATGGTAAAGGTTTACTGGAAAAACATTACAAAGAATTGATTGATGACGGTGTTGATTGTCTTACTTTAGGAAACCACTGGCATTCAAAAGCCCAAATCGACTCCTATATCGATGAGGCGGATCAACTTGTTCGCCCTTTGAATCTCTTGAAATATCCTCATGGTGTCGGAAGTGCTCTCTTTGATGTTGGAGGAGTTCCTATTCGTGTTACAAACATTCTTCTTCAATCTTTTATGACTGAGGAAGTGGAGCATCCTGTATCTTCTTTGAAAAAACTCTTACTCGAAGAAAATGAACCTTGTATTCATTTTGTGGATATTCATGGAGAATCTACCTCCGAAAAACAAATCTTCGCCTATGAATTCGAAGGACTTGTGACGGCGATTGTCGGCACTCACACTCATGTTCAAACCAATGACGCAAGAATCCTTGAAGGCGGAACAGCCTATTTAAGTGATGTAGGAATGTGCGGGGATCCTGATGGAGTTATTGGCTTTGAAAGAAAATCTGTGATGAATAAAATTCTTGGCGGACAAACAGGGGCATTCCAAATTGATGAGAATGCGAAAATGATGGTGAATGCCTGTATAATCGATATAGATGATGACACGTTTGAAGCCACGAAAATTCAAACTATCCACCAAATTGTAGAAAGGTAATGATATGAGAAAAGTAATTTATGAAAATGTCGCCTCGCAAAAAGATGCGGCAAAACGTCCTGAAGTGGAACGTTCCCTTTCCCAAAACGAGGTTGCGCCTATTTTAAAAAACTTTGCCCAAGGGAAACTTTTCTATATTCGAACATATGGTTGTCAGGCCAACGTTCGTGATGAAGAAATCATGGCTGGTTATCTTTCTAAGGCGGGTTTTAGCCGTACCGAAGATCCAAGAAAGGCCAATCTTGCAATCATTAACACCTGCGCCGTAAGAGAAAACGCGGAAGATAAAGTCTATGGTGAAATCGGCTCCTTTAAAGCAAATAAAGATCAGGATAAGGATTTCATGCTCGTCTTATCTGGCTGCGTTATGGATGAAAACGATATTGCCCAAAAACTAATGCAAACCTACCCATGGATTACCTTGGTGATTGGCACTCACGATATTAGCAAATTGAATGAATTACTCGCCTCTTCCTTAGAGAAGAAGGCTTCTATTGTTTCCGTACGTTCCTTTGCTAGCGAAGTCGTAGAAAATATGCCTTCCGTTCGTTTAAATTCTTCCCAAGCTTTCGTCAATATTTCTTATGGCTGTGATAAGTTTTGCACTTATTGCATTGTTCCTTACACACGTGGAAGAGAACGTTCCCGTAAAATGGAAGACATCGTTAAAGAATGCCAAGATTTAGTTGATAAAGGATATAAACAAATCACTTTGCTTGGCCAAAACGTAAATTCCTATGGCTTAGATTTCAAAGACGGGACAACGTTTGCGAAGTTATTGAAAGCCGTCGCGGAAACAAACATCCCGCATCTTCGTTTTTTAACTTCTTATCCTTCTCAATTCACCGATGAAATGATTGATGTGATGGCTACTTATCCAAATATTGATCATTGGTTACATTTCCCTGTTCAATCAGGTTCTAGCAAAGTCCTCCAAAAGATGGGGAGAAGATACACGAGAGAAGAATATCTCGATGTTGTCCATAGAATTCGTGCCAAAATCCCAGATATCGCTTTAACCACGGATATCATTGTGGGCTTCCCTTATGAGACGGAAGAGGATTTCCAAGAAACCCTTTCTTTATGTAAGGAAGTCGGTTATTCTAGCGCTTTTACCTTCATTTATTCTCCACGTCCTGGAACACCAGCTGCGAAGATGGAGCAAGTTCCACCAGAGGTATCTCACGAAAGATTCATGCGTTTAAAAGCACTTATTGATGAATTAACCGCTAAGTCTTCTGATGAATGCGTTGATAAAGAATTTAACGTTCTTGTCGAAGGCCCATCAAAGAAAAATAAAGACGTGCTTTCGGGATATGCTCCAAATGGCAAATTAATTAACTTCCCTGGCCCAAGCTATTTAAGTGGCTGTACCGTTAAAGTGAAAGTCAATCGCTCGCAAGTTTATTCTCTTTTTGGTGAGATGGTGGAAGACCCACTTATTGCTAAGGCGAAAGATGTTGCCTTCCTTCTTCAAAGCTCGCCCCTTATTAGAGAATACCTTGCCTTAGATAAAGAGATTCAAAACGATTCAGAAATTCATTCTATGGGCGAAGAGTTAGTTGAGAAAAAGAAAAAACTGGCTTTATCTATCGATAACAAAGAAGAACCCTTGAAAGCAAAAGAAGAATACGAAGACCTTTTGAAACGTATTCATAATCATCCTCTTTTGAATAATCATGATGCCCTAAAAGAAACGGTGGAAGGTGAGCTTCTCCTAGTGAGGAATCTTTTGAAATGATTCTTGTTCTTACTGGTCCAACAGGTACAGGCAAAAGCAAACTTGCGATTTCCTTAGCAAATAAAATCAACGGAGAAATTGTGAATGCGGATGCTTTTCAAGTGTATGAAAAACTAAGAATTGCAACCGCCTCTCCCACAGAGGAAGAAAAAAAGAAGGCTCCTCATCATCTTTATAATTTCGTCCCTTTAACGGATAGCTATGACATTTCTCGTTATCAAATAGACGCTAGAAAAACTCTCAAGGAGATTCTTTCTCGAAAGAAGACGCCTATTTTGGTTGGAGGAAGTGGCCTTTATATTCGTTCTGCTTTGTATGATTATGATTTATCGATTGACACTTCTTCGGTAGATATGTCTCCTTATGAAGAAAAAACCAATGAGGATTTGCATGCGATTTTAGAAAAATTAGATCCTGAAGAAGCAAAGAAAATCCCTTATCAAAACCGAAGAAGGGTTCTAAGAGATATCGCTATATGTCTAGCGGCAAATGAAAGCAAAACCTCTCTTTTAGCAAGACAAAACCACGAGCCGATTTATCCGACTTTGTTCTTTTCCTTATCCAAGGACAGAGAAGAACTTTATGAGCATCTTGATCAACGTGTTGAAAAGATGTTTCAAGAAGGCCTTTTAGAAGAAAGTTTGCCCCTTATTAAGGAATATGGGGAGAGTAGGGCTGCTTTCCAAGCCATAGGCGTGAAAGAATTGATTCCTTATATTCATAATGAGGTAACTCTTTCGCAAACCATCGATAAAATAAAATTAGACACACGTCATTACGTAAAAAGGCAAGAGACGTTTTTCCGTCATCAATTTCCCGTTCATTATGTTTCTAACGAAGAAGAGATTCTTTCTTTTTTAAGGGAATCGTCTTCCCTTTTATCCAAATAAGCCGTATCTTACTCTAGAGAAGTGAAATAGGAGGTCATATCATATGAACCTTTTGAAGATACAAGAAGTTGCTAAAAAAGCAAATATCCCTGAAGAATATGTCGAACCATATGGTTTTTATAAGGCAAAAATCGATTACGCTTTATACGAGAAAATCAAAAACAACCCTACAGGAAAACTCGTTCTTGTTACGGCCATAACGCCTACAAAAGCGGGAGAAGGAAAAACGACAATGTCTATTGCTTTGCAAGAAGGCTTTGGCAAAATCTCTCAACAAGCAATGCTTTGCCTTCGTGAACCTGCTCTAGGACCTGTCTTTGGAATTAAAGGCGGGGCAACAGGTGGAGGAAAGGCTTCTATCGCTCCTAGTGAGGATATCAATCTTCATTTCACTGGGGACATGCATGCATTAACCTCATCCATTAATCTTATTTCCGCTATCATTGATAACTCTATTTATCACGGAAATCCTTTGAATATCGATCCAACACGTGTCGTTTGGAAAAGAGCGATTGATATGAATGATCGTGCCCTTCGTCAAATTACCATCGGAGAAGGGGATAAGAAAGGAAGCCCTAGACAAGATGGCTTTGTGATTACGGTTGCTTCTGAAATGATGGCTATTCTTTGCCTCGCAAAGGATGAATTCGATTTCCACGAAAGATTATTAAAAATCATTGTAGCTTATAACAAAGAAGGAAACCCAATTACCGTTAAAGATCTTGATTGTTCGCATGCCGTTATGCGTTTAATGAAAGAAGCTTTAAAACCGAATTTGGTGCAAACAATAGAAGGGGAACCATGCCTTGTTCATGGCGGCCCGTTTGCGAACATTGCCCATGGTTGTAATTCCCTTCTTGCTACCCGTCTTGCCTTAAAATTATCTCCAATCGTTATTACTGAAGCGGGATTCGGTGCTGATTTAGGCGCTGAAAAATTCCTTGATATTGCTTGCCAAGAAGGAGAACTTCATGCGGATATGGCTGTTTTAGTCGCGACCATTCGCGCCCTTAAAATGCATGGTGGCCTTCCTTTCGAAGAGCTTACTTCGGAAAACGTCGACGCCTTAAAGAAAGGGCTCGTAAACCTTGAAAGGCATGCAAGTAATCTTCAAAAATATGGCATACCTGTATTGATTGCCATCAACCATTTCTCTTCAGATACAAAGAAAGAGGTTGAAGCCCTCATCGATTGGTGCAAAGAAAAAGGATATGAATATTCTTTTGTAGACGCTTTCGAAAAAGGAGGAGAGGGCGCTATCGATTTGGCTAAGAAAGTCAAAGCCATGCTTGAAAACACAACCTCCAACTATCGCCCAATCTACAATAGAGATTCTTCTTTAAAAGAAAAAATCGAAACCATTTGTAAGGAAATCTATCACGCAGGATCGGTTGAATATTCTCCTTTGGCAGAAAAAGAGTTGACCCTGTATGCAAATATGGGTTTCTCAGATGCCTATATTTGTATGGCAAAAACACCGAATTCTCTTAGTGATGATCCCAAACTATTAGGCGCTCCAGAAGGATTCCCAATCCATATTCGTGAAATAAATCTCTCCGCAGGTGCCAATTTCGTTGTTCCTTTAACAGGATCGATTATGACAATGCCAGGTCTTCCAAAAGAACCTGCTGCAGTCAAAATGGAAAAAGAACCATGGTAATCACAAAATACGATTTATTTGATGAGGTGGAGATGAAAAAAGCTCACCCCTGTGTTCATCATTCAAAACGTTTTCAAATTGTTCGTCTTGGAGCGGACATTAAAATCAAGTGTCTCGGATGTGGCAATATCATCATGATTGACCGTGATAAATTCAATCATTCTTTGAAAAAAGTTATTGGTCCAATAAACGAAAAGAAATAAAAAATGGCATTTTTCTAAAAACCCCGTCTTCTTATAAGTGGGGTGAAAAATGTTTCGAGCAATTTCTTTAAGTAAAAGTTATGGCAAAGGCGAAAAAAGAGTCTTTGCTTTAAAGGATGTTTCGTTCTCTTTACCTGAAAAAGGACTTTTTGCGATCGTTGGAAAGTCGGGATCAGGGAAATCGACCTTATTAAATCTTCTTTCTTGTGCGGAAGAAAAGACGGAAGGTGAACTCTTCTACGCCGAAGAAGACTTAAGCAAATTAAAAGGAAAGAAATTAGAAAACTATCGTCGTTTTGTCTGTTCCTTTATTTATCAACATTTTGAATTATTGGAAGAATTCTCTTCTTTTGAGAACGTTGTTCTTCCTCTTAAAATTCGTGGAGAAAACGAAAAAGAAAGCAAAAAGAAAGGGGAGGAACTTTTTCATATTTTTCACTTAGAGAGTTTAAAGAATAAAAAAGTCTCTTTGCTTTCCGGAGGAGAAAAACAAAGAATTGCTTTCTTACGCGCTATTATTACCGAACCCAAAGTTATTTTTGCGGATGAGCCAACAGGCGCTTTAGATAAGCAAAACGAAAAATTCTTAATGGAGGCGTTGAAAAAGATCTCTCAAAACACTTTGGTTTTGTTCGTGACGCATAATGAAAAACTCGTCGAAGAATATGCGGATGATTATCTTCGTCTTGAAGATGGGAAACTATTAAAAAGCATTGATAAATCATCCTCCTCTTTAGAAAAGATCCCTCTAAAGAAAAAGAAACGAAGTTCCTGGTTCACAAAATTGATTTTTCATAACTATAAAAAGAATTTGGCTAAAAACATTCTCTCTTTTTTAAGCGGTTTTATAGGTTATTTATCTTTGCTTATTGGTTTTGGCTTTTATGCAGGAAGCGAATCTTCTTTAAAAAACGAGCGAGGACATACACTCAATTATCTTCAAGCAAGTCTTTCAAAACAGGTCCGTTATGAAAATGAAGGATCTCCTCTTTCTTTGATAAGAAGCGAGAAACCCTCTCTTCAAGAAGCAAAAGATTTCTTCCGTGATTTCCCTTCTATATCCTTTGAGAATGATTATTCGTATTTCTTTCCTTCTTACCATTCTTTTACTTTGAACGGTTTCTCTTTTGAGAGCGTGAATTTTATTCCTTTAAAAGACATTACTCTTCGTGATAGAAGCGTCCCCTTCTTGTCAAAAGGAGAATTACCTTCGGGGAATTCTTTGAATTATTGCTTGGTGAATGAAGAATTTGAAGAACTTGTGCAAAAGAATCCTGTTGGGAAAAGACTGAAGGCAAGTAACACGGTTACGGTTTCAAGAGGAGAGAAAGTGGATAGCGTATCTTTGGATTTCTCTTTCCTTATTCTTGGCGTAGTGAAAGAATTTTCCTTTTTAAATACGCCAAAAGTCTTCTTTTCTTTTCCTTCTTTTGAAAGAACATTAAAAGAAAAAGAATTAGAGAATCTTTCGATGAATGTCGGGGAATTTTTAGAAACCGAAGACAGAAATTCTGCTTATTATTCTTATGCTTATCAAATCTTCTTTAATGAAGAAGACGCTTCTCGCTTAGAGAAATTCTCCCAAGACTTAGCGAAAGAGGAGGGTGAGTTTGTAATTACATCTTCCTCTTTTACCATCAATTCTTCTTTTCAAAATCTATATGAAGCGTTCTCTTCTTCTTTGCTTCCGTTTGCTTTTATTGAAGTAATAGGCGTAGCCTTTATTCTATCTTCCTTAACGTATCATTCTTTTCTAGAAAGAAGAAAGCAGGCTGCCATTTTAACTTCCTTAGGATCTAGCAAGAGAGATATTGAAAAAATCTATGAATCAGAGCCTCTCTTAACAAGCTTGTTGAGCGTGGTTTTTGCTTTGTTTCTTTCTTATCCAGCAAGCTTAATAGCATCTAGATATCTTGAAAAACGGGTAGGCATATCTTCTTTAGTTCGTATTCCGTATATGTCTTATTTAGGAATTCCTTTCTTTCCGATTCTTCTTCTTTTGATTTTTTCTCTTTTGATCGCGTTTATAAGCGGTTTTATCCCTTTGTGGATATCAAGAAAAAGAAATTTGTTAGAGGAGCTTAGAGACGAATGAGATGCCTAGAAATATCTAATCTTTATAAAAGTTACGGGAAACAAAAGCTCTTTGATGGAGCATCTTTCTCTTTTCCCGATAAAGGGCTTTTCTTTATCGTTGGCGATTCTGGAACAGGGAAATCTACCTTATTTGAAATTCTTTCTGGCATCGAGATTGACTACACGGGTGACGTCTTTTTCTATGGCAAGGCATTTCAAGATTTAAGAGAAGAGGAAAGAAATGACATACGTCTTAAGGATTTTGGCTTTATTCGTCAAAATTATGATTTGTTGGAACTAGAGAGTGTTCTTGAAAATGTAATGTTACCAATATCGGGGACACAAAAGAAACTTAGGAAAAGAAAAGCGTTAGAAACTTTAGAGTTTTTAGGAATAGAAGATAAATGGAACCAGACCGTGAACACTCTTTCGGGAGGGGAAAAACAAAGAGTGGCTATTGCAAGAGCCTTAGCCAACGATCCCAAGGTTATTCTTGCGGATGAGCCAACAGGAGCCTTAGATAAGAAAAATAGCGAGGACGTGTATCGAATATTGAAAGAAACTTCTAAAAAATGTCTGGTTATTATCGTTTCTCATGATTTGGATGCAGCAAACCGTTATGGGGATGAGGTTCTGACTCTTTCGGAAGGAAAAATCTCTTCTGAAAAGAAAAATAACCCTGTAATGGAGAAACATTCTTTCGTGAGTTTTCTTCCTCCGAAAAAAGAAAAGATATCCTGGAATCCTTTCCTTTGGATAAAACACGCTGTTCATTTATTCCAGGCGAAGAAAATTCGTAGTCTTCTTACTGTTTCCATCGTTTCTTTTTCTTTGCTTGCACTTGGTCTTTCTTTATATGTTCAAAGAGACCTTCAAAAAGAATTGAATAACGCTTTTGGAGAGTGGAGTGGTTCTAAGGGAATCGTTATGGAAAGTAACAGCAAGAACGAGCAAACCTTCCAACGGATTATTTCTGCGAATGAAAAAGAAATCATTTCCTTAAAAAATGAATATCCAAACGAAGTAAAAGATTATGGTGTCAGCTATCTTTGCTCCTATGAGAATTATTTTAAAGATGAGAATGAATTCTATTTCGATTCCTTTGGCAAGAAAAGTAAGATTCCTGCATTGGGAGTAAGAAACATTAACGAATACCGTTGGTTAGATGAGCTTCCTCTAGAAAAGACCATTTATCCAGAAAGACCTAAGGTCATGGAGAACGAACAAATCGTCTTATCCTTACCATATCCCTCCATGGTAAGTATGTGTCTTGCCTTGCATATTGAACGTTCCTATATCTCCCTAGGAAAGTATCTACTAGAAAAGCCCTTGGAGATTCTTCTTGAAACGGCAAATAATTCTTGGGGATATTCTGATGTGCAATTGTTTTCCCTTGTTGGCGTTTTGGAAGAAAATAGCCCAACCATATATCAGTTAAACCATTTTTGGAATGAATATGTTCTCGAGGATTGCATGGGCTTTCCTACAAGTGATGAAGAAGGTTTTTCTTTACCTTGGCTTCTTAGAAAGACTTACTATATTTTGCCTAGAAAAGATGAAGAGTCTTTTTTTAATAAAGCAAGAGAGGGGAAGACGTTAGACCAATTTGTCTTCGAAAGAGATTCCTACAATTTTGATCAAACGCATAACGAAAAGAATAAAAACTCTTCGAGCAGACGTCTTTATGTTTTTCAAGCGGATAAACAATCTCTTTCTTATCTAGACATAAAGGGGATTGCAGAACGTTTCCGTCTTTCAAGCTATTCCGTTTTTGGCGAAGCCTCTTATCTTTCCATTCCTGGCGCGATGGTGTCAGGATTTGTAAATCCGTTCTTCTTGGGCAATTCTCAAGAAAAAATTCTTTCCTTATCTGAGGGAATGAGCAAAACGGAAAAGAATAAGCCTTATTCCGATTTGGCTTTGCCAGAGGACGTTTCCTTTGGACAATATCTATATCGAAGAGATAAGGCGTTAACGATTTCCAGTGATTTTTCCAATTTGGTGAAAGGCAAAAAACCTACACGTAGCAACGAGATATGCCTCTCTGAGAAACTCTTTCATAAATTCAAAGAAAAAGAAACGCTTTATTGTGCAGGCGTTGTTTCAAATAAAGGCAAAGGGGATTTCATCGAAAATGATTTTCGAATAGGAAAGCTTATTGTGGTAGGCATCCTAAAAGGGGAAGAAGAAACGATATACGTTACACCAAATTGGTCGATTGATTATTGGAGAGACGAATTGGGAATGAGTTCGTTTTCCTTAGAAGCTAAAAGTGTCGTTTTCCATTGTAGTTCTTCTAAAGCAAAGGAAATTCTTCCTTCTCTTTCGGCTTCGTATCCATCGATGCGTTTTACCGATCCTTCTTTGACCATCGAATCTTCTATCAAGAACGTGATTGATTACGTTCAAATAATACTCCGTTTTGCAAGTCTTCTTACTCTTATGACAGCAGGCTTCCTTTTCCTAACCAACACCTTGCTTTTATCTTTTGAAAATAAGAAAGAGGCAAAGTTATTTTTTGAGCTTGGAATAAGAAGAAGCACGATTGTGGACGCTTTTGGAAGCAACTTACTTTTGATGGGCTCTTTGTCCTTCTTCATTGCCGTTTCGTCATTAATAAGTGTGGAATTTACCCTTCATAAAACGTTGGAAGAGAATTTTGGAAAATCTTCTTCTTTCTTCCAACTTGACTTTTATCCTGCGATTTTTATGTGCTTTTTCTTATTTTTTGGTATTTTCGTTTCTACTTTGTTTTTACACTTCTGGATTCAACATAAAGATTTCTCTAGAAAATGCGACTTTTAGTCAATTATAAAAAACTTCACTATTTGTTATTTGCTTTGGCTCAAAGGTGATAAAATTAAACATGGTCTTTCATGATGAATAGGCCAGGAAGGTTAGGTAAATATGAAGGGAACAGTCAAAAAGTTCTTCAAGGATAAAGGCTTCGGCTTCATCCACGGAGAAGATGGAAAAGACTACTTCTTCCATTATAGTGCTATCCAAATGGATAACTACAAGACTGCTGAAGTCGGTGAAAACGTTGAATTTGAACCAGCTGAATCAGATCGTGGCTTACGCGCTAATAGTGTTAAGAAAATAGACTAACCGATTTGAGTTTTAGTCTCGAAGCGTCATTTCTTAGAGCAATCTTAGAAGTGGCGCTTTTTCTTCGTTTCAATTCCCTAGGCTTAGAGATATAATCTCTAGCGTAAAAAAGGAAGTTATTTGATATGTCATTAAAAGCTGGGATTGTTGGCCTTCCTAATGTTGGCAAATCCACCCTATTCAACGCCATTACCAATTCACATGTTTTGGCGGAAAATTATCCATTTGCTACCATTGACCCAAATAGTGGAGTCGTTGTTGTACCAGATGAACGTTTGGATTATCTTTGTTCGAAATACAATCCAAAGAAAAAAGTAAACGCTACTTTTGAATTCTATGATATCGCTGGTTTGGTAAAAGGCGCTTCCAAAGGTGAAGGCTTAGGAAACCAATTTTTAGCCGCTATTAGAGAATGCGATGCTATTGTGGAAGTCGTTCGTTGCTTTGAAAACGCGAACGTTGTTCGTTATAACGACGATCCTGTAAACCCTAAGAATGATATTGATGTCATCAATTTGGAACTTTCGATGTCTGATTTAGAGTCTGTTAATAACCGTATTGGAAAGCAAGAAAGCAAAGCAAGAATCACCAAAGACAAGACTGCTCTGTATGAAATGCCAATCCTTCTCGCTCTTAAGGAGACTTTGGAACAGGGGACACCTGCTAGATTAACCAAAGGCCTTTCCCAAGAGCAGATGGATTATGCAAGAAAGAATTTCTTCTTGCTCACCTTAAAACCAATCCTTTATGTCGCAAATGTCGCGGAAGATGATTACGGAGATTTATCCAATTGCGCAAACTATCAGGCTGTTAAAGAAATTGCTGACCAAGAAAATGCTGTTTGCATTCCTCTTTCTTGCGAAATTGAATATGAAATCTCTCAATTATCTTCTCCAGAAGAGAAACAAGAATTCTTAGAGACTCTTGGGGTGAAAGAATCAGGACTTGATCGTTTGGTTAAGGCTTCCTATAAATTGCTTAATCTTTCCACTTTCCTTACTTGTGGAGTAGATGAATGCCGTGCTTGGACCTTCCATAATGGAATGCTAGCCCCTCAATGCGCTGGTATCATTCATACCGATTTTGAGAAAGGCTTTATTAAAGCGGAAGTCTATCCATTTGAAGAATTTAAGAAAATGGGTGATTCCTTGACTGCTGACACCTTTATTGGAAACGGCAGTGTAGGCGACCGCATTGAACAAATGATTCGTGAAGCTGGTAAAATTCGTTCAGAAGGAAAAGAATACGTGATGAAAGATGGCGATGTTGTCTTCTTCCGTTTCAATGTTACGAAAAAATAAACTATGAGAATTGGCTACGGAGAAGACATACACGCTCTAACAAGTGGCAGGAAACTCATCCTTGCAGGAGTTCATATCCCTTATGAATTCGGCTTGGACGGACATTCTGATGCTGATGTGGTTTATCACGCATTAAGTGATGCTCTTCTAGGCTCTTTAGCCTTGGGGGATATTGGGAAATATTTTCCACCAACAGATGAGAGCATTGCCGGCATTTCTTCTAGCATCATTGTTTCTTCATGTCACAAAATGCTTCAAGAAAAGGGGTGTCACGTCGTGAATGTTGATATTTCCATTCTCGCTGAAAAGCCTCATTTAGCGGAATACATCCTTCAAATGAGAGAAAATATTGCCCATCTTCTTCAAATAGAAATAGAAAACGTTTCTGTTAAAGCCATGACAAACGAAGGCTTTGATGCGATTGGAGCAAAGAAAGCCATCAAAGCTGTTGCTGTTACATTAATTGATAAGGAGTAAATATGACAAACGAAAAGGAGCTACAAACTATTCTTGCCCTAAGCGCAAAAGAAATCGGCTTGGATGTGAAACCCGAAGAAATTACCATCGAACAAACAAAGGACAAAGCGCATGGTGATTACGCAACAAATCTAGCGATGAAATCCGCTAAAGCGTTGCATAAAGCTCCAAAAGCCATCGCAGAAGAATTACTAAAACACATCTCTTCTCCAAAGATTTCAAAGGTTGAGATAGCGGGCCCAGGCTTTATTAACTTTTTCCTCAAAGCGGATTCTTTGAATTCCATCGTAACTACCATCCTTGAAGAAGGGGAGCATTATGGCGATGGTGAGAAAAAAGATGTCCGTATCGATGTGGAATTTGTTTCCGCAAACCCAACAGGCGATCTCCATTTAGGACATACAAGAGGAGCGGCTCTTGGTGATTCTATTTCCAATCTCTATGCAAAAGCGGGATATGATGTCACAAGAGAATATTATGTGAACGACTGTGGTAACCAAGTAGAACATCTTGGCCATTCGATCCGTGAAAGATATCACGAATTATATGGGGAAACTCCAAATTTCGGAGATGATGACTACCATGGTGTCGATTTAATTAAAATCGCCGAATCCATTAAAGAAGAATATGGCGATAAATATCTTGAAGATAATCAAGAATCTCATGATTTCTTTATCCGTTATGGCATTGATAAAGAGTTAGGCAAAATCAAAAAAGACATGGCTGATTTCGGCGTTCATTTTGATCGTTTCTCTTTTGAATCCGATATCCGTAAAGGAAACACCATTACCGATACAATCGAAGAGCTTCGTCAAAAAGGATACGTCTATGAAAAAGACGGCGCGACGTATTTAAAAACGACGGCTTTCTTAGATGATAAAGATAGACCAATTATCAAGCAGGATGGGAAATATACCTATTTCATGCCAGATATTTGCTATCACTATAATAAACTTTCTCGTGGCTATAACCTTCTTATCGATTGCCTTGGCGCCGACCATTTTGGCTATTTGAACCGTATGAGAAGCGCTCTCATGATGAAAGGCTATTCCAAAGACGTTATTGATTTTGAAATTTATCAAATCGTTAAGGTTTATAAAGATGGTGAAGAAGTCAAAATGTCTAAACGTACTGGTAAAGGCATCACGCATCGTGAACTAGTTGGTGAAGTGGGCAAGGACGCTGTTCGCTATTTCTTCTGTGAAAGAAGTTCAGATGCTCATTTAGACTTCGATATGAACCTTGCTACATCCAAGAGCAAAGAAAATCCTGTTTATTACGCTCAATACGCTTACGCTCGTTGCACTTCCTTATTAGAAATGGGCAAAGATATTGGCATTGATTCTAGCGCAAAATGCCTCACAAATGAGAAAGAAGGAAACATTTTAAAACATCTTTCCGTTTTTCCTAGTATGATTATTACCGCAGCTAATGCAAGAGCCCCTTATAAAGTCGCGGGTTATATTCATGAATTAGCACGTCTCATTCACGAATATTATGCAAGCAATCGTATCATCGATAGAGATGATATTGCCTTGACTTCTTCCCGTTTGGCTCTTGTGAAAGCCTGTCAAATCGTCCTCAAAAACGCCTTAGCCTTGCTTGGGGTAAGTGCACCAGAAAAGATGTAAAGGAGAAACATATGGACAAACAAAGCATGATCGATGTTGCTTACGCAATCATCAAAAAAGAAGGAAAAATCTTCACCTTTAAAGAACTCTATAACGAAGTTGCCTTAAACCTCGAGATGGATGACGCAACAAAAATAAAGAACATCGGAGAATTCTACACTCAACTCACCGTTGATGGACGTTTTGTCGCTCTTGGTGATAATACCTGGGACTTAAGAGAAAGACACACCTATGAAAAATCCCATGATGAATCCATCAACGAAGTCTATAAGGAAGTTGAAGATGATTCTGATGTCGATGCAGTAGACAAGCAAGAAGAAAAAGAATACAACGCTGAAATCGAAGGCAAAGAAATTGTTGAAGATGATAGCGATGAAGAAACTTCTAGCGATGCCGACTCTGAAGACGATGAAACAGTCAAATACACTGACGAAGACGTTTCTACTTTAATTGGTAAATAAGTAAACAAAAAATGAAAAGGGACTGCTAAGAAATGAAAAATCTTAACAGCCCCTTTTTCTTACCTCAAAAACTTATTTAGTTTCTTCTTTGCGAAGGAAATATCTTTTATTCACTCTAATGACACGAACTTCTTGAACCTCTGGATCAAGAGTGAGGATGGTAACGGGTCTCTTGTATTCGTTTTCAACTTCTTTGTCGTTTTCCTTCTCTTTGATTTTTAAGCTAACAAGATCGTTTTCGTCTTGTTTCTTAGAAACCACATAGAAAAACTTAGGCAACTCTTTATCTTTGTCTTCTGGTTCGATAACAAGAATGGAGCTAAAAGGAATGTCGTTATCTTTTAATTCTCCATACAATTCCACGTGGGTTTCATCGAGGATTTTTCCATATTTGGATATTCCTCCGAAAGCGGAATCGTCTTCGTAAATGCTAAATTTTCGGGCGTTCTTTGTATAAGCGCTCTCTAATTTTGACTCTCTATTTGCGTCACTGATATTTTTCCCCACTTTGTGGAAAAACTTGGTAAAACCGTTTTCTTTTTTCTCTTCAGGCATTCCTTTTTCCTTCTTTCCCCTTCATTATAGGGCAAAAAATATAAAGAAAGTTTCAATAAAAGGGGAAATTTTCCAAGAATTGAGTAAAATATTGCAGTTATGAAACTGTTTGTCTTTGATGTTGACGGAACCTTAGTACATGATGGTGGAGAAATCTCTCAATCGGTTAGGGAAAGTATCCAACATCGATTAGATATGGGCGACGCGATTGCGATTGCCTCAGGACGTCCCTTTACTGGCATTAACAAATATCTCTCTTTATTTAAAGGAGAAAATCGTTTTGCGATTGGCTCAAATGGTGCAATCCTTCAGGATTCTTCTGGAAACGTTCTTAAACGTAACGGATTAGAATTCAAAGATCTATTTTCTATTAGAGATGAATACCCCCAAATCGAAAAAGAAGGCGGCGCTATCTATGCCTATGATAAAAATGGAGAAGTGATTGCCCTTTCTTCCTCTATTTGGACGGATGATGAAGTGAAATATAACGGAGTATCCGTGAGTCTTATTGATGAACATAGTTTTCCAGAAAACGAAATTATTTTGAAAGTCATGGTTGCAGCCCCTTCTAGCCTTATTTCCTCTTTACAAATATCTAAAAATGATAAGAAACGATATAATATTGTTAAGTCTGACCCTAGATATCTAGAGTTTATGAATCCTTTGGCGGATAAAACGACAGGGGTCGTTTATCTTGAAGAAAAATTAGGTATCAAGAAAGAAGACATTTACACGTTCGGAGATGAACAAAACGATCTTCGAATGCTTGAAGATTTCCAAGGAATTGCCATGGGAAACGCAATCGATGCTTGCAAAGAAAAAGCAAAATTCGTAACCAAAACCGTTTATGAAGATGGAATCGCTTATGCGTTTAACGAATATATCAAATAATAAGGAGAAGAATATGTACGAAAAAGAACTTAAAAAAATGATTGAAGCCGCAAAGAAAGCTCAAGAATGGATTCTTGATGTCTATCATACCGACTTTGAAGTAGTCACAAAGGAAGATAATTCCCCTGTTACGAATGCTGACAAAGGAGCCGATAAAATCATCCGTGATATGTTATCCAAAGCCTTCCCAGACTATGGTTTCTTAACCGAGGAAAGCAAGGATACTAAAGAAAGACTCACCAAAGAATATATCTTTGTTATTGATCCAGTCGATGGAACAAAGGAATTCGTTTCTAGAAATGGCCAATTCACTACAAATATCGCCCTTGTTCATAAACATGAAGTAGTGGCCGGCGTAATTAACATCCCAATGCTTGATATTGTTTATTTCGCTAGCAAAGGAGATGGAGCTTATAAGTTAAAGAATGGCGGAGAGAAGATCAAGATTCACGTTAGTGATAGAACCGAGAATCTTCGTGCTGTCCGTTCTTGCTCCTTCTTTAATGAAAAAGAAAAGAGCATTTATGAAAAACATCCAGAACTATATGCTTCTATAAATCCATTGGGCGCTGCTATGAAATTCTGTTTCATTGCTGATGGCCAAGCGGATATTTCTTATCGTTGCTCAGCGGGAACAAAAGAATGGGACGTTGCTGCAGGGGATATCATTCTCACTGAAGCGGGAGGAGTTATGCTTGTTCCTCCTGAGATGAAAGAGATGACTTATAACCGTGAAGATGTCTATAATCGTCAAGGTTATGTGACAGCAAACAAAAAAGAGAACATTCATTATTAAAAAAGTGGCATAGGCCACTTTTATTCTTTTTTAGGTTCCTCTGCTGGAGTTTCCATCTCTTTTTCTTTTCTTGCTAGATATTCATTCATTACATCTTCAGGGAGATTCATTGACGCGTCACAGCGAATAACGCCAGGAACCTCCTCCATTAAAATGATCTCTACGCCTTGAGAAATATCGGCATCGGCATATAAACAGCCGTTACACGCTCCAACCATTCGAACATATACGACTCCATCTTTGAAACCGATATATTCAATATCGCCTCCTTCTCTCTTTAAGAAAGGGCGAACCTTATCTAACACTTCTTCTATTTGTTTATCGATTGCTTCTTCTGCCATAACGGAAACTATTCTAGTTTCTAGGTTAGATTATCGCAAGGAATATAACTTATAATAAATTCATGGAAAGAAAGATAACGGCCAGTAAAACAACGATTCTTGATGCGGTATACACTTTAAAATGCGAGGGATATCAAGCAACCTTAGAAGGTCTTACACACTTGCTTTTAGGAGATAAAGAGGGAGAAGTCCTCTCTTCTAGTGGAGTTTTTGCCTATTTGCCCTCCCTTTCTTCTAAAAAAATTAAGAACCGCGTTCACTATCTTCTCCAAAACGGTTTCCTTATCTTGATTTACGATCCAAAAAACGATGTGCATTTTCTTTCTCTCTCCGTTAAAGGGGAAGAAGGAAGAAAAATACTTATCAAAAAGAAACCGGCAATAAAGAAAGAAACGATTCTTTTCGCACCAATTCCATAAAAGAAAAAAGATGGCTGTCTCTTGCCATGGAAAGAGAGAATCCCACAAAGCCATCTTTTTCTTTACCTAAATTTAGGGGTAAAGGAAGTATAAAATAAAACATGACAATATGTCAATGAAATAAATTTGAAAAATTTGCTTGCACTTTCTGAAAATAAGTCTATAGTTATCAATCCTGACGCTAAAAAGCTCAGGCAAAAAAAGAAGGAGGAAAAACGTATGATGAATAAGAAATACAATTCACAGACCGCTTATGAAGATAAGCAACGCGACGATAACAAATTATCCGTTTTCGCGTCCTGCTTGTTTGATGATTTCATTAACAGTTCTGATTTCATGAACAACTAATGAAAATCTTCTTCATAAGAAAATAAAGTGGCTCTAGGCCACTTTTATTTTTCGCCAAGTTTAAGAAGTTCTTTTGCCTTATTTAAATCAGTCATAAAGAGATCCGTATTTCTTTTCAAGGTAATGGATAAATGGCTCGCTTGTTAATTCTTTGCCAGTTACCTTCTTTATCCAATCGTTTGGCTCCATCCAATCGTAGGCGTAATCATTCTTTGCTAAGTAAGAAAGAATTTCATCCATTTTATTCTCTTGAAGCAAGGAGGAGACATGAATGTCTTCTTCCATCTTTTCAAAGATCATTGCCCCGTAAAGATTTCCTAATAAATAGGATGGGAAATAACCGATTTCATTATCTGTCCAGTGAATATCTTGCATGCAACCTTCGGCATCGTTAGGAACATCTACGCCAAGATAATCCTTATATTTCGTTTTCCAGATTGCGGGAACTTCTTCGCATTCGATGACCCCATTAATCAAATCACGCTCAATTTCATAACGGATAATGATATGTAAGGAATAGGTGAGTTCATCGGAATCGCAACGATTGGTGATGGGCTTAACATAGTTAATCAAACGGTAGAAATCCATTACGTCCATTTCTTTAAAAGAAGGGTCTAGATGTTGAGCACATAATTCTTTTAATGTAGGCATGAATTCAAGAGAACGGCCAAAGATGTTCTCATAAAGACGAGAATGGGTTTCACAAATAGCGGCAGTATTTACGGACTCTAAATAATTGTCGTACATTTCTTGCGGCTTATTTTGGAATTCCAGAGCGTGCCCCGCTTCATGAATTTCAGAATAGAGGGCGTTTCTCCAATCGGAAACGGAATAACTAGTGGTGATTCTCGTGTCGTTTTGGGAAATATCTGTCGTAAAAGGATGCATGGATTCTCTCATGCAGCCCTTGCTTAAATCATATTTCTCCCAATTTAAAACGGCATAGGCCAAATGTCTTTGCTGATCGATGGAATAAGGTTTGATTTCTATCTTAGGGAAATGAGATTGTTTTTCTAAAACCTTAGGCAAAAGAGTCTTAATGCAATTTTTGATAGGCTCAAAAATGCGGTCCAAATCCTTGCTTCTTTCTCCTGGTTCATACATGTCTAAAGCGGAATCGTAAGGAGTTTCCATTCCTTCTTTCATCATGAGCGTGTCGATTTTTCTAGCATAGGCGATGCAATCTTTCCAATAAGGCAACCACTCTGAAAACTGATTGGTTTCCTTGTATTTTCGCCACATCTCATTGGATTTAGAGAATGCTTTTCTTGCCTTCATATATTCTTCTAAAGGCATCTTTTTAAGGAGCTCTATGTTAAAAGAAAGAGAGTCCGCTAAACGCTTCTCCTTTTTTGAAATCGTTGGGAGATTTGCTAATGCCTCAACCTTAGAAACAAAGTCAGGGGAGGAGAAAACTTTGCCATCTCCTCATCTTGCTCATTAACGAGTTCAGATTGAGATTCTATCGATTTATCAGGGCATGCTGTCGCTAAATCAAAATAAAGTAAGCTCGAAAGATAATGAGCATGTCTTAGTTGTTTTAGATATGGCTCTAAAGCGAGAAATTCTTTTGAATGTGTCATTGCTTTCCTCCGTCAAAGAAAAATGCAATTCCAATTATAATTTTTATATAATCCACTGTCTATTTGTGCTAAATTACCTTGCGAGGAGGAAAGAAAATGAAAGATTTTTGCAATTGGCTTGATGGTCAGTCAAAACTTGTTAAAGTGATTCTTTGCATCTGGATTTTAGATATCGTTTGGGCAATCTATCGTATTGGTGGCGCTATCGCAAACAAGAATATGCTTCACTTGATTCTTGCCATTCTTTGGGTCCTTATGTCCGCCACAGTTGGATGGATTCTCGATGTTGTCTCTATTCTTTTGACAAATCACATCTTCTGGTTCAAAGAATAATCATCTTTCCCACAAAAAAAGAAAAGTGGCTCAACTGAACCACTTTTTCTTTTACAGATTTAGTCTTAACGAAGGCGAGGATCGCTTATGCCATAAAGCATAGGTAATGCGCCTAAGATTTCAAATAGAGCAATGAGAAGATAGAAGGAACCAATTAAGGCATCATTCTTGATAAGAAGAATACCGCTTGTTATAGCATAAAGCCCAATAGAAAGAACAAAACAGGCAACTAAAACATAGCTAAAGACATAGGATTGATATGCTGCTTTCTTTTGGAAAATGTTGCTAATGATGATTCCACCAAAAATGGCGGCAGCTAAAGCCAAAAGGGTAGAAACAATAGAAATGATGTAAGCTAAATCAACGACCGCATTTCCTTCGACAATTGGTTTTAAAACGCTAGATAACATAAACATCCCAAAGATAGCACTTGCTGCTGTAAGGAAAATTGGGAAGAGCTGTTCTTGGGTCTTTTTCTTTTTCAATACATTCATTAAAAGAAGAACGCCTAAAAGAGTAACGACAAAGAAAACCATCGTGATAACGAGTAAATCTTTATTTCCATAAAGAAAACTGACGCCATAATCATCTGGATAATAACCATTTATTGCTGTAATGATGTAAGCGATTAAAGCAAACAAGAAAGAAATACCCGAAGAAAGAAGAATTCCGATAGATTTAAAATAACGATATTTTGGATTTTGCATCATCTTATTTAGCCTCCGTTTCTTGAGCAATAGTTTTGATGTTCTTTTCTGGGAGAACAACCTTTGGCCAAACCCAGACTAATAAACAAGTGACAACAGTGGAAAAGACGATGTCTGGTCCCATGTAGGCAATATTATAAATAAAGGAATAAGCCCATGGATTAATGTTTGTCCCTTTGAAGGACCATGCAAAAGAGCCGCTATCACTTCCCCAGAATATTGCACCAGAAAGAACGTGGGACATATATTTTGCTAATCCACCAACGACACAGCCGAGAATAATGAACAACACCATTTGTTTTTTATTCTCTGATTTTTTGATGAAACGAGTAAAAAGACCACAAAGAGCAACAAGTGGATAAGCAATCCAGTAGTCTAATGCGACTTGAAGAAAAGCCAAATACCATGCTGCACCAGAAACGACATAGAAACCATCTGCTATATCGAGAAGACCCATGATCAAACCGGTGATCAGTCCTGGCAAAAAACCGCGACGATAAGAGATGATAAATACGCAAACCATCGCAATACCTAATGAGCCACCATTAGGGAATAACGGGCTGGAGTAAATTCCCGCAAGCATGTCAAGAACGTAGCCTAAGGCTGCGAAAATCGCAATCTCGGCAATGGTCTTAACGCTCCATGTTTTTTCTTTTTCTTCCATAAAACCCTCCAAGAAAAGAAAAACCGCATCATCTAGAAAATGCGCGGAGAAAGCTTTTACTTACCTACGCTAGCATTACCTAGATCAGGTTTATGGGTCGCCACGAAGTAGTGGCCTCTCAGCAATCTTTGGATGCTCCCCAGGTCAATGACCATCTTTATTCTAACACTGCTTAAATAAGAGAGTTATCGTTTTTACTGAAAAAGGCTAAAAGTTTACCTGAATGAATAATGACTTCAGCCACGTCTTCCTTGATTTCATTAGAGACCCCAAGGCCATCTCCTTTAGAGATTTCCGTATGGTTGATATCGTAAGCAAATCCTTTTAAAGAAAGACGTGCTTTTTCATCCACAGGGAAAAAAGAAACGAATTTATATTCCGAAGGATAGAATTTCCTATTTTCATGAAAAGAAAAGATTTCTGTCGTATCATCTAGCAAAGAAACTCTTTCATCTTTCATTACAAGTTCTAAATTGGCATAGAAATGCTCAATCCGTTTCCCTTGTATGCCACCTAACAATACAAAAGAGACGTCCTTTTCCTCTTTCCATAAGTTATAAGCGTGTTTCGTGTCTGTATCGTCTTTAATGGGGTTTAGGGAAATTATATGGGGGACGTGTAGCGAAATAAGCTCTTTTTCTTCTTCGTTACAAGAATCAAAATCCCCGATAGCGTAATCTAATGAAACATGATTTTTTAAAGCGAGAATACTGCCATGATCAATGCCCACTTTCAAAGAATCCTTTTCAAAAGGAAAGCTCTTTAAATCGACATTTTTACCAATGATAAGATAAATCTTCATTTTAGTTTAAAGAGAGAGTGATGGATTTTAAGGCAAAAGAAGAATCAAAAACGACAAGTAGCTCATAGGTGACATTCTCCTCTTCAAAAGAGAAAGACTTGTCTTCGTTTATCTTAAAACCAATCGATGGAGAGACGATGAATTTATCAGCAGTGTAAGAAGAATTTTCATCCTTATCCGTTAAACGATAAACGAAATCTTTGTTATTGACAGTAATGGTTGTTTTATATGCATAATCGTCGTTTGCGTACATTTGTTGATAATCTTGCGTGATGTTGTTGAAAACGTTTTTCTCCATCAAGGAATCGCTTAAATACGTCTCAAGAATAGGCGTATGGGAATTCACGTTCCAATACTCCTCACTAGCAAAAGGAACACCAGCAAAAACATTTTGCCCATAGAAATAGGAACTGCTTGTTTCAGAATGGGAAACATTTCCATTTTCGAGAGGATTACCAAAATAGTCAGAAAGATAATCTACGTCCTTTAAAACATGAAGATCTTTTAATTGATATTTATCAGCAACCTTATCCAAGGTTAAAGAAGAGATATTGCTTGTGACGCTTGTGACACTTTTTGTATTGTCATAACGATAAATTGGGTTTGTAACAATAGAACGAGCGGAAGAAGAATACAAAGCGGTAGTCTTGCCCTCCTCATCACGGAAAAAATTGAAGGGGGTGGAAGAGATCGAATCGTATTTGTTTAAAAGATAATTATTCCATTTGTACTCTAAGGTGTCTTCGCTCGCGAAATTGCCATCAATCAAATTATAGGAAACGCCAAATTCCTTAGCGGAAGAGGCTTTATAAAATGTCTTTTGATATAAGCCATAGGCGGAAGAAACCTTTCCTTTGGCGAGGACATCTTCAGGGTTTTTTAAAACAGCAACCATGCTTTTTGTTTCATGGGAGTCGGTTACTTTAATGCCATTAGCTGTGACGGAAGAGGTTGCAATTTCATTATCAACGATGATTTTGTTGGAATAAATTGCAGAAACCACGCTTGAACTTGCTTCTGCTTTCGTAAAAGCCTTTGATCCATTTTGAGCGTATAACTTTTCATCATCTTGTGATGTTTTATAGGTAGATTGGACACTAGAAAGAGACAAAATACTTTCCAAAACGCTCTTTTTTACAAGAATTTCTTCGTAATCATTGAGTGGATTTTTATATTCATTTGCAGCAATACCGTCTTTTTGTTCTCCTCCACAAGAGAGAAGCAAAGAGGTAACAGTTAATAATGGCAAATACGTTCTTTTTTTCATAACACATACATTAAAACACAAAAATATGAGTTTGATGAAAAAAGAATGAAAAAAAGAAAACATCTCAATTCCTAGGAATTGGGCTCTAAAAATGATATAGTGCATAGGCTATGGCATTATTAGAATTAGACAATATTGAATTCAATTACTCAGATAAAGAACTATACAAAGATGTTTGCTTGAAATTGAATCAAGGGGAACATTGCGTTCTTGTTGGTGCAAACGGAACGGGAAAAACCACCCTTTTGAATATGATTGTAGGGGAGTTATCTCCTGACAAAGGGAAAGTTCTTTGGGAAGGTGGAACCACCTTTTCTTACTTGGATCAGCAATTAAAAGTGGCTCAGAATATGCCTGTTCACCAGTATCTTTATGGCGTTTATGAGGATTTATTTGAAAAAGAAGTCCAAATGGAGAAACTTTATGAACAAAGTGCTCTTGATCCCGATAATTTCGAAAAATACCTAGCAAAAGCCGAACGGATTCAAGAAGAGTTGGACGCGAAAGGCTTCTACGCTTTACAAGAAAAAGTCGGTCGTTTAACCGATGGGCTAGGATTTGATAAGAGCCATTTAGAGGCTCCTTTAATGGAATTGTCTTCCGGCCAAAGAGAAAAAGCCTACCTTGCAAAGATGCTTCTTGAAGAAAAAGACGTTTTAATCATGGACGAACCAACAAACTTCCTTGATCAAGGGCAAGTCGCTTGGCTAGCTAAATATTTAACAAACTACCCAAAAGCTTTCCTTGTCGTCTCCCACGACCAGGAATTTCTTCGCAAGATCGCTACCGTTGTTTTCGTTTTGGAAAATCAAACCATAACGAGATACAAAGGAGATTTCGATCATTATCTTCTCCAACACGAAATTGATAAGGAACAATATAAGAAAGATTACGCTGCGCAACAAAGATACATCAAAAAAGAAGAAGACTTTATTGCCAAACATATCGTACGTGCCACTTCCGCAAAAGCAGCGAAATCCCACCGTGCAAGATTAGCTCACTTGGATGTTATGGAAGCGCCAGGAAAAGAAGAAGGAAATGTCTTTATCAATTTCCCTTATACACATCCAGTCGGTAAAATCCCTCTTCGCGTTGAAGAACTTGTAATTGGCTATAAGAAACCGTTATTAGATCCTATTTCTTTCGAACTCGTTGAAGGAGAAAAGATTGCTATCCTTGGACAAAATGGCGTAGGTAAAACTACGTTCTTAAAAACCATTTTAGGCGACTTACCTGCTTTAGGAGGAAGTTTCTCTTTCTTGCCAGGCATTGTCGTTAATTATTTTAATCAAGATGAAAAGATTGATTTGAATATGTCTCCGTTTGATTATATTCATGCCCATTACCCTGAACTTAACAACACGGAAATACGTAAGGCCTTAGGCAATTGCGGTGTTCGTAAGGAGATCGCTCTCCGTCCAATGAAAGAACTTTCTGGAGGGGAAGTTGCCAAAACAAGATTTGCTCTTATGACTTTCAAAAAGAGCAATTTCCTTGTCTTGGATGAACCTACCAACCATCTTGATCAGAAAGCAAAGGACGCTATTTTCGCTTCCATTGAAAGATATCCTGGCTCCGTCATCATCGTTTCTCACGAAAAAGACTTTTATGATGGCTTAGTCGATTACGAACTTCATTTTTAAGGCAGACGCTTGATTTCTTTGAAACGAAATACAAAGAACCAGAAACGAAATAACGGGGTTTTACGCCAATATTCATATCCTAAAAGATCGCTGTTATAAATGGCGGCCGTTTTACGATAATTCGCATCTAAATCATTTAAAATATCAAAATATTCCAGGAATTCTTCGCTTTTTCCGTGTTCATTATTATTCGCGAACAAAACAAGCCTTTTTTGTAAAGAAGAAAGCAAGTTCAAACAATTTTCGATTTCTTTTGCCTGAAGCTTATTTACCTTTAGCCAACGGACTTGAGTCGCCTCTTCCTTGGTGGATTCATCTTTGATGTCTTTTTCCATCAAAGCAAGCATCGAAAGCAAGACGTCTTTCTTTTCTGACAGCAAAAGAGAAATGGCTAAGGTGCGCTTTTTTAATCTTGAACGGAAGGTTATTAAAGATTCTAAAGCATAGAAAAAGACGAATACATAAATCACGAGAAATATCGAGAACGCATATAGTAAAATTTGTAACCAATCCATGCTACTAGTTTATTTTTTCTCTTCAAAAAAGGCAAATTTCTTTAAAAATAGGCTTAAAAACCCGTATCCATCGAAAGAAATTGACCTTTTAGGAGAAGTGCTTTAAACTAAGGTCACTCTTAAGAGTGAATAATATTATGAAAAAACCAATTGTTGCCATTCTCTATGATTTCGATTCAACCCTTGCCAAAAGCGATATGCAAAATTTTGGCTTTATCCCTTCTTTAGGCTTAACTCCCGAACAGTTCTGGGCTAAGACTGGAGACTTTTGTGAGAAAAGCGGTATGGAAAGAACTCTTGGCTATCTTTATGTCATGCTTAAAAGCTGCGAAGAAAAAGGCATTAATATGACGAAGGAATGGCTTAAAGAGCAAGGAAAAAATATTGAATATTGGCCAGGTGTCATCGATTGGTTTGAACGCATTAATGAATTTGGCAAAGAAAATGGCTTGAAAGTGGAACATTACCTTGTTTCCTCGGGCAATAAAGAAATCATTGAAGGCTGCTCTATTGCCAAGCAATTCAATGTCATTTATGGCTGCGAGTTCTATTATGACGAACAAGGCAAAGCCGTTTGGCCAAAGCTTGCGATTAATTTCACTCAAAAAACGCAATATTTCTATCGTGTTTCCAAGGGTGCCGTTGATGCAACCGATGATAAAGGCGTAAATGAAAAGACCCATGAACGTCGCGTCCCATATACCAATATGGTTTATATCGGTGATGGTATGACGGATATTCCTGCAATGATTGTTGCTAAAAACTCAGGCGGGAAATCGATCGCAGTCTATCCTAAAGGAAAAGAGGATCGTGTGGCAGATCTCTATCAAGATGGACGTGTAAATTATGTTTGCCCAGCAGATTATCGCTCCGGAAAAGAATTGGATAAGATCATGCATCTTATTATTCAAGGCATCGCTATTAACGAAAATCTAGCAAAACGTGAGAACCCTAATTCCGTTATCGATTAATTTTTATGAATTTTGAAGAAGAGAAAAACATCGCTGTCATTCTTATGGCTGGAAAAGGAGAACGCTTTTCCTCTTCTTTACCAAAACAATACGTTTTAATTGGCTCTAAAGAACTCTTCCTTTATACGATAGAGCCTTTTCTTACTTGCCCTTTGATTGATTTCTTACTCTTTGTCGTTCCTTCCTCTTTTGAAAAAAAGACCGAGGAGATTTTAATTAAAAACAAGATTTCTAAAGAATACGCTGTTATCCCAGGTTCTTTCTCTCGTGAAGAATCTTCCTATGAGGCAATAAAATTTTTAAAAGACAAGAAGACAAATCCTTCTTCCACAATTTTATTTCAAGATGGAGATCGTCCTTTTTTAGAGGAAAAAACCATTTTGGATAACGTCTATTCCGCAAAACAATTTTCTGCGGTTGTTACTGCTTTCCCGGCTACTGATTCTTTAGCCTTATCGGAAGATGGCTATACCTTATCTTCCTATCTTCCTCGTGAAAAAATCTATTGTTTACAAACCCCACAGTCTTTTGCTTTCTCTTTGCTTGATAAAGCCTTTTCACAAGCCAAAAAGCCTTTAAGGGATTATACTGATGAAGGATCTTTGGTTTTGGACGCTTTTGGTAAGAAACCAAGAGTTATCTTGGGAAAGAAAAAGAACGTGAAAATTACGTATCAAGAAGATTTTGCCACTTTTGAGGAGAAAATATGAAAATTGAAGTAGGGGACATTCTAGAAGGAACCGTTATCAAGGTATATCCTCGTTACGCTATCCTTCTTTTTGATGAGAATGTTACGGGATTATTACACATAAGCGAAGTGTCTAATCATTACATCCATTCTTTCACTGATTTTGTGAAAGTCGGTAATATTTACAAGGTTAAAGTGATTGCATATGATGAGAAAGGTCCTTCTATGCGAGTGTCTTTACGTGCTTTAAACTCCTCTGAAAAGAGAGAATCTATTGCACACTATAATGTAAAAGAGGACAATATTTCTTGTCGTGTTCTTAAAGAACACCTTCCTGAATGGATTAAGGAAGAAAACGAGGAAAAGGATTTATAGCTATGATTATTGAGACGAAAATAGATCATTTAGTTAACAAAGTTGATTTTGCAAAGTATCAAGCTAGAGTTAACGAGATTAATGAAATGATTAACAATCGCACTGGCGAAGGTAACGATTTCCTTGGCTGGCTTGATTGGCCTATTAATTACGACAAAGAAGAACTCGCTAAAATTAAGAAAGATGCTGAATACATCCGTGCAAATTATGACATTCTTGTCGTTTGTGGAATCGGCGGTTCTTATTTAGGAGCGAGAGCGGCAATTGAAGCCATCAAAGGAACTTTCCGTAGTAACACCCCAGAAATCATCTATCTAGGGCAAAGCTTAGATCCAACCTACATCCAAGAAAGCATTGAATATCTTCAAGATAAGAAGTTTGCCGTGAATGTTATTTCGAAATCCGGCACGACCACTGAAACAAGCGTTTCTTTCCGTCTTTTAAGAGAACTTCTTGAAAAGAGAGATGGTGTTGAAGCGGCTAGAAAAGCAATCTTTGCCACGACCGATAAAGCCAAAGGAGCTTTGTATACCTTATCAAAACAAGAAGGATATGAGATGTTTGTCATCCCAGATGATATCGGTGGAAGATATAGCGTTCAAACAGCAGTTGGTCTTCTTCCAATCGCTGTCGCTGGCATTGATCCAGAAGAAATCTTAAAAGGATCTGCTCAAGCCCGTTTGGATACAATGGATCCATCATTAGAAAAGAACGAAGCCTATAAATATGCGGTCATTCGTCATGCCTTATATGAGGAATATAAAAAGTCCGCGGAATTCTTTATCACCTATGTTCCTTCTTTCGTTCAATTAGGCGAATGGTGGAAGCAACTCTTTGGTGAATCGGAAGGAAAAGATGGCAAAGGCCTTCTTCCTGATTCCGCTACCTTTACTACCGACCTTCACTCTTTAGGACAATTTATTCAACAAGGAAGTCATTGTTTCTTTGAAACGACTCTTCACTTGACTCACCATCGTCATTGGATCAAAGTTCCTCATGACGAAGAGAATCTTGATAATCTTAATTTCTTAGAGGGAATGGGATTAGGCAGTATTCAAGATAAAGCCTTTGAAGGAACCTTAGAAGCCCATACGAAAGATGGCCATAACGATAACGTTGTTATTGAATTAGAGAGAATGAATCCATTCAATTTAGGCTATCTCTTCTATTGGTTTGAGAAAGCTTGCGCGATGAGCGCTTACCTTAATGGCGTAAATCCATTCAACCAACCAGGCGTTGAGATTTATAAGCGCAACATGTTCCATCTTCTTGGAAAACCTGGATATTGATTTCAAGACATTCTTTAGGGGCTCTTCGGAGTCCTTTTTTATTTTCCTGAAAGAATACAATAAAGTAATATTCTTAAGAATAAATCTTGCTTTTAAGTGGTTTGAGAGAAGTCTTCTTTTTGCCTTTTTGAGAAATTTTAAAAATCGTTCGATAATTAATTGACGAGGATAGGGGTATTGGGTAGAATAATACACGCACGTTTCGGCGAGCACCCGTGGATGCTTAGCTCAGCGGGAGAGCATCGCCCTTACAAGGCGGGGGTCACAGGTTCGAACCCTGCAGCATCCACCATCTTGCAATTAACGTGTAAAAACATTACCTGGGCGAATAGCGAAGTGGCCAAACGCGGCTGACTGTAAATCAGCTCCTTCGGGTTCGGTGGTTCAAATCCATCTTCGCCCACCATCTTTGGTTCTTGGGGTGTAGCCAAGCGGTAAGGCAACAGACTTTGACTCTGTCATACACTGGTCCGATCCCAGTCACCCCAGCCAACTTAATATCCTCCGTTAGCTCAGTGGTAGAGCACTTGACTTTTAATCAAGGGGTCGAGAGTTCAAGTCTCTCACGGGGGACCAACCTTCGTGCCCGAGTGGCGAAATGGTAGACGCAAAGGACTTAAAATCCTTCGGGCGAATAACCCATGCCGGTTCGACTCCGGCCTCGGGCACCAGTCTTGTATTTATGTCTGATATTTCGGTATCGGACTTTTTTTGTAAAAATAATCAATTCTCATTTATTTTTTTGAAATAAAATCACTAACGTGATATTAATTAAGTTATGAATGAAGTAATAGATAAAAAACAACAAAAAGCTCTTGAAAAAGAGGAAAGAAAAAACAAAAGAGCAAGAAGAATTGCTTCCTGTCGTCCTTTAAAAAATTTTGGTTGGTGGTTCTTTGGATTCCTATCCTCCTTTGTTATTGTTGCTGGAAGCGCCGCTATTTGCGTTACCTTGATTCCAACAAATACCCTTTTAGGGAAGAACCATGCGGATTACGTCGATGAAGAAACGGGACAATCGACCATTCTTCAAATCCTTCAGAATTATTCCAATTATTCCGTTTCTAATTTCCCTGTCATTCAAAAAGCCCTAGAAAGTGCCTTATCTTCCTCTGGCTTAGGACAATACATGGAAATTGATTATCAAAAACTTTCGGAAGTGAAATTCTCTGATGTCAATTTTGAGAGCATCTTCAATAATTGCGTTACCATTACCGCGACAATTGACAATCTCGGTGTGACTTCTTCCTTAGGCGATTTAGCAAAACTCAAAGTCATGACGGAAAATACACCGACAGACATTCCGGATACAAGCGATCCTTCTTTCGAACCAGCTATCTATTATTATCTTGATGACAACAATAATTTGAAATGCGCCTATAACACGGATAAGACAATGTTAGAAGCGGCAAAAGGAAAACAGCTTTATTTCCCTGCTCTTCTTAGAGTTCCTGTCGATAAGATGATTCAAATTCTTCCAACCCGTATGGGACAAGAAGAAGTCGTTGATCTTTTAAGCATCTTCACGAAGATTGAAGAGGACTCCTTAATAAAGAAAGTCTTTGATGGCTATACCATTAATGGCTTAGGAAGCTTTGATCCAAATTCAATTCTTATCAGCGACATCCTCACTTTGAGTGAGGATAACAAAATGTTCTTTGACATTTTATGTGCCGCCTCTGTCGTTAAAGAAGGAGAAAAACAACCTACTCCTGAAACCTTGATGATTGGCAATTTAAATAACATTGATATCAATAAGGTCCATATTACTGAAATCGTTACCCCAAATGCAGATAACGAAGAGATATTTGCTATTCTTCGTGAGGCAACTGGCAAAAATAAAAATGAGGATATCACCGTTGGCGATATTTCCAAAGCTAATTTAGATAACGTGAAATTATCCTCTCTCATCCCAAATGATGACGCCCACAAGTCTCTTTGCACGATTCTTGCTTCAGCAACTGGGAAAGCGTCCTACGATGAAGTTACGATGAATGATTTATCTTCCTTTAACGTCAATAACGTTCTTCTAAAGGATGCCATGCCTTCTTTAGAGCAAACCTTAAAGGATATATATATCAAAGGCTGTAACGTCTCCTCCTTTGAAACCTTAAAGATGGGGGATCTCTCTTCCTTTGATATGAATATCATCCCGTTGTCTCTTTTGCTTAAAGAAGAAGACAATCAAACCTTAACAAAGATCCTCCTCCAAGCAACCGGGAAAGCAAACTATTCCGATGTTGTCGTTGGAGATTTAACTTCGAACTTTGATGTAAATAGAATCGCATTAAAAACAGTGGTAGGAGAGAATGAGAATCTCTTTAACATCCTTACCCAAGCAACCGGCAAAGCGGAAGATGAAATCAAAGTCTCTGATCTCTCTTCCTTTGATATTTCTAATGTGAAACTCAACACGATAATTAAAGGGAAAACAAATAACCAACTTCTTGATAATCTTTTATCTCAAGATGATGTCACAATCTCTAATATTGGTCAAAAAATCAATGAGATGAGAATCTATGATATCTATGGAGATAGTTGTTGGACGAGGGATTCTTCTAAATCAACGATTCCAGCCGATGCCTATTCCTATGATGCAAGTGCAAAGACGTACACCTATGTTCCTGAAACGGATAGAGCAACAGGAACGGAATACTATTATGTTTCGAAGAATTCGGGAATTATGTTGCTTCTGTCTTACGATATCACCTTAAAGGATGATACGAACGGTAGAGCAAAAACCTATACTCCATCTACTTATCGATATACGGATTTAGAAAATGGCTCCGCTTCAAATGATCTCATTCGAAATTCAACCGTCTATCAATTGATTGCTACCGGATTCTTAACGGATAGCAATTCGAAGGGACAACCATATTCTGATAATTTGAAGAAAATGACCATTAAACAGTTAATTGATTTAGCTGATCAATTAGGCTCTACGTATTTCCCTTCTTAAAAAATACCCTGGAAATCCAGGGTATTTTTAAATATTGAAGAAATTAGAGAGGGGTTTTGCCGTTGTTTTTATAAGTGCAAAAACGAATTTGATGACCATTATCTTCCATCATTTCGCTTGAAGAAAGAAGTTCAAAAGAAGGATCTTGATCAATATTCGGGAAGAAGACTTCTGCATGCCCATCTTCATTTACTTTCGTAAGAAGAACTTCATCTACATAAGGTAACATTTGACGATAGATGGAAGCCCCTCCAATAATAAAGACATCGTCATTTTCTAATTGTTTCTTGATTTCCTTTTTGAAACCATCCATTGAATGGACATTGATAACGTCTTCGTAATTATGCTTATCATCTTGAGAAAGAACGATGTTGGTACGATTCTTTAAAGGCTTGGATTGAGGGAAAGAAATGAGTGTGTTTTCACCCATTGCAACCGTATGCCCTTTTGTTGTTTCACGGAAGAATTTCATATCTAAAGGAAGATGGAAAAGAAGACCATTTCTTTTGCCTATTCCAAAGTTCTTGTCACAGTTAAGGATTGCTATAAGTTTCTTCATTTTAGATTGCCACCGGGATTTTCTTTCCTAACTTCTCAAATTCATAGTCTTCTAATTCAAAGCTATCGACTGTGAAATCGTAGAAATTCTTGATGCTTGTATCCATCTTTAGTTTTGGAGCTTTGTGTTGAGGTTTTTCCATAACCTCTTTTACTAAATCAATATGGCGGTCATATAAATGAGCATCGGAAATGACATGGATTAAGGTTCCTGCTTTTAAACCGGATACTTGGGCAAACATCATGAGTAGTAAAGAGTATTGGAGAACGTTCCAATTGTTCGCGGTTAACATATCATTCGATCTTTGATTTAAAATGCCATTAAGCGTATCTCCAGAGACGTTAAAAGTCATCGAATACGCACAAGGATATAGATGCATCTCATGCAAATCATCAAAGTTATAGATGTTTGTCATGATTCTTCTAGACGCAGGATTGTTTTTTAAATCAAAAAGGACGCGATCCACTTGGTCGAATTCACCTTCGGGATAAATCGATTTCTTAGCTAATTGATAACCATAGGCCTTACCAATGGAGCCTGTTTCATCTGCCCAAGCGTCCCAAATGTGGGAATGCAAATCATGAACGTTATTGGATTTCTTTTGCCAAATCCAAAGAATCTCATCCAAACAATTCTTAAAAGCCGTTTTGCGAATGGTCAAGATAGGTAACTCTTCTTGCAAATTATAACGATTCACAATACCAAATTTTTTGATGGTATGAGCAGGGGTTCCATCTTCCCAATGTGGGCGAACTTTGCAGTTTGTATCCCAAACACCTTCGTTTAAAATTTCCTGACAATTTTGAATAAAAATTTGATCTGCACGCGACATACATGTTCTCCGTTTCTAACTTACAATATCATAACGATTTTCAGGCAAAATCAGTAGAAAGAAAAACGATATTTTGTTATTGAAAAGGTGAATAAAGAAAAAACTGACGAATGAGTCGTCAGTTCCGTTTTCATTGTGGTGCGGGAAATCGGACTTGAACCGACATGGGAATCCCATACGCCCCTCAAACGTACGCGTCTACCAGTTCCGCCATTCCCGCAGCGTTCCTTATTATAAGGAAACGTTTTTCTATAAGCAAGAAGAAATGATACAAATTAAGCGTATGTCGGGAAGAATAGACATGCCATACCGAAATAGATGAGCAAAGTTGTGACATCCATTACCGTTGTTAACATTGGTTGAGCAAGAAGAGCGGGGTCTTTTTTAAGGGCTGCTGCTCCCATACAAAGACAAGTTCCAATGAGTTTGGAAAAGGAAATCGCAAAGAACATCGTAAGAGAAACAAGAGCGCTAAAGGTGAAAGCGTGTGCCGCAAATGCTCCGGCATCTTCTCCGGTGAAGACGGTTCCATTCCAAATATGGTAGTTTGTAAAGTCGAAAGACTTACCAGATGGGTCGCTGACTTCTCCTAAGGAGACAATTCCAGTGTATTGTTCTAAGCTCACCCAGAAGAAACAGAAAATAGAAACGAATAAGGCAACAATCAAAGCGCTTCTAAGCTCTTTCCAGAGAATTCTTAATGTATCTTTTGGTCCAAACTCATCGGTAGCTAAACCACGAATCATCAAACCGGTGGTCTGGCCACCAGCATTGCCACCCGTATCCATCAAGGTTGGAACAAAGGAAATCAAAATCGGTAAGGAAACGAAGATGGTTTGCGCTTCCAAGCGGTTTAAGACCATTGTTGTAAAGGTTCCTAAAATAAGCAAAGCAATAATCCAAGGGATACATTTCTTTGCACTTTCCCAAACCGTGGATTGCGTATAGGTCTTTTCGGAAGGAACGACGTTGGTCATATGAGCGATATCTTCGTTCGATTCCTGAGTGATAACATCCATAGCATCGTCGACTGTGACGATACCAAGTAAGCAATTATCTTCATTTAAAACGGCCATAGCGTTTAAATCATATTTACGGAACATGTTTGCAACATCTTCTCTATCGGTGTTCACGTGACAGAATGGCGCGTCTTTATTCATGATGTCCGAAAGAAGCTGATCGGATTTAGACCAAATTAAGTCATCCAAGTCAACGGTTCCAACAAACTTTCTCTTTTCGTTCTTCACAAAGATTGTATAAACGGTTTCTGCTTCACGACCTCTTTTGCGAATATGATCAATCGCTTTCTGCACCGTCCATCCCTCTTTTAATTCGATGAACTCGGTGGTCATGATAGCGCCAGCTGTATCTTCTTTATATTTTAATAACTGGTTAATGTCTTGACGCATCTCAGGATCGGCAGCAGCAAGGACCTTTTTCGCTAGGTTTGCAGGCATATCTCCGACCGTATCCGCCAAATCGTCCGCATACTGCTTGTTGATTAATTCGACAAGTTCCTTGTTTGTCATGGCTTGGACAAGGGACTCTTTCATATCTTGCGATAATTCGTCATATAAAGATGCGTTTTGCTCCGATTTAGTATCACGGAATAAGGTAATGACGTCTTTGATATCCAATTCTTCGCAGGCTTTTGCAATATCTGCATCTGGGATGGTGTCAAAAATGCGTTTTAATTCTTCCGTATTGTGGTCATGAATTGCTTTTAACAAAAGCTCGCTGTCGAATGAAGCTTCCGTGATGTCTTCAGAGGTAATTTCATCCAAAGGAACGTCGATCTTTTCAATATCGTTATTCTTTACTTCGTTTTCAGGCTTTTTCTCTTCTTCCATGGGCGTTTCCTCCTACTAGACCTAGTGTAGACTTTTTCTTAAAAATAGAGAACAAAAAAATGAAAATGAAGAGCAACCTTTTTCTTACTGTTCTATAATATCCACGACATATGTAAGGAGTATTTAAATGTCTGAATTAAAATTCATTGTTGAAACAAGTGCCCGTCACGTCCATTTAACCCAAGAAGCGGTTGAAATTCTTTTTGGCAAAGGACATGAGTTAACCCCACGCAAATTCCTTTCCCAACCTGGACAATTTGCGTCTAATGATAAAGTCCAAGTTATTGGCTATAACAAGAAAGATCCAAACGGAGTTCGCCCAAGCGCCATGTTCTCCATTCTTGGACCAGTGCGTAAAGCAAATCAAGTCGAAGTGTCTTTCACCGATGCTCGTACTCTTGGCTTAACTGCCCCTGTGCGTGAATCTGGCGATATTGCTGGTTCTGGAAAATGCACGATCAAAGGACCTGAAGGTGAGATTGAACTCGAAGAAGGGGTTATTGTGGCAAAACGTCATATCCATATGACACCAAAAGATGCTGAAGATTTTGGCGTTAGCAATGGCCAAATCGTCTCTGTTCGTATTGATGGCACAGGACGTGCAACCGTTTATGATGATGTTGTTATCCGTGTTTCCGAAAAGTTCTCTTTAGCTATGCATATCGATACTGATGAATGCAATGCTGCAGCTGCTTTTGGAACCGTTTACGGAACAATTGTTGATAAAAAATAAGATGGCTGTTACTTCTTTTACTTACACTCCAAAGAATGTTTGCTCAAGGCAATTTGAATTCACTTTTGATGGGGATGTCATTCTTTCTTTGAAAATTACACGTGGATGCCCAGGAAACACCCAAGGCATCTCTAAATTAGTCGAAGGAAGAAAGATAGATGAAGTCATATCTTTGCTAAAAGGAATTGTTTGTCCTTCCACAAGGGAAGCAAAAACTTCTTGCCCTGACCAAATTGCGGAAGCTTTAATGGCTTATAAAGCACAAAGAAATGGCTAAGATACTGATTTTAAATGGCTCTCCTCATTTGAAAGGAAATACTTCCGCAATGGTGGATTCCTTTCTTGCTGGGGCAAAGAAGGCTCAGAATGAAGTGTTTGTTTATAACGTTGCATTCATGAATATTCATGACAGCATCGGTTTTCAAGATGAACTCATTCACGATGATATGAATCAGATTGAAAAATCTCTTCTGTCTTCGGATTATGTCGTTCTTGCTTCGCCTCTTTATTTCTTCTCCTTTAGTGGCTATTTAAAAAACGTAATTGACCGTTTCGCATCCTTTAAAAACATCGAAAACAAAAAACTCTTGCTCTTTGTTTCCATGGCTTCGGATAATCCTGAATCCTTAAAACCAATTCAAGAGCAAACAAAACTCATTGCAAATCACCTAAAATGGTCTTTTGAAGGTTTCTCCTTCCTCCCTTCTTGTAAAAAAGAAGATGATTATAAGAATCATTTTGGAGAACTAGAAAAACCTTTCCAAATGGGCTTGTCGATACATTGATGAATAACGCTCCGTAACGGGCGTTTTTCCTTGCAAGGAAGAAGATAATTCCCTAGAATATATCCACGACGAAAGTCGAGTATCTAGAAGCGGTTCCTAAGGACTGAAAAAAACCGCTAGCAACTCCAATCTAAATCGATGGTAAGTGCTTGTTCTTAGAGGGCTCCACACGCCCTAGCGATGCTCGAGGCAAGGTATATTTCCTTCCACCACGTGTGGGAGGTTTTTCGTTCTTGTAACAAGGAGAATATATGCAAAAAGTTTTATTTACCTCAGAGTCCGTTTCCGAAGGACATCCAGATAAAGTTTGCGATAAGATTGCCGACTCTATCCTCGATGAATGTCTCCGTTTAGATCCACAAGCACACGTTGCTTGCGAAGTCTTTGCGACCACTGAATATATCGTTATTGGTGGAGAAATCACCGTTAATGGCCATATTGATTATGAAGGAATTGCAAGAAATGTCCTTCGTGAAATTGGTTATGTTTCTCCAGAAATCGGCATTGGCGCGGATACTTGTGAAATTGTTGTCAAAGTGAAAGAACAATCCCCTGATATCAATATGGGCATTGAACGCCAAAATGAATTGGATATGGGTGCCGGAGATCAAGGAATCATGTTCGGATACGCTACAAATGAATCCGCAGGTTATATGCCTCTTCCCATTTCCATTGCTCATAAGCTTGTAAGAACTGCCACCATTTTAAGAAAGAATGGGGAATTTAAACATGCTAGACCAGATATGAAGTCTCAAGTCACGATTGATTATACCAATCCAAAAAATCCTAAAATTGACAATATTTTGATGTCTATTCAGCATGATGAAGAAACAAATTTGAATGATTTTAAAAAATACGTTCATGAAAATATCATGGTACCAGTCGCAGAATCCTTTGGAATGAACATTGACTTTTCTTATTTGGTAAATCCAACAGGACGTTTCTGTATTGGCGGTCCTAAAGGAGACACAGGATTAACAGGAAGAAAACTCATCGTTGATACCTATGGCGGATCTGCTAGACATGGCGGAGGAGCCTTCTCTGGCAAAGACCCATCTAAGGTTGATCGTTCCGCTTCATATTATGCTAGATATATTGCCAAAAACCTTGTTGCCGCTGGTGCAGCTGATCGTTTGGAAGTTCAACTTTCCTATGCCATTGGCGTAGCAAAACCTTTATCTGTTGGCATTAACACATATGGCACAAAACATTATCCAGACGAATTAATCCTTGAAGCCGTCGATAAATTCTTCGATGCCAGACCAGGCGCTATTATTGATGCCTTCTCTTTAAGGAAGCCTTCTTTCAAATACGCCGATACAACAAATTACGGTGCTTTTGGAAGACCGGATCTTTCATTGCCTTGGGAAAAGCTTGATAAGGTTGATGAATTAAAAGCCTTCTTTAAAAAACACGCTTAAACCCCCTTTCTAATGCATAATTCCCCACCTTTCGTTGCTAAAGGCGGGGTTTTCATTATATAAATGTAAGCGTTTACAAATTTACAATTACGAAATTCATTAGATGGCATCTAAAGAAAAAATATCTATTATTTACTTTTTTTGTGCCTTCTTTATTATGTAGTTGTAAGGGATTTAAGTCCCGGGAGGTACATATATGAATGTTCAGATTGTCGGTAAGAATGTTTCGATTACCGACTCTATCCGTGCAAGCGTAGAAAAGAAACTCGCCCGCATGGATAAGTATTTCGTCAAAGACACTGACGAAGTGCTTGCGAGAGTAGTCGTTGTCGCCTATAACGTAGGCGCAAAAGTGGAGATTACAATCTTCACCAAAGCGATGGATTTCCGCACTGAGGTTCGTGACAATGATCTTTATGCGGCAGTTGATTTAGCCATTGATAAATTGGAAGATCAGATGCGCCGCTTAAAGACAAGAATGAACCGTTCTAAGAGCGCTGGAAAGGGCCTTGGTTTAGGACGTTCAATTGCGTTTGAAAATCTTGAAGAAGAGAAGGAAGAAGAGGAGAATGAAGAAGTTGTTAGAACTAAGTCAATCTACCTTGATCCAATGACCCTTGACGATGCGATTACAAGAATGGATGCATTAGGTCATACATTCTTCGTTTATCTTGATTCTGATGATAATAAAATTGCCGTTGCCTATAAGAGAATGGATGGCGGATATGGCGTTATCGAAATTGAGAACGATTTAAAATAACGTAAAATATCAACAATGAAAAAGATTAGAGTTCTTCGGAACTCTTTTCTTTTTTAAAATTATTCTTTAACCAACAAAATATTTATGTTGCCTAATAAATTATGTAGGGTTTAAAATAGTCTTATGAAAAAGACGCTTACTAAAAAGAGAATCAATGGACACGATTATTATTACCTTTCTTATCGAAAAGGGGAGAAAGTGATTAGCCAATACCTCGGTTCATCTTCGTCAACCAAATACAAAAAATATCTTTATTTGCTTACCCATAAAGCATCGAAATATGGGTTTGAAAAAGTGCGTCAAAATAACTTTAAAAAAGGTGTTCCAATCGCCTATGTTGAAGATGGTTATTTGGTGTATGAATTTAAGAATGGAGCCAAGCAATATATGAACTCCAAAATGCAAGTTGTTAAGGTAACTCGCCATGGAAGAAAATCAGAATTGTAAAGAATTAATTTTAGTTTGCGGGGTGGATGGCAGTGGGCGCTCTACTTTTGCTCAATGCTTCAAAAATTCTTTCATGCAATCCTTACCCGCTGAACCACTCTACCAGGGATTATTGGGGGGTTCATCTTTTGTGTCCACCTCAAGCCTTATCGATCCTAAGCGCATTGAGTACATAAAGAAAGCGCATCTAATGGGGTATAAAATTACCGTCTATTACATTTTCGCTGGCAAGCTTCTCTCTATTGCTAGAAATCGTTTTCGTCTTTTAGCGGATGGCCATTCTTTCGATGAGCAAGAATTTAAAAAGACCTATGAATCTTCTTACAAAGGCCTTCTTGAGATTTACGAATATATTGACTTAGTTTTCTTTATCCGAAATCAGAAAGAATATGAATTCCTTGTCGCTTACTCTCCAAGCGAAACCAACTTTGATGATTTTAAGGAAGCGGTGAAAAAAACCAAAACTTTCGTTGACCGAATTAAGTGACCTTTCAATAACAATAGAAAAATTCCCCACTTTGCTTTTATTGTATTAAAATTAATTTTATGGTTTCACCAGAAGTACTTGCAACAGATCTAGACGGAACGCTTTTCTACCCGAAAAGGAAAAGAAATCTAATTCCAGCAAAATCCATTAATTTCCTTAAACGCTATATCGAAGATGGTGGACGTTTATTAATCGTTAGTGGAAGGGGCCACTATTTCGCGGATAAAGTTCGTGAAGTTTTAGGCTGCCCAGTGGATGTAGTGGGCTGCAATGGTTCTTTTGTTGAATCAGATGGTACATTAATCAAAGAAAACTTTTTTGACGCGGAGAAACTCAAAAAGACTCTTTCGGAAATTCGTAGAGAACAACGACTGATGTTTATTTCCCTTTTCTGCAAGGACTATAACTTTGTGGTGGACATATCCATGTTAAATTTCTTCCCACGTGTTGGATATCGTCTTTACGAGTTAAGCCAAGGGGCATATCGTGAGAAAGCGACTAAAAGTGAAAAAATTTTCTACGAACAACTAGAAAAAGGGCAAGTATACAAAGTTCTTCTCTTCGTTGGACCATCCAAAAAATCCATACGTCGTTCAGAAGAATTAACCAAACTGTTAGCGGTTCGTTACCCAGATATGGAATTCGCTTTCAGCAATCAAGTTATTGAAATCACCCCAAAAGGGTGCACAAAATCCTCTGGGATATCTTTTTATCTTGATTACAACCACTTTTCTAACGATAATGTTATAGTCATTGGCGACTCTGGAAATGATATTTCCATGTTTAAAGCTTACCATGATCAAAGCTATTGCATGTCACACGCTCCATTAAGCGTTCGTCAATACGCCAAAACAACAATTAAACATTTCTACGATTTGGAAGAATATATCTATCCATCGGCGGAGACAAAAACTTCCAAAGAAAAGAAATGAATATTTGAAGAAAGGATTTCACACTAATGAATCAAATTTCAGAAGTAATCACCACACTCGAGCACTACAAAGTGGTGATTAGAGACACTCTTGAGTACACTCTTCCAAGAGACAAATATGATATGGATGCTTATAACGAGAAAAAGAGAAGCATTCTCATCGAACTCGATCAAAATACACCTTTAAAGAGCATTATCACCAATTCCGGTGAAAATGGTGAAAAATTAGAGAAAATGATCCGTGACTTCTATGAAGAAGTTTATGGCGAAGGCTCTACCATTTTAAAAGCAGCTGAAGATGGCTTACGTGTTGACCACGCTCAACATTTAGCAATTTTCAAAGGCGTTCTCCCAATTCATGAAAACATTGAAGGAATGGTTCGCGGAATCATTGCTGATGCTAAGAAAAACAATCCTAACGTTGATTTAGCCCAAGTTGAAAACGTTGACCTTTTAGAAGAAAGAATGTATCGCACTGTCGCATACCTCACTCTTACTAATCAATTAATCAAACTTTTCAGCGACTATAACCAAGCCCGTCGTGAAGCAAAAGGCGAAGAAAGTGCCGCTTCCAAATTTATTGGCAATGATATCAACGAAGTCATTGGCGATTTAAATATGGTCCGTGCCAACTCCCGTATCACTGATGCCCGTTTCATGGGTGTTCAAGATAAAGTTTTCGAACTTGTCGAATTTATGACTGGCCGTCGTGATTTACCTTCTGGTAAAGGCTTTGGCGATGTCATTCGCGAAACCCAAAGTGCAGTCGGCGGACTTGTTAGTGAAGTTGAACCTGCTTTCCGTGATGCTTATGTTCCATTATTAAACGAGCTCATCGAACAAGCTAAAGCAAATAACAACAAAATCGGTGGTCAAGAAGCTGCCCCAGAAAATAAGGCTGCTTAATTAATAGCAAAGTGGTGATACCATGGCAGAAACAACAGTTAAAACAAGAAAAGTTCATAGCAAAAGATGGCATATAGTTTGGCGAAGCATCGTTTGCACTTTAGATGGTGCACTCGCTCTTGGCGGAATTATCATGATCATCTTAGGCATTATTTCTGATTATTTACCTAAGAAGAATAGCGATAATTGGACCGGTAATGCTGCTTTTCAAGCGGCAACTGGCATGGACTATCGCTGGTTCGGTTTTATCTTAATCGTTTGTTCAGTCGCCTTGATGTTCTTAGCCTTTAACGTGATGGCGCATCATGATGCCTCCGACAAAGAACGTGAACTTAGAAGACAAGAAAGAATGAAAGTTCTTGCTGCCTCCCAAGAAACAAGTCAAAAGAATGAGCAAGAAGCGGTTGTTGTTACCGTAACCGAAAAACAAAAATAGTTTCTAAAAAACCAAAAATCCCCTGCAAAAGTAGGGGGTTTTTCATATTCTGCACAAAGAAAAAGCGCTATATTTCAAGCGCTTCCGTTTTATGTGACTTATTTAATGGTTCCGAAGATACGATCACCGGCATCGCCTAATCCTGGGCAGATATAAGCATTTTCGTTTAATTCGCGATCTAATGCACCAATGGTGAGAGGAACTTCTGGGAAAGCTTTCTCAAAGGCTTCAACACCTTCTGGGGCTGCAATGATGCAGATGAAATGAAGATGTTTGGCACCATGTTGTTTTAAAAGGGTTAAGGCGTCAATTGCTGAACCACCAGTTGCTAACATTGGGTCAACAACATAAATTTCACGATCCTCTAAGTCGTATGGGAGTTTGCAATAATACTCGTGAGGAATGTGTGTTTCTTCGTCACGGTATAAACCAATATGACCAACTTTTGCGGATGGGACGAGTTCCGTCATTCCATCGACCATTCCTAAACCTGCGCGAAGGATAGGGACGAAACATAATTTTTTGCCAGAGACCATTGGCTGCATGCTTTTTTCAATTGGAGTTTCTACTTCAACTAAATGCGTTGGCAAATCACGTAAGGCTTCATAGCCTTCCATAATCGCGATTTCCTTTACGACGCGTCTGAATTCGTTTGTCCCCGTGTTCTTATCACGGAGAATGCTGATTTTGTGCTTGATTAAAGGATGGTCAAGCAAGGTGACGTTGGGATACTTAGATAAGTCCATATAAATGCCTCTTTTCAGCCCTCTAATATATCATAAACATAGAATATTTCACGAAGATTTTTAAAAAGAAAAAACTCCCTTTTCACCGCGATAATTATTTGTATAATAATCTTTTGTGAGGTAAAAAAATGGACTATTCAAAATACATTGGTGTTACGCCAGATTTTCCTACCGCTGGAATCTCTTTTAAAGACGTATCTCCTTTATGCGCCGACCCTGCCGCTTTTAAGAATGCGATTGATGATTTAGCCAAGATGGCAGAGAAATATCATCCAGACGTAATCATTGGCCCTGAAGCAAGAGGCTTCCTTTTCGGCTCTGCTTTAGCTTATAAAATGGGCTTAGGATTCATTATGGCTAGAAAAGCAGGAAAACTCCCTGGAAAAACCTATTCCATCGAATATTCTTTGGAGTATGGAAAAGCGAAAATCGAAGTACCCGCTTGCGCTTTAAAGAAAGGGCAACGTGTTTTATTAGTCGATGATCTTCTTGCCACTGGCGGTTCTTTGAAAGCGTTAGGGGAATTAATTCGCGAAGCAGGAGCCATTCCAGTTGGCGCTTTAACTATCATCAATCTGAAAGAAATCGAAGGTTGGAAGAAACTTGACTTCCCATGTGAATGCCTTGTTGAATTAAGCGCTCTTCACGCTTAATAAGCAATTGTTTTTATAAAAAATGACTGGCGCTGGTCAGTCATTTTCTTTTGCTTTGAAACGTTCTGCCATATACATCAGCCAAATTCTTACGTGTAGGGGTATGATGTATTTAGGGTCTTTAAAGAGAGCTAGGCATTGATTGATAGGAACGAATTTGGAGTTAATATCCTCAAACTCTTCTAGGGAAGTAGAAGATGTTTCTTTCACCTCCGCCATAAGGAAGGCGTTACATTCATCGGTTAAGCCACTTGATGTGGGACTAAAAGGTGTCAGGACTTCAATGTTTTCGATTTTTGAAGCGCCAACCTCTTCCTTTGCTTCACGAAGAGCTGCCTCATTTAGGGTTTCTTTGCCTTCTATTAGCCCAGCAGGCACAGAAAACACATAATTCCCTATCGCTGGTCGGAATTGCTTCGTTAAGAGGATTTCTAGCTTCCCTTCACGAAAACGATATAAGCCAATGACCACAGCATCTGGATTTGAATACTTATGAATGACAGGCCTTAAGCCATTCTCTTCTTTTCTTGACGCAAGGAAGTAACGATGTTCTTTAAGAACACCTTCCTTAAGAACATCATAATGAAGAACATAGAAATTCAAAAAAGGATGATTGGTCTCCTTTTCTAAGGAGGAGAGCCTCCAATTCATTTTTCCATGTTCTACATCAAAGAAAGAATCACTCATGTTTCGTCTCCCTTTTAACAAGTATCTCTTGCAAAACGGATTTATCATAAGAATAGGATTTTCCACAGAAGTTGCAGTTCAAATCCACTGGCTTTTCTTCATTAATTAAATCTTGAAGATCCTTGCTTGGCAAAGAAGAAAGAACACGAAGGCCTCTTTCATAAGAACAGTTACATTTCCAAGAAACGTCTTTTTCCTCCTCAAAGAGAGGGTTTAATCCCTTCATGACGATTTCTAAGATCGCCTTTGGAGAATCTTCGTTCTCTTCTAACATCTTTGTTACAGACGGGATAGTTTTCAAATTGTTTTCCAAAATGGAGATCGTTTCTTCGGAAGTGTTAGGCATTAATTGGATTAAGAAACCACCAGCGTGATTGACAACGACTTTTTCTTTATCAAAATGAACACCAAGTCCTATAGCGGAAGGGGTTTGTTCGGATTGAGCAAAATAATAAGCGAGGTCTTCAGCGATTTCGCCGGTTTGTAAATCGATTTGCGATATATAAGGGGTCTTTAAACCCAAATCTCTAATGACAATGAGATGGCCTTTACCAATAGCTCCACCAACATTAAGGTGCCCCGCTTGATTTGGAGGCAAAATAACGGAAGGATTAGAAACGTAAGAACGGACTTCTCCAGCGTTATTAGAAATAGCGCTTATATGGGATAATTCACCATCTCCAGCAATTTCTAATGTGAGGGTATCGCTTTCATTTTTTAACCAATGTCCCATCATTAAAGCGGCAGACATCAATCTTCCGATTGCGGCCGTGCTGATAGGAGAAAGGTTTTGCAAGCTTCTTTTGTAATCCACTAGATCTTTGCTAGTGATGGCGATGGCTTTAATCTCGTCGTTTTCGCTACGTGCGGTAATCAAATGGTCTTTATAGTTCATATTTTCATTCAAAGGCAAACTGAGAGTTATAAAGGGAGGCATAGAAACCACCTTTTTTCATCAGTTCTTCGTGGTTGCCTTGTTCGATAATGTTACCATCTTTCATCACCAAAATCATATCGGCGTTGCGGATTGTAGATAGACGATGGGCAATAACGAAGGACGTCTTATTCTTCGTAAGCTTATCCATTGCTTCTTGAATGACTTCTTCTGTTCGTGTATCAACGTTGGAAGTGGCTTCATCAAGAATCATCATCGGGGACTTTCTAAGCATTGCCCTAGCGATGGTAAGAAGTTGTTTTTGACCACCGGAAATGCTGTTTGTGTCTTTAATGTAATAATCTAAACCGTTTGGCAAAGTATCCACGAAATGATCTAATTTCACTTCTTTTAGGACTTCACGAATCTCTTCATCGGTAACGCCTTTCGTATTGTAGATTAGATTGTCACGAATGCTTCCTTCGAATACCCATGTATCTTGTAGGACCATACCGAAAATGTCATGAATCTCTTTTCTTGGCATCTCTTTGGTGGAGATGTCATTAATCGAAATTTCGCCTCCATTAATTTCATAGAAACGCATAAGGAGGTTAACCATGGTGGTTTTTCCCGCTCCCGTAGGACCAACGATTGCCACCTTCATCCCTGGTTTAATATCAGCGGAGAAATCATGAATGATCTCTCTACTTGGATCATAGGAGAAAGAAACATCTTTGAATTGAACTTCTCCAGTGAATGGAGCCTTCTCCTTCAACAACTTATAAGACATATGGTCTTCGTTAGATAATTCTGGCTCTTTTAAGAAGTCAAAGACGCGTTTTCCTGCCGCTAAAGCTGTTTGCAAGGTATTTAAAGCTTGGGCAATTTGGGTAAATGGTTGTTGGAAAAGACGGACATATATCATAAAGGCTGCAATCGTTCCTAAAGTGATGCCACCGATTCCATTGGCGATAAAAAGTCCGCCACTTACGATAATGGCTCCATAACATAAATAAGAGATGAAGCTACTCATAGGCATCATTAATCCGCCAAAGAATTGGGCTTTGAACATATATTCTTTTAAAAGTTGGTTTTTCTTTTCAAAAGCGCCATTTTCCTTCTTATCGGCATTGAATAGCTTTATGACTAATTGACCAGAGAATTTCTCTTCAACGGCCCCCTGTATGACGCCAATTTGACTTTGACGCTTTGCGAATTGAGGCATAGCAAGCTTCATAATCATGCCTATAAACAAAAGCATAAGTGGAATGGAAATCAAAGCAATTAAACCTAGTTGCCAGGATTTAATGAACATGCCAATAAGGGATGCGACCAACATAAATAGAGCGCTAAGCAAAGAAACGACGGCGGTATCAATCGATTGGGATAAGGAATCCACATCGTTTGTAACACGGGATAGAACGTCTCCAATTTGTGTTCCATCAAAATAGGCAAGAGGTAGGCGATTGATTTTCTTTGTGATATCTTTTCTCAAAGAATTTGCGTAACGTTGGGTTACTGTAGCAACAATAAAAGAAGAAAGATAAGAACAGATAGCGCAAGAAACGTACATCAAGCCTAAAATCAAAGCGTATTTTCCAACCAAGGTCATATCAATCGTTCGTGTTGCAGCATGATCAGAAATCTCATTCGTTAAATCTTCAACGTAATTTGGAGCCAATACGGCAAGGATCACGTTAATTAAAATGAAGATGGCGGCAAGTAAAATAGGAAGGAAATAATTTTTTAGTGAAGATAGAAGCTTAGCGGCGGCTTCTCTTTTTTCTTCTTTGGTTAATTTCTTTCTCGCTTTTCCGAAAATTGGACGTGGGCTCATAAACCTAATTCCTCCTTTGATAATTGTGATAAAGCAATGTCTCGATAAGTGGAGCAAGTATGCAACAAATCCTTGTGCTTGCCTTGTCCGACGACCTCACCATTTTCCAAAACGATGATCTCGTCTGCATCCATGATGGTTCCAATTCTTTGGGCGACGATGATTTTCGTTACGTTTGGCAAAGAGTTTTTGATGTTTTCACGAACTTGTAAATCCGTTTTAAAATCAAGAGCGGAGAAAGAATCATCAAAGACCATGATTTCTGGATCGATGGCTAAGGCTCGAGCGATACAAATTCTTTGCTTTTGCCCACCTGAGACGTTCGTTCCTCCTTGAGCAATAGGCGCGTTATATTTATCTGGCGTTTCTTCAATAAAAGAACTTGCACAAGCAATATCCGCGACTTTTTTCATTTTCTCTTCGCTAAGAGTGTCAACCCCAAAACCAATATTGGAGGCAACCGTACCAGAGAAAAGAACGCCTTTTTGAGGGACGAATCCGATTTTAGAACGCAAGGTTTTTTGTTTGATGTCTTTGATATTGGCTCCATCGATTTTTACTTCGCCTGAAGTTACATCGTATAAACGTGAGACCAAATTCACGAGAGAAGACTTACCACATCCAGTCGCGCCAATTATCGCGATGGTTTGCCCTGCATTGGCGTGGAAGGATAGATGGGAAATGATTGGTTTCTCTCCATCAGGATATTGGAAAGAAACGTCTTTGAATTCAATCTCACCTTCACTAGAAAGAACTGCTTCTTTTTCTGGATCTTGAATAGAGGATTCCGTAGCTAAAAGCTCGTTGATACGTTTTGCGGAAATGGAGGCTCTTGGCCAAAGAACAAACATCATTAACAACATCATGAAGGACATGACGATTTGTACGGCTAAAGTCGAGAAAGAGGAAATTGTGGCATAATCCGCTTTCCCTTGGTTAATAACATATGCGCCAACAGCAAGAATACCTACTGTCACTCCATCCATAACAATGGTCATGACAGGATTTAAGATGCCCATTGCTCGGGAAGTAAAGAGGTTCAACTTCGTTAAATCGTCGTTGGCTTTTTTGAATTTTTCTTCTTGATATTCTTCTGCGTTATAAGCGTGAACAACGCGGATTCCAGTAATGTGTTCTCGCGTAATGCCGTTTAATCTATCCACGATTTGCTGGGAAATTTTGAATTTTGGAAGGACTAAAATCATAATGACAGCTAAGGCAACAACCAAAATCAGAATTGCAACGATAGTGGTTAAGGTTAATTCGCTTGAAGAAGCTTGAATCTTACAAATGGCCCAAATAGAAGTGACAGGAGCAGCAAATACCATTCTTAACATCAAGAGAATGCACATCTGAATTTGTTCGATATCGTTTGTTGCTCTTGTAATTAAAGAAGCAGTGGAGAAACGATTGATTTCCGCTAATGAGAAAGTGGATACTTTTTCGTTGATGTCGCTACGAATTTTGGTGGCGAAATGAGCCGTTACTGCTGAAGCGATAACCGAAATCAACATCGCAGTAAGCGTATAGGAAAGAGCATATAAGGCGAAATATCCGGCGTGGACCCAAACTTTGCCCATCGAAGCGTCCGCGATATTTGTAATTGTTTCAACCATGGCTGGTTCTAAACCAGGAACAGCAGAAATTCTTTCTTTTAATACGTTCCAATCGGAACCACATGACTTAAAGAAAGCGTAAACTGTATCTCCTAATAAAGATGGGTCTTTTTGATAGCCGATATAGGTGATTTCTCTCATGAGGTTCGCAATTTCATCGGTTAATTGCATTGTGCACCAAACCTGAAGAACCGTTAAAGCAACTATTAAGAGAATAAAAACCCAATCTAAAGGTCGAAATTTTTTGAACAATTTGAACATTAGATGTACCTCCTTAAAATGGTTTGCATGCGAACTATTTTAGGTATTTCACATCTTTTGTCAATGCTTAAAAAATATTTTTTAAATAAAAATTTTATAAAGAAATGAAGGGGGCTATTTTACGATGTTTTTCACTTCCGAAATAATCTCTTCTTTTGGGGAAGAAACGATCTCGAGATAGGCTTGTTTGCCTCTTACCTCATAAAGAGAAAATTCTTGCCCCTTGTAATTTAAACGGGTCTTAATTTTCTCCTCAGCCTTAGAGATTTCAAAGCCGTTATCTAGGAAAGAAAAGATGACGTCATCATTAGAAGACCAAACGTGAGAGATATCGTTTTCATCCAGTAAGACATTGATAGGACGAATGATTTTATTATCCATACGGAACTTAGGGGCTCCCTTATGAACAAGGGATCCTGGTATATAGGTTTTTCCTCCATCCAAAGATCTTTCACGGAAACGCAAAAGATTTTGATTTTCTAGTTTTTCTCCTGGGACGGTGAAATAGAAATCTTTTTGATAGGAGACGCTTTCGATCTTGGAGTCCTTCTTTAATTGCTTTATGGCTTCGATATTTTCTACTGGGAAGGTGTCTCTTGAGGTGTATAAGTCACCTTCTCTTAATTCATGGAAGGAGAAATCATTTTCAAGAACGATATCTGCTTGGCTTTTATTTGGCAAAATGGTTTTGCGGTAGGAATCCAAAATATATTTGAAATAAAGACTGATGGTAAAGGCGCTACTTGCGGAGGTGAGTTTCTTATCACGGATGATTCTACGAAGGAAAAGAGTCTTAGGATTTCCTTCAATAAAATTCTTCACAGGTGAAAAAGAGGCGACCCGTGTAACGAAATTCGGGTTTAGAGCATAGATTCCCTCGACAATAATAACGTCATAATTCTTGCCATCCCAAAGAACGTCGCTAGGCATTCTTTCGCTGGTGATCTTAGAATAGTTTTTTGCATAGATAGCTTGATTATCAAATAGAAGTTTAATATCTTCTGCCGCTTCAGGAAGGTTATAAACCGTCGGTTCATCAAAGTTCAATTTCTTCCATTCTTCATTTAAAGCGGGTATGAAGACGTCCAGTTTATCTTCAGGCAAAAGATCTTTAATCTCTTCTTTAATCTTTGGAAGAGTGCCCCAATCGTATTTCTTATCGAAAGGAACGTTGATAATAATCTTTTTAATACGTTTGATAATTTCAGGCATATTCTCCAAAGAAGAATGAAAATAATTCAAATTCACTTTATTTGGAATGATTCCCGAAAGACCGAAGTTATATTGGTCCAATGAAAAGGTAAGGCAACGTTTTCCCGCCCCTTCAAAAGCCTTTTTCAATGAGGCAGCTAAGAAAGATTTACCTGAAGATGAAGCTCCAGCGATGATAATTAACGCTTTAGAGCTCTTCTCTAATTGCTCTTCGGCAAGATCCGTATTTGCAAAAATCCATTTATCTGTGTGATGGCAAGTATATTTCATAAGCGTGCTCCTATGGCTAACATTCTAGGAAGAAATACCTCTCTTTGGAAGAAAAGATGCTTAGATTTGCTACATTCTTTTCCTCTTTTCTTTTAGAATGATGATGGTTATGGAAATGAGCGAATTAGAAAAAATGAGTCAGGGAAAACTATATGATGCGGGCGACCCTTCTTTATCTAAGGCAAGAGATAAAGCTCATTCTTTGGCTTTTCGTTATAATCAATTAGATGAACTTCATAAAGAAGAAAGAACAGAAATTCTCAAAGAACTTCTTCCGAATTTGGGGGAGGGTTCATTCCTAACGGGTCCTATCTATTTTGATTATGGCTTTAACTTTCATACAGGGGCTCGTTTCTATGCTAATTTTCATTTTGTTTGTCTTGATGTATGCGAAGTTGATATAGGAAATGACGTATATTGTGGTCCCAACGTTTCTATCAATACGCCTCTTCACCCTCTTTTAGCCGAGGAAAGAAACCAGTATATGAGTGAACATGGAATGACCGATAAGGAATACGGAAAGAAAATCGTGATTGGCTCAAATTGTTGGCTCGCTTCAAATGTAACAATCTGTGCCGGTGCTCATATTGGAAATGATTGTGTGATTGGCGCAGGGAGTGTGGTTGTTGGTAATATACCTGATGGGTATCTTGCTTATGGGGTGCCCGCCAAACCAATACGGAAGATCAACAAAGAAGATTCCGTCTATTTGAAAAAGGATTTATTTTAATTATGCCTATCTTAGCCGCCTTTATGGTGCCTCACCCAATATCTGCCATTCCGGAAATCGGTAAGGGAAAAGAAAGCAAGTTGTCTGCGACGGTTGCTTCCTTTAATTTGATTGCTAAGAAAATTGCTCAACTTCAACCTGATACGATTATTTGGATTTCGCCTCATGCTGAAAGCTATGCGGATTTTTTCCAAATAGCGGATGGAGATGTAGGTATAGGCTCGTTTAAGAAATATGGGGCTCCCGATCTTTCTTTCCGTATGCTCTATGACAAAATCCTTGCTCGTGAGATCTCTAGAGAATGCAAAATGAATCGTTTGCAGGGCGGAACGGAAAATGGAACAGAAGATGAATTGGACCATGGCACTATGGTGCCGTTATATTTTGTGAATCGTGAATTTCGTGATTTTTTAAGTGTTCGTGTAGGCGTATCTGGACAATCTTTAGCGGAACATTACCGTTTTGGGCAAATCATTAAATCTTCGGTGAATCAATTAGGAAGAAAAGCGGTGGTAATTGCTTCAGGCGACCTCTCACATTGCCAATCGAGGACCGCTTCCTATGGCTATCGCCCAGAAGGGGCCATATATGATGAGCAAATCATGCGCATCATGACAAAGGCGAATTTTGGAGAACTCTTATCATTTAACCGTTTCTTGCTTGGGGAAGCCATTCAATGCGGACATGCCTCATTCACGATTCTTGCTGGCTGTCTTGATAGACAAGATGTGGATTGTCTCCGTTTGTCTCATGAAGCGCCATACGGTACAGGATATGGCTTTTGTTGTTTCACCCCAAAAGGAGAAAACCAATCCCGAGCATTTTTGAATCTCTATCAAGAAAGAGAACGTCTCTTAGCCAAAGAAAGAATGGATAGGGCAGACGTATATGTTCGTTTGGCTCGTCAAGCCATTGAAACTTTTATCGCCACGAAACGTTTTCTGAAGCCTTCCCAAACATTGCCTCCAGAGCTTAACAAAGAAAAAGCAGGCGTTTTCGTTACTATCTATCGTGAGGGAGAGCTTAGAGGATGCATTGGCAGTATCAAACCAAGGAAGAAAACGCTGGCAGAGGAAATTATTGCTAATGCAGTGGCTGCTGCTTATAAGGATGAACGTTTTGAACCTTTAAGCGAAAAAGAACTGGATAGCCTCATTATCGTCGTGGATGTTGTAAGGAACCTTATCCCTGTTCTGTCTATTACTGATCTAGACTCTCAAAAATATGGTGTCATGGTCGAATTCGAAGAAAAACACGCTGTCCTTTTGCCAAAATTACCTGGAATTGATACGCCTGAAAAACAAATTGAGATATGTAAACGTAAGGTGGATATTCCTCCTTACGAAGACGTCGATCTATATCGTTTTGAAACGGAGCATCACGTATAAATATTAGTGACGGGTTCTACTTCGGTAGGTTTTAGGATAGAGGAATTTGGCCATTTTTAGATATATGTCTCCATCCTTTTCAATAAATTCCCCATTATTAGAAACGTGATAACCGTTTTTTGAAAAGAAGTCTTTCATCTGTAAGGGAATGAAAACAATTGTCCATCTTCCACCCAATTCTTTGATTTTTGTTTCCATAAATTTCAAGGTGTAGCTTCCTACCTTTTTATGGCGGCAATCTTCTCTTACCGTTATGGAAATGATTTCCCATGTTTCGGGGTCAATTTCTAAAAAAGAACCGACCCCTATAGGTGTCTTTTGCAAAAATATGGTTAAAAACCAAGGCTTATTTTCGGAAGAAGAAAAGTTATCTCTAGCTAAATAAGCAACTTGTTTTTCTTCTTGTTTTATTTCTGCTGTTTCTTGATGAGAGAATTTGAAATCAATCATATTTCAAGTATAGTGGAAAAAGTGTAAAATCAATAACATGAACAAAGGCGTTTTTCTTCAAAAATTGAAATATCATTATAAAAAGTATCTTTCGATTACTTTTGCTTCCGTAGGTTTAGCTTTACTTGTCGGTGCTATTGCTTATCTTTTGATTGCAAATAGACAAGACGGGTATTCTGTTTTCGGCTCTATCTGGAACTATCTTATCCTTCTTGTTTCGTTTATTTTCATTCTTTGCGGAACCGTTTCTGGAACGACTTTGGCTTATTCTGGGATTCTGATGTTTGTCTTTTACATCCTTTGGGATTTTGGTGACTTCATTCTCGTTTTTTTGGTTGGCAATGGTTCTTTCGAAGAAATGTTTGGAAATTCGGTTTGGAGCATTCTTTATAATGTGGGCTTCCTTTTTGGCAGTATAGCGGCTTTTGTTCTTGGCATTTTGCTTTACATTCGTTTGAGACAATTCCTTATAGGAAAATATGTTTCCTATGTCGGTTTAAGAAACTTGGCATTGGCTTTCATGATTTTGGCGATTGTTTTCAATGGCTTCTTTCCAATGCTTATGCTTGTCGCCGAGCCATCTTTGAAAGTGTTCCTTGCTCTTTTGTGCCCTTTTGCCGTTATTTTCGAAGCACTTGCTTCCTTTTTCACCGTCACGCGCCTTAAGTCTGAATACTGATATTCTTGAAAGAAACCCTGGATTGTTTTATATTTATCAACGCGCCGACATAGCTCAGTTGGTAGAGCAACGCACTCGTAACGCGTGGGTCGTAGGTTCGATTCCTATTGTCGGCACCAATAATGTGAGATTAAGCCTGATGTTTGTGTCAGGCTTTTTTACTAAAAGAGGGCATACACTAGGTCGAATTCGAAAGAAAATTTTTCCTAAAGAACATCAATATGATTTCTCTATGCCAAAATAGATTCCTTGCCTTACAGGTTTTAGAAACTGAAGTGTAACCCTTCGAAGGCTTTTAAAAGGAATACTCTATCATCCATAATTCGTCAACCATTCTTTCTTGAAATTCTTCTTGCTGTAAAGAGACTGATATTTTACTTTAAATTTCCTTTTAAAGCGTGTATCTTCTCTAAGGGATATTGATACCATGAACAAATATGATGTAATTATTGTCGGTTGCGGCCCCGCAGGTATTTTCACTGCGTTGGAAATGCTAAAAAAAGGCAGCAAAAAGAAGATTTTAATGATTGAAAAAGGACAAAGCGTGGAACACCGTTCTTGTCCAAAGGCCAAACTTGGAAAGTGTGTGCACTGCGATCCATGCTCGATTACGACCGGTTTCTCTGGTGCTGGTGCTTTCTCGGATGGAAAGCTTTCTCTTTCTTCTTCCGTTGGCGGTGCTCTTCCAGAGCTTTTAGGCTATGAAACCATCGATGAACTTATTAAATACGCTGATTCTATTTATTTATCTTTCGGAGCTGATAAACATATTGAAGGTGAAACGGAAACCGATGAAATTCGTAAGATTCGTCTCCGTAGCATTGAAGCAGGTCTTCGCTTGGTAAATTGCCCAATTCGTCATTTAGGCACAGAAAAAGCTCATGACATCTATTTGGCCATTGAAAAACATTTAATTGAAAACGGCGTGGAGATTCGTTTCGGATATGAATGTAACGATGTTATTTTAGACGGCAAGAAATGCATCGGTGTTAGAGCCCATAAATATCATTCCGAAACCGAAGAAGAAATCTATGCCCACGATATTGTCATCGCCGCTGGTAGAAGAGGCGCAGACTGGTTGGAAAAGATTTGCGCTAAATACGATATTGCTCATGCTCCAGGACCAGTTGATATTGGCGTTCGTGTCGAAGTTCGTAACGAAGTTATGGAGCCTCTTAATAAAAACCTTTATGAAGCCAAACTTATTGGCTATTGTGGTCCGTTCAAAGACCGTGTCCGTACTTTCTGCCAAAACCCTGGTGGTTTTGTCGCTCAAGAGAATTATGATGGCAACCTTGCTGTCGTTAATGGCCATTCCTTTAAAGAAAAGAAATCCCCAAATACCAACGTCTCCATTCTTTGCTCCCACAATTTCAGAGAGCCGTTCAACCAACCTATCCTTTATGCTCAAAAGATTGGTGAATTAACCAATATGCTTGGAAATGGTCATATTATGGTTCAACGTTTCGGTGATATCTTAGACGGCAAAAGAACTTGGCAATATGAGTTGAATCGTTCCAATATCACTCCAACCTTGCCTGATGCGATTGCAGGGGACATTACTGCCGCAATGCCATATCGAACAATGACCGATATCATCGAATTCATTAAAGCGGTGGATCATATCGTTCCTGGTTTTGCTTCAAGTGAAACTCTCTTGTACTCTCCAGAAATCAAATTCTATTCAAATCGTATCAAGATGGATGAACACTTAACAACAAATATTGAGAATCTTTATTGCTTAGGAGATTCTTCCGGTTGGACAAGAGGACTTATGATGTCTTCTGTCATGGGTGTCGTCTTGGGTAGAAGATTGGCTGCAGAATGAAACATTATGCATTCTAAACGCGTCTTATGGGCGCGTTTTTTCATATATGGGTCGGCTCTTTTTGAAGAGAAAAGAACTTAAGGGAAGAAAACTTTGAAAATTCCCTTGCTTCAATAATTGCACGTCACTATAATAATCAAGCGACTTGCGAAAGTCGTGAAATACGGTTGGGTAGTTAGCTCAGCTGGGAGAGCATCTGTTTGACGTACAGAAGGTCAGGAGTTCGAGCCTCTTACTACCCACCAATCGTAAATTGACTCAAGCAAAACTTGAGTTTTTTTATTTGTTTATCTTAATATTCTCCTATGAAAAAAATAACTTGCGACACTATAGTATTCGACTTCAATGGAACCTTAATCGATGATCTAGGCATATGCTTAAGGCTTTTAAACGAGATGCTTATTGAAAAAGGACATCCTGGTAACATTGATAAAAAGAAATATCTTTCAATCTTCACTTTTCCCGTAATCGATTATTACGCTGAGTCCGGTTTCCATTTTCCAGAAGATGATTTTCCTGCTTTGGCAAAGGAATTTGATCAAAATTATCGAAACGCTTTCCCATCGTTGCGTTTGTTTCCGGATGTTAAAGACGTTCTAACTTTCTTTAAAGAAAAAAAGAAGCTCATCGTTCTTTCAGCCACAAAGCAAGAGAGCCTTGAAGAAGAATTAAAAATCAAGGGTATCTATGATTTCTTCGATAACGTAATTGGCATTAAAGATATCTTCGGCCGTTCAAAAATTGCTGAAGCGAAAGAATATTTCTCTAAGCAAAAACAAGATTTAAACAACGTCGTTTTTGTTGGAGATACTCTTCACGATAATGAAGTTGCCAAAGAAATTGGCGGGGCATCCATTCTTATTGCTAGAGGGCATCAAAGTAAGGAAAGACTTCTTAAAGCAGAAGGAGCGCTCGTTTTAGACTCTTTAAAAGAACTTGAGGCAATTCTCATCTAGTTACTGGTAAATTGGTAATTTATTCATTAAAATAAGGTCAATAAAAGAGGTAAATACATATGGCAAAAAAGGTTGAAAAAGTGGAAGAAAAAACTCCTGTAGAAGAAAGCCCTAAAAAAGTAGCTCCTCAAGAGAAAAAAGAAGGCATTAAGGTTTATCACGTCTCCAAAAGATCTTTAGATAATAAATGGAAGGTCTCCATTCGTGGTAGTGACAAAGTCATTAAACTCTTTGACACAAAAGTTGAAGCGGAAGAATATTGCACCAGAATGGCGAAGAACCAAGGTGCTACTCTTCAAATCCATAATTCTAAAGGCGTTAACAAAGGAAAAATTAGCAAAGCCATCGTCAAAGGTGTGAAGAAATAAGAAAACATTGTCGACAAATAAAAGGCTCTCGCTATAATTAAAGAGCCTTTTAAGGCATGCATCTGTAGTTCAGTGGCAGAACCTTAGCTTCCCAAGCTAATGATACGGGTTCGATTCCCGCCAGGTGCTCCATTAGAAAAGGATAGGTTTGATACAAATTGTGTCAGACCTTTTTTATAAGTATGGGAAGATTGAATGCCGACACAAAGTTTACTATAATTAAACTATGGCAAAAGAATTAGGCAAAAAAATAAGAACAATACGATTAAAAAGGAATCTAAGCCAAACTGAAATGGCTGATATTTTAGGTTATTCCGGAAAAGGGATGATCTCTCGCTTAGAAAACGGCTCTGCCGATATGAGCTATGACAAATTAATGCTCCTATTATCAAAGTTTGGCGATGATTTTACTGAAGAGGAAAAGATATTAGTTCCAATCGCGAAACAAGATTCATATATACAAACAAAAAGATTGCATATTAAACGTTTGGGTTATAAAGAATTGGATGATTTGCTCTCTATCGAAGTCAGCAAATTTCAAAGAGAATTCGTAGCAGAAAATTCAATTGCTGTCGCGGAAGCTTACGCTGCTGAAAAAGAAGGAACAAAGACCGAATGCTTTGTTGCTTATGAAAACAACAAACCCATTGGGTTTGTGTCCATCGCTTTTGGATCAATTGCTGCTGAAGGAGAAAAAGAATGGATGAGAGAATCCTACTGTTTGTGGCGAATCATGGTCGACTCGATTTTTCAAAACAAAGGATATGGTGGAGAAATATTAGACGCTGTTATTGAATGGTGTTCCTCTATGCCTTTAGGAAAGTCAGAGAAAGTATATACAAGCTGTTATAAAAACAATACTCAAGCGATCAATCTATATCATTCTCGCAGATTTGTAGAAACTGGCGAAACCGTCGATGGGAAGATTGTTTTATCAAGGATTATTGAGGAGAGACACGATGAATAAATATGAAATTGTGAAGTTTGAGCAAGGTGATCTCGCTTTAGATGTTAATGTGTCCCCGGCGGAAGAAACGGTGTGGTTATCTTTGAATGAGATTTGCCTTTTATTCGGAAGAGATAAATCGGTTATTTCAAGACACATTAAAAACATATTTAAAGAAGGTGAATTGACCGAAAAGGAAACTGTTGCAAAAAATGCAACTGTTCAACACGAAGGCGGAAAATTGGTTACCAGAAATATTGATTATTATAATCTTGATGTAATTATTTCCGTTGGCTATCGTGTGAAATCTCAAAACGGAATTGTATTTAGAAGATGGGCAAATTCAGTTCTTAAAGAATATTTGTTAAAAGGATATGTGATTAACGAAGAAAGAACTCTAGTGACTAATGAAAACTATGTCAATTTAATTCATAAGGTCGAAGGAGTGCTAGAAAAGAAAGTAGATGAATTAGACAATAGAGTCACAAAAATAGAAGAATCGCATGTGGCGGAAAGAGAAAAAATCTTCTTTGACGGTCAATTCTTTGATGCCCGTGTGTTTCTAAAAGAATTATTTATCAAAGCGGAAAAAGAGATAATTCTAATAGACCCCTATGCTGATATCTTAGCCTTGGATTATATTAAGGCAAAAAGTAATGGCGTCGTTATCAACTTATTCATTTCATCAAAAGCAAAATTATCTAAAGAAGATGTTAACTCATTCAACAATCAATACGGTGGCTTGTCCGTTAAGATTAACGATGCTTTTCACGATAGATTCTTGATTATCGATGAACGCATTTGCTATTCATTGGGCGCTTCCCTTAATTACGCTGGCAAAAAAGCATTTGCTATTACACAAATAGAAAATATCACTTTTATTGAAACTTTAAAGAAACGATTACTAGCTTAAAGCTACCATTACACCTGTACAAATATGGTCTTTCGAACCATTACACCTGTGGGTTAAGGATATTGAGAATATGCTTCAGCTTAACTGAGGCTTTTTCTTTATAAAAATAAATAAGGGATTTTTACAGGGGATAATTGGATATTTAGAGAATGAACTTTTATTGATAGAAAAATAGGTTTAAAAAAGTTACGAGTTTTTCTAGTCAAAAAAGAATGTTTCTTCTTTAAAAAAATAGAACTTATTGATATATTTTATTCATGCGTGGGACCTAGTCCTTGCTTTTTTGTGGGAGAAAAGAAAAATGATGAATGGCCAATATCCTTTCGCGGGCTATGGGTTTGACAATGCCGCCGGCATTTGCTCATTTGTTTTTGGTCTTCTTTTTCTTGCCCTTTTTGATTTTGCCATTTTCCGACTCGTGAAGAAGATTTGGGTTTGGATTGTCGCTGGTGTTTTAGAAATCTTAATTGTTATATCTGCAGGATTTGGCATGTGGTTCTTGACCTTGATTGTCTGCTTAATTCTTTTGATTTTTGCAATGTTGCTTTTTATTGTCAGTCAAAACGAAGTGCGTTCTTTCTTTGAAAACGCAAATTGGAAAAAAGACGTCAAAGATTTGTTCCGTAAAGGCAAGAAAGTCGAACCTGAATATATTTTCGACCGTGAGAAAGTCTATCGTGAAATTTATCGTGCTGTGGTGGACATGTCTCAAGAAAAACGTGGTGCATTGATTACCGTTATGAAAAAAGATAACATCCTTGATCCTTCTAAGGTCGGAACGGTGGTTAAACAACGTGGCGTTGATTTGGACGCTCCTGTTAAAGCCGAGCTCCTTGAAACAATATTCTACGTTGGTACACGTCTTCATGACGGAGCGGTGGTCATTAAAGGAGACAAGATTGCTAGAGCAGCCGTCTTTTTCCAATCCACAAGACAAGCTTTAACGGGCAAATACGGCTCTCGTCATCAAGCCGCGTTAGGCATTTCTGAAAATTCTGATTCCGTTACAATCATTGTCTCAGAAGAAACGGGCCGTATTGGCATTGCCTTCCAAGGAGAGCTTATTCCAGTAAACCCAGATAATTTCATGAGGATCTTCACAGAATATATGGCATATGAGCCAACCGTTTCCAATTCTGAAGATGGGAAATAGAACCTTAGGGTTCTTTTTTCTTTCTATCTTCATTTTCTTTTTCTTTGTTTAAGGCTAAAATGAAGTTTAATCAATTAGGAGGAAAAATATGTCCACGCCACATATCGAAGCAAAAGCAGGAGATTTTGCAAAAGTTGTTTTAATGCCTGGAGATCCAAAACGTGCAGAATGGATCGCTACTACATTCTTAAAAGAAGCTAAACTCGTTACTTCTGTCCGTGGAATTCTTGGATTCACCGGAAAAGCACCAGACGGTTCTTTAGTTTCCGTCATGGCTTCAGGAATGGGTATGCCTTCTATTGGCATTTACTCTCATGAGCTTTATACGAGCTATGGCGTTGAAGCCATTATTCGTATTGGAACTATCGGCGCCTATCAAGAAGGCATCGAATTAAAGGATATCTTAATTGGCCAAGGTGCTTGCACGAATAGCAACTGGATGGGCGAACATTCCCTTTATGGCGGAACTTTCTCTGCCATTGCTGATTATGATTTGCTTTCTTGGGCTGTCGAATCTGCAAGAAGCAACAATTTTAAGAACCACGTCGGTAACATTTTATCCTCCGACACATTCTATGGCTATCGTCCAGAAGCTTGGAAGAAATGGGCTAATTTAGGTGTTATGGGTGTTGAAATGGAAGCTTATGCATTATATGCGACTGCTGCTGAATTAAAGAAAAAAGCGTTGGCTATTTGCACCGTTTCCGACTCCTTCCTCTTTAAGAAGATTCTTACTCCGCAAGAACGTCAAGAAGGCTTAGACAATATGGTCAAAGTCGCTTTAGACGTTGCGATGAAATATAACGCATGCCATACGAAGTAAAATTAACGATTTTTATCTTACTTGCTATTTTTGTTTTTGGAGGAATTCTTTTTTGGTTCCTTTTCCCCCTCATTCGCAGGAAACTATTTTCGTCTCGCTACAAACGTTTTTATTACGACTATGTGAATCATGTCGTGAAATATAACGATTTTTATTTGATAAACAATCTTGCCTTTGATGTAGGAGACGCCCAAACATTAAGCATTGATCATTTAATTGGCGGAGATAAATACATCTACGTCATTATTGATTACTATGTCGATGGAGGTATCAAAATTGATCCTCTTCAACCAATTTCCTATGTTTATAAGAAAGATGATAAGAAATTTGAAATCGCAAACCCTTTGCAAGTAGTGGCTCATTCCATGACCAAGTTATCCTCTCTTTCTGGTATCTCTAGCGAATTTTTAGTTGGCATCGTTTTAATCAACGATGATTGTAATGTGGTTTCCATTGAAAATGGTTCATCTCCTGTTAATATTGTTAGGCTTCGTGAATTATCTAAATTCATTGGAGAATATGAAAAAAGGCCGGTGAAGCCATTTGTCTCAAGACAACTTTGGCAAGCCATCCAAGATTTACATACCATTAAAGAAAATGTCCAATCCAGAAAAAAACAATAAACATTCAGCAAACGAAAGCGTTCTTTCGACTTCTTTTAAGGAATATCCAAAGACCTTAAAGAAACTTTTACCATGGCTTATTAATTTTATTTTCGTTGTTATTGCCGTCTCAGCCCTCTCTTTTTAACCCCGTTTAGTCTTTTCTTTACCATACCTCTTGCGGTTATTCCTTTCTTTTTTGCCCTTCAGGTATCAGACTCTTATATTCATTTAAAAGATGATTTAGACAATAAACGTTTTGCTGCTTACCTCAAATCCTATTTTTTGCCAGTTAACTTCGGCTGTTTCCGTATTGTTCGTTCTGCCTTATTTAGTCTTTTGATTTCTTTTGGTGTCGCCTTCCTCTTTGGCTTTGCTTATATTGAAATCTCTCTTTTGAATGGGGTGGATATGAATGCCATTTTGAATACCTTCCTCGAAGCCTATCAAGCTGGCGATACCGAAGGCATGAATGCAATTTTAAATTCCGAACCAATGCTTTCTTTAATGACTTGGACGGGAGTTGTTGAAAGTGTTTCTTTTGCGCTTTCCTTCCTCTTCCATATCTATCGTTACGGCGTTCTTGCTTATTTTCATTTCTCCATTCAAGGAGTGGATGCAAGAACGGTGAACGCTTTCTATAAAGCGGCATTACGTTCCACACGTACGAAAGGCTATAACAAAGACTATTTCTCCGTGATTTGGCCGATGTTACTTTTGAGTGTTCTTTCTTTAGGACTTGGAATTTATTTTGGCTATTTATTGACTACAATTGAATCCGTTTCTCTCTTCTTCCAAAACAATTCCTATTTCCAAAGCAACCAACTTATTTCTTTAACGGCAGTTCTCACGATGTTGCTCTTTGTCACTCTCTTCTTGCCTTATTATTTTGACTCGATGATTCTTCTATATCAAAAATATGAATTGTCTTTTGGACAGGCTGCATTGGAGTTTGCTCAAGAAACAATCAATCAGCTAAAACAAACAGAACAACTCTCTAAAGAAGAACGAGAAGAAATCGAAAAGAATCTCTCTAGTTTAAAGAAACAGCAAGAAGATCTCGATAGCAAAGAAAAAGAAGAGAAGAAGCAAGACGATTCTTCTGATGATGAAAATCGTCAATAAAACTCCCTAAAAACAAAAATAGTGGTGGAAGAAAAACCGCCACTTTTTTCTTGGTCAATTTAGCCAATAAAAGAAAAAACCTCTCGAACGGAGAGGCCTAGAAATAAAAAATGGAGCAGGCGACGGGAATCGGACCCGCGTATCCACCTTGGCAAGGTGGTGTTCTACCATTGAACTACGCCTGCATCACGTCACTTGACGCGAGGATTATTATAGCCATCTAAAAGGTAATACGCAATAGCAAAATTACGATATCTGTTTTATAATTTTTTCCGTTATTTAGAAGGAGCGAATATGGCTACATACGAAGACTTAGCAGAATTATTATTCCCTGATGTTACCGAAACAATAGAAGATTTAGAAAAACGTTTCCCAGAACGTCATTTACCCGAAGGGGCTCAAGTGACACGTTTTGCTCCTTCGCCAACTGGCTTCCTTCATACCGGTTCTTTGTTTACCGCTTTTATTGCTTATACCTTAGCCAAGCAATCTCAAGGCGTTTATTTCTTCCGCTTGGAAGATACGGACACAAAGCGTACTATCGCTGGTAGTGCGGATGAATTAATTGAGCAACTCGCTCAATTTGGCATTGTTGCCGACGAAGGGTATTTCCCTGGCGAAGATAAAGGCAATTATGGACCTTATCAGCAATCCAAACGTGCTGGCATCTATAAAATTGTGATTAAGGAACTTGTTCGCCAAGGAATGGCCTATCCTGATTTCATGACGGCAGATGAACTTGGAGCCTTAAGAAAATTCCAAGAAGACAATAAGATTCTTCCTGGCTACTATGGCCCATATGCAAGAGATAGAAAACTTTCTGTCGATGAAGCCATTGAAAAAATCAAAGCTGGTACACCATGGGTTATTCGTTATAAATCCATGGGCGATCACAATAAGAAAATCAAATTTACCGATCGTATCCGTGGCACAATTGAACTTGCCGATAACGATGTGGATATTGTCATTTTAAAAAGTGATGGCCTTCCTACCTACCATTTTGCACACGTCGTTGACGACCATTTCATGAGAACAACAGTTGTTACAAGAGGAGAGGAGTGGATTCCGTCAACTCCTATTCACCTTCAACTTTTCCGTTCTTTGAACTGGAAAGCGCCAAAATACGCTCATCTTCCAGTCATTATGAAACTCGACCATGGAAATAAACGTAAACTCTCTAAGAGAAAAGATCCTGAAGCGGCCGTCTCTTTCTTCTTAAAGGCAGGCTATCCTCCAAAGGCATTGCTTGTTTATCTTATGAGCATTGCTAACTCTAATTTTGAAGAATGGACCCTTGCGAATAAGAGCTACGATTACCATAACTTCCAATTCGCCTTCTCAAAGATGTCGCTTGACGGCGCTCTCTTTGACCAAGGCAAATTGAATTTCTTCGCGAAAGAGACAATCGCCACAATACCAACCGAAACCTTAGTCCATGACGTTACCGAATGGGCAAAGGTGAATGACCCTCTTTTAAATGCCAAGATTGAAAAAGACCCTGTCTATTTCTCCAAAGTTCTAGGCATCGAAAGAGATCGTCCAAATCCAAGAAAAGATTACGCAAAGTATTCTGACATTGAGCCTGCGACAAGATTCTTCTATGACGAAGATTATCAAAAACTTATTGCAGAGCCATTGCCATTCAATCCAAAATTCAGCAAAGAATTCTTAAAGAGTTTCTTAGAAAAAGTAGCTTCCGCTATGGCTTATGGCGTAGATGAATCCACATGGTGGAACAGCGTTAAAGAGGTGGCGGCCGCAAACGGATTCGCCATTGCCAATAAAGATTACAAAAAGAACCCAGATGCTTATAAAGGGTCCGTCTCTGATGCTGCGGAAATCATTCGTGTTGCCTTGACCGCCTCCAAAGATTCTCCAAACCTTCATGAGGTCATTGAAATCTTAGGCAAAGAAAGAGTTGTTCATCGTTTAACATCCCTCTTCTAAGAAAAAAACTGATTAGGCTGTCAAAAGACAGCCTTTTCTTTTATGTGGACCGATAGGGACAACCTAGAACCGCCTGCTATGCGGGCGAGAGCGGT
>UQFY01000011.1 GCA_900540385.1 uncultured Mollicutes bacterium
AAAACTTCCGTACACTGAGGCACGGAAATCGATTAAAATTGATGCGTAATGACTATAAAATGAGGCCCTTTTTCTTTTACGTCATATTTATGGTAGAATATTTGCCTAAAAGGAGGAGATGCTCTTTGCCAACTTGGATTATCTACTTATTGCTCACGATTCTCCTTGTTATTCTTTCCGCTTTCTTCTCTTTGGTGGAGACCGTCTTTTCTTCGATTAATCGTTTTAAATTTGAAGTTAAAGCAAACAATGGCTCGAAAAATGCCAAACTCGTTCTTTGGGTGGACGATCATTTTGATTCTACGTTAGTCACTGTTTTAATTGGTAATAACGCTGTATCCGTCGTTCTTTCAATGGTTACGACTTTCCTTTTTGTCGATAATCTTTTGACGATGCTTGATAACTCCCTTGCTTCTTTGATAGGTTCACTTGTTATTACCATTATCCTTTATATTTTTGGCGAAACATTACCAAAGATTATCGGAAGACAAATTCCGAATAAAATCGCGACATGGGCTGCTTATCCTTTATCCGCATTGATCATTCTTTTATATCCTATTACAGCTTTATTCCGTGGTATTTCCTTTGTTTTCAAAAAGATTTTTAAATCCGCGCCTGAACCTGAAATGACCGAAGAAGAATTTCAAAATGTCATTGAATTTAATGAGAACCATGGTGTTTTAGAAGAAAATGAGAGTGAAATCATTCAAAATTCCTTGGATTTTAGTGATACGAAAGTTAAAGAAATATTTACCCCAAGAGAGAAGATGTTTACCATCAACTTAAAGAATCTTTCATTAGATAAGCTCGTGGAAATCATTTGCTCAACCTCCTATTCTCGTATCCCTGTCTATTATGACAATCCAAACAAGATTGTTGGTATCCTTCTAGTGAAGAATTTCCTTGCTGATTATCTAGATGATAAAACAGTGAAGACGGATCTAAACGATTCCATAGAAAAGCCTTTTATTGTTTCTCCTAACGTTACTATCGATGAATTGGTTGATGGCTTCCAAAAACAAAGAAAACAAATTGCTTTGGTATACCGTAACAATGTGCTTTTAGGCATGGTTACGATGGAAGACGTCTTAGAAGAACTTGTCGGAACCATCTCAGAAAAGTCGGAGGTTGTTCCTCAAACTGGAAAGGAGAAGAAAAAATGAAAACGATTGATATCATTTACATCGTTGCCATTTTCTTATTAGCCGTCCTTTCCTTCCTTTTTAGCGCAGCCGACATGACTTATTCCTCGGTGAATAGAAGACGTTTGGAAGCGAAATTCTCAAAAGGGGATAAGAAAGCGGGCCGTGCCCTCGATTTAGCAAATCATTATGATAAAACCATAGCGGTGATTCTTTTCGGCAACGATTTTGCGAACGTTCTTATCTCTTCCTTGGGCTCGCTTTTAGGAAGAGACTTGTTGCTTGGATATGTTGGGGAAGAGCTAGCAAACACGATTTCTTCATTTACTTTGCTTATCTTTCTTTTAATCTTCTGCGAAATCACACCAAAACACATTGCATCAACCCATTCTTTCTCTCTTTCGAAGGCGTTTTTACCGTTTATGAAAGTAATATCGGTTCTTTTCTTCCCATTCGTTTGGCCTTCTAGCCATTTTGCTTCATGGTTAGCAAAACCTCTTATTAAAAAGAGTGGCAAAGAAAATCCTTTAGCAAGCGACGAAGAACTTGAAGCCATGGTGAATACGATTGAAGAAGAGGGAATTATCGACGAAGAAGCAAGCGAGCTTCTCCATCGTTCCATCGATTTTAAGGAAACCAGCTGCTATGAGGTTATGACCCCACGCGTTAGAGTATTTGGCTACGATACCGATGAATCCTTCGAAACTTTCTTAAAAAAAGAAGGTGCTTTTCATCATTCCCGCGTCATTGTTTATGAAGGGAATTTTGATCACGTTCTTGGCTATATTCCGATTAAAACCCTTCTTCGTGAACTTGTGAAAGGCAAGAAAGTGAATTACAAAGACTTCCTTTTGCCAATTGTCGATGTTCCAAGAACGATGATGATTTCCTCGGCAATGGCTTTAATGAAGAAAAGCAAACACCATATTGCCGTTGTTCGCGATGAATATGGTGGAATGGAAGGCATTATTACTCTTGAAGATATTTTAGAAGAGCTCGTTGGTGAGATGTGGGATGAGAAAGATTCACCGACAAACGACTTAAGAAAAGGCGATAGAAGAAATTCTTATTACGTCAATGGAACGATGAACATTGATGATTTCTATAACGAAATGGGCTTAGACCCGGATAAACTTTTGCCAGATGATTATACGACGGTAAGTGGTTGGATTATCGACCATTTAGGAAGATTTGCCGTTGTCGGCGATTCTTTTCGCGTTGGAAAGATTTATGTGAAAGTCACGGAAGTGACTCCTTATACGGTAAAAGAAGCCTTTGTTCGCGTAATTAAAAAAGGCAAATAAAAAATCATCCTTAGTGGATGATATTTGGATTTTGAATTCCTCTTTCTTTTAACTTAAGAAGATAATCTTCATGAATTTCTTTAACGAGGCTTTCCATTTTTCTTTTGTCCGTGTCAATGAAATAATCGATTCCTTGAATTTTATCAGGAGAAAATGCTTCTTTGTCATTTAGAAGCCTCTTTTCAATCTCTTCAGGTTTATCTTTTCTGCCTTCCATTCTCTTTCTTCTTGTTTCTTCTGACGCGTTTAAAAAGAAAGTGACAATCGAAGGATCTTTTAAAGACAAAAAAGATTTCAAGCCGTTTGGATCGACGACAACAACCTTATCGTCGGCAATTTCCGCTTTTGAGCAACCGTAATGGTTTCCGTTATAAACGGTGTTCTCTACAAAAGCTCCTTTTTTCATCAATTGAAGGAAATCTTCTTCTTGAACGAAATAATAATCCACACCATAAACTTCACCATTTCGAGGGGCTCTCGTGGTGTGTGTAATGGCTTTGGAGATTCCATAACGTAATCCCAATAGTTTCGATATTTCTGTTTTTCCGCTAGCGGATGGTCCAATCAATAAAATCATACGTTCCTTATTATAGGTGTTATCTTCTCTTTTTACGAATGTTTCGCTTTTTTAAAAAATTTTGGCATTTTTTAAGAAACCCCGTCTTCTTTAAGGTGATGAAAGGAAGAAAAGAAAAATGAAAACGAAAAAACTATGCTTTATTTTGCCCTTGCTTCCTTTTTTAACGGCAGCGGTCAAGGATGAGGAAGTGCATTCTACTTTAGACACGAAATTTACTTTCATTACGGATAGCAATGTGGCAAACATCACTCAAAAATACGGTTATTTCCTTGAAGGAGAGATGCCAACAATGACGAAAGGGAAGGAAAATACTTGGTCCCTTACAACGCGTTTTGTTCGTTCGACGACAAAGAAAATCCAGATTCGTCTTTATTATATTTACGGCCCTTCGGCAAATTGGCGGCATCTAGCTAGCGATTCTGGTTGTTCTTACTACGAAGTGTATCGTTCCGCTTATGTATCAGGGAGAATCGGTTCCTATTTAGAATGTGTCATCCCTTTAAAATCCGCTTTAGAGAATCATGGCTTGAAAACGGATTATCGTTACAAAATATTCCAGGCAACCTTTGCTTTAGGTGTCTATGTTGATGAACATTCGGGCAGTAACAAAGGTGAATTTGCCTACGTTCATTTGCCTAGTACTTATAACACGGGGAAAAGATATCATCTTGATGTATCGAAGTATTCAACCTCTTCCTATCGTTTAATGAACTATGACTATAACCAAGAGGAAGCACACCGCAAAGTGAAGTTTGGCGGGAAGAATTGGCAAGTTACAATGGATGCCATTGCCGATGGAAAGTTCTTAGATTGGAGAGATTTTCAAAAAGAAAACCGTGGAGAAATCAACGCCTTCACTTTTCCTATTCCTTTAAAAATGGAACTTCGTCAGTTTGGTACATCAAAAAGAAGAAATCTTTTGATTAAAGACGAGGATATGAATCTTTTTGTCTATGATGGATATGAGCGGTATAACCTAGGCGAACCTTCTATTGGTTATGACGGGAAAAAGGGCTATAAGATCCCATTACGCCAACGTTTTGATGGGGAATATGTAACGTTAGACATTAAGGATATCTATTGGGTGTCTTTAGATGGAAGAAGAGTCTATAACCGGGATACTGTTCCAAATGGCGGCAGAGGATATCAACAGGTTAGAAGTGGTTTTCCTATACCTTCTATTCCCGATAAGAATGAATATAAATTTCTTTTCCAAATGGAACTATTAAATGTTGGAGCGCTTGGCTTGGTAGACATTACTGGAAAATTCTCTTACAGAAAATCTCAAAATTATTTTGGTTCGCATAAGAACTCTAACTATTACGTGGAGGAAGAATTATGATGAATTATCTTCTTATCGCCTTGATTTTTAGCTTTAGTGTCCAGATGTTTTCTTATTCCTCCTCATTAGGGAAGATTAAACGTGTCTTTGAAGGATTTGATTTTTCTCTTGCTCAACAAGCTGTGTTAGCAAGAGGAGAAGGTGAAATACCTTATGGCCCTTATTTCTATAAAACGGCCTGGAAAAGGGTGACGGTAAACTATTTTAAAACTAATCTAGATCCTTATTTACGGAATGGAAACTATACCTTAACTCAAGAACTGTCTGATCCCTACATCATAGATGGTAAAGAAACGACCTATTTTAAGAGAGCTAGTCTCTATTTTAATGCAACTTTTCAAGGCATCTATCATTACGAAAATAGCAAAAGTTTCATCATAAAGGAGAAGAAATAAAATGGCGACGAATCCTGTGACATACCTTGAAAACTCCTTTCTTAAACCCATTTTAGAAAAAGAAGGGCTCACGGACGTTTCATATAACGGTTCAAAGCTGTATTTCGTTACGAATTCTAAGGGCAGAGAAGAAAGCGATATTTCTCTAACAAACGAAGAAGTGGGTTCTTTCCTTCGCCAAATCGCCAATGTAACAGAAAGGCAATTCTCCTATTTAAATCCTATTCTCGATGTCAGCTTTGGGACTTACCGTCTAAATGCCGTGAATAATTCTTTAGCGAGGGTAGCCAACGAAAAAGCCTATACTTTCTCCCTTCGTATTGAAAGGAAAGGCTGTCAAATTGATGAGAATTCTCCTTTTTTGGATGAAAAAAGTAGAGCTCTTATTCAAGATCTCCTCGATAGAGAGGAATCCATCATTATTGGAGGAGTAACGAGTTCTGGAAAAACAGAATTTGAGAAATACTGTCTCTATCACATGAAAAAAGGAACTCGTGTAATCGTGATTGATAACATCGAAGAATTAGACATGTTAGAAATCCCTGAACTAGATTTAACGACCTGGTTAGTAAATGAGCAATCGCCTAAGATCGCTTCATTTTCCTCCCTAATTCGTAACGCCTTAAGAAACAATCCAGACTATATCGTTGTTTCAGAAGCAAGAGGAGAAGAAATGCTTGATGCCTTAACAAGCGCTATGTCAGGTCACCCCATATTAACAACGATTCACGCAAAAGACGTAGAAGGCATGCCTGACCGTCTTGCTCGCTTAGCTATGATGGGCAATCCTAACTTAAGAAAGGATGAATTGATGGATGATATTGCGCATCATCTCCATTATTACGTTTATCTTGTCAAAGAGACTTCAAAAGAAGGGAATATTCATCGTTACTTAAAATCAATTTCTTACTTGGATGAAAAAGAAAAGAAACTCGTTTCCCTTTATGAAAGGAGAACATATGAAGAATAGGATCCCTTTTTATATTGTCATAAGTCTCTTGTTTGCTGGAGTCTGCTATTTGCTTGCCTCTCAAATTCTTTATGCCGTTTTGGTTTTGGGCATAGGAATGCTCCTTTTCCTCCTATTTATAGATCCGCTTATTTCTGCCTATCAAACAAAGATGAGAAAAGGAGGGGAAGCATATCGTTTCATTCATTCTTTCGTCGTTTCTTTAAGTGCTTCAAAATCCATGGAACTTGCCTTTCAAAACGCAACTCTTGGCCTATCCGGAGAAGAAAAACAGGTTCTCGAAAGTATTTCGGACAAATCTTTTGATGAAAGACTGGAATATCTTTCGAAATATTTCCAAACCGACATCTATCGCGTCTTCCTTTCTACCATTCGACTTTATCAAGAAGAAGGAGGGGAGATTCTAGATATTGCTTCGCCTCTTCTAAAAGAAAGCACAGCCATAGAAGAAGATAGGATCTCACATTCTAAAAACGTGACCGCCTCGCTTGTTCAATTTTCCTCTCTTTGGCTAATGAGCTTACTGGTAATGGGAATTCTTCGTTTCGGTCTTTCGTCCTTTTATCAGATACTTATCAACCATATCGGCTTTATACTGCTTGTTCTGGCATATTTCTTAATCGCTTATATATCTTTCTTTCTCTTTGCTTTAGGCATTACCAAAGAAAAAATTCAATTTAAGGGGGTGAAAATCCATGGCTTCAAAAAGAAAAAACAAGTTAATTGAACTGTATTTAGAAGCAAAACTGAATCCAAAAATAGAACTTATCACTTTGGGAATTGTCGATTTAGCTCTTCTTGCTATGGGCATTCTCCTTTATTGGAAGACAAAGCAGATCGTAGGTTTATTAGCAGTCGTGCTTCTTCTTTTAGGGGTGGACTATTACCTCTTAGGAAAGCCAAAACGAATCCTCGATAACAAAAAGAAAGAATTAGAAAACGAATTTGTGCATATTTTCGCCTATTTCGAAATCTTCGTAAAAAACGGAAGGCCAGTTTATAACGCATTAGAAGATTGCCTTCGTTATGCAAGTAAGGAATTGTCTGAAAAGATACGTGCTTTATTAAATGATATCGATCATGACAAAAGCGTAACCCCTTATATGAAATTTGCCGAAAACTTCACCAATCTAGAAATACGTCAGGTTTTAGTATCCGTTTACAAAATGTCTATTGAAGGTGGAGGGGAAGAGTATCTCACTCAATTTGATACCCTCTTTCATTCCCTCTCTGTTTCAAAACGTCAACAAAACCTAGAGAACGAGAAAGCACGCTTTGGAAACTTCAACTTTCTTCCCTTGCTTGCTTCCGCTTTATCGATGGGGATTATCGCTGTTTCTGTCGTTATCTTGATGGAGGAATACGCAAATGTCATCTAATATCAGTTTCCTTTTATCGTTAGCGTTCGTTTTATCGATGTTTGCTTATGCCGGTGACCTTTGCCATATGCAAATGGTTTATGCGCAATTAGATAGTTTGGCCATTTCTGCTGGAAAACTAATTAGCAGAAACTGGAGTATAAACGAAGACGTTATCAAACTTGTCTCGAATGATAACGCTCATATTGTCTCTCTAAACAAGGAGAGCTACATACCAGGGGAAGGTGACGCTTTTCTTTTCCAAATATGGAAAGAATATAAGTCTCTCGCCTTCTCTAGTGAGACAAAACAAATATGTATCAATCGATCCGTGGTTCTCGGATATAAAGGTTGAAAAGAAAGGAGGAAAAAACAATGAGTGAATTAAAAGGACAATTATTGGCCATGATTCTTACTTTAGCTGCATTTGGAACAATTGCCGCAGTCTTAATCCCAACATTCCAAAAGAGCGCGAAAGAAGTGGATAGAGAAATCACTATCACCGATTCTAACTCGATTAGCAATGTTAAAGGCTCTTCAGCTAATATGTTTGAAATCTAAGAAATGAAATCGTTTCTTTGATTGCCTCATCATAAAAAGTCCTTATAATAATGAAAGTTAAGAGGTCATTAACGATGAGCGCAAACCAATTAGACGAAATTAGAAAACAATTCTGTGAAAAACTTCACCTTGATTCCATCGACGATAGCAAACCAATGAAAGATCTTGGTTTGGATAGCCTTGATGTTGTCGAGATGTGCTTAGATTTGGAAGATAAATATGGCTTCCAATTCACCACAGAAGAGCTTGCTTCATTCAAGACTGTCGGTGATTTATTCGATCTCATCGATAAAAAGCTTGAAAGCAAATAATTATTTCGTTTCTTAAAGGCGCTTCGTTTGAAGCGCTTTTTCTGTAGTTAAGACGACATAATTCAACTTTTAGATGATGATTTCGGATAGGAAGTAGGAATCTTGTTCAAACCATATGCAAATGAAGATTTCTTTAGGAAAAATCTAAGTTTTTCTTTAGAAGAACAAAAAAGAAAATATTGCTTGCAAAGAATATGGGTAATTAGTAATATATTTCGTGCGCGGTAACTCGCGTGTAATGATGCGCTCACTTAGCTCAATGGCAGAGCAATCGGCTGTTAACCGATTTGTTGTAGGTTCGAGCCCTATAGTGAGCGCCATTTTATGGCCTGTTGGAGAAGAGGCTTAACTCATATCCCTTTCAAGGATACATTCATGGGTTCGAATCCCGTACAGGTCACCAACAAGAAAATAACGGCACTGGAAAATGCCGTTTTTTATATTTTTAGGGAGATCTAAAGTTTCAATAGAGTATGTTTTTATTTTTAAAACTCATTTTTTAAGCGATAATATTTAGTTTTTGTAATTCCTAATTGTTGAATGGCTACTTTTGGGGTCGTTTCCTTGTTTTCAACCTTTGCTAAAAGTTCAAGAAATAATAATTTATCGGTTTTAATAGGCTTTCTTCCTTTATAGAGATGTTCTTTTTTGGCCACATCGATTCCCTTCATTTGTTTTTCTTTATCTTGCTTATATGAGCGGGTATGTCTTCATTTTTTGCGAACGAACAAATCTTCCTTCTGATTGGTTTAATAGCCCAATGGCTCCTTTTTCTAATAGTGATTGACATTGGTATAATGAAGCCTCAAATACGGATGGTCGGCATTGGCACTATATTGATGGCAAACCAACAATCTGGACAAAGCAACGTTTCTTTCTAAAACGTTTTTGTCTATTTCCTTTTTCTTTTCGTTTCTTCTATAATTTTCGTTGTTTTTTTGGAGGAAAATTATGAGCAGTAACACAAAAACAAATAAGACTCCTTTGGCACATATCTTCTTTTTAATCGCTGGGATTCTTCTTGTTGTCTATTATCTTTTGAGTGAAGGAATGCCTTCTTTAGGCAATAACATCGTTTCTTTGATGAAATTCATTGTGGAATTATTCATCCTTATTCTTTTGATTGGTTTCTATTTTTATTTCTTGTTTGGCGGAAAGGGATGCGAAGGTACGATTAAATCCATTGCTCCGGCCTTATTGGTCCTTATTGTCGTTGGCGCTTATTCAATGAATTTCGGAAGTTCTGAAGCGTCCTCTGTTATTTCTGGCATTGCCAAAATGTTCTATGTCTTAATGATCGCCTGCGGTTTCACCTTCTTATTTGTCCATAACAAAGTATTAGGCTTAACCTTTGCTTATGCGAGTGTTGTATACGCATGTTTTGTCTCAGTTTCCTATACGGTCGTCGTGATTATGGATCTTGTGAATGGTGGAAGTTTCTCTACTAGTAAACTCTTTGAAACCATTTGCTATGCAACATCACTTTGCTTACTTTTTGCTGGTGCCTATAAAGCAAACAAAAACAAAGCGCTTACTCTAAACTAATTGTTACCTAAAATGAAAAGCGTTCCCCAACCGAGGGAACGCTTTTTCCTTAATGATGAATTAAACCTTAAGCGTGTACTTCAACGTATACACGCCATTTCTAGACATACCAGCGTCTTCAATAAAAATCTTCAGCAAATAAGAGGTTGCATCCGTATTTAATTCGTAACGCATATCCAAAGACCAAACAGCTCCATCCTTTAAATATCCGTTTTCTAATTCTGCATCTCTCACGTAATAGAATTTATAAAGAGAAGAAGGGTTTGTGTCGTGATAATCCTCTAAATCTGTCTTGGGAAGAATGTAATACCAAGTTGTATCTTCACTTAAAGCATGAAGATGGGTGATTCCAAATTGTCCTTCATAATTTGTTTTAAAATAATCCAAGTATGTTTGGGCGTTTTGTTTCATGATTTCTTCACTTGGACAAGTTTGGTGGAAAGAATAGCCATTGTTGAACCAATGAAGGTCGCTACTCATATCGCCTGTTAAACCTGTTGGAGCGGCTAACCCCTCTAAGCCAACGGCTTTTAATTCCTCGTTTGTAAACCAAGCAGAGGAATCGTGCGTTTCATTTGATCCAACAATTGTTTCTTCTCCGCAAGAAGCTAACATAAATAAAGAAGATAATAGTAATGGTAAGAGAACTTTCTTTTTCATAGCCTTTAAAACCCAACTGGGTTCCCTCCTAGGTGAATGAACACCTTTTATATTTAAGACCATCAAGATATTTTTGTATATGAAATTAAAATAAGATAGTAAAAAGAGGAATCTTTTACTTCCTGTTTTGTTAATCGATTTGCCTCCATTTTTGATTGCTAAGCGATATTCGTTGCCTTAAACTATCCTCAAGAAATGTAAGAAAAGTATGAAAAGTAAAACAAAAACAATAGGCACAGCCATCGTAGGAAAGAAAGGACAAATCGTCATTCCCTCGGAGATTCGTAACATGTTTGGAATTGAAGAAGGGGATACGCTTATCTTAATGGCGGATAAAAAAAGAGGCATTGCCATCGTTAAAGGTGACTTTGTTTCTTCTGTCTTGGAAAAAGAAGGAGTTCTTTCTAATGAGTGAATGTATTTTAGAACTAAAACATGTTGAAAAACATTACCCATCTTTTTCCTTAAAAGATGTCTCTTTCTCTCTTCATGAAGGAGAAATCATGGGCTTTATTGGAAGAAATGGCTCTGGGAAGACGACGACTATCAAAGCTATATCTGGCTTAATTGATATCAATAAAGGGGACATTCTTTTTCAAGGGAAACCCGTATCCGAGAACGAAAAAGGAATGAAAAACGAAATTGGTCTCCTTTTTGGTGGAGTTGATTTCTATCCTAACGCCAAGGTGAAAGACCTTACGAAAGTAAGTTCTCGTTTCTATCATTCTTGGGATCAAAGTCTTTATGAAAAATGGTTAAAATTCTTCGAAATTAACGAAGAAAAGAAAATCAAAGAACTTTCCAATGGCATGAAAGTAAAATACGGTCTTTCTTTAGCCTTATCCCATCAAGTAAAGCTTCTTCTGCTTGATGAGCCTACAAGCGGGCTTGACCCTGTATCTCGTGACGAATTGCTGGATTGTTTTAGGGATATTGCTAAAAAGAAAAACATTGCCATTCTTTTTAGCACCCACGTTATTTCTGACTTAGAAAAATGTGCAGATTCCATAACCTATATCCGTAAAGGTGAGATTCTTTCTTCAAAAAACGTCTCCTCTTTTAAAGAAGACTATCTCTATGTAAAAGGGAAAGAAGAGGATCTTAGCGAGGAGAAAATCCTTAAAATGGAGCATCTTCGTAAAAAAGATGACTTCTTTGAAGGAATTATCGAAAAGAAAGATGAAACACTCTTTTCCCTTGAAGAAAAACGTCTTCCATCGTTAGAAGAAATCATGATTGCCAAAGAAAGGACTGATGAAAATGAAGAATCTCCTTTATAAAGAACTGAAACTCTGTGTGCCTCTCCAAACCTGGATTTTTATATTTTTATCCATCACCATCATGATTCCTTCCTGGCCTAGCTTGATTTCTTTCTTTTATCCTTTAGCGGGAATTACCGTGGTTTTTACCCTCTCTAACGCCAATCGTGATTTGTTATACACCTCGATTTTACCTTTAAGGAAAAAGGATGTGGTCAAAGGGAAAGTCCTCCTTATTTCTTCCTTAGAAATTATTAGCATGCTTGTTTCCCTTCCTTTTGGTTTCTTAAAGCTCTTTCTTCAAAAGGGCTTACCAGAAGAGCAAATCTATCCTGAACTCGGATTTAATCTTGCTTTATATGGCTTCGTCTTCCTTGTCTTTGGTGTCTTTAATTTGATTTGTTTCCCATGGTACTACAAGAAGCCTGAAGCCAAAGTCACCTTGCCATTTCTTATTTCTGATTTGGTTACCATTCTTTTAATTAGCTTTATTATGGCCGTTTTCATTCTTTTCCCAGAATTTGCTAACTACGTGAATTCATATGAGCTGCCGAATCTTTTAACCCAGATTGCCATTCTATTGGGTGGTTTACTTAGCTTCTTAGGCTTTACCTTCTTGGCTAATCATCTTGCTCAAAGGAACTTTCAAAAGGTAGATATTTAGCAACCAACGAATTTAATTGTTACCCAAAAGAGTCTTAGAGAAACGTTGCTAAGTCTCTTTTTTGAAAAAGTTTTCTTTTTAACAATCATCTCATTTTAAAATTTCGCTTTTTCATGCAGGGATGAACGAAACACACGATTTCAAGTCAATTAGTTCCCTACAAAAACGCACTTTTTATTGAACGCTTTTCTATAGAATAGGAAGAAAAGAAAGGTAACAAAAAAGAACAAGAATCATAAAGAATCTTTCTTTCTAAGCGCATTGTTAACTTGTTAACTAACGTCTATACTAAAACTAATGAAAAAACCAAGCATCTATGACATTGCTAAGAAAGTAGGGGTATCTGCTGCTACCGTATCCTACGTATTGAATGGCAAAGAAGGAAAGGTTTCTCTCCCAACAAAGAAAAAGATTTATCAAGCTATGGATGAACTCGGCTACACCCGTGATCATGCGGCTGTATCTTTGTCCACCGGCAAAAGCCATTTGATTGGTCTAACCTTCCCATATCTTTCCCCATCGGAGGCTTTTTTGAATAACCCATTCTACGCTGAATTTCTTGGTTTCTTTGAAGAAACCCTTCAAAAGAATGGATACGATGTTATCTTAGGTTCCTCTATCTCGCCCTTAGATTTAGAAAAATGGTATAAATCTCGCGCATTAGATGGAATTATGGTTCTTGGATCACTTAGCAAGGAAATCGAAAAAGAACTTCTTAAACTCAATGCGAAGGTCGCTCTTGCAGACGTATATGAAGAGTATGAAGCACCTTTTCCAAACATTCGTATCAATGATGAAAATGGTGAGTATCGGGCAACGAATCATTTAATTTCGCTAGGACATCATAAAATCGGCTACTTGGGTGGCCCATCCTCTTCCATTGTTAACCGTAAACGTTATTGGGGCTATGAAAGAGCCATGATTGAACATGATTACCCTATCCCTAAGGATTGTATCTTTCATTCTTTGACAACCTTAGAAGGCGGATACCAAATTGGTGATACGATTAAAGAAAAACTATCTAATATGACAGCAATTGTAGTGGATGCGGATATCGTTGCAATTGGCCTTGTTCGTCGTCTTTTAGAACTTGGCGTAAAACTGCCTGAAGAACTCTCCATCATCGGCTTCGACGATATTCAGCCGGCGCAATATATCTATCCAACTCTTAGTACGGTTCATCAAGACATTAAAGAAAAGGCGATTCTTTCTGCGAAAACGATTTTAGAAGAAATCAAAAAGCCTTCTTCAAATAAAAAAACATACGTCATGGAGCCTCGTATTGTAAGCCGTTCCTCTTGTTTGAAAATAGATGAAAAGAAAGCCCTTACAGAAATGATTTAAGTTAACATTTTTCGTTATATCTCTATAGAGATATATTTTAAAGAAATAGTTAACCGATTAACTATTTTTCTTTTCTATTCTATTTTTTGGTGAAATAATAATGTCAGTGAGGAATAAAAATGATGAAAAGAACATCTATCTATCATTCTAAAAAAGTAACCGCTTACAATCTGCTTTCGATTCTTTTTTTGCTTACTTCGTGTGGTGGAGATGTTACGAAATCTTCTTCCTCAATAGATTCAACCGAACCCGTAAAGGATTATTTCAATTCCGAAAACTTTGTGACGCCTGAAAAGGAAGTTACAACAAGCAAGCTTGTGACCTATGAAGGTCCAAAAATGATGGAATCTTCTAAGAAAGTCTCCGTTAAGGTAAATGGCGAAGACTTGTTTGTGTATGAAACAAGAGTCAATCACGATCGTTCTTTCTCTTGGACAGCTCCTGAAACGTATACGCAGGCTGTTATATTTGATTTTGAGGGTAAGGTTCATCTTGATGTAACCATTCAAGAAACTCTTATTTCTTCGGCAATTCTTCGTCCACAAGTCTATGGAATTCATCCAACTTTTCAAGAACACACTATTTCTTTTGATTTAACTTCATCGGGTAACTATGTTTTGGAATATAACGATAATTCAGATGAAGCAATTCAAATTTTCGCCAATCCAATCGAAAAAGAAACCATCACGGAAGAGACCGCTAAAAACGATCCTAACATGATCTATGTTGGTCCGGGTGTTTACGATGCGGGTGCTTTCCCAATCAAAGACAATACGACCGTTTATTTGGCTGGCGGATCTTTTGTGTATGGCCAATTCTCTGCTGAAGGGGCAAACAACGTTACGATCAAAGGAAGAGGCGTTGTCTCTGGCGCTATCTATTCTCGAAAGAGCGATGGCGACTATACAATTCCTGTAGTTATGCGAAAGGTAAAACACCTTACTATAGAAGATGTTGCCTTCTTTGATCCTGCAGGATGGACCCTTCATTTATGGAAATGTGAAGACGTTCATATCAACAACGTTAAAATCATTACTGCTAGAAGCAATGGCGATGGTATTTCCATCCAATCTTGCAAGGATGTGGAAGTCTCTGGCGGCTATGTCCGTTCTTGGGATGACGCTCTTGTCGTCAAAAATTCTGATTTAGGCTCTACATCTAATATCAACATTCATGATGTCGTGCTTTGGTCAGATTTAGCCCAATGCATGGAAATCGGGTATGAAACCTATGGACCAACGATGGATGGTATCACCTTCCAAGACATCACTGTTGTGCATGCGATGCATAAGGCTGTTATTTCTCTTCATAACTCCGACCAAGCAAAAATTACAAACGTTACTTATAAAAATATTACGGTGGAAGATTGCCAAACACTCGGCGATGATCGTAATGACAATGAAAATGACTTTTTGATTGATTTCACGATTGCTTATAACGCTGATTGGACGAAAAGCAAAGAAAAACGCGGCATCGTCGAGGGCGTCAACATTGAAAATGTGAAAGTATATGAAAAAGCACCATCTGTCGTTGCAAGAATGAGAGGAGAGGATGATGTCTCTTCCATTCGAAACGTGAAGATTAAAGGACTAGAAATCGCTGGCAAACAAATCACATCTGGAGAAGACCTCGGATTAACAACCAACGATTATGTGAAAAACGTTACTTTTGAGACTTCAGAAAAGGTCCTTGGAGCTTCCATTCATTTGCCTTATAAACTCTCCTTGGCCAACGAAAATATTTCGAAAACGACCAAAACCAATATTGTTCAAGAAGGTCTCATCGTTCCTTCCTTTGCAAGAATGACTGGGGAAGCCTCTTTTGTCGGAGTGAAAGCCTCCGGAGAAGGAAATGCTTCTTCTTCTCATGGGGCTGGAAGCAAAACTTCAACACCTGGAGATGATGGAACAGGCAGCTTTTTAGGAAACTCTTCGAAAGCTGAATACGCTTTTGATGGAAAGAAAGACACGCTCTATATTTCTGGAGAATGGAAAAACCAAGAAAATGAATTTGCAACCCTTACCTACGATTTAGAAAACATCACTAATATCGGTCTGATTCGTTTATTCGGTGATCCAACAAACGAATATTCCTATATCTATTCCCTCCAAGTTTGGGCGAAGAAAGTCAAAAAGAATTCTGACGGAACGTCGACTATAGCTACGAAATACACTCGTTTAATGGCAGGAAAGGAATACAAGATGACTCCGGCCAATAACAATTACTTCGATATCAATGTCCCTACCCAGGACTACGCTGGCATTCAACTTCGTTTCAACCGCACAGAAACTTTATTATCCCCAAAACATTACGCAATATCTGAAATCGAATTCTATCCACCTTCCTTAACTTTTGGTAAACCAATCGTCGATAGCACAGAACATAACGATGTCTATCCGGTGGGGAATACTGTTGATGGAGATCCAACAGGCACAAGCTATTACGAAAGTAAAACTCTTCCGGCCTTAATTGTTATCGATTTAAAGGATGTTTACAAATTAAACAAAATCGTTCTCTCCCTTCCTCCTATTCTTACTTGGGCGGAAAGACATCAAAAGATTGAAATATCTGTTTCTGATAGCAATGTATCCTACACCGAGAAAAAGCCTGAATTCACCATTGTTAAAGAAGCAACCGATTACCTCTTTAATCCACAAACAGGTAATCGTGTGATACTTGAAATGAACGATGTTTCCTGCCGATTCTTAAAAATAGTTATTCTCTCCAATGACGCTGCTGGCGGATATGGTGGCCAACTTTCCGAAATTAGCGCATATGGAGTTAAATAAAAATAAAAATCTTTCAGAAAGGAATGAAATATGAAAGGTAAAAAATTACTTTTTGGGATGTTGCCTTTAAGCGCAGCAATGATTCTTGCTGCTTGTAATCCATCCGTCCCAGCCTCATCTTCTAGCAATCCTGCTAGTGAAGAAACGCCAAGCTCGGAGATCGTCACTCCTACACCAACAAGCTCTGAAACATCAAAAGAAGAAGTCACTCATCGTGAAGGACTCAATAAAACTCTTGCTGAAGGAGCCGTCACTCGCGATTATGACGAAAGATTCGACAAAACCATCGAAGATTTCTCCGGCGAAAGTCTAAATGGTGTCAGCGATGCTACAAGACATAACGCCTTCCTTCGTGAAGTCGTTGACTCAAATTTGCCTGATTTCCAAAATTCTCCTGATGCTGCCATCTTTAAAATGGCTGCTGGAGCATTGGATGGAGACAAGACTCTTTTAGGTTCTTCCATCGTTCATCTCTCTATGCGCGTTACGGAAGGGAAACTTCCTTTAAAGGACTTAGTTTTTGCCATCCGTCCAAGCGATGATAATTCAGCCCACGTTTTTGAAATTAACCTCGCCGAAGCAGTTAACGAAGATGGCGATAAGAATCCTGAACTTACAAACGAATTCCAAGATATTACCATCGACGTTGGAAACTCTATTGATGATGCAACAACCACCTTCCCAGGAACGGCTTTAAAAGTCTTAGAAAATGCGGTTGGTTTCCACCTTTATGTAAAGAAAGAGGCGGAAGTGTCTGCTGTTATCGAGATGGAAAAAGTCTCCACCAAGAAAGGTGATACGGAAACCGTCTTCGATACTTTTGATCGTCCAAATCTTTCGAAGAGCGATATGGTCTATTGGGGACCTACGGATAATCCAAACTCTGTCTTTGTTAGAAAAGGCCTTCTTATTGGGAAAGATAAGAAATATACGACTCCAACCCTCACGGAAGAACAAAGAAAGAGCCATGTTGTTTTCTCTGTTCTTGGCGATATGAGCCAAAGCAAGGTCTCTGTTGCTTATGATGATGCCGAAAACACCACAAAAACGTTACCTTTTGCGGAATTAAAAGCCCAAGAAGACAAAGCGGTGGTGAACGCTATCGATGGTGCCTATACCAATTTGGCAATTGACCTTAGCAAGTTTGCTGGACCGGAAGGCGCCAACGTGAAAACCATCACTTTAGAGAATGCAGGTGATAATGAACTTCAGCTCAGCAATGTCTTTATGACCTCTTTCGAAATGCCAGATTTGGTTAAGAAATATCCAACCTTCAACACAAAGACCGCAGTCACCTTTGATAACTTCAATCGTGAATATGCCAAAATGCCTTCTGGCGCTGATGGTTATACGGCCTCGACAACTGACGAAAGAAACGTTTCTGCTGGCATTAATGGCATGACCTCTTGGTCAAATGCAGATAATATCAGCATGACAGGTGGAACGTTAAATCTCCCTGCAACCGAGGGTTATAATGAGGTTTCCATCGATTCTAGCCATGTTTTACCTGGTGCACAATATATCGTTTTCTCCATCAAAGCGGATGATGATGCGGATTTGAATAGCTTCCGTTTCGCAATGGGCGGGAAAACCGTTTGGTTTAACGCTGCTTTAGCTATGGAAGGCGTGAAGACCTACAAAGATCCAGTTTATGAAACTCCATATACCACCGAAGATGGCTTTAAATGGTATGTCGTTGATTTAAAACAACACGAAATCAATTCTACTGGCAGTATTGAAATCTATTACACCGGTGCAAAAGATATCAAACTTGACAGTGTCTTCTTAGCCAATGGCTTTAGTGCTGTCCATGGTAGAAAAGGGGATTTAGATCTTGCTAATCTCAATGAAGCTGAATTAGATTTGGCTGGTTATCATTATATTGGTGGAGTTGGCCCATCCGTCAATGCAAGATATGGCGCTGTCACAATGAAAGGCGATGGAACTGCAACTTTAGCAACATTCCGCGCTTCTTATAATGACGATGACGCGAAGTGGATCAAAGATTCTGCAATTGACGTGTATACCGAAGATGGCCGTAAAGTCACAAAAGACGAAGTCATTCCTGACACCTACGCGACCTATTATGTTGATTTAGAATCCGTTAGCTATGCCAAAACTGGAACGGGTTGGTTCAAAGCCCATATCGGTGGTGAAGGGGCAACCGGGAAAATTAACATTAAAGAAATCTTCATGGCCTCTCAAGGGTATGCAAAAGATCTTGGAAGCAAAGAAATCGTCTCTAATGGTTCATATGTGGGTGAAGTTGTAAGCGAATCTCTCCCATTTGATGCCTCAATGATGATTCTTCATGTCACTGGAGATGAAGGAACAACTTTGAAAGACTGGAGATTCACCTTAGAAAAAGACGGCAAAGTCGATGAGGCTTGGCCAAGCGGAAATCCAGGGCTCTTAAAAGTCATGTGGGGTGACGCTTTCGATTTCGAAAATACGGCTATTGGAAGTGGTTTAGATCTTATCGTTGATTTAAGCGCCCTTCCGAAGGAAAAGCAGTCAACTGCTGGAAAACTCCTTAAATACCACATCGGTGGAGGAGTTGGAGCGAATGGCAAGAAGATTCAAATTGAAACGAAACTTGTTGCTAAAGAAACCCCATCCAATATGGCTTTGGCAGACTACAGCCAACTTTGGACGAAATAAGTAAAATAGTAGAAGATTTGGAGAGAGGGCAAAACCCTCTCTCCTTATGGAGGTTTAACATATGAAAAAGAAAACTTGTGCTTTAGGAATCTTATTATCGTTGTCTGGAATTCTTTTTACTTCTTGTAAAGGAGATAACGGCAATAAGATCGAGTTGAAAATCGGTTTTTGGCCAGAAGAAGCCTCCACGGCTGATGTTGAGATGTACCAAGTTTGGAAAGAAAAATTTGAAAAAGACAACCCTCAATATGTAATTAAAGGAGATCCTTATACCTATAGTACAGAGACGGTTGGCAGCAAACAAATGATGGGTCAACTCCCTGATGTATGGCAAACCTGGTTCACTGAACCTCAAAAACTCAAAGAAAAGAACATTATTCGTCCAATCAGCAAACTTCTAAAAGAAACGGGTTGGGATGAAAAAATGGATGAAGAGATGAAACAAACTCTTACTTTTGGTGATGACATCTACGGCATTCCAAGAGATGGATATGGTCTTGGACTTTTACTTAACAAACGTATTCTTGGAGAAAATGGCATCCTACCAGAAAAGAAAAAAGACGGAAAAACGTATTATTCTTTAACAAAAGATGATGGAACGCCAGCTTATCCAACGACTTGGGAAGAAGTTTACGATGTTTCATCGACGATTGCGGAGAACGATTCTGCAAAAGGCTTCATGATGTACTCCTCCAATAAGAACGGGGGTTGGGTTTTTAGCAATATGGTTTGGAATTTTGGTGGAACCCTCCAAAAGAAAGAAGGGAATAAAGTCCTTGCGAATTTAAATTCCAAAGAGGCCGTTTCTGCCCTTGAATGGATTCAAAAGATGAAGAAAGACGATCTTCTTCAGGAAAAAATCGCTTGTGTTTATAACGATTGGTATTCAAATATCAATGAAAAAGTAGCTATGGCGGTAGTTGGAAGCGACGTTCTTCAACAAGCCGCCCTTCAAGGCCATTGTGATATGAATGATCTTGCTTTTGTTCCAATGCCAGCAGGGGATGGAATTCATCATTATTCCTTATACGGTGGAACTCCATATGTTTTCACTAAAGGCATTTCTGATGAAAAAGTTAGAGGAATTTTGAAATTTTTTGACTATATTGGTCGTTCTCCAAGTGTTTCTTCCAATAATATGGAAGCGAAAAAAGAAGGATATGAGGTTGCTAAAAAGAAAGGCCAACCAATCCTCCCGAGCATTATGCCATGGAAAAATTCAGATTATTTAACGAAAGCTAAAGAACTTGAAGATCAATACATCAACGTCAATATGGAGGATTATTCCCCTTTCTTTAACCACATCCAAGAAAACAAACATTCCGAAGAACCGTATAATGCGCAAGAAATGTATGAGGTCTTGGATACTGCTCTTCAAAGCATTTTCAATTCTCCTGAAACAAGTGATTGCGATTCTCTTTTGACAACCGCTAACTCTTCTTTCCAAAAGACTTTAGATAAAAACGTCAACAAATAAAAAGGCAAATTATGTTTAGAAAACCTACAATTGAACGCAAAAGGAACTGGAAAAGCGTCCTAAAGAGAAATGCTTTAGGATGGGCTTTTATGATTCTCCCGCTTCTTTTGTTTACTTTTTTTGTTTGGTATCCGATGATAAGAAATTTCATTCTCGCTTTTCAAGATGGATATGAAGACGCTTCTTTTGTTGGTTTTCAGAATTTTATCGATGTATTTGAGGATCCCACATTCCTCTCTGCATTGAAAAACACCTTTCTTTATATCGGTTTCTCCTTGCTAATCGGATATTTGGTCCCTGTTATTTTAGGTTTTCTCCTATCCGAAGTAATTCACGCAAAAGGCTTCTTCCGAGTCGTTTTATATCTTCCTTGCATGATTTCTGGAATGGCAGTGGTCTTTCTTTTTAATTCCATGTATGGTGATGGATCAACCGATCTTTTCAACGTAATCATTATGAAAATGGGTTTTCAAGCCCATCCATGGAAAGGTTCCACGAATCTCGTTATTCCTCTTATCGTCCTTGCCATGACTTGGAAAGGGGCTGGAAGTACGGCTCTTATCTATCTTTCTGCTTTTCAAAGCATTGATGATTCGATGTATGAGGCGGCACGTATTGATGGAGCAAGTTCCGTTCAAAGATTTTCACGTATTACGATTCCTGCTTTAAGAGGGACTCTTCTTACCTTGTTTGTCTTACAAATTATCTCTGTTTTTCAAGTCTTCTATGAGCCTCTTGTCATTGGTCCTAAGGGAGGACCATTGGATGCGTCGATGTCTTTGATGTTACTTAGCTATTTATACGCTTTCGAGGATTTTGAATACGGAAAGAGCGCTGCTACTGCCTTAATTTTGGGCGGAATCATCATCCTTTTCACAATTTTATATGCCCTTTTAGACAATTATTTAAAGAAAAAGGAGGGAAAATAATATGAAAAAATACGTTTTTCCTCGCTTAAAAGACAAAAGAAGTGGTTTTCTTAATTTTGCCGATTATCGTAACCCTGCCCATAAAGTTGGATATGCTTTTATCGTCTTTTTCCTTCTTCTTTTCTCTTTCATCGCCTTATTTCCAATTATTTATCTTTTAGCCTCTGCTTTAAAATCCGATGGGGAAATCAACTCTAGCATTTACACCTTTTGGCCAAAAGTATGGGATTTCGGTAGATTCGTCCGCATTTGGCAAACAATTGATTTCACCAAATATTATCTCAATACGTTTGTATACGTTATTGGGGCCGTCATTTGTGCCGTTCTCTTTAATTCTTTGCTTGCTTATGCAATCGCCATCATTAAACCATTCGGCTATAAGGTAATCGATAAATTCATCTTCCTCGGGTATATGATCCCGGCGACCTTAAACATCTTACCTCTTGCTAAAGAAATCGCTGATTTCGGGTTTCTTTCCAATCCAGATTCTTACCTTACTTTCTTGCCTTTGTGGCTTTCTTTTGGTGCTAACGCTTATTATTACATGCTTTTTAAAGATTATTTTTCTCGCCTTCCAAAATCTCTTATGGAAGCGGGAAGCATGGATGGAGCAGACCAACTACAAATTTTTAGAAGAGTAGTTCTTCCTTTAAGTAAACCAATGATTGGCATCGTGGCTATATTTTCGATGACCGCTTCCTATAGCGATTTCCTTCTTCCATATTTGGTTTTGCAAAGTAACAAACTAAAGACCCTTATGGTCGGTATCTATAACATTGGCTCGGCTGGAGACATCCTAAAACCGGAAGATTTCTTGATGTTATTGGTCTTCTCTATCATCCCTCAATTAATTATTTTCCTTATTTTCCAACGTCAAATTATGGGCGCTGGAGCGAATAAAGGAAGCAAGGAGTAGTATTATGGCTAAAGTAAGAACGAAATACTTAGAAACAGAGCCTTTTTCCGTCAAAGAAATTGGGTTTCATAAAGAACGTAACCAAGTTAGCGAATCCATTTTCTCCTTAGGAAATGAATATAGTGGGGTTCGTGGTTTCTTTGAAGAAGGAATCTCTCTTCCATCCTTGATTGGAACCTATTACAACGGTATTATCGAAAACTCCTTAGAAGACACCCCAAGCGCCTATAAGGGGATTGTGAAAAGAGGCCATTTCACGATCAACTCCACAAACTATCTTAAATGTGAGATTTACGCCAATGGGGAAAAGCTAGATTTAGCAAAAGTCTCTTTCTCTAATTTTGAAAGAACTCTTTCTTTTAAAAGTGGCCTTCTTGACCGCCGTTTTCTTTGGAAATTAAAAGACGGCACGGAAATCAAAGTCACCTTCCTCCGTCTTTTAGGCATGAAATCCCCCTTTGAAGCAATTCAAAGAATCTCCTTTGAAAGCAATCATGACGTCTCTCTTTCTCTTTCTTTATCCTTAAACGGCAACATTCTCCATTGGGGGAATCATTGTTATTGGGATAAAGGGGAAGTCATTAACGAAAATGAAGAATATGGTCTCTTTTTAAAAACGCCAACTACCCATCAATCCTTATTAACTTTAATGAAGGTAGATTCGTCTTCTCTTCCAACCCACGCGGAAATGAAAGAAAAAGAAATTACCCTTTTCTATGAGATTCCTTTAAGAGCCAATAAGCAAGAAGAAGTCACCCGTTATGTGGTGAATATTGCGGATAAAGTGAGCGATAATCGTTTCTTAGAGAGAAAAGAAGAAGGGGAGAAAGAACTTTCTCTTCTAACGAAGAAAGGCTTCGAAGGCCTTTTAAAAGAAAACGAAGAATTCTTCCAAGACGCTTATCAAAAAAGCGATATCGAAATTGATGGGGATCCAGAGGATCAACAAGGTATCCGTTTTTGCTTGTTCAATCTTCAACAAGCCTATTGGGGTTTCTCGGAAGATAATAACATCGGGGCGAAAGGCTTAACAGGCGAGGCTTATTCTGGCCATGCCTTCTGGGATAGCGAAACATATTGCCTTCCTTATTATTTATTTACTAATAGAAAGGCTGCTAAAGACCTTCTTTTATTCCGTTATAACACTTTGAAAGAAGCGAAGGAAAGAGCAAAAGACCTCGATTGTGAAGGAGCGGCGTATCCTATTGCAACGCGTAATGGTAAAGAAGCGTGTACGCTTTGGCAACATGCCTCCACCCAAATTCAGCCAACGACTGCGGTCGCATATGCGATATTCCATTACATGAATCTTTATCAAGATGTTGCTTTTATGAACGAATATGGCTTAGAAATGTTGCTAGAAATCGACAAATTCCTTCTAACCCGTGGGCAATGGAACCAAACTCATAGCCATTTTGGCTATTATGGTGTGATGGGACCGGATGAATTCGAAGTCATGGTTAACCATAATATGTATACAAACATCATGGCTAAAAAGACTTTTGAATACACTTTAAAAGTGCTTTCGGATTCCCGCTTTGATTCTAAAAAGATCTTAGTAAAAACAAAATTTGATGAGAAACACATCCAAGAAATGAGAGAATGCATGGATAAAATGCTCATTCTTTATGATCCAAAAACTCATTTATATGAACAACATCAGAGTTTTTATGACCTCCCACACATTGACGTTGATAAGATTCCGGTAACGGATTTCCCTCTTTATTCTCATTGGAGCTACGATCGAATCTATCGTAATGACATGATTAAACAACCAGACGTCTTGATGTTCCTTTTCCTTTATAACCAGGATTTCTCCTATGAAGATAAAAAAGCCAACTATGAATATTACGAGCCTCGTTGTATTCATGAATCTTCCCTTTCTCCGTCGGTTCATAGCATTCTTGCTGAAGAGTTAGGAAAAGAAAAGGAAGCACTTGATTTCTTTGGCTTTGCAACCCGACTTGACTTAGATGACTATAACCGTAATACCTCAGAAGGACTTCATATGACATCTATTGCCGCGGCATGGATGAATATCGTTTATGGCTATTTAGGACTTCGTTCCGATAAAGAGGAACTCTCCGTTAACCCATCCTTGCCTAGTAGATGGAAACATTATTCCGTTAAAATCACCTATCACGGTTCTTTATTGCGTTTCGATGTTTATCCTAAGAAACTTCTTATTCATAACGAAGGAAAGCCTGTTGAAGTGAACCTTTATCATAAGAAAGTTCTTCTTGATGGTTTAATGGAGTTCTCTCGATGAAAGATATCATTTCGTGTGACACATATAACAGAAATGAACGTATCCTTGAAGGAAATCGTTTTCTTATTGGCAATGGCCATTTAGGGTATCGCGGTTCTTTAGAAGAGGAAAACAAGGAAGAGATGAAAGGCCTTAACCTTGTTGGAGTCTATGATAAATACGAGGATAAGTGGAGAGAATCCATCAATATGCCTGATCCTCTTTTCTTAAGAACTTTCGTTGAAAATTCCGAAGAAGATATCAAAACAGCGGACTCATTATGCCATAATATGTCTCTCCATTTGGAGAAAGGATACTTCTCTAGAAAGTCTTCCTTCCCGAATTATTGCATTTCAAGTGAACGTTTTCTTTCATTTGAAAGAGATAATTTGCTTGCTTCAAAAATTGAAATCGAGGCGAAGCATTCTCATTCTTTTTTCTTCCATTATGGATTGGATTTGAACGTCTATGAAATAAATGGCCCCCATTTTAAAGTGAAAAACGTTAAAGAATTACGTAATTGTCTCCTTTTTGAAGGTGTTACAAACGAAGGAAGACATCTTTTTGAGGCGGTTTCTTATCGCGTTCATCCTTTGAAAGGAAACTCAGAAACAACCTCTCCCCATTTAGAAAACCGTTCTATCTATGTTTCGAATTTCTCTTTAAAAGAAGGAGAAAAAGTACAATTTGAAATCTATTCTCTTATCTTTGAAGAAGAAAAAGACTTCGAAAAAGAGATGGATAAAATTCTATCTTTAGGATACGAAGAGTTGAAAAACGAACACACGTCCCTCTTCTTTTCGCTATATAAGAATGCGAAAGTCTCCTTAAAAGGTGATCCAAACGGAGAAATAGAAAGCAACTACTCCATCTATATGTTGCTTATTTTAGGCGATAGGAATCGATTCCGTTCTATTCCTGCTAGAGGGGTAAGCGGTCAAACCTATAAAGGCGCGATTTTTTGGGATACGGAGATTTTTCTTTTGCCATTCTTTTCTTTCCAAGAACCAGCAGTAGCCAGAAACCTATTGAAATATCGTATTCATACTTTAGAAGGAGCGAAAAAGAAAGCGAAAGAATTTGGATACGAAGGTGCTTTCTTTGCTTGGGAAAGCCAAGATAATGGTCTTGAAGCCTGTTCAAAATATAACGTGACAGACTATAAGACGGGCAAGCCAATCCGCACCTACTTTAACGAAAAACAAATTCATATTAGTGCGGATATCGCCTATGCTTTCGAGAATTATGAAAAAATCACCGGTGATTCCTCTCTTCTATATGAAGGAGGCATGGAGCTTCTTCTTGAGATCTCGCGTTTCTTTTTATCTTACGCAACCTTTAGAAATGGAGAATATCATCTAGACGACGTCATTGGTCCAGATGAGTATCATGAAAGAATCAACGACAACGCTTTTACCAACTACATGGTTCAACACGCTTTACGTTACACATTAAGGAAATTAGAGGAAAACCCTTCTTTCTTGGACAAATACTCCTTGGATAAAATGAAAATAGAGGACTTCCTATCTAATTTCTATCTTCCGAAAGCAAATTCCTCAGGGGTTATCGAACAATTTGAAGGCTATTTCCAAAAAGAAGACTGTTCCGTGGATGAAGTTCGTTCTCGCCTTAAGGATCCTAAGCAATACTGGGGTGGAAAAGACGGGCCTGCTTCACCGACACAAATTATTAAACAAGCAGATGTTGTCGCGATGCTCGTTCTCCTTAGCGATGAGTTCCCGCTTGCGATAAAGAAAGCAAACTACGATTATTATTTCCCTCGAACGGAACACGGTTCCTCCCTTTCTTCCAGTATGTATTCTTTATTAGCCACGGAAATCGGTGAAAAAGAATACGCTTATAAGATGTTCCGGAAATCCGCTTCCATCGATTTATACGGCCCACAAAAGCTCTTTGCTGGGGGCGTTTATATTGGAGGCAGCCATCCTGCTAGCGAAGGAGGAGCGTATATGTCTCTTCTCTATGGCTTTTCAGGATTAAAAATCCATGGGAAAGAAATCAACGTCTCAAACAACTTGCCAAAAGAAATAAAGGAATTGAAGTATTCCATCTTCTTCCAAGGCGAACGTTATCTAATTGATATTCAAGAAAATAAAAATACTATCAAGAAGGAGGTATCCAAATGAAAAAAGGAATGATATTCGATTTAGATGGAGTCATTGTCTCTACTGACCATTACCATTATTTAGCGTGGAAAAATATGGCAGATAAAGAGGGTATTCCTTTTGATGAGGAAACAAACAATCGTCTTAGAGGAATCTCTCGCATGGCTTCCTTGGAAATTATTCTTGAGAAAGCATCAAAGACCTACAGCCAGGAAGAAAAAGAAAAACTATGCGAAAAGAAAAACAATATTTACCGCGAATCTTTGAATCAACTTACCCCAAAAGACGTCGATCCCGATACTCTAGCAACGCTCATTCAAATCAAAAACATGGGGATTAAAACAGCCATTGGTTCCTCTAGCAAGAACACCAAATTCATTCTTGAAAGAATTGGCTTATTAGACTTCTTCGATGAAATTGTTGACGGAACGATGATCTCTCATTCAAAGCCGGACCCAGAAGTCTTTCTTCTTGCAGCAAAGAAAATTGGGCTAGAACCAAAAGATTGTGGTGTAGTGGAAGATGCATACGCAGGGGTGGAAGCCGCAAAACGTGGAGGCTTCACTTCTTATGGCATTGGCGATGCTTCAACCTCTCCCAATACGGATTACCCATTAAAGAAGATGAGCGACCTTCTTATCTATTTAAACGAAAAAAAGGAAGACAAACCTAGAATTGCCATCGAACATTTATATAAGACTTATCCGAATGGATTTACAGCCACAAAAGACTTTAGCCTTACTATCAATGATGGGGAATTTGTGGTATTTGTTGGCCCTTCAGGCTGTGGAAAATCCACCGTCTTAAGAATGATTGCAGGCTTAGAAGATGTCACAAAAGGAAAAATTCTTCTCGATGGGGAGGATATCACGGATAAAGAAGCGAAAGACCGTGACATCGCAATGGTTTTCCAAAACTATGCTTTATACCCACATTTAAGTGTTTTTAAAAACATTGCTTTCCCACTTGAGGTGGAACGTGTTCCTTTAAAACATTTCTTTGACTTTAAATATCGTAAACAAAGAAAAGCAGACATTAAAAAGAAAGTAGAAGACGCAGCCTCTAAAATTGGCTTAAGCGACTACTTAGAAAGCAAACCAGCAAATCTTTCGGGTGGGCAAAGACAACGTGTGGCTTTAGGAAGAGCCATTGTCCGTGATCCAAAAGTCTTCCTTCTTGATGAACCTCTTTCCAATCTCGATGCCAAGATGCGTGTTCAAATGAGATCGGAAATCACCCGTCTTCATGACAAGCTAAAAACTATTTTCATCTACGTCACACACGACCAAGTCGAAGCGATGACCATGGGCACAAAGATCGTTGTCTTAAAAGATGGAGTTATCCAACAAGTCGGCACACCAGAAGACATCTTCCTTAATCCAGTGAACCAATTTGTTGCAGGTTTTATTGGAACGCCTCAGATGAATTTCTTTAATGCCCGCATTCGAAAAGAAGGGAACCAGTATTACGCTTCTTTGGAAGGCAGACAAAAAGAACTCCTTCTTCCTAAGGAAAGAATGAAAAACTTCTCTGATCAATACCTTGATAAAGAAATGGTTTTAGGAATCCGTCCAGGAGCCATCTCCGTTAAAGGGGATTTAGATTATCAAGAACAAGGTTTCTTAGCCCACATCAACCTCTTTGAACAACTCGGAGAAGAAACCCTCTTATATGTTACCTTCCCCGGAAAAAAGGAAGACCTTATCATTTCTACGACAGGTTTAGGTAGATTTCATAAAGAAATGGATGTTGGAATATCTTTCAACTTAGAACATGTATGTTTATTTTCCAAAGAAACAGGCGAATCTCTCTTAAAAAGATAGGATTTTTCTTCCTCGGTTTATTTATGCTTTCATCTTGTAAGGAAAACCTTCCTTCTTTTTCGAGTCAAGTAAACACAAGTGACATTTCTTCTTTAGATTCAAAAGAAGACTTTGCCTCAAGCTTTCCTAAGGATGAGAATGGTTTTAAGATTGTCGAAAAAGATTATTTTTCAAATAAAGAAGATCCCTCCTCTAAAGGCGAGACCAATCAGGTTAAATTTGGAGAAAAGATTGAGGGCGTGCCTATATATTCCTCTTTCAAACTCTTTCTTGCTGGAGAAGAAGTTCCGGTATATTCGGTTAAAATCAATCAAGATCAAACATGGAGCGCAGAGGCTAAAAACCGCGTTGCTACAGGAGTGGCCTCTTTTTCTCTTAAAGGGAAAGCAACATTAAAACTCCAATGTGCTTTTAATCCATTAAATGACGTTAAAATTCGTCCTTTAGGAAGAAATATTCCTTTTCAAATAGATTCTGCACGTTGGGTCATTTCTTTTGAAATTGATACCCCAGGGCAATATGTAATTGAAACGAGGTACCGTACCCTTCATCTTTTCGTAAATGAATGGAAAGAGACGCCTCAAAACACAATTGTTTTTTCCTCTGGGCTTCACACGAAAGAAAATGATAATCGCATCAATTCTAACAACGAGATTATTTTACATAATGGGTCTCATATTTTCTTGGAAGAAGGCGCAATCGTTCGAGCAAAAATCAAAGCCTACGATGCTTATCATATTTCTATTTCTGGTCCTGGTTTTATCGACGGCTCCCTTTTTGAAAGAAATGTGAGTAAAGGGATTGCGAATGTCCCTTTAGATATTTCATTTTGTAATGATGTAACTTTGGAGGACTTTTTCGTTCTTGATCCCGCTGGATGGGCATTTAATCTATATTTTTCAAGTAATCTTCATCTTAAAAATACAAAAATCATCTCTTCTCGCTCAAATGGAGACGGAATATCCGTCCAATCTTGTAAGAACCTGGAGGCAGACTCTTGCTTTGTGAGAAGCTGGGATGATTCTTTGGTCGTGAAAAACTACGTCAATTGGAGAACGAATCAAGAGGGGGAGACCTCTTCCATCCATTTTAAGAATTGCCTGATTATTACAGATCTCGCTCAATCAATGGAAATCGGTTACGAAACCATCGGAGAGAAAATGGAAGACATCTCTTTCGAAAATATCAGTGTTCTTCACGCTTATCACAAACCCGTATTTTCCATTCATAATGGGAATAACGCTAAAATACGCAATGTAACTTATAAGAACATAACGGTAGAGGATCTTTCTATCGGAAAAGGAGATGGAACACCCTATCTTTTTGATTTTGACGTGTCGCATTCTTCTACTTGGTCCGATGCCCATAAAATCACTTCGCTGGGGGACATCGATGGAGTTCATGTTGAGAATATAAAAATCATTGCTGGAAGAGAGGCCCCTAAAATCAAAATTACAGGTTCCTTAGAAAAAAGAAACGGCTTTCCGAATGTTGCGCATAAGTTTTTTAATGTCACTTTCAAAGATGTTGATATATATGGTAAAACGCTTGATTCATCTTATTCTTATTTAGAAACGGCTTATGCCGAGAACGTTCAATATCAAAAGACGGGGAAAGTAATTACCGGAGCGACTTATCCAAAGACAGATGTTTCCTCTTTTAGTAATAATATCATCCGTGTGAAATAACGAACTTCAGTCAAAATGAAGTGAAGTATGAAGTAACAATGAAGTAATACTTCACTCTTACTTCATTCTTTCGTTATAATATTGATGGGAGGTAAAGAAAATGCTTTTTGAAGAACTAGTCCCCAATACAAATCTCGAAGATTATGAAGTGGAATTTAAAGGAATTATCAATGAAGGCTTTGATAATGAAACAAAGCAAAGAGTAGAGAATGGGTGGCTAAAAGAAATTGCTGCTTTTGCAAATACTTTTGGCGGAGTCCTCTATGTTGGTGTAGAAAACAAAACCCATAAAATCGTTGCCTTATCCCACGAATGCGCAGATAAAATCACCTTAATGGTTCAAAGATTAATCCCTTTACACATCGAGCCTCCTATTCGCTATACAATCGAAAAAATACCGGTTCCAGAAGTTTCGCCAACTCGCTATGTTCTAGGGATACATGTAGAAAAAAGCAAATTTCCACCGGTTTCTCTTCACATTAATGGGACGAGTGTTATTTATGTAAGACACTTTGGAAAAACAAGCCCTGCAACAGGTGAAGAAATACGTAACCTAGTGTTATCTAGCGATTCTGTCTCCTATGACATTATGGAAACAGATGAATTTTTCCATAAAGAAGATTTTCAAATGCTGTTCTCTTTCTACAAGGAGCAGAACAACGGGAAAGAATTGACGGAAAAAGATTTATTTAACATTGGTTTTTTCACGCTTGATAAAAAATTAAAAAGAGGAGCCATTCTTTTCCGTGATAATTGCAATGATTCAAGAACGTTAATCGAATGTTCTGCCTTCCCTGGCATCAGCAAAGGGGACAATCTTTTCCTTGCAAGCAAAAAAATACAAGGAAACTTAATTGAAGAATACAAAGAAGCCATGGACTTTATTGAATCTCGTTCTATCAACGGCTTTGAAAAAACACCTAACGGAAGAAAAGATATCTTTTCCTTTCCAAAACGTTCCCTCTCAGAAGGAATTGCCAATGCCATCGGACATCGCAACTATTTTATTCAAGGTGGACAAATTGAAATCAATGTTTTTAAAGACCGCTTGGAGATTATTTCGCCAGGTTCTTTGCCCACCCATAAATGGTTGCAAAAAGAAACCAATCTAGCTCAAATTCCTCCACTTCGGAGAAATGAACTTATTTGCGCAGTCTTTACTCTTTGCAAAATCATGGATCATAAAGGCAGTGGTTTTGACAAAATTGAGCAAGAATACAAAGAATATGGACCGAAATTCGCACCCTTTGCGGATTCTGACGATTCCTTTTTCTCTTTAACTCTTCCCGATCTTACTCATCCTTCGGGCCTCGTATCAAGCAACGAAAAACCAGCCGTTTATACGATAAATGGGGAAGAAACAGCTAAACAATTAGAAATACTTTCTTATTGTTGGAATGCTCCACATACCGCTTTAGAAATCGCTGAAATGCTTGGCATAAAGCCTTCTAATTATTTCCGAAAAGAAATCATCCAACCTTTAATGGAGAAAAACCTACTTTTGATGAGCAATTCGACTTATCCGGCCAAATATTATTCCAATCACAACACCGTCTTCCCAAAATAACTTCGCACAAAATGAAGTGAAGTGTGAAGTAACAATGAAGTAATACTTCACTCTTACTTCATTCTTAAAAAACCTTGAAAAATAAGCATCTTTTTGGAATTTATATGCTTTCCTATTCCTCTAGAGTAGATTTATATAGATATCTTTATTAAAATTAGGCTATGTTCAAAAGAAAGAGAAACAGGCTTATCGATAAACGAAAACCTTTTTTCTTAATCTTTTATATATAGGAGATAAATATGAACAAAAAGAAGCTACTCGTTCTCTTACCTGCAGCTCTCCTTGCTCTCAGTGGATGCAATCCTAGCGAACCAGGACCATCATCCTCTGAAAAATCAAGTGAAGCTAGCCAAGTTGTCTCTTCAGAAGAGGCTAAAAAGACTTACCAAGTAACCATTACGCAAGTGGAACACGCTCACGTTGAAGCTGACAAAACGCAAGCGGAAGTGGGTGAAACGTTACTTTCACTATCACAACCGATGAAGACTATCACGTTTCTTCCTTCAAAGTGAACGGAAACGATGTCACTATTACCGGCAACAAAGCTACCGCTACAATGGTGGAAAATGGCTTAACTGTCACAATTGCAGTGGAAGCAAACACTCATGACGTTACCATCCACTCTTCGGAAAATGGTACGGTAGTTGCCGATAAAACAACGGCAATCGTTGGCGATAGAGTTACTTTCACCATCACACCAAATGATGACTTTGAACTGGATACTTTCAAAGTCAATGGTGAAGCAAAAGAAGTAACAAACAACACTTACGAAGCCACAATGGTCAAAGAAGGATTAACCGTTGATACGACCTTCAAAGCAATCAAACATGCCGTTACCATCAATAAAAATGCTGGTGGAACAGTCACCGCAGATAAATTAGAAGCGATCACCGGAGAAGACGTCACCTTAACCGTCACTCCAGATACGAACTATCATTTATCCGCATTATATGTTAACGGCAATTCTGTTTCTGTCGGAGAAAGTGGAACCGTCGTCGTTAAGATGGTTAAAACTGGATTAATCGTTTCTGGCGTCTTTGCTAAAAAGAGAGCGCCTATTACGGTTACTGACACAAAAGGCGGAACCATTCGTACATCGTCAACAACGGATGCCACTATTGGAGAAGAAATTGAAATTCAAGTCTATGCAGATGATGGCTATGAATTAGATAAACTCCTCGTCAATGGGGAAGAGACGGAGGTTGATTCCGAAGGGTTTGCCTATGTTACAATGGTCGAAGGCGGACTTACTATCACGGCAACCTGGAAAGAACTTGCTAAAGCAATCACCATTGCTCCATCCACAAACGGCACCGTTACTGCCAATAAAGAAAAAGCTGCTGTTGGAGAAAGCGTTACTTTCACTATCTCCCCAGCCGAAGGCTACCACCTCGAATCCTTTAAAGTAAATGGAGCTGAAGTGGAAGTCACTGGCAATAGCTATGTCGCCAATATGACTGAAGCAGGCCTTTCTATCGAAGCAACCTTCTCTGATACTTACCGCGTTGCATCTATCTCTGAATCCTTAAAGACAACCATCAAAGGATTAGATACTGCTAAGGTTACTTTAACTGCTGATTCAACAATTGATACCATCCCTCTTGCTAAGAAAGATACTATCATCGATTTAGGTGGAAAGACCTTAACGGTTACCTCGGCTGTTGCTATCTATGCCTTACCAGGAGAAGGTGGCACACACGTTCAAAATATCACCGTTAAAAACGGAACCATCAATGTCACGGGTGCTCTTGCAAACGGAAACATCATCAATGCTTCTGATGCTCTATCCTTCACTTTAGATGGTGTTACGCTTACCAACACGACTTTAACTTACACAGGTATCTATTGTTCTTCCTCTACAGACTTAGAAATTAAGAATTCTACTTTGGATCTTAAAGCCATCTTCGGTATTGGAACGAATAACCTCGAAGGAAAGAATGCTAAGATCCTTATGGATAATTCCCATCTTACCGTCACCACCGATGATAAAGATAATGCTGCCTTCTTAGGAAATGTCGAAGGCATCAACGTCACCTTCAAAAACTCCACACTCCAAGCTGATAGACAAGCTCTTATCGCTCGTACTGGCACTTGGAAAGCCGATGCTACAACTTTCGAAACCACTGGTGCTTGGTTAACCGAAGCTACAAAAGCCAAGAATGATTCTTATCTTACTGGCGTTTGGAAAGCAGGAAACGAAGTTCCATCTGCTGCAGTCGTTATCGGTGATAATGTTGCAGACGCTTATAACGAAGACGTCAACTTTACTTTCGCCAATTCTTGTAAATTCGTTGCTCCAGCTGGAAACAAAGTCGTTTCTAGAGTTGATGGAACACATAACACAACCATCAACTTTGATGCCTTAACCTATGTCAACGCTTACGATTCTATGGATAATGGCACAGGTGTTAACGTTGTGACTCCAAACGTTCTTACAAAAACCATCGCTGAGATGAATGCGTTAACCGAAACTGATGATAAGAACTTATATGTTGTTAAAGGCGTTATCGAAAACGTTACTAATGAAAAGTATGGCAATTGTGTTATTAGAACCGTTGAAGGCGAAACATTAACAGTTTATGGTTCTTACACATCAGGAGTTACCTATCAAAAAAATGCACAAGGCTCTTACGAGATCGCCAAAAAGTCTTCCGTGCCAACTAAGCGTGTCTATGTTGGATACGAAGTAACGATGATTGGCACCTTCTTGAAATACAACACCACAGCCGAGCTTATTGATGCCAAAGTCTTCGTTGGAGATATTTCTCAAGGCTATAAAGCAAGCATTTCTTCTAACGATGCTAGCTTTGGAACTGTCGCTTTAAGCAAAACAGAAAATTTGATCTATGGTGAAGAAATTACCGTAACCGCAACACCTGCGGAAGGCTACAAAGTCGCATCGGTCATGTTAGATGATGATTCTACAAATCAAAAAGACATCACTGCTGATATGAAATTTAATGCTTCTTTTAAAAACGAAGTTATAGTCACTTTTGTTCACGAAGATGCAAAGGTCGCAAAAACATACAATGTTGCTTTCAAAAAAGAAAACCAACAATCGCCTTGTGATCAATACAATCAAACCTGGAAAAATGTTTCTGAAAATCGCAGCTACACGATAGAGAATTGTAGCAACTACAAGAATGGTTGGGATTTCATCAAGGCCGGAAGAAAAGCTGATGCTTCGGTCGCTTCCATAACTACAGATGCTCCGTTTGCCGAAGCGATTGGTGTCGCCTCCATTACATTTAAAAAATTTAAGGGAAGTAATGTAAATTCCATTAAGGTGATTTCTTCTACTGATGCTAAGTTTGAAAATGTGATTGAAGAAGTTGGCATTACGGGAAAGGCTGATTCAACCATCAAAGCCACATTCACCAAACCAACTGCAAACGCTTATTACAAATGGGTCTTGGATTTGAAATCTGACGGAGGCACTAAAAAGAGTAAAAACGGCTTCATTGAAATTGATTCTCTCTCATTCGTTGAAGCAATCTAATTCTCACCCCGTCGTCCTTCTAATTAGCACGTCCTTGTGACGTGCTTTTTTAAAGGATGGACAACATTCCTGCATTACTGTAGAAATCAATCTTCCCTCTGTAAAATGCAGTTGGTAATAAGTGAAATAGATAACTATCTATAACATATTCAATCATTTTGTTTGTTTATTAATCTAAAAACTATTTTTGTAACCCCTTTATCTTTAATAACCTATCTTTTATACTTATCTTAAGATGAGTAAGACAGACTTAGAAATTCAATATGAACAAATTCAAGAAAAGATAGATTCTCTTCCCAAAGGATATCTTTCCAAAAAGAAGATTAATGGCAAGGAAAGAATTTATCGTCAATGGAATGAGAATGGGAAAAAATATAGTAAATACGTGCCAAATGAAGAAATATCATTGGTTTCAAAAGAAATAGAGATTCGAAAAAACTTAGAGAACATTCTTTCCTCTATTTCTTCTTACGCTTTAGAAATAAATTCCGCAAAAAAGAGAGTTTCTTCGAATAAGAAACATGGAATTTCCTATTTTGTTGGTAAGGATCTAAAAGGACTAATTGAAGATTATAGGGGTTACAAACATCGTTACGCTTTCAAGGAATTGGAACGTTTTCTTTATGATACAAAAACATTAGATAAGAAACGCCTTCTTATCCTTTATGGCTTAAGAAGGACAGGGAAAACGACCCTTATTATGCAAGCCCTTTTGAATATGAAAGAAGAGGACTTTAAAAAATCTGCTTTCATTGAATTAAATTCTCATTCTGAAATGGGTGACCTTTATGAACTTTTAAAGAGCCTTAAAGAAAAAGGTTATCGCTACATCTTTTTAGATGAAGTAACAGATATGAAAGACTTCATTGATGGTTCAGCTTTTCTTTCAAACCTCTTTGCTTCGGAAAATATGAGAATCGTTCTTTCTGGGACGGATTCTTTAGGATTTATTTTTTCTAAAGAAGACTCCTTATATGACCGTTGCTATTTTTTACATATTTCCTTCATTCCATTTAAAGAATTCTCTTCGGTTTTGGGCATCAATGATATCGATTCCTACATCGAATATGGTGGCACGATGTCTCTATCAGGGATGATTTATTCTCAAAGAAAATCGTTAAGCAAAACAAATCCTTATGTCGATGCGGCTATTGCGGATAACATTCAACATTCTTTGGCCTATTATAAAAATGGAACTTATTTTCGCGATCTATATGAATTATATGAACGAAAAGAACTCAAAAATGTCATCAATCGTGTTGTAGAGGATTCAAACCATCGCTTTGCTCTAGAGGTTTTAAATCAAGATTTCATATCCCATGATTTAGGCATATCACGAAACAACCTTCGAAAAGAAGATGATAAATATCACGTTCTTGATCGAATTCAAAGAAATAAAGTGGAGGATGTCCTAAAAACATCTTTAGGCATCTTAAACAAAAAAGAACGCTCCATTTCTTTAAAAGAAGCTCACCGAGAGGAAATCGAAACCTATTTAGAAGAGCTAGAAATCATTAACAAAGTAGATCTTCTCTCAGAGAATTCTTTAACACAAAGAAATGTCATCACGATTGCAGGGCTTCGCTATTCTCAAGCAAAGGAGTTGATCTTAAGCTTAAAGAAAGATAAAGCTTTTCAGTCTTTAGAAAGAGAAACGGAAGAATACGTTATTGAAAGAATCCTCAATGAAATCAAAGGAAGAATGCTTGAAGATATCCTTCTTTTGGAAACTTCTTTAGCAAATCCTTCTCTTCAAGTGAGCAAATTCCTATTCCATTCTGGTGAATTTGATATGGTTATTATCTACAGAGACCATTCTGAAATCTTTGAAATCAAACATAGTAAGGAAAGAAACATAAGCCAAGCGAAAAACCTTTTAGATGACAAGAAATGCGTTCTTTTCGAAACAAAGTTCCCCAAAATAACAAGAAAAGTCGTTCTTTATCGAGGGGAAAGGGCAAAAGAAGGCGAAATTGAATACCAAAACCTGGAGAAATACCTTAATTCCCTATCTTTTGAAAACTATTTCTCCTTGGCCCCCCATTAATAACGAGCTTTTTGTATCTAGATACCCATCAAATTGTATTCTTTGGGACAGCTTTCTTAAAACATTTCAAAATAACACGAAAAAACATCTCTAAATAAGGAGATACGATAAGAGAAAAAGAAAATGAAAATAAAATGCGAAACGATACTCAATTTTCTCCCTTTTAATGGTGTTTTTTCCTAAATTTCCATTAAAGAACTCGGCTTTATAAAAATCCGATATAATATTTTCATATGGAAAAGAAACTACAAATCCGTAACAGCGCAGTGGACTTTCTCGTTTTCACGAAAGACGTTCATCAAAATGGAATTGAAGTCAGAGTTTATAATAACGACGTTTGGCTTTCTCAAAAGGCTATAGCCCAACTTTTTGATGTTGACAGAAGTGCGGTGGTTAAGCATCTTCGAAATATCTTTGAGAGTGGAGAGCTAAATGAAAATTCAACTTGTGCCAAAATGGAACAAGTTGCAAATAATGGCAAAAAATACCAATATAAATATTATTCTTTAGCCGCTATTATTGCCGTTGGATATCGTATCAATTCTCAAAGAGCAACGGAGTTTCGCCAATGGGCGACCAATATTCTAGACACCTTTACAAAACAAGGCTACGTACTAGATAAAGACAGACTAATAAATGGGCAAATCTTCGATGAAGATTATTTTGAACATCTTCTTTCAGAAATTCAAGAAATTCGTGCCAGTGAGCGCCGTTTCTATCAAAAGATAACGGATATTTATGCGACGGCTGTGGATTATTCTCCTGAAAGCCAAACTACAAAAGATTTCTTTGCGACGATTCAAAACAAAATGCACTATGCCGTTCATAAGAGTACTGCGGCCGAAATGATTATGGCTCGTGCTGATCACACAAAAGAACATATGGGCCTTACTTCTTGGAAAAACGCGCCCAAAGGCAAGATTGTTAAAGCGGATGTTTCCGTTGCTAAAAACTACTTAACGAAAAATGAACTTCAGGACTTGAATGAAATTGTCACGATGTATTTGGATTATGCGACAAGACAAGCAAAGAAACATATTCCAATGACAATGGAAGATTGGGCAAAGAAATTAGATACGTTCTTGCAATTTAACGAGGAAGACATTTTGCAAAATAAAGGCAAGGTTACTATGGCTATCGCGAAATCCTTTGCGGAAAGTGAATTTGAACAATATCGTCTTATTCAAGACCGTCTATATGAAAGTGATTTCGACCGTCTTATCTCAAGTTTAGACAAAAAGAAATAAGTTATATTTGCATCAAATCCCGGATTTTAAAGAAGATATCTTTATCGGCTGGACACCAAGATAAAAACTCTCCTTCTTCTTTATTAATCCATTTTTCATCCGAATGGATTCCTTTTTCAATTGTTAAGTTTCCTTCGATAGGTGTTACAAGGAAGGCGTCCATATCCAAAATAAAAGATGGATATTCATACACTTCATTTAGTAAGAATCTCTCTACTTTTATAGTGGTTTCAAGTTCCTCTTTGATTTCACGGATGATCGCCTCTTTAGGCGTTTCACCCTCTTCGATCTTTCCACCAGGAAATTCATAGAGACCTTTGAATTCTCCATAATCTCTTTGAGCGACAAAGATACGGTTATTTTTCTTGATGAGGGCACACACGACCCGAATTCTCTTCTTCATCTTTTTCTATCCCGAAATCATCATAATACATAAGGGGGACCTTTTCTTCTAATTCGATGTCAAATAACAAGGTTTCTTTAGGATTATCCGACACTCTTGGATTCTTTAGATACCCTCTTCCTAAATAATAGAAAGGCATTTCCGCTCCATCCTCTCTTTTGGCTTTTCTCACAAAGATATAGGAATAGGGGTCCTTTAATAAAGAAATGCCCTTTGAATTATTCATTCTTGTCCCTGTCTGAGATTCCCATTGTAAGAGAGATGGAGATAAGAAACGGTCCTTATATTTCAAATGAGACAAGACTTGTTCATCTTTCTTTAAATCGATATAAATCACGCGCTCTTTATCTACCTTGAAAACACCCATCATCCGGAAAAGATTCTCACTATTTAAAGCTAAAAGAGAGGAAAAAGACGTATATGGGTGGTAACGTTTTAATCTTCCCTCCACGTTATAGAACTCAATTTGGTAACGAGTTAAGCCATACTCTAACAAAGAAATAAGCCAGTCTTTAAAAGAGTCTTTGCTCACTTCAAAATTCAAAGAGTAATAATCCCCTTCTTTTTTCACTAATGTGTGGTGATAAGAAGGTTTGGTGTAATAAAACTCATCTTGTAACACTTTTAAGGCATAAGAAAACGTATCTTCCTTAAAATGGTCCACATCCTTTAAAGAAGAATAAAGTTCCTCTTCCGTTTTCTTTCCATTTAATAATTCTTTGATAATGAGATATTCCTCAGGATGAACAAGGGGGAGATATTCATAGATTGTTTCGATCCATTCTCTTTCTTCTTTGGAGAAAAAAGGAACGTCTTCGCCCATTCTTTCTAAGAAGTCATAATAAGAAGGAAATTTCTTCGTGAAATGCAAAATATCCACGCCTGTTTCTTGATCTAAGAACACTTCATGTTTTGGATATTCATTCGGCCCCAATTTCAAATAACTCTTCAAATTCTGATAATCCGCTTTCAAGAAGGCAAGCGAATTGAAATTCGTTTTCTCAATGGATTGCAAGATTTCTTCCTGGGCCTTTTCTTCGAAATGAATTTCTAGATTGGGTATTGCTAAAGAAGAGAAATTATCCCTTACCATATTCGCAAGAGCCAATTTGTCAGAAACTCCACTTTTGGAAAGACTTCCTAACGCTAAGGCAATCTGGACAGACCTCAAATAAGAATTGGCGATAAAATCCAAAACAATAAGATATTGCTTATTCTCGTATTTTCTTAATCCTCTCCCCAATTGTTGAATAAAAATGGTGGAAGATTCCGTAGGACGTAAGAAAAGAACCATATTGATGGATGGAACGTCGATTCCTTCATTTAAAATATCAACGGCAAAAACAAGTTCCAAAGGATCGTTCTTATCCTCTAATCTTTGAAAGATACGGATTCTTTCACCCAAAGAGGAAGAACCAGTTAAATAGGCAGTGGAATAACCAAGATTCATCATCTGCATGGCCATTTCCTTAGCGTGTTCGACATTTCGTCAGAAACCGATGCAACGTAACTTTCCTTCCGGACGATGTTTCTCGATTTCATCCCCAACAAAAGAGCAATGAAGAGAAGAAGATATAGATTGAATAAGAAGACGGTTACCTTCCACGCTTCCATCGCTAGCATAGCTAATCAAATCATCCTTGATGCCATAATAATGAAAAGGAACGATGAGATGATTTTCTAACGCGTCACGTAATCTCAAATCAAAAGGCACGTTATTGCCAAACATCTGATAGACATCTTCCCCGTCCATGCGGTCAGGTGTTGCGGTTAAACCAAGTAAAAACGAAGGCTTAAAATACTCGATGATTTTTTGATACGTTGAGGCAGCCGCGTGATGAACTTCATCGATAATGATGTAATCGAATTCTTCGGGGGAGAATAATTCCAAATGTTTCGATAACATTTGGTTTGAAGCAAAGATAAAATCCTTATCGATTTCCGAATATTCCCCATTAAAAAGACCGTAGCTTCTTTCTTGTCCGAATACTTTGCTAAAAGTGTTCAAAGCCTGTGTAAGAATCGTATCTTTATGAACGATAAATAGTAAACGTTTTGCTCCAAAAAATTTCGCATCAAAAGCGGCTAAGTAAGTCTTTCCTGAGCCCGTGGCCGCAATGACCATTGCTTTATTGATATTTCTATTCCTTGTGTTTTGAAGTTCTTTTAAAGCCTGTCTTTGCATGAAATTTGGTTTCAACGTTCCGTTTTCTTTGTCATAGGAATAATCCATATCCCAAGAAACAATCGCATAAGATAAGGCAATCTCATATTCCTTCACATTTTCTCTTGTTAAAGGCTTTACCTTATTCCAAAGATAATTGAATTCCTCAAGGATTTTTCGAACGAATTGGTATTCCTTAGAGGAGCTTATCCCAACATCCCATTCCTTGTTTTTAAGCAAAGCAAAACGCGTGATATTAGAGGAACCTACGATGCTTTCGAAGGAAGAGTCCTCATATTCAAAAAGATAGCCCTTCGTATGGAAACCATCGTCATCAAAAGAATGATTCTCTAAGCGACATTCAAAATTCGGATATCTTCTTTGAAGTTCTAAAAAGGTTTCTAAAGAGGCAATATCGGTGAAATTCTGATAGGTTGAGGTTAGAATTTTCCCTTTTGCACCCCGAGATAAGGCTTTCTCTAAATGGGGTAAAAGAAGAATCAATCCCGCTTTCTTAATAAAAGATACGGACCAAGAAAAAGAAGCGCATCGATCCAAACATTGAATGATTCTATTTAAGAAATTGGGTTCGCTTTGATTGGTGTAAAAGGAGGCTTCAAGCATCATTCTTATCCTTGCTTTACAGAATAACCGTGCCGATCCTTTAGATCAAGCTAAATATAGAGATAGCCAAAGCTTTTCAACCGATTGAAAGGATTTATTTGAAGAGCGAGTAAAAGTAAGTGGTCATTTCTATGGCGCTTTCTTTATGCTCGTGAATCACATAATCTTTTAAAAGGTCCACAAAAGCGCCAGAAAGGCAGTTTTCTAATATATCATCAGGAATATTTGGGTGTTTTATTTTAATAGAGGGCATTGCCACTCTCATAAGGTGATGAACTTCCTTTCCTAAGGTGGAATAGAAAAGATGGGAGGCACCGGAAGCAAAGATGGCGGATATTAGTTTCTCCTGTTCTTTGAAATGATAGAAGATATGCGCGGTCATTTCGCGATAATCATAGAGAGTGATATTCCCTTCCTTGGTGTGATTGGAAGAAAAAGCGTGATTAAAGATAGAAGTGCAGACGTTTCTTAAAACATCATCTTTCTTTTTATAATGAGCATAGAAAGTGGATCGAGAAACCGTGCTTTCTAAAATAATGTCGCTAACAGAAATATCCGTATAGCTTTTCTTTTCTAATAGTCTTTCTAAGGCAGCTAAGATCAATTCGTTCGTCTTTTCTTCTTTTTTGTTCATCTTTTTATCCTCAAAATACGAATAAATATCGAATATTATGTTCTAATTATATAAAAAGAAACGAACAAAATATTCTAAATTGTTCATCTTCATTCAAAAAAGATGAAAACATTGCTAGACTACCACAATGGATATGCATAAAAGAGAGATACCATCACCATTTGAAACAAGCAAAAAGAAAGTTTTAAGCACTCTTTTTATTTTGCTTGGCGTAAGCATCCTTCTTTTTTGTCTTTCTTTCTTTATAACTCCAACGAACATGTCTATTGATCGTTGTTTCTTTGGCTTATTTGGTAGAAGCGATGTCGCGGCAAACCGGATTATGCAGAGAATTATTCTCCCGAGGAATCTTGCCGCATTTCTCATTGGTGGAGGGCTTTCTCTTTCTGGGCTTTTAATGCAAACCTCATTAAAGAATCCTATGGCTTCACCTGCGACACTAGGCGTTTCGAACGCGGCTGTATTTGGGGCTAACGTGATTATTCTTTGTTTGTATGGAACGAGTAGCAATTCTTTCGTCTCTGCGAGTGACTCTCCCTTTCAAACGTCGATGGTTGCTTTCCTATTCTCTTTCCTTTGCATTCTTTTGGTTCTCTTTTTATCCTCATTTCATAAATTTCATCCAACGACCGTTGTTCTTGTTGGAATTGTTTTGGGCTCTTGTTTTCAAGCTTTGACAACTCTTTTGCAATATTTTGCAGATGATGTTGCTCTTTCCGCTATCGTGGGTTGGTCTTTTGGAAACTTAGAAAGAATCACGATGGGAGAGAATGGAATATTGGGCATTGTTTTATTCGTCTCTCTTTTATCCTTCTCTTTGCTTGGGTATCGCTTTAACGCCCTTGACGCAGGAGATGGCTTTGCTAAAAGTGTGGGGGTTCATACTTCCCTTCTACGTTTTATCTCTTTGCTTGTTGCCTCTCTTTTAGGGGCTTTATGCGTTTCTTTTTGCGGAATGATTGGTTTTGTGGGAATCATTGCCCCTCACATTATGAAAAGACTAATTGGAAGAGATCATCGTTTCCTTTTTCCAACTTCTTTCTTAGCCGGATCCTCTCTTCTTCTTGTTTGTGATATTTTTACGCGCTTGATTGGAAGAGGCACCTCTCTTCCAGTGGGTGCTATTACCGCTTTGATAGGGACACCATTGTTCTTAATCATTCTCTTCACGAAGAAAGGAGACAAATATGCTTTATCTAAATGACGTCTCCTTCGCTTATTCAAAACGCTCAGAACCCGTCTTAAAACATGTCTCTATTCAACTAGAGGAAGGAAAAGTAGGGGTTTTGCTAGGTCCTAATGGTGTCGGAAAGAGCACAATTATTAAGTTAATATGCGGACTTTTGAAGCTAAAAGAAGGTGAAATTATTTTGGGTGATAAGAAGCTTAAAGAAATGAAGCTGTCCGAACGAAGCAAACTCATTTCCTCCGTTCCTCAAAATATTGAATTCTCTTCCTTAAGCGTTATGGATTCTATTCTTCTAGGGCGTCTCCCTTATTTCTATTCCTTCCCTTGCAAGTACGATAAAGAAGAAACCTTCAAAGTCATGGAGGAACTTCATATCCTTCCATTAAAGGATAGACCAGCAGATTCTCTTTCTGGGGGTGAGAAACAAATGGTCGCGATAGCTCGAGCCCTTGTTTCTAATCCGAAACTCCTTATCTTGGACGAACCAACAGCCAATCTTGACTTAAAGCATCAGGTTTTAATTTTGAAACTGCTTAAGAAGATTGCTAAAGAAAGAAAGTTGACAATCTTATTATCCTTGCATGATCTTTCCGAAGCATCCTTCCTCGGAGATACCCTCTTTTGGCTAAAGGAAGGGGAGCTTCTTTATCAAGGGGATAGCTCTTCGATTACGGAAGAAAGAATCTTTGAGACCTATGGCGTTAAAGCCAACTTAATTCAAAAAGATGATGAAACTTTCATCTCATTATTTTCAGGAGAAAAACAACAATGAAAAAACAATTCCTTTGGCTTCTTTTAGCCTCAAGTCTCATTTCTTGTGGAGGAGGACAAGAAAGTTCTAGCGAAACTTCTCAAGAAGAAATTCTCGTTAGTGACGGTATCGGAAGAGAAAATAGTTACCTTCCAGGTTCCTATTCCCGTATCGCTTGCGTCGGTGCTGGCGCTCTTCGCTTATATTCCTATGTTGGTGAACTTAATAAACTCGTTGGCGTAGAAGATATCGATAATCCAAGCAAAAGAGAAGAGAAAACCCATCCATTCGAAGGGGTTGCAAGGCCTTATTATGACGCTAACAAAGAAGCTTTTAGAAACCTTCCTTCCCTTGGAGTAGGAGGGCCGGTTGCTAATCAAAGTGGTCCTAACCTCACTCTTTTAACAAGCCTTGCTCCTGATTTAGTCATTTCTGATTTTGAAACAGTTGAACAAGCCAAAGCCATTGAAAATGCTACAGGTGCCAAAGTATTCACCATCCGTTATGGCAAGAAGGCCGTCTATGATGAAACCATCGTTTCTGTTTTAACTTCCTTAGGCAAAGTTCTTGACCGTAATGAAAGAGCGAAAACCTTAACGGACTACATCTCTTCTTCCATTACGGAATTAAAAATAATGACAAAAAACGTAAAGGAAGAAGATAAGCCTCTTACTTATGTTGGGGGAATTGGAAACTGGGGACAAAAAGATTATCTTGCCACCCATAGTGGTTATCCAATGTTTGAAGTTGCCAATATTAAAAACGTCCTTTCAGAAGTTCCATTAAGCGCGGCTGGTCAACAAGATATCTCCAAAGCCACTTTTGAAGAGCTTGCCCCTAAAATGGACAAACTCATTTTAGACGCGGCGGGAATGAAACAAACCATTCAAGCCTATCACACGGATAAGCATGTTTTTGATAACGTCAAAGCAGTAACTTCAGGCGAAGTCTATCTTCAAATGCCATATAACGCCTATTATACAAATCTCGAAATCTCTCTTATGAATGGTTATTTTGATGCCTATGCCGTCTATCCTGAGCTCTTCAAGGACTTTGATTTAGAAAAGAAATATTCGGAAATCTTAAAGACCTTTGTAGGAAAGGATACTTACAACGAAGAAAAGGGAATGTCCGGCTCTTATGGCGGATATCAAAAAATCAGTGATTTAAAGAAATTCTGCGAAGAGCATATTCAATAAACCTCTCATTCTTTTTCTTCCAGAAAAACCTATAATATCCGAGGAGAATATATGTCGCATCCTTGGAAACATTTAAGGCTCATCACCTCACATCGCCATCTTGTTATTAAAAATGCCTTCCACATGGGCATTTTTTGGCATGCTTTGAAACATGATTTAAGCAAATATTCCTATACGGAATTTCATACTTCTGCCAAATATTACGCTGGGAATCACTCCCCGGTGTTCGAAGAGAGAATCCATAATCAGTATTTCTCACGTATTTGTCAACACCACACGAGAAGAAATCCTCATCATTGGGAATATTGGACGGATTTCTTTTGTGGAAGGATCCTGATGAAAACCATGCCATGGGTATACGCTACAGAATACGTATGTGATGTATTGAGTGCTTCCTATACCTATAATCCAAAAGAATTCACCCCCGAAAGTGGTCTTCGTTATTTTAATGCCCATAAAGATCGTTATTTTATGACGACGGCAAGCAAAGAATATATCACATGGTGCTTAGAAAAATATGCTCAAACAGGTTGGAAAGAACTCAAAAAGAAAAACACTCAAAAGAAATATCAGGAAATTATTTCTTCTTATCCGGATGTCGAGCTTTTCGAGACAAACAAAGCCAGCTCTTCTTTGCCACCTTTGCTAAGCAAAAACAAGTGATATAAAATATTGAAGTATGGCAATTCGAAACAAAATATTAATCATCGGAGCCGGAAGACTTGGCTCCATCATCGCCGATCGTGCCTCCTCAAGGGGAGAAAACGTCATCGTCTTGGACGAAAATGATTCGTCCTTCCGTAAATTAGATGAGGCGTTTACTGGTTTTAAAGTCACAGGTGACGCAACCGATATCGCCCTTTTAAAACAAGATTGTTATATCGATTCCGTCGAGGAAGTAGTCATCGTAACAGGAAATGACAATACCAATCTTTTCTTAGCCCATTTATGCGCGATTATTTTTAAAATTCCTAAGGTATACGTACGTTTTGATGACCCAGATAAAGATATTCTTATCAATGGCGTTCCCAATGTGAAGGCTGTTTATCCATCGGATTTAAGCGCCAATAAATTCTTCCAAATCGAAGCGGAGGGCAACAAATAATGATTGTCGTTATTGCAAATGGTAACCTTGAAGCTGCCTACGTTATTGATTCTTTTAAAGAAGACAAACATAACAAAATCATCGTCATTAACTCCGATAAAGAAGTCGCGGAATATTTGATGAAACGCCAACACGTTTCCGTTTATGTCGGAAACCCTTGGAGAATCTACGCTCTTGAAGAGGCAGGTGTTTACGACGCGGATCTATTTATTTCTCTTTCCGATAACGATACAGACAATTACGTATCTTGTATCCTTGCTAAGAAAGTCTTTAACGTTCGTAAATGCATCTGCGTCGTTAAAAACCCAGACAACGTTGAAATCTATAAGAAACTCGGAATCGATTCCGTTATTTCTTCCACCTACCTTTTAACACAGAATATCAAAACAGAGTCTTTGGAAGGAAACCTCATCCGTTCGATGAATTTAGATTCCAACAAGATTGTGATGGTGGAGGCGACCCTCTTATCCAAATACCGTATCTGCAATAAAGCCATTATGGATATTCATTTCCCTCCTTATGCGAATATTGCTTATATCATGCGTGATAATGAATTCATCATCCCAAAAGGTAACGTTGTTTTAAAACCACGCGACACTCTTGTTATTGCCTGCGATAAAGCGGATGAAAATAGTTTAAAGAAATATCTCACCCAAAGAGCCTCGGCAAGAGATCTTCAAAAGAATATTGCTTCGCAGATTGAAAAATCCTTAGTGAAAATCAAAAACACCGAAGTAAAAGAAGAAGCCCCTCTTCCTAAAGAAACGGAAGAAGCCCCTAAAGTAGTAGAGGAAGCCCCTCTTCCTCAGGAAGAAAAAGAGGAGGCCCCTGTCGCAAATAAGAGCGAAAAGAAGAAAGTAGCCCCTAAGAAAACAACAACAAAGAAAACTTCTTCAACCAACAAGAAGAAAACCATATGAACAAAGTAAGAGAAGCAAAAGGAATTCGTTTGATTCTTGGCTATTTTGGCCTCTTCATGATTGTAGAAGGCCTAGTCACTATTTTTCCTTTGCTCATTTTAGCCTTCTATCCAAAAGAATGGGAATGTTATCTGGATTTTGTTATTCCAGGCGTTTCCTATATGTTTTTAGGTCTCTTTATCTATTTATGCACGACTGCCTTCCGGAAAAAGGGAAAACTCCAAAAGAACGAAGACTCTCTTTTGCTTGTTCTTCTTTGGCTTTCCGCTTTGCTTATTGGGGCAATACCATTTTATCTAACGGCATTCCCAGAGTTTAATAATGGCAATGAAGCAATTAATTTAGGGATGTCCTTCACGGATTCTTTCTTTGAATCCACCTCTGGATATTCGGCGACAGGATTAACCGTTTTCCCTAAAAAAGCCTTCTTAACGGGCGTTGATTCTTCGGAATATCAATGGGCCCATGTCTTTTTATTCCATCGAGCGGTTATGCAATTTGTTGGTGGGGTTGGTCTTGTTTTGCTTGTAGCTTCGGTTATTTCAAGCAAAAACAACTTCAAGCTTTTCTTTGCTGAAGGCCATAATGACCGCCTTCTCCCAAATTTAGGGAAGAACGCTAAACTCATTTTTGGTATTTATTTTGGCTGGATTGTAGTTGGAAGCCTTGCTCTTTGGATAGCGGGAATGACACCATTTGATTCTTTCTGCCATGCGACCGCCGCTCTTGCCACAGGTGGTTTCTCTACACGTTATTCTTCCATTATGTTCTATTCCGAAGCGACGTATTCTTCTTTTACGAATGGAAACCTTCTTTATACGGGAAACGCTTTAGCGATCGAGGGAATCACGGTTGTTTTAATGCTTGCAGGCGCAACGAATTTCGTTTTGCATACCTTCCTTCTTACAGGAAAAATAAAGAGCTTCTCAAAGGATGTGGAAATTAAAACAGCGACAGCTTTGATTATTTTCTCTACCATCCTGACTGCCGTTTTAACCTTTAGTGAGCATACTTATTATTATGAAGAAATGGAGAACATTTCTATTTGGTTATCCCTTCGTTACAATTTCTATAATATTGTCTCTTCGATTACCACAACCGGATTCACCAACTTCCCAAATCTTGCTTATCTAGGGCATTTCTCTATCTTTATCGGTTTGATTGTCATGTCTATTGGCGGAGGTATGGGTTCGACGGCAGGTGCTTTGAAACAATACCGTTTTGCCTTACTGTTTAAAGAATTCTCTTCCTCCTTTAAAAACCGTAACTCTTCTGATAGGTATCTTCATACCAATCCGATTACGCGTTTGGGACAGACAAAAGAAGTGGATGAGGAAAGCGTTAAGGAAGCAACCGATTATGCCATTCTCTATATCAGTTTTATCTTGCTAGGGACGATTGGTTTGTTATGTCTTAAAAACATGAACCTGGAAGAAGCTGCATACGAATGGGGAACCTCTCTTTCTGGCACAGGCATTAGCATTATTGACTTTGCTTCCTATAAGGCAAATAATGGAATTGTCCATTATAACGTCCTTCTTTGGCTACTTGATGTGGCAATGTTCTTAGGACGTTTGGAAATCTTGCCAGCCTTCTATGGCTTTAGGAGATTCTTTATCACCCCATTTGAAGAACTAGCCAAACATCATCAGAAAATGAAACACAAAAAACACGCATTGGAGGAATAAATATGTTAATTGATAACATCAAAAAGGCCAATATGATGGCCATGAAAGAAAAGAATCAGGCGAAAAGAAGTGCTTACTCTTCTGTTATCTCTCGTTACCAACTCTTAAAGAGCAATGATCCTAGCAAGGAAATTTCGGATACCGATGTCCTTTCTTTGATTCAAAAAATCGTGAAAGAACTTGATGAAGAATTAGATTCTTATCAAAAGGCCGGAAGAGAAGAAAGCGTCCAAGAAATCCAAAAACAAAAAGACGCTTTAAAAGAATTTGTCCCAGCCCAGCTTTCCGAAGAAGAGATCAAAACCATCATTCTTTCCTTACCAGATCGCTCTATCCCACTTGTAATGAAGCATTTTAGCATGAATTATCGTGGAAAAGTCGATATGTCCCTTGTAAACAAGGTTTTAAAAAGCTTATAATACGTAAGCCCTTTAAGGGCATAACCCAAGAGCTTATTAGCGATAATAAGCCCCTAGGAGAATGGTTCAATGGTAGAACAGCGGTCTCCAAAACCGTTAATGAGGGTTCGATTCCTTCTTCTCCTGCCATTTAGCAAATTCGCACTTTCCGCACCAAGGAGAGTGCTTTTTCTTTAAAAAATAGGGGATTTTGGCTCAAAAATGAGTCTTTTTCCGTTTTGTATCGCTTCAAATCGTACTAGTTAATCAGACCTGAAATTCTAATAGTGCGCTTTTCTACTATTAGAGCGCTTTTTCTCTATTAGTGCGCTTTTCCTCTTGACTGGCTCTCTTTTTAGAGCGAGCAATTGATAATGATGAAGAGATTCGTGTTTAGAAAAAGCTGGGACGGCTACTTCGATTGGATAGCCAACATAAGCAAGGCGAGGAACATCATATCGTCTTATAGGGCAGCGGGCGAATGCATGAAAAAGGGCCCCGATCACATCTTTGCTTACCATGAGGCGATAAGGGTATACAACAATTACCTTGCGTTGAAATCGATGCTGAATGATAGGCAAGCCAATCATTTGGAGCTTAGGAGCAAGCACAAGATACCCGAATGGGGATCGATATCCTCGGAAGAGCGAGACGAGATGTATGAGAAGTGGTTGCAGATTGAGTTCCCAAATGATTCCGTTCCTTTGGAATGCCATACCGCCGAGGAGATAGGCGCCGCGATAAAAGAAGCCAGGGTAAACGATGGCAGATCTATGACCAAAGTCGCACAGTTGCTCGACATAAGTTTCAACACATACAAATGCTATGAAAGCGGTAGGAGAATGATCCCTGCCAATACGCTTCTGATGTTAGAAAAGTTATACTGCGTCAAATTCTCTTAAATTTTATAGATAGACATATTGACATATTTAGATGACATAACTTGATTTTATGCACTTTTTTCAATATAATATAAAATATGAAACGCGGCGGAAAAAGAGAGGGTTCTGGAAGAAAACCAATTGTTGGGAAAGACATAAAGATAAAATTGCCTTTTGAAACAATTGATACTATTGAACGCCTTTATGGAGGCGATTCATTATCCGATAAAATTCGTGAATCCATTTCTTCGGGAATTAGATCAAGCTTGAATAACTATGGTGTTGTTTACACCCCATCTTTTTTATCTGAATTCGTTGCATGGCTTTGCAAAAGGTACTTTGACTCAAGTAAAGAGTCGCTTGTTATCTTTGATCCTGCTTGTGGCGAATGCTCCTTGCTTGAGGCTGCTTCAAAACAATTTACAGAAGGGAAGCGACAAATCAAACTCATAGGTAACGATGTCGACAATCATTACGTTCAAATTGCGAACAATGAAGGCATTACTTTTTTTAATTATGATGCATTGTTTCCAGATGCCAAACTAAGACCGGAAAAGTTTTGGAAAAAGAAAACTGGCAATATTGATTTAATAATTGAAAACCCGCCTTGGTCAGGTGATAAGATCTATAAAAAAACAGAGTTACAAAAAAATAACTATGTCCTTGGAGAAGGGCAATATGATGCCTTTTCATTATTTATTGAAATGTCGCTTCGAATAGCTGATGAAGGTACGATTTGTGCTTTTATTGTCCCTGATTCCATTTTCACTTCAGAAGACGATTCAACTCGCAAATACATCCTTAATCATTCAAACATTCTTGCTATAGCAAGACTTGGCGAAAAACTTTTTCCGTCCGTCCATAGATCGACAGCTGTCGTTGTTTGTCAAAAAGGCAGAAAGATTGAACACAATGTCGAATGCTTTAGGCTTCTAACCGAAGATAAAAAGAACGTTTTAAATTCAAAGGATAATCTAATTAATTTGTTTGAAAAAAAGTTGCACATTGTGCCAGAAAAGAGGTTTGTTGACAGTGGTTATGTTTTTGATATTGACACAACAGACAACGATGTTTCTGTTTTATCAAAAATTAAGAAAGGATCTAGTTCTCTATCGGAAAAATTCACATTTGGGAGAGGGGTTGAAATCTCAAAAAAGGGAAACCAAGTCAAGTGCCCACATTGTGGAATAATTCAGCCGTTCTTAGGTTCTTCTAAAACTAAAAAATGTCAACGATGCGGCGAAGAATTTGATGTTCAAGACAACATTTTTGAAATGATGATTGATAATAAAAAAAGCGGTTTTTCACCAATTTTGGTTGGAGAGAATATTCAACGTTATTACATTAAAGGGCACAAATATGTACTTCCAAAAATGGAAGGCATTAACTACAAAGAGGATGATCTCTACAAGGGAGCAAAGATTTTAGTTAGGAAAACTGGACTAGGTATAAAAGCATCTTATGATGGCGGCGATCATGAAACATTTGATTCTAAACAAGGGTATCGCTATGTGGAGGCTCACCATTTGATTCCAATGAAAGCACAAAAGGACTTTCCAAATATAAATCTCGATAGAACTGAAAATATCGTTGCTCTTTGCCCGACGTGTCATCGAGCGGTTCATCTTGGGACAAAGGAAGAAAAAATGAAACATCTTAAACCACTATATGACGAAAGAATGCCTTTGTTGCAACAGATTTATCCTGATTTTAGTTTGACGTTTGAAGATTTAATTAGGGAATACTATCGATAGACATCAAACAACAAGATTGATACTCCATATGGAGTATTTTTCTTTTTTGCAATTTTTTTAATTTTTTTCCGGACAAAAGACCATTTTGTGAAAAGGTATATATGGGAGGAACTCTCGGAAAGGAAATCAAAACGATGAATGAAGAAGAAAGAAAAATGAGGATCTTCGCGATCCATAAAGACAAGAAGGGCGAGCAAGCGATGGTGGACATCACCGATTTGGTCGAGGCAAGGAAAATCGAGTTGGAGAAGCAGAAGGAGTTGGAGAGGCCGATCCGCTACTGCAGGAACTGTGGGAAGAGGATGGAGTACGGCTATTTCTATTGCTCCAAGGAATGCTGCGACGAGTATAGGAAGAAAAACAGGAAGAAGGAGAAGGATGAGGAAAGAGTTTGCCCGGTATGCGGAAAGACTTTCATGGTAGAGAAATGGAGGAAGCAAGTCTGCTGCTCCAAATCATGCGCGAACAGGCATAAGAAAATGGGGTAGTGTCATTTTTGAAAAAGAGTGTCATTTCCAAAAAAGAGTGTCATTGTATCATTTCTATACGAGGCGGGACCCCGGACAAAAAGTTGGACCATCCGAATGGTTACATAAATGTATACTAATGATCAAAAAATACATGCAATTGAGATTGTTAAGAAGTGCAAAGGTATTATTAATAATTGTTAGGGTATCCTGATAGCAGAGATACTTTAAAGCTGTGGTATAAAAATTTCCAAGAAGATAATAATAAAATCACAAAAACTCCGCGTTATAGCGATAAGGAAATTGATAAGGCAGTTTCCTATTATTTGGAGTGCAAAAACATTCAAAAAACTATTGATGATTTAGGCTACCCAGACTCAAGAATGACGTTATGGAGATGGATTAAATCACAGGACATCAATATTTCTAATAAACGTGGTAGAGTTTCGTCGCTTGACGAAGAGGCAAAATCATCAATCATCTTAGAATATCTAAATTCCGATGAAACTATGCTAAAATTCTCATTAGAAAAAGGCATTGCTACCTCTACATTAAAAGGATGGCTTGATGCCTATAATCCAAAAAAGGAGGAAGTCTCTATGCCGAAAGAAGAAAGCAATAATGTCGATGAAACAGTTATTCCTCCTCGCAGTGATCAAGAAGAAATAGACGAACTTAAAAAGGAAATTGCTAAATTAAAAGCGGAAAAGATAGAAGCAAATCGTAAGACCAAAGAAGCTGAAGCAGAGCTCAAATTAGCAAAAGCCAAATTAGCGGAAACTCAACTAGAATATGACATCTTAGAAAAGGCGGCAGAACCATTAAAAAAAGTTAATGGCATTAATATCAAAACTCTTAAAAACAAGGAGAAGGCCATCGTTATTAATGCCTTAAGAAGTAAGTATAAGTTAGCAGAGCTGCTTAAATCTCTAGAGATGGCCAAATCATCATATGAATATCAAGTAAAAGCTCTTAACCATGATAAATATCAAGAGTTAAGACCTATAATCAAACAAATATTCGATGATAGTTATCAAGCATATGGTTCAGAAAGAATATATGGTGAATTAAAAAATCAAGGAATCACAGTTTCTGAAAAAGTTATTAGAAGATTAATGAAAGAAGAAAATATCCATCCATTTGTTCCTAGAATGAAGAAATATTCTTCTTATCAAGGAGAAATATCTCCAGAAGTTACTGATTTATATAAGCACGACTTTAAAGCGGATGGACCATATAAGAAGCTAGTAACAGATATTACTGAATTCTCACTTAGAGATGGTAAAGTATATCTATCTCCAATGATTGATTTATACGATGGATGTCAATTAATTGGAAGATAGGATATTCTCCAAATAAAGAATTAACTAACTCCATGTTAATAGAACTACATAACATCATTCCTAGCGATGCTAAACCCATCATCCATAGTGACAGAGGTTGCCATTATCGAATCCCTGATTGGATTAATCTCATGGAAGAATATGGTTATACAAGATCAATGTCCAGAAAGGGATGTTCCCCGGATAATGCAGCGTGTGAAGGATTCTTCGGAATAATGAAAAGAGAATTCTTCCATAATCATGATTGGGGTAATGCGACAAGGGAAGAATTCATAAAAGAATTAGACAAGTACTTAACTTGGTTTAAAATAAAGAGAATAAAGGAAAGGTTAGGATATTTAAGTCCAACAGAATATCGTTCTAGAGCAAGTCTCTAAAATGGTACGAAAAAATGTCCGGACTCCCGGCTTGCCATATTGAAACAACAGGATTGATACCAAAAATATCAGTCCTTTTTTCATTTTATAGGGCTGTTTCGCTTATTTTAGACATAAATCGCTTATTATCAGCGTCAAGTTTATATAGGGCCTCATCTTATTTTTTGATACATGGAGGAACGAAAAAATATAAATTGCTATAAATCATATTAGAAGTAAAAATAAATAGTGATAGTAGGAGAAAATATGGAACAAAAGAATTTGATGGTAAGAAAAGCGACCCCAAAGGACATGGGCCTTCTTTATGAAATGATTAATGGTTTGGCAACATATGAGAAACGTCCAGAAGACATGACAGGGTCAATTAAGATGCTGAAATATTTTCTTTTCGAAAAGAAAATTGCCACTGCGGTTATAGCTGAAATAGATAATAAACCTATCGGTTATGCCATTTATTATCCAACGTTTGCTTCTTTTGCAGCCAAAATGAATGCCTATATAGAAGACCTATTCATAAAGCTCGAATATCGAGGCAAAGGCTTTGGAAAAGAGCTCTTTCACAAACTTTTAGAAATGATAAAAGAAGAGGGCTATTCGAAATTAGAATGGAGTTGCCTAGATTGGAATACTCCTTCCATCGAATTCTATAAAAAGCTTGGTGCAAAAGAAGAAACAGGAAGAGTCTATTTTGAATACGATCCGAAGAACGATTGAAATTGGCCCATTGCCACTTACCAAGATGGGAAAGGCCTATCTTTCTTAAATGGGATATATTTATCTAAACGTTGCTAGAGACATAAACCTGTTTTCCTCGGGGGGAAAAGTAACTTACATAAAAAACTAAAGTGGTAACACATTAAAGGAGAAAGCCCATCCTATAAAACCTTCTTCAAAGGGCGAATATTGTCGCATTGTTTGATATGTAGGAGAAAAATTTGAAAAGTTCTTATTACCTCTTAGTTATCTTTTCTTTCGCTAATTCCCCAAAATGATACAATCTAATAAAGTTTTGGGGCGTTTATATGGAAAAAAGATTCTTAACAGCCGTATTGGTTACGACATTTTTGCTTAATGGATGCTTTACGGACAACGGAATTTACTCTTCTTTTCAAGATGTTACAGGCGTTACGATTTCAGACATTAATGAATTTAAGATTAGTGAAAATGTAACTGCTTCCTTTGCCTGGCAATACCAATATGATGACTATACGTTTTTAAATACGAAATATGTGAAAGTTAATTTCAATATTAAAAACGAGCTACTTGATAAACCCTTATCCGATGGTGGAGGGGCAATATGTTTACATTTCATGACCGACGTTCTTTTAGAAACGTATCCTGTTCAACATTACTCCTTCGATATGTATATTGGTCAAAAAGACCATTATTTATATTATGGTTCGACTATGGAAAACTCCGTTGAAGCCTATCGTTCTTTTAGCAAAATACCCGACAAATACATAACCATGATAAAGGATAGAACAAATAAAGATGGGGAATATCGTCTTAAAGTAAGTGGTGATGTAACGATCTCACCAGATTTACCTAAAACGGCCCATTATCCTGAGAATCATCCGTTCCGTTTCAAAGTAGGGCATGTTCTTGACGCTACACTTTATGTCTACTTAAATAACGAATTACTTAAGCCCTTTAAGGAAGATCCAACTCTTGATGGCTATTCTTACTATGAATTTAAAATGCCCGCTTTAGATTCGGCCTTAGCAATTACCACGAATCGTTTTTATCTAAATAAAACATATTCTTTCGTAGAGGTGTTTCCTTATCTACGTTCCGTCACGAAAGAATCTTTAAAAGGGGTGCGTATTGAAACTGGTTATTTTGGTGTTAATCCAGAAGGCAGGAAACCGACTATCAAATATAGCGAAGATAAGAGAGACATCGAATACAATCTCGACATCCTAAACAATCAACCCCTTCTTAAATATGATGAAAATCAACCGGTAGATGGTGGAAATTATCGGAAAGTAACCTACATCCTTTTTAACGAGAGTGAATACGAGATTGAAATTGAAAACAACCATGTCGTTTATAGAGACTTCTCCTCTTATCAAATGTTTCGATTTGCTTCTACCATAACGAAAATGCCTGATATTTTTTATCCTCAAAGCAATTAAACTTGCTATCCTAAAACCATCATCCTTAGAAAGAAATGAGTTCTATTTATCAAACAAATAACTGAGAATTATAATAAAGAAGACAAAAACACACGCTTTCTTTTATGGAAATATATTCGTATATCAAAGAAAGCCAAGATAATAAAAGGGGGATTTATGATTCAAAAACTTACGTTAAAGGATGCACATTATCACATCATTGGTTATGTAGAAATCAAAGAAAATGGTGATAAAACTTTGAAAGATTCTCATTACCACATCAAAGGCTATTACATTGCAAGTAACGATGTCACAAAGGATGAGCATTATCATATCGTTGCTCATGGGGATGTTTTAACCTCCCTCTTATAATCTTTTTAAACAAAGCTATTCATTCCTTTGAGTGAGGAGAGAATTGCTTGGTGAATTATTCTATTAAAATTGAGATATGAACGAAGAACTTGAGCAATACATCGCTAAACACCAAAAGAACCGTGAAAAATCGGAATCTTTTGTAGACTATTTATACGAATTGATGGAAAAACATCAGATAGAAAATCCTTCTGATGTTTATAAGAAAGCCTTCCTTTCTCGCCAACTATACTCTTCGATCATTTCCGCTAAATCTAGCCCATCATTAAACACCTGTATCAAACTCGCTTTAGCCATGCATTTAGACAATCATGAATGCAAATATCTTTTGAAAAAGGCTGGATATACTCTTTCTTCCTCTAGCAGATTTTCTTTAACCATCCGTTTTGCGATAGAAAACCATATTTATGACATCTATGAGGTTAATAAACTTCTTATAGATGCAGGATACGAAGATTCTTTGCTCCTTTAAGAAATGTCAAATCCCATTTGACCATTTATCCTCTCTTTTTCTTTATCCTTTTCTTGCATTGGGAGGAAAAAGAAAATGCAAGAAATCATCGAACATTATAGAGCCTTCAACCTTGCTAAAAAGATTATGGAAAAAGCTCATAAAAACCAAACAAGGGTGAGTGGAGAACCTTATGAATTACACCCTATTAGATGTTTTAATAACTACGCGGCTTTCATTGGATATCTGGATGAACCCGAAACAAAATGCTATCGGTTAGAAGAAGATGGAATCCCTTTCTTTGGCGTAGTGGAAGTGGCTCTTCTTCATGATGTTATTGAAGATACGCCTTTTACTATCGAAAAGATTGAAAAACTCTTCCAAGAGGAGGGATTATCTAGCTATTTCCATAAACGTATCAAGGATGCCTTAGAAAGAATCACCCATGATAAAACGATGGATTACCCATCTTATATTGAAATATGCATGGGTAATCCTATCTCTGCTCTTTGTAAAATGTTGGATCTTCAAGATAACCTCACCGTTTTATCTTTGTCCAAACTTGATTCAAAAAATTATAAACGTGCCGAGAACTATCTAAAATATATCTATCAAATCAACAATGAATATCACTTCATTGAAAGAACCCATAAATATCGCCAAGAACATTACCAAAAAAAGAGTAGAAACAAACGATCTTCTTCCATATAATTCTTCTGCCATAAAGAGAAGACGAGGGACAGGCCCTACGACTCTTCAGCAACCTGCATTCGTAAGGTGCTAAATCCTGAACGATGGGAAATAAACAATTATCTCTCATCGTGAAGATGGGAGTTTTTCTTTCTCTTGTGGCTAGGAGAAAGAAAAATGAAAATCTTATTACATCTTCCTCACGTCTCATTAGACGTACCAAATTATTTTTATAAGGGGCTAATCATCCCTAAGCCTCTTTTCCGGAAATACAATCTAGAAATGAGTGATTTAGGGGTGGAATATCTTTTGAAAGATCTTCCAGGAGTAAAGATAATACCTCCTTATTCGCGCTTATTTTGTGATGTAGAACGTTTTCGTGACGATAAGAAAGAAAGGATGGCTCAATATGGGGAGGGTCTTTTATATACAAAGATGTATGATGGCATTCTATTTCATAAGCACGATGAAATCTATCGAAAGAAAGTCCTTACTTATTACGATACGTACCATCAAAAACTAGATGAAATTACCAAAGGCCTCCTTTCTTTTGACGATGAACTCTTAATACTAGATTGCCATTCTTTCTCTGATAAGATGGCCTCGTATTTCTTTAAACCTCCTTTTCCAGATATCTGTATCGGAATAGAAAAAGACTTCTTTGATCAAGAAATATTGCATCGCATCATTGAAGCAATCAAAAAGAGGGGATACACCTATCAAATAAACTATCCCTATCAAGGAAGTCTTGTCCCAAACTGTATCTATAATAAGAAAGTTATTTATAAAAAAGTCGTATCCATCATGTTAGAAATCAACAAACGTATCTATCTTTAATTCCTAATGAACTGTTACAAATTCAAAATTATTTTAAGTTTGTAACAGGTCGTGATAAAATGAAATTGTCTCTTAAGAAGGAAAAAATCTTGTTCTCATATTTCCAAAAGCGTTAAAAAAAGAAAGGATGCCTTATGTATATTCTAAGAAAACAATATCTAGAAGAAATTAGAAAATATTATGATTCCAACTTGATTAAGGTTTTAACAGGCATTAGACGTGTGGGCAAGAGCGTTCTTTTAGAACAAATACGTGAAGAATTGAAAAAAGATCGCAATTTGGATGAGGAACATATTATTTGCGTCAATTTCGAAGATATTTCTTTTTCTTCCATTAAAAATGCCTATCAACTAAATGACTATATTTCTGCTTGCATTAAAGATGAGAGGAAATACTATATTTTTCTCGATGAAATCCAACATGTAAAAGAATTTGAAAAAGTTCTTGCCTCCTTGAAGGCAACGAAAAACGTTTCTATTTTTGTTACTGGCAGCAATTCAAAGCTTCTTTCTGGAAGACTGGCTTCCCTTTTAGTCGGACGTTGCAAGGAATTCAAAATTCAGCCATTCACATACAAAGAATTCTTGGACTTTTATCAAGAAAATCAGCTTCCTCTCCCTACAAAGCCTCTCAATAATTACATCCGCTATGGGGGAATGCCACAAAGATTGGATTATTTTTTAGAAAAAGACATCGTTGCTTATTTGTCTGATCTTTTTAATGGCATCGTGGAGAAAGATATTTGTTCAAGTAAATCGAGAATCGACAAAGAAACATTCTTGAACATTGCCAAATATATCATCTCCAACTCTGCAAAGGATTTTTCTCCTGATAACATCGTTGATTATTACAACATGAACAATTCCGATAAAATACAACGCGTCACGCTTTATCGCTATTTAGAAAAGATGGAGCACGCTTGCCTTATTCAGCGAGTGAAACGTTATGATATCGCTTCAAAAAGAACTCTAAAATCGATAGAAAAGCGATTCGCCATGGACACAGGGCTTATTTTAGCGTGTAGTAATTCAAATCGAATTTTTCCTTCTAGAGCACTAGAAAACCTTGTTTATAACGAACTTATTTATAGAGGATATGAAGTAAAAATAGGAAAGACATATAAAGGTGAAATTGATTTCGTCACGATGAAAGAAAACAAAAAATGTTTCATTCAAGTCGCTTATCTTCTTTCTGATGAAGAAACCATCATCAGGGAATTCTCTCCTTATAATTCTGTACGTGATCCCTCTCCGAAATACGTCATGAGTTTGGATGAGTTTGATATGTCACAAAACGGAATAACACATATCAATATCGAAGATTGGCTGCTTGGAAAAGTAGACTTGTTCCTTTCTTAACTGTTACAAATTCAAAATTATTTTAAGTTTGTAACAGGTGACCATCATTTTGAAGAATTATAATAAGCATATGAATCAATTAAAAAAGATTAAAAGCTGGATACATAAAGATACCCGTATTGTCTTCTTGGGAGGAGCAGGGGTTTCTACTGCAAGCGGAATTCCAGACTTCCGTTCTCCGACAGGGTTATATAAAATCCAAAACAAATATGGTCTTCCTGCAGAAAGAATGCTCTCCCATTCTTATTTCTTTGAACATACGGACACTTTCTATGATTTCTATTGGAACTTCATGGTCTTTCCTAATGCAAAACCAAATAAAGCCCATATCGCTTTAGCAAACTACGAAAAAAGAGGGGGCCATATCGAAATATTGACCCAAAATATTGATGGCCTTCATCAAGAAGCGGGTTCTAGACGCGTCTATGAACTCCATGGTTCCACCAAGCGTTATTTCTGCTTAGATTGTGGGAAAGAATACACTCTTGATCAAATTCCCCAAAAGAAAGAGATCCCGCATTGTTTGTGTGGAGGAATTCTGAAACCGGACGTGGTTCTTTATGAAGAGCCCTTAAACGAAACCATTCTTTATCAATCCGTGAACGCTTTACGTTATTCTGATTTATTAATCGTTGGAGGAACCTCTTTAAATGTCTATCCTGCCGCCGGACTTATCTATGAATTCGGTGGAAAACATAAGGTTCTTATCAACAAAGAAAGAACCCCTCTAGATTCCTTCTTCGATGAAGTCATACATGAAGATATTGGAGATGTTTTAGAATATCTTCTTTCTTGAAATTTGTTTGAATTCTCTAACCTTTTCTAAAAGAAAATCCATAGTTTCCTATGGGCTTCTACCGAAAGAAATACTTAAGCTGCCTTATGGCAAACAAAGGTGAACTTAGGCGTAGATTGATATGTGTTTGTACCGAAATAGATATCGCAATAAGTTCCTTTATAACATTCCTTATTGGAGGAATCTAATCCCTTGGTATAACCACATTTTAAGAGATAGGCCGCATATTTGTTGGCGTAGATTTGACGATCAGAGCTTGTTCCGCAACTCTTATCCAAACTAATCTCTAAAGTCACGCCATCAATTGGACCATAACTAAATGGATAAGAAGAATCGGTGTAATCAAGAGCAAGATATGGTACGGAATCGGCTGCAGTTTTTGCATCCGCATCAGACATTCCGAGTTTTTCTTTGAAAACCTTTAACAATTGATAGTTATAGAAACTTGCATAACCCGTTTCCCATGTTAACCAAGAAGAATTCGCTTTTAATGGAGAGAAATCGATGAAATCCTTATCGGAGAAATAGAATTTATCATTCTCCACGCTGATAGATTGATAGTTAAAGGAGAGTTTACGGTATCCGCCATTATTCGGAGACCAATATTCATAGGTAGAAACCTTACCATCTTCCCCTAAGGTGATGTAGGTATCGTAATCTTTTGCATCATCGTCATCTTTAGGGAACATCGTTAAGCCAACGCCATCGACAAAAGGTTTCACCGCATATTTGTTCTCAGAGACTTTGGTGAATAATTCAGGATGAGTGCTAAAAGACATGAAATCAGAGAGAGTTTTGCCCTTTTGAACATCACCAGAACGAACCGCTCTACCTTCAAAATGATCCGAAGGATCTTCCGTTTCGGCATTTTTATAAATTAGTTTATAGCTGATGCTAAATGGCTGGACGCCATCTTCCGTCTTTAAATATCCGTAGCTTTCTTTTCCAGAGAATTCTGGGACATAGAAAGAATAATCCCCGGTATGGTAATAATCACCGATATCACGATTGGTGATGGTGTTATTATTGGAATTATTGATTTCATGCGCTTGCCAAACGTTATTATCGTTTTGGAAATAAGAGAAAGCAGTGCTTAATTTTTGATAATCCTCTTCTTCGGAGTTAACGGCATACTTTTCTAAAGAAATAGCGGTAGGTGTTTCGAGATTGGTTACGAATTCGTAATGATGCCCATCGGTATAGGTATAGCCTAATCCGTGGAAAGATAAGGCGTTATTCTCATATGTAAGATCTAAGGAACGAATATTTCCGAAGGTAACATAGTTATAGTCGCAAAGGGATTCAATTATGCCATCGGCTCCTGGACCAAAATAATGGTAGGAACCATCATCTGTTTTTCTACAGGCTAAAGGATCGAAATACTCCTTTAAGAAACGATAGGATAAATCTTCCCAAAGGTAAGAAGTACGTTTGCTAGCAATTTCATTATTCCCGTTAATATAGACTTCTTCGGCATAACCTGAAGCACTCTTACGGAGATATTGGCAATCATCGATAGCCCCACGGACATTATCATAACGGTTATGAATCTTTTTCTCGTTTTCGTTTGCTTCCAAAGAAACACTTGCTTTCCAAGAGGAAACGCCTTCGCTAGAAATCTTATTCATTTCCGTTTTGGCTTTAATCTTATTATCAAGCGCCAACTTCGAAGCCTCTTCAGGCAAAGACTCCGTTGGTAAAGAGAAAGAAGAGATAAAATCTTCTAATTCTTGGTTCACTGTTTCGCCAACTTTCGTGAGGAATCCTTTTGCAAGAGGGACAATTCTCGTATTCTCATCATCGTTTGCATCTTCCCAAGTATAAAGTTGGATAATAACGGACTTATCTTCTCTCACGCCAAAACGAACTTCGGCAATTCTTCCGGTTATGGAAGCATTTTTATACCCAAGCAAGGTCCCGCAAGCAACGATGAAGGCTTGCTTATCGGAATAAATGCCATGTTCCGCGTCATAAGAAACGAACTCTTCGGTTACACGGTTTTCTGGATTTGCTAAAGAACCAAGAAGGTTCATGCGGTATAAGAAATCGTCTTCATTTGCAGGCGTTCTATAAGAAGCCCCATCAAGACGGTGGGCATTTGTAATCTTAATCGAGGAGCCTTCCTTATCGTATTCGTAATAAATGTCATTAGGGAATTCCGTTTGGTTATAGCTCTTTAAAAGAAGGTAACCCGTATTGGCATAATTTCTTGTGATGTATTTACGAGTGACTGTATCTTTTAAAGTAGAAGTCACATTTCCTTCCGTATCATACATCTCGTATTCAACGGTATAGTTTCCGGAATTGGCAGCAGCCATAAGCGTGCTATAGATGTAAGCTTTATCACCAGAATTTGTATCGATTGGAGGAACGTATTGAGAAGATTCGGAGCTTCCTTTTTGAGAATTGCTGCTAGAACTTTCGCTAGAAGAATCTTTTCTAGAATCGTTACTAGAAGAAGGGGCAATGGAAGAAACGTTTTCTTCCGAAGGAATTGTATCATTACTGCTTTCATTCGTGCTTACGCAAGAAAGTAACATTCCTACGCTTAAGCACAACGGCATAAAATATCTTTTTTTCATTTTTTAACCTCAGGATGACTACATAAATTTATCATTTTTTTAATTTCTTGAAAGAAAAAAATAATTCATTAGAATAAAGAAGTTATCGCTTTTGGAGGATAATTATGCCTAAGTCTAAAAAATATTTATCATTGCTTATCTTGCCTTTTTTATTTTCTTGTGGGGAAAAGCCAAATGTTTCATCAAGCGAACCTGCTTCTTCAGAAACGCCAAGTGTTTCTAGCGAAATACCTACAAAGGATGTTTTTTCTTCCTTTATAGAGAAAGGAAAAACCAATATCGGGGTTTTTGAGATTCGCTCCACAGGATTCAGCTCGCCTATTTCTACTTATTCTTTCTATGGCGAAAAAGCTCAACTTCAACAATATAGTGATGATTTCAAAGAGTATTACAAAGAAGGATATAATGCGGACCTTCTTGATGGAGGGATCTTAATCAATGGGGAACAGGGTGCATTCACTTACCGTATTGAAAATAACCAAGTGATGTTAGAAAGCCCTGTGGGATACGCAACTAATCTCATTGATTTAAAATCCTATGGCCCCGCATTATTAGCGAATGCCTCTCTTTATGAAGAAACGGATTCTTCTTTTGCTTATACTTCAAAAAAGAATAAAGACGGAAGCTTAGCTGCAGCCAAATATTGGGCGGCTGTTGCTGGTATTAATTCAACATTTGAGCAATATATGGACGGTTTCTCTCTTATTTTGGATGAGAATCTTGAAAATATCGTCACCATCATGCATTTCCAAATAAATGACCAACAGATGACTTATCAAATCAGACTTACGCATTTAGGGGATACAAGCCTTCTTCCTCCAAGTGTGCTTACTTCTTATCTTTCTTCCCCAAAAGTAGTGCCAGCCCCTACGACTTGGACAGAAGAAAGCAAAGCCTATATCCACGCTAATAAGCCAGTGGAAAATCTTCTTCCTTTCCCAGAAGGAACGACTGCTCAATATTCTGAAAGCTATACAAGCGATGGCATTATTATCGTGAATTATGGCGTGAATCTTGTAAGTAGCTACGGCAAACAACTTCTAGCAAAAGGCTTCAAAAAGAGAATGAGCTTAAATACGGAATATCTTCTTGAACTTACCCCAGAAGAAGGAGACACCTCTTTCTTATATTCTGCCGCAAAAGTAACGATGAAGTACGCATCCAACGCGACCATGATCTTGATTGAATTAAGCACAGATTATCAAAATTTCAACCAAGCCAATGAAGAGCTTTCCCTTTGGAATAACGGAACATATAACAAAGAGTATGACTTAGGGTTAAACTACGCCACTCTTCCTGAATCGAATAAAGTAACCCGCGTTCATTCTTACGATATGACGTTGGCCATTAAAGAAAAACTCGCTTCGAGTGGCTACGCTAACGATATTCTCTATTATTGGCTCGCCGAAGTTGATATTTCTTCTAAAGAAGACGCAATCGCCTATGCCAATAGCCTTTTTGAAGCCCAAAAGAAGAACGGTTTCTTCCTTGATGAGAAGACGACCTTAGAGAAAGATGGCTATCTCTATGTGTATAAAGTAAATTCCAAACATAGCACTGAAGCAGTTCTTCGTGTCGTCTTAGATAGAGATGATATGGGCGAATATTCTGGAACCATTGTTCTTCAAGCGATTGTTGGTAATTATCAATTGCTCGATCAAATGCTAAAAGAAAACCCATACGAAAAATAAAAAATAAAAGGCCCTTCGGGGCTTTTTTTAATCCAGTATGTTTCCGATCTGTTCCAATCTTTTTCGGAATATCCTCGGTCGAAGAAGAAAATAAGCGACAGTGGATACCAAAGAAGCAAGGATATCGGCGATAGGCTCGGCATAAAAGACAAGGAAAGCGTTCTTTGAAAGAATTGGAAGCAGGATCGTTAAAGGCAAAAGAAGAATAAACTTCCGGTTCAAGGAAAGCCAAATCGAATACTTCGCCTGTCCCATGCCGGTAAGCCCATCAACAAACACATATTGCAAAGCCAAAGGAATAACCCCATACATATAAATAGAAATGGTTTGATTCGATATCGTGATGGCTCTTTCATTAGGCGTAGAGGAGGAAAGAGAGATGAAAAGCCTAGCAAAAGGCTTGCCAAGGAAGAAAGATAAACCAACGCAAAGGGTGCAAAAAGCAAGAGCAAATCCTACAAGCTGCCATTCCGCTTTCTTAATCAAATCCATTTTTCTTGCCCCATAACAATAGGCAAGTAAAGGCTGAGTTCCGCTTGATATTCCTAATAAAGGACCGGTAACCAAAGAGAAGAAGGCCTGCGTAATGGTCGCAACCTCAATATAGAAATCCCCATCTCCTCCCCCAAAGTTTTTAAGGCAAGTGTTCAAACAAATAAAAACAACAGAATCCGTCGCCATGATAATAAAGGGAGAAAAACCTAGTTTAAAAATCTTTTTGACGATTTTCTTTTCGAGCTTTTGAAAAGAAAGGCGGATGTCCGTCACTTTTAAAAGAAGGATAAGAACAAAAACAAAAGAGAGGAATTGAGAGATGAGGGTTGCTAACGCCGCTCCGGAAACACCCATCTTAAAAACATAGATAAACAAAGGATCCAATCCGATATTTGCCACGCATCCTAGCATTGTAACAAGCATCGCTAAAGTGGATTTCCCTTGAGCAATGACAAATTGATTCAATCCCAAAGTAAGGATAGAAAAGAAAGTCCCAGCTAAATAAATCATGAAATAAGAATAAGCATAAGGAAATGAAGCTTCGGACGCCCCAAATAGATAAAGAAGCGGCCTTCCTAATGGATAAAAAACAACGACAATAAGAAGACTCATAATCAAAAGAAGAATAAAAGAATTAGATAGAATCTTTTTCGCGTTTTCTTCATTCTTTTCACCTAAAGACATGGAGAAAATAGGCGCTCCTCCAAAACCAATCCAATAGGCAAAGGAAGTAATAAAGGTTGTAATAGGGGCAACAACCCCAATTCCAATCAAAGCAATCTCACCTTCTATAGGAATATTGCCAATAAAAATACGGTCAACAATGCTATAAAGAACGCTCACAAACTGGGCTAACATGCTTGGAAGAGCCAAAGATAAGATATTTTTGAAGGTGCGCTTGTCACCTAAATCTAATTTCTGCATACTAAAAATTTAGAACAAAAGAGAACGAATATATCAATAAAACGCTTACAATTCAGGATTATCTTGGTGAGAGATCTCTTCGGCTTGTTTGGCTAAAATCTTGATTTCTTGCGATTGTTTCTTTGCTAATTCGATTTCTAAGGCAATGGAAACAAACAAACCGAATAGAATAACGAAATAGTAGGTGTAACCTCTCCATAAAAGAGAGATGGTTTGAGAGGTGGCCCATACAGTTTCACTCGTAAACAAATTTCCACCTAAGCCAATAACAGACAAAGAAGCTAAAACAACCGCAAAGGCATAATCAATACCTCCGGTTGTGCCAGGCGTAGGAACCCAAACCACAGCCGTAATGGCAAAGGAAGTTCCAAACATAACCAAGATATAGACAAAGAAAGGATTCACGTTACTTAATTCGACACCAACCGCTAAAAGTAAGAAGAAAGGAATCGAATAATAAGCCAAATCGGCTAACATACGATAAAGCAAAGAGAGCAAGAAGGCTTTCTTATGGGTGAAGATTTCTTTAAAAGCAGTTTGTGTCTTATCGCAATAATTCTCAAAAGCCTCAATCTTGCTAGGAAGAAACTTGCGGAACATCTTCCATTTGGAAATCTTCGTAAGCAAAGAGACTAAAAGGTTACGCACTCTTTTAGATAACCCCAAAAGCAGCATAATAACCAAAGTTAGAATGTTATTGAAATAACCAATGGCAACGATAATCGTGAAAACGGTTGGATTTAGCCAGCTAGTTAAGCCAGTGATGCCACCTTGTGAAAGACCCTTAATATAAAAAGGGAAGAAAAAGAGAGCGATAATAGCATAAATATTGGAAGCAACGACATGAACCACAAAAGTAGCAAGGATTGAACCAGTTGCTTTCGACATATCGGCTCCGCATTCTTTCATCAGATAAACTTCCATTGGCTGTCCACCGAAAGCGAATGGGGTAACGTTGTTATAGAATTGCTCAATCGTGGCAATCTCGAATAATCTTCTTTTGCCAACCACCCTATCAATGCCGTTCGATTTACTAAAAGCAATCAAAGAAAGAGGCCATAAAAATAAGAAAATGATTAATAAGAGAAAAGCGACAAACAACCATACCCAGTGATGATTCTGACCAATGGAAAGGAAAACCTGCTTGATTTCCTCTAAATCGGTGAAATTAGTGATCAATAAAACAACGGCGACTGTCAATGCGAGAATCATGATTCCGCCCATAATCGCGGAATTTCTCGTCTTCTTGTCTTTTTTCCTATTGATTTCTTGCAAGTTTTTCTTTATTTCCTGCAGTTCTTCTTTTTTCACTTCGTTTGGCATAGATGTCAGTTTCCCCTGAACACCTTATTCTAGCATATTTATATGACTATTTTTCTATAAAAAATACTTGAATATAAAAAATACAAAACAATATAATATGTACAAGGAGGTACGAAATGAAAATAACCTGGTTTAACTTAAAACTAGCGGAAGGACAAGCTAGTTTGAATAAAAACTCCATCACGCTGAATAAAATAGCTATGTCACCCTTTGAGGGAGCATATCGCGTCAAAGTGGGAATGGATGAAAAGAACAACATCATCATCCAACCTCTTAGCAAAGACTACATTTCGCATATGGATTTGAATGAAAATGATTATCTAGGAATTCAAATCACAAAGTCTTATGCTAGAATTAATTCAATTGAATTAATGAGTTTGCTCTCCTCGTGCTTAAAATTGAATCTTGGTAAGGAAGCCATTAAATATCCAACCAAATACAATGAAAATGAGGATCATCTTGTAATCTTAACGGGGAAAGGAGAATAAATATGGAACAGTGGATGTGGATTATTTGGCTTACGATCTTTGTTGTTTCTTTAATCATTGAAGCCATCGGAACAGATTTAGTGAGCATTTGGTTTGCTTTCGGCGCTCTTGTTTCCTTAATCATTAGCTTTACCGCTTGCCCATGGTGGGTGGAATTAATCGTCTTTATCACCGTCTCTGCGTCGACGTTATTAATTCTTCGTCCGCTTGCCCATAAATGGATGAGAAGAGGCATAACAAAGACCAATGTCGATGAAATCATTAATTCTAAAGGTGTCATGACAGCAAAATATGACCTTTTGCATCATGGTGAAGTGAAAATCAATGGCGTGATTTGGACAGCCATTGGTCAAAATGAAAAAGATGTGTTAAATGTTGGGGATGTTGTAAGTGTCGTTGGCATCTCTGGCAACAAATTAATTGTTAAGAAATTTACCAAGGAAGGAGAAAATTAACTATGCCTGGATTTGTCATTGCAATTATTGTTATCTGTATTGTTCTTTTTATCGCTTTAGTTGTCGTTCTATCTTCGATTCGTGTGATTCGTCAAACGGAAAAAGCCATCGTTGAAAGAATGGGCGCCTATCATGCGACATGGGGTGTTGGCATTCATTTCTTGCTTCCGTTTGTGGATAGAATTGCCCATAAAATCTCTATGAAAGAGCAAGTGAAGGATTTCGAGCCTCAGTCGGTTATCACCAAAGATAACGTCACGATGCAAATCGATACTGTTATCTTCTTCCAAGTTACCGACCCAAAGCTTTATGCCTATGGTGTTGATAACCCAATCGCTGCTATCGAATATCTTTCTGCTACAACTTTAAGAAACATCATCGGTGAACTTGATTTAGACGGAACTCTTACTTCCCGTGACATCATCAATGAGAAAATGAGAAAGATTCTTGATGAAGCAACCGACCCATGGGGTATTAAAGTCAACCGTGTTGAAGTGAAGAACATTCTCCCTCCAAGAGACATCCGTGAGGCCATGGAAAGACAAATGAGAGCGGAACGTGAAAAGAGAGAAAAGATCCTTCTTGCCGAAGGTGAGAAACAATCCGCCATTCTTATTGCTCAAGGTAAGAAAGAATCCGAAATCTTAAATGCGGATGCCGAAAAGCAAGCAACCATCCTCCGTTCGGAAGGTGAAGCGGAAAAGACCCGTCAAATGAAAGCTGCTGAAGCGGATGCCATCAAGATGGTTCGTCAAGCCGAAGCGGATGGCTTAGAAATGCTTAAGAAAGCCGAATGCGACAATAACGTCTTAACTCTTAAATATCTTGAAGCCCTTGCGAAAGTTGCCGATGGAAAAGCCACAAAGATCGTTCTTCCAAGCAACTTAACCAATATTGCAAGCTTAGCAACCACTATCAAAGAAGTGGTTACCGATCCAAAAGAATAAGCATCAAAATTATTCTCTAGAAGGCCTAATAAGCCTTCTTTTTTCTTCCTTTATTTATCTAGAAACAACCTTTTCCTTTCAATTTTCTTGCATTCTTTATACGATATGGCTATTATTGTTAGGCTGTTTGAAAGAACAGTCCATATCGCGAGGTAGAGCAGGGGTAGCTTGCCAGGCCCATAACCTGGAGGTCGGTGGTTCAAATCCATCCCTCGCAACCAAATGTAAATTGCAGCATCAATACGAATTGGTGCTGTTTTTTCTTTGAGCCGACGTGCAACGTCGAGCGAGTGAAAACTCCCCGATAGTCGGGGAGTTCGGTGGAGCTTATAGCTTTGCGCAGTCGAAAAGGGCTCCTTACAATAGCCTTGCGGACCAACGCAAGCATTGAAAGG
>UQFY01000012.1 GCA_900540385.1 uncultured Mollicutes bacterium
AGTTCGATAAAAAGGATGAAATTAGAAAAAACGGAATTTAGTTTAAGAATTCACGCTTATTTTTTCTTTCTAGTCATTCCTTTATATTTTGCTTTAAAATGAATATATGTCAGACATAATTATTTCTTCTATAGAGGATGATGAATCTATTTCCTTAATCATATCCAAAACCCTTCAAAAACAAGGGTATCAAGTTTTTTCATACTTTACTGGAGAAAGCTTTTTGGATGACGTTATGAAAAATAAGCCTAACGTCATTCTTTTGGACTTAATGTTGCCAGGCATTCAAGGAAAAGAAGTCCTAAAAGAGATTAAAAAACATCCAGAATTAGATGATTCCCATATCATTGTCGTCTCTGCAAAATCATTATTGAACGATAAAGTTGAGCTTTTAGACCTTGGCGCGGATGATTATCTGACAAAACCCTTTGAAATTGCCGAACTGATTTCCCGTGTCAATGCTCAAGCACGTCGTAATAAAAACAGCAAAAATAATATTAAAATTAGAAAAGGACCTTATACACTTGATTCCGAGAGAGGAATCTTATTTAAAAAGAACCGCCCCATTCATTTAACCGCCTCAGAATTTTTAATTTTTAAAAAACTTATCGAAGTGGATGGAAAAATCGTTTCTCGAAAAGAACTATTCGCCTGTTTCGGTGGGGAAGGAAACGAGAGCTCAAAAGCACTTGATATGCATATACGTTCATTACGTTCCAAACTTGGCCAAGGCTCTATCGTTTCGGTATACGGTTCAGGGTATCGCATTGTTTTATGAACAAAAAAAGACTCATTCTTCTGGATGTTCTTGTTTTTATCCTGCTTGTTGGATCGTATCTTTCTACGACCTTATCATGGTTTTTATTCAGTAAGAGTGCTATCCAAAAACAAACTCACTTTTTATCCGAACAAATCAGCACAAGCATCGTTTCTAACGAAACCACAATGGCTCAAGAAACGGCACGATATCAAGGCCTTTCCGATTATCAATTTTCTTATTTTTCTTTGGAAGGAGGAAATCCACTTGAGGATTCAACGGGTGATGCTTCTCCGCTAACGAAAGATGATTTAATCCATAACGTAAACGATACCTATTATGCTAAGAATCCGACGAACAACAGGGAATATTGTTATTGTATTTGCTTTGTTTCTTCTAAAAACATGTTTTTCCGCGTGGGAATCAGGGTTCCAGACAATGTTTTTATAGCTAAGAGGTTTCTTATATGGGGAAGCGCAGGCATTGTTGCTATTTACGGTGTCTACTTCTTTTTCTCCATTCGTTCTTTTTCTAAATCTTTAAATAGCATCAAGAAACAGGTTGCTAGGTTACGTTCCGTTTGTGGAACTTCGGAAGAACTTAAATTTGAGGATTCTATGGAGTTTTATGCGACGATTTTAAGAGATTCGCGTAAACGATTAGAAAAAGAATTAACGGAAGCGAAAGAGAAGGCCAAAGAAACCGACTTTATTCTTTCCTCTTTTACGGAAGGAATTATTCTCTTTTCATCGGAAAAGAAGGTTCGAATCTTAAACAAAAAAGCGGCAGATATCTTCGAATTAGATGTTAAAGAAGCGGTGGGAAGGCCTCTTATTGCTTTAAATAAAAGCGTTATCGCTCAGAAAAAAGTAACAACCGTGATGGGAACCTGCATAAGAGACACCTATTTTGACTCGATTGGATCAAGAGTGTATCAATGTGAAATCGAACCCCTTGAAGAAGATAAGAACTTAGGGAAAATCGGGGCAGCAATGTTATTGATTGATGTAACGGAAGAATTCAATTCTTCGAAAATGAAACGAGATTTTTTCGCCAACGCTTCTCATGAATTAAAATCTCCGCTCGCTTCGATACTTGGCTATCAGGAAATGATCGAACAAGGGATCCTTACGAATAAGGATGAAATCGATGATGCGATTCATAGTACCATTCGTGAGGCCCGTCGTATGAATAAAATCATTGTTGATATGCTTGAACTTTCTTCTTTAGAAAACGAAACTTTGCGACCTATTGTTCAACTTGAAGTGGGGGATGCCTTAGAAGCCATCATTGATTCTGAAAAGATAACGGCAAATGAGAAAAACGTTCGTATCCATTTCAAAAAAGAAAAATTACAGATTAAGGTCAACGAAGAAGATTTTGATAAATTATTCCGCAATTTGATTGAGAATGCGATTCGTTATAACAAAAACGATGGGGACGTGTATGTGATAATGGATGGAATGAACATATCCATAACGGATACAGGAGTCGGCATAGAAAAAATTAACATCTCTCGTATTTTTGAGAGGTTTTATCGTGTGGATAAAGCCAGAAGCAGAAAAGATGGCGGAACGGGTCTTGGATTATCCATCGTGAAATATATTTGTGAATATTATGGCTACAAGATTTCTGTTCAATCAAAAATCAACGAAGGATCTACTTTTACTGTTACTCTTCGCGATAATATTGTTAAAAATGACAATGTTGAATAACTAAAAAATAAAGTAAACATCGTAGGAATACGATAAAAAGTAAGCAAAAAGTAAAAAGTTGTTTATTTTTGTAAGGGCTTACATATATAATAGATGTACAAAAACAAAAACCATTTATTAAGGAGGGTTTTTATGAAAATCAAAAAAATGATGCTTCCTTTAGCATCACTCGCCATCATTAGCTGTTTAGGCAGCTGTGGAAAGGACGAAAATCCACAAAAGAAGATTGTTATGGAGGCCGTCGAAGCTGCGCAGAATATGACTCGTGATGAGCTTATGCAAAAAGCGGCAGACGAAATTCAAGGCGGTGTTTTCAAATTTACTGGTTGCTCTTCCCGTCTTCATAAAGCAGAGAATAACTTCAAAGCTCTTCTTGCCACAAAAAATGCTGCATGCGCCAATATGACCTTCACCGGTGATAAATCCATTCCTGATGGACGTATCTATCAAACTTTAGCAGCGGATATTAAGGCTAACAAAACGGATTGCTATGACGGTTTCTTACTCCAAGATGGTTATCAACTTCAAAAATACGCCATCGATACTGGATACATGGTCAATTATGTTCCAAAAGAGTGGAACGATGATGCTGCTACCGATAAGACAAAGAACAAGAATCCATTCTCTCTCCAATACAACTTTAAGACTTGGTTAGTGAATGATGGTGCCGGAGATGGCATTAAAACTCCTGATGGAAAGCCATTAGATAATGTCTGGGATTTCACTCACAGCAAACAAAAGCTTGCTTGCATGAACCCAAATAACGAAAACGTTAATCGTGACTTCCTTATCATGTTAACGAAAGACGAAAACTGTAAATTGCTCAAAGAAGCATACGAAGATCCATCTAACAATTCTGACATTAAAGTGGAAGATTACGCTTCTTATGGCGAATTAAAGAAATACGCCTACGCTTTCATTGCCGGATTCATTAAGCGCGCTTCCTTTGCAGGAGATGATGGCGACATCATTAACCCACTTTCTAAAAAGACCGCTGATGGTTCCGCTGCTTGGATTGTTTATTCCAAGATGAACAATATTGAAGAAACGGAAGATGTCTCTAAGAAATTCCTTGTTTCTCCAGCTTTAGGAAAAGACAACACGGACGGAGCAACAGCAAAGATGAATATGAAAGGCTTCTCCGGCTTCATGTACAAGCATTACCTCATGGTTTCTTCCATTACAAAACATCCATATACAACCTGTGCTTTCATTAATTATTTAGCAACAACTTCTGATGGCTTTAAAGCCTGGGGTAAAGACATTGGCGACTACCCATCCATGCCTTCTGTCGATGTTAACCGTCGTAAATTCGGACACGGCGAATTCGTTACCAACGAAAAGGGCGAAAAGGTCTGGAAACAAGACGATACAAAAGAAAACGTCTTCCCTGTCATGAACGATCCTAGCGGTGATTGGTGGGTTAATACTGGCAAAGCCATTGTTGAAGACCCTGAATACTTAGGTGCTAACTACGATGACGTCAATAAATTCATCATTGATGTTACCGCACACAAAGCTTCCTAATAATAACGAATTATTCGAAATGGGGGTTAGCAAACTAGCCCCCATTATTTATTGAAGAAAGGAGACGTTATGGACTCTTTTGAACAAAATATCAAAGAACCAAATCCATTTTGGAAAAAAGTCAAAAAAGGCGCGAATAAGACGTTGACATTCTTTGGTGTTCCAGCCAATACGATTCTTGTATTTTTTGGGGTCCTTTTGTTACTCTTGACCTTAATTCCTATGGTTTCGATTCTTATCACCACTTTGGCGGTGAAAGATCCAATTTTAGGTAATATCACTGAGTTTACATGGAATAACTATTATGAAACGTTCGCTGGCGGAAATTCCAAAGGATATTTCTGGATACCACTTCTAAGAAGCTTAGGAGTAAGTGTCTTAGCTTGCTTTTTTGCTTTGCTTTTTGGTGGAATTACCGCCTATTTAATAACAAGAACAGACTTAAAATTCAAAAAATTCATTTCTGCGGTTTTTATTTTCCCATATGTTATGCCTCAATGGACATTAGCCCTTTTCTGGAGAAACATCTTCGTTAACACAGAAATAGACTGGGCTCTCGCTTATATGGGTGAATTCCAAGCTTTAACAGGCATTGCCGTTCCTGATTGGATGGTGTTTGGAATGTTCCCAATCGCTTTCGTTTTAGGGTTACATTACGCTCCGTTCGCTTATATTCTTCTTGGTGGCGTTCTTAGAAATATGGATTCAAACCTAGAAGAAGCGGCTGTCATTTTAAATATTCCTAAATGGAAAGTGTTCTTCAAAGTGACAATCCCTATGCTAAAACCAGCGATTCTCTCAACTATTCTTCTTGTTTTCTCTAGCGCATTATCGTCTTATGCCGTTCCTGTTACTCTCGGAAATCCAACAAACTATTATTTGATTTCCACACAGATGGAATGGATGATTAACGGCCATGATGCGGGTATTGCTGGCATGGGCAACGTTATGTCCGTTGTCCTAATTGTCATTGGTGTGCTTATTCTCTTGATCAACCAATTCCAGACCGGTTCGAGAAAACAATTCACGACCGTTTCGGGTAAATCAGGACAAGCTGAGACAAAAACTTTAGGAAAAGTGGGTAAATGGGTTGTTTCCATTATTCTCTTGATCATCGTGGTTTTCTTCTGCATTGGGCCAATGGTCTCCTTTGCAATCGAATCCGTCCTTCCAAATCAGGGAGACTATTCTAGTGGCTTTACATCGAAGTGGTGGTTAACCAATGATAAGTCTCTAAGAAATGGCAACAATGGATTGCTTTATTCTTCGGATGTTTGGATTGCTTTAAGAAATTCCATAATTTTATCCGTGGTTTGCGCATTGCTTGCTGGTACAATTGGCTTGCTAATTGGATATGCTGTCGCTAAGAATAGAAAATCCAAATGGGCGCAATTCGTTAATGGTTTGGCTTTCTTGCCTTACCTATTGCCTTCTATTTCTATGTCCGTCATCTTCTTCCATTTGGGAGCGGATTTAGCAGGCTGGGGCATCACCTTCTTAACAAAGAGCTGGTGGGTCCTTGCCATTCTTGTGGGAACGATAAAATATATACCGTTTGCTTCTAGAAGCTCGCTAAATGCAATGTTGCAACTTTCTAATGAAATTGAAGAAGCGGCGGTCATACAAAACGTTAGTTGGTGGAAACGCATGCTTCATGTTATCTTCCCAATTCAAAAGAGCTCTTTCTTATCAGGCTATCTTCTCCCGTTCATCTCTTGTATGAGAGAATTATCCTTGTTCATCTTTATTGTTCCTGCATCCGGCGTCTTGACAAGACAGCTGTTCTTGTTTGAACAAGATGGCATCCCTGCTCTTGAAAATGGAGCAAACTTGATGCTTGTTATCGTTATTCTTATCTTCAACTGGCTCGTTAATAAGATTACTGGAGCTAGCTTAGACAAAGGCATTGGAGGTTAATTTATGCCAGAAATAGTATTAGAACATATTTATAAAAGATGGAAAGGCTTCTATGCCGTAGACGATTTGAATATGACCATCAAGGATAATGGATTCATTACCCTCCTTGGACCATCTGGGTGTGGCAAAACAACCACCCTTCGTATGATTGCTGGCTTAGAAACCCCAACGAGTGGCAAAATTACCATTGGAAACGAGACCGTCTTTGATAGCGAGACAGGAATTAATATTCCCGCTAATGAAAGACATGTAGGCTTCCTTTTCCAAAACTACGCTCTTTGGCCACATATGACGGTTTATAAAAACATCACATTTGGTCTTCATGAGTTAAAGGGAGAAATGCCATTAGTTTGCTCTGAATATAACAAATACAAGCGTCTTTCCGAAGTGGTTACAAACATAAAAGAAATCAAGAAGTTTGTGAACTATTCTCTTGATAAAAACGGAAAGATCGTGGAAGAGAAAGCACTCTTGTTCATCATCGATGGCTTTAAGATCTCTATGTCTTCTGCAAAAGAGCTCTTTAATTTAAAACTTCATGAAAAAGGTGATGCCGAAGCGGCCGCTTTCGCTGAAGAAAAGAAAAAAGAATATCTTTTTAAAGCGGAAAATGAAGCCAAAAAAGTAGAAGATAAAGGCTATGTTCTTGATGCGGAAGGCCGTTATCTTAAGGATGGCGCAATCGTAAAGAAAGTTCGTAAACTCGATGCTGAGGAAATCGATTTAAGAGTCCGCCATGTTGCCCGTATTGTCCATATTGGCGAATTCATGGATCGTTATCCAGCGGAACTCTCTGGTGGTCAACAACAGCGTGTTGCTATTGCCCGTACCCTTGCTCCAGAACCAAAAGTCATTTTCATGGATGAGCCTCTTTCGAATCTCGATGCCAAGCTTCGTCTTGAGATGCGTTCCGAATTAAAGAGACTTCATAAAGAAACTGGTTCTACTTTTGTTTATGTTACGCATGATCAACAAGAAGCCATGACCCTTGCTACAAAGATTTGTTTAATTAACAATGGCGTTCTTCAACAATATGAAGCTCCTTTAGATGTTTATAAACAACCAAATAACCTCTTTGTCGCTGACTTTATCGGTTCTCCATCTATTAATTTCATTGAAGTGGATACCAAACAAAACGGTGAAGAGATTGAATTAAACATGTTTGATGGTGTTAAAGCGACCTTTAAGCCAAATACCTATGTCGATCTTGACGCTTTCCAGAAAAATCGCGATAAAGAAATGGAAGCGGAAAAGGAACGTAAAGCTAAGGAAGCTGCCATGAAAGGTCACGTTGAAAAAGAGAATGCGGATAGAGACTTTAACTACCGTATTCCAAAAGTAAACGGAGTCATCATGAGAGAAGAAGAACACGAAGAGGCTGCTAATAAGCTGATTCTTGGTGTTCGCCCAGAGTTTATTAGACTTTCCGACAAAGAAGGCCTTGAAACGGAAATTTATAGCGCCCTTCCAACTGGTATGGAAACGACAGCAAGATTAAGAATTGGCGAATTCTTACTTACGGCGGTTATCTTTGGCGGAGTTGACTATATGATTGGGGCCAAAACCAAAATTAACTTTGAGGGTAACGAAATTCTTCTCTTCGATCGCAAGAGCGGAAAACTCATTTCTTCGGGTCAACTTAAGATTGATTAAGAGGAATCCTTTCTTCATTAGGGGTGGCAAAAACCATCCCTTTTTCATTTAAATACCCCGAATTAAAGGAATAATAAAAGACGTTTTTGTATTCCCGTTGAATAGTACTAAAATAAGTTTAAGTTGTCGGAGGACGAATGATTATGGCAAAAAAGAAAAGAGAAAAAGGAAAACTTTGGAAGGAGTTCAAAAATTTTATTAACAAAGGCAACGCCTTCATGTTGGCCGTTGGTGTCGTTATCGGCGGTGCCTTCAGCGCGATTACCAATGCTTTCGTTAATATTTTATTGAGTGTTTGCACCTGGGCAGTTCCAGGAGGCTTAAAAGGTCTTGTGACCGTTCTTCCAGCATTAAATGATGCTCAAAAGGGTATGGATGCCACTCGTGGTTTAGGGCAATTCTTTGACGCGTCTGCTCTCCAAGACTTAGCAAAGGTTGAAGCCATTGCTACTTATGGTGAAGCAACCGTTAATGAAACACCAACCCTCATTGAAAATGTGAAAGCTACAATTCTTTCAAAATACACCCTTCATGGCACCACATATACCTACAATATGTCCGCTGTTATTGACTGGGGAACCTTAATCAACGCTTTCATTTCCTTCATCATTATTGCTTTGGTTTTATTCACCATCGTCAAAGTGGCAAATACAATTGCTGCTAAGAAGAAACAAATCGATGTTCAACTCTTGGAAGCTTACTATGTTAAGCATCCAGAAGAAAGACCTGCTCCAGTAGAACCAGGAAAACCAGCCCCAACCGAAGCAGAACTTCTTACACAAATTCTTGTTGAGTTAAAGAAAAGCAATGGGGAAAAGCCAACACCCGAAGAAGAAAAATAAAAAAGACTTATAATCGACAACTGAAGCAAGCGGACCCTTTGGCCCGTTTTCTTTTTAAAGAGAATCAACAATATATTTGGCGTATAAATAGGCGATATTGATGCCCGTTACCTCTTCAATCCCTTTTAAAAACGCATTGGAATTCACCTCACAAAGAATGGGTTCTCCATCTTTGCCTTTTAAAAGATCGACGCCACAATAATCTAACTTTAAGATTTGAGCAGCTTTCTCCGCTAAACGAATATAGGGGAGAGGTATTTCCATCTTTTCGCCCTTACCACCTTGGGCGATATTGCTACGGAAGTCCCCGTTTTCATTATGACGTCTCATTCCCACAACAAATTTCCCGCCAATCAAAATCAAACGATAATCAAAACCAAAAGAAGAGGAAATGAATTCCTGATACAAATGAGGCTCTGCTTGATATTCTTTTTCAAAAGAAACGACTTCATCGTGATTCTTTAGAAGGAAAACGCCTTTACCAAGAGAGCCAAAATTCCTTTTTCCAATGAGAGGGAAAGATAATTCTTTCTCTACTTCAAAAAGGAATTGTTCATCGAAAGAAGAGACGTAATTCAATGGAGCACTGATGGTTTTAGGCATGGATATGCCATGATTCGCCAAGGCAATATGCGTCAGCATTTTATCGTCGCAAAGATAAATCGATTCAGAAGAATTAAAGAGACGAAGACCAGCTAGTTCTAGCATTTTAGAAATGTAACCGTCTTTGTCTAAATAGAGGCAAAACGAATAAGGGGTTAGCTCTTTTGTTTGAATGGAGCCTTTTGCATTGATCCAGGAAAGAATTTCTTGATTGGTTTTCATCTCCAAATCAATGTCAAATTTTAGAAGTTCTTCCTGCATCCTTTGATAGAAATGAAGGGGTCCTCCTTTTTGAATATATCCGTTTAATAAACCAAATGCTTTTTTCATGTACAGGTAGTTTAACCTATCTGTTTCTAGATTGTGATGAATTTCAACAGGCATAATTATGCTAGAATAATGTCATGAATAAAAAAATCCAACCTATTACAGCCCTAAGAGATACGGCAAAACTTGAAAAAGACCTCGAAGAAAATAATGGTCTTCTTTACATCACTAAGAATGGTTATTCCTCTTTTGTGATTCTTTCCCCGGACGAATTTGAAAAACTCTCTCAAAAAGATACATATCCTCATTCTTTTTCCGAGAGAAAAGAAATTCATCAACCAATTTTAGAAGGTAAAGAACAATCTGACCCCCTTGGCTTCGTTAACGTTCGCTCCGCTACCATTCCTATTGAAGTGGGAGGGGTAAAACATAATAAAGAAGAGATTATCAAAAAAGTTCATGTAGCCAATGAGGATTCTATTTCTATCCTTGTTTTAAATGAACTTTGTCTAACAGGGTATACCTGTAACGATATCTTTCTTTTTGAGACTCTTTTAAATAAAAGTGAAGCGGCTCTTATCGAAATTGCTAAAGAAACTAAAGACGATAATGTCCTTTTCACCGTTGGCCTTCCTTTAAGAAAAAACAACAAACTCTATAACTGCGTTGCCCTTCTTTTCAAAGGAAAAATCCTTGGCGTAGTTCCAAAAACCTTCCTTCCTAATTATGCGGAATTCTATGAAGCAAGATGGTTCTCTTCTGCTCCAGAAGAGAATTCCTATATTGAGATTCAAGGAAAGGAATATCCTTTCGGTAAAAAGATGGTTTTCGTGAATGAGAATTACACAAAACTACGCGTAGGCATTGAAGTGTGTGAAGATTTATGGGCACCAAACACCCCATCAACAGATCTTGCTTTAGCGGGAGCAAATGTAATTTTGAACTTATCCGCCTCGAATGAAACGGTTGGGAAATTCACTTATCGAAGAGATCTTGTCCGCATGACTTCCGCTCGTTTAAGGACGGCATATATCTATTCTGACGCAGGCGATGGAGAATCCACGACGGATTTGGTTTTCGCTTCTCATAATATTATTGCGGAAGATGGAGCAATTCTTGCTGAAACAAAACCGTTTGAAATGGAAGAGGCAACCGCGACCATCGACATTGAAAAACTCGAAGCAGGTCGTTTAAAAACAACGACATTTCATAATTCCGATAGGGATATGCGTTATATTCCTTTTTCCATGCCTTTAAAAACGCCATCTAAAATCTATCGTCATTATTCACAAAACCCTTTTATACCAGAAGATAAAAAGATTGATTTGGAACGCGTTCAGACAATTTTGGATATTCAAGCCATGGGTCTTGTAAAAAGACTCCATACCGTTCACCAAAACAAAGCGGTTATCGGTTTAAGTGGTGGTCTTGACTCGACCTTAGCCTTGCTTGTTACGGTGGAAGCTTTTAAAAAGGCGCATTTTGATTTAAAAGGCATTACGGCAATTACTTTGCCTGCTTTTGGGACAAGCAAAAGAACACACGATAACGCTAAACTTCTAGCTGAAGAGTTAGGTGTTTCCTTTGAAGAAATCAACATTAAAGACACTCTTGTTTCCCATTTCCGTGATATCAATCATGATTTGGATAACCATAACGTCACCTACGAAAACGCTCAGGCTAGAGAAAGAACTCAGGTCTTAATGGATATTGCGAATGATTGTAATTCTCTTATGGTTGGTACAGGAGATCTTTCGGAATTATGTTTAGGATGGTGCACTTATAATGGAGATCATATGTCGATGTATGGGGTAAACGCTTCAATCCCTAAGACCCTTGTCCGTTATCTTTGTGAGGGATATGCTCTTCTTCATCCTGAAACAAAGAAATCCCTTGAAGATATTGTTGCAACTCCAATAAGCCCTGAACTTCTCCCTACAGACAAAAACGGAAACATCGCTCAAATGACAGAAGATAAAGTGGGACCATATGAACTTAACGATTTCTTCATTTATCATTTCCTCCGCTTTGGCTATCGTCCTAAGAAACTATTAAAAATTGCTTTGGAAGCCTACCAAGGAAAATACGATAAAGAGTTTATCAAGAAGTGGCTCATCGCCTTCTTCCAGAGATTTTTCCATAACCAATTTAAACGTTCCTGTCTTCCTGATGGAGCGAAAGTTGGCAGCGTCGCCATTTCCCCACGAGGAGATTTAAGAATGCCATCGGATGCCTGCGTGGATGATTATTTGAATGAAGCCAAAGAACTTTAATATCCAAACTTTTTGAAAAAAGGTAATATTGTTCTATGAAAAAGAAAGATACTGAAAAATTAGAAACAATTGATATTACGAAAATTCGTAAAAAAGAAGAAAGAAAGAAATCACGTTTCTTTGAAATCCTACGTTTCTTGGTAACGGGAGTGATTTGCACCTTAATTGATGCAGGCCTTTTCTTCATTTTAATGAAGTTCGTATTCAACCACCTTGCCACTTTAGGAGGGGAAAACGGATACGGGGGATACCTCGCATGGGGCATTTCCACAACGATTTCTTTCCTTGTCTCCTGCCTTGTAAATTTCTTCCTTTCTCGTCTTTGGGTCTATCAAAATGTTGATAAAAAAGTGAACACCAAGACCCAAAAAGCTTTCTGGGCATATGTGGGTTTAGCGGCTCTTGGCTGGTTAATTGGCTTAGGCCTTCAAGAAGTGGGGGTTCTATTATGTAACTCTCTTTGGCCGGAACTAAAGCTTTCTATTAACTTTGTTAAAGTCTCTTTGGGCGATCTTTGGAATGAAGCCGGTCTTGCTTTCTGGGCGTTTGTGGTTATTTTTGTCATCAAAACCTGTGTCACCTTGGTTTATAACTACCTCACAAGAAAGCTCATCATCTTCAAAGCTCCTAAAAAAGAAGAGAACGCCTATGCAAATCCCGATTCTTCTAAGGATATGGTTGTTACTTTGACTCCGACCGAACAAAAGAAAAAAGTGACGGAGCAAGAAACTCCTACAACAAAAAACAACCTAACCACAAAAGAATCCTTCTACGAGATTCTTCATGAAGAGATTGAAAACACTTTTGGCAAAGAGCAAAAGAAAGTAGATGCCATTGATGCAAAAAAGATCATTCGTGAAGAAATCGAGAATTACGAAAATGAACACGGAAGAAACAGAGGGAAATAACCTCTGTTTTCTTTTCAAAATCTCGAATTCGGCTAAAATAATGGCATGAAAGTAGCAATTCTTGGTTCTGGTGCGGCAGGCTTATATACCGCCATTTTCTTAAAAAGAGCCAACCCATCCTATGAAATTCATGTTTTTGACAAGGAAGAAAAACTTGCTAAAAAACTTTTTGCTACAGGCAATGGGCATTGCAATCTTTTAAACAAAAAACTCCTTCCAAATAAATTCAATAATCCCAATTTCATGAAACCCATCCTTAAGGAATTCCCGTATCCTGTTTTGAAAAAAGAGTGGAACGATATGGGAGTTGCTCTTCTAGAAGAAGGGGATTATGTTTATCCTCTTTCTTTTCATGCAGGCAGTTTCGTTCGTTATCTTCTTACGCTTGCCACCTCGATTGGCGTTCTTTTTCATAATCAATCTGAGATTCATGATTATCAAAAAAGTGGCAGTGGATATGAAATAGATTCCTATGGTGTTTTTGATAGACTCGTGATTGCTTGCGGTGGAAAATCCTCGCCTAATTTAGGTTCTAATGGTTCTTTCTTTAAAACATTGGAAAAACATGGCTATGATATTCGTCCTTTGAAAGCAGGTCTTTGTCCTCTTAAAGTAAAAGAAAATGTCAAAGTCTTACAAGGAATTAGGCATCACGCTTTATTGAAAGCAAGTAACGACAACAAACAAGTTCTTCTTGAAGAAGGAGAAGTTCTTTTCAAAAAAGATGGGCTTTCTGGAATTGTCGTTTTCAATGCTGAAAGCGCCATTTACCGCACCCCCTATGTGAAAAACCCTAAGATTTCATTAGATTTGTTTCCAGAATACAGCCTTTATGAATTATGTGACATTCTTAGTAGAGCAAAACGAAATAATCCAGAAGACCCTCTTTCTTCTATTTTGCCTGCGCCATTAGAAACATATCTTCTCTCTCTTTCGAAAAGCAAAGACGTTTCTTCGTTGGCAACAAACTTAAAACACATGGTTTTTAGTGTCTCTTCTTCCTATGATTTTCCAGATTCTCAGGTGAGTATTGGTGGGGTAAACGTCAATGAAGTAGGTCCCTTTATGGAATCGAAAAAAGAAAAAGGAGTATATTTTGCTGGCGAAGTTCTTGATATCGATGGCAATTGCGGTGGCTATAACCTTTCTTGGGCGTTTATAAGTGCTTTGCTTATTAGTGAACACCTTTAATCGACGTAAAACCCTTAAATCTTCGTTGACTATCTATCCTAGATAGACTTAAATTTATATGTTGTATTCGAGCATTCATTTGAAGCTTGTTTACTAGTGTGAGGTGCATTATGAAATATACGTCTACATCGAGAACGTTATCCCTCCTAGCCCATACTGTCATTTTCTTGGCATTTGGCTTTATGGGAATTTGGTTTGGATTCTTTGTCGTTCCACAATATTTGGGTGCAAATCCTGATTATTTCTATCATGATTCTGGCCTTAATTTCGATACCAACGGCGCTTTCTTCCTTTGGTTTGAACTTGCTGTTATCGGCCTTGTTTTCATGGTGATTTCTCTTTTAGGCTTTATCCAAGCTTTGAAATCTTTGAAAGATATCCGTAATGATGAACCAGCCGTCCGTTCCTTCTCTGCTTTAATTTGCGAAGGCTGGATTGCTGCTATTTTCTTCCTTCTTCAAGGCGCTCTTTTGTGGGATTTAACCGCCAATGGAAATCTCGTTTTCCTTATTGTTATGGCATTGTTGGTTGCAATCGTTCTTTTAATTGCCACCAATATTCCAATGGTTAAAATCTTCGATCAACGTGATCAAACTCCATTACTTCGTGATTTCATCGGATCTGCTTCTTTAGTTGCTCTTGTTATGGGTGTTGAAGCGACTCTTGGCTTAATTGGTGCTCTTACTTGGGCGAATCAAAAAACGCAAATTTTCGATTTGCTTTATATCATTATCATTGCTAGCTTTGTTACCGCCATTCTTGCTTTCTTTGGCTGGTTTGTCCTTGGTAAAAATAAAATCGCTAAGGGCTTGAAGGTTTCTTCCCTCTTATCTAGTGGAGCTATTGCTACTACAGGTATTGGACTTCTTGCATATGGCATTCTTGATATTGTTTATCAATATGCACCAGGATCTTCTTCCGTTGCTTTAGCAGTTCACTTATATAACAAGAATTTAAGCGAATTTGATTTAGGCTTCGGAATTATGGCTATTGTCATTGGCTCTCTTCTTTTAATCGGTGCCATTGTTGTTGCCTATTTCGCCAATAACAATTCCATCAAAACAAAAAAGATCGATTATTAATCGATTCTCATTGACTATTCGGCTTGCTTTATAGCAGGCCTTTTCATTTGCTCAATTTCTTTGCTTCAGGAGAGATGAAATCTTTTACATAAATAACTTCATCATAAAGATCTTCTATTTCTTTTGAAGGACGCTCGTATTCATTTTTTAAACGATTCATTGCATCTAACGGAACTTTTCTTTGACGCATGGAGTTTTGATATAAAGAGATTTCGAAAGGAATATCGAAGACAACTAAGATGTGTTTATCAAATCCTGGAGCCAGTTCATAATACATCTTTCTAAGACGGTTGCTTAAATGAGTCGCATCCGCAATAACGGTTAAATCACTCATATCTTCCACATGCTCATTTAATCGGTTACAAAAGGTATCCCAAACCAATTTTTCATTTTTAAAGCATTCTTCAGAACCGAATAGTTCTTTACGAATTTCGTCACTTGCAACAATATAAGTATTTTGATGCTCTTTTTGGTATTTCCTTGCCCAAGTGGACTTGCCACTTCCAGGAATCGCTGATAAGAGAATCAAGGTTCGCATACCTTGATAGTCTAGTCCATTTGTATACAAATGAAAATGATATAAACATCTCTTTATCGCTAAAAGAACGCGGAATAGTTTAAAATAAGAATATGAAATCTTTATCCAAATTATTTCGTTATGGACCTGGTCCTTCTAGCTCACACACTATCGCTCCTTCTAATGCGGCATCTGCTTTTAAAGAACTTCTTATTGATTTACCAGTAGATCAAATTGTTGTTACTTTATTTGGCTCCTTATCTTTTACGGCTTTTGGACACCATACGGATATAGCCATAAAAAACGCTTTAAAACCATATCAAACCATCATTCAATTAGATTCTAAAACCCCTGTGGTTCATCCTTTGACGATGGGATTTATTGCTTTCGATAAGAACGGAAAAGAATTACTTTCAAAACGCTATGCGTCTTTAGGAGGAGGGGAAATCACCTCGGAAGATGATTTTAGAGTGCTTGAAAAGGATATTTATCCCTTCCGGAATTTCGAAGAAATCAAAGCCTTCATGAAAGAGCGTGAACTCTCTTCCTTAAAAGATTTTGCGATGCTTTATGAAACAAAAGATATTCTCCCTTATTTAGAAAAGACCTTAGACCATATGTTTCTTTCTATCGAAAATGGTCTAAAAGCCAATACGTATATACCTGCGAATAAAAACCCTCGTCTATCTTGGAAACGTTCGGCTGGAAAAATCTATGAGAAAGCCATCCAAATTCCAGAAAATGAAGCCAAAAGAGAAATGTTACTTACTGCCTATGCCTATGCCGTTGGAGAGTCTAGCGCTTCAGGAGAAGAAGTGGTGACGGCTCCTACTTGTGGTTCAAGCGGGGTTTTGCCGGCGATTTTATACTTTGAATATAAAGACGAGGGAGTTTCTAAGAAGACTTTAGTGGACGCTCTTTTTGTCGCAGGGATTTTTGGAAATATCGTGAAACAAAACGCCTCCATTGCAGGTGCTATTGGAGGTTGCCAAGCTGAAATTGGAACTGCTTCATCAATGGCTGCCGCTGCTCTTTGCTATATCAAAGGACTTTCTCTTTTCGCTCAAGAATACGCAGCCGAATGTGCTATGGAGCACTTCCTTGGTCTCTCTTGTGACCCAGTAGATGGCTATGTGATTATTCCTTGCATTGAAAGAAATGGCATGGGGGTCCTCCGTTCCTATGACGCTTATTTATATGCAAAATATGTTGCCCCAATAAGAAAAAATGAGGTTTCTTTCGATAATGTTGTCTCGGCTATGAAACTAACGGGAGATGCTTTGGAAGAAGCTTATAAAGAAACGGCTAAAGGTGGCCTGGCAAAGATTTTAAAATAAGGTAGAGACTGACTTTCTTTTGTACTATACTCTCTCTTGCGTGTTCTATCCTCTGAACCACGCCTAAAAAACAAGGAGGTCTCGATCATGGCCAAGAATGATCAAAATGAATCTTTTTCGAATGAAGTGAATTCGAAACCAAACAAAAAACACCTGGATACTCATCTGTTAATTGTTTATATCACACAGAATGCGATTGTTGCGGCAATCTATTTTGTTTTAACAAGCTTTACCCAGCCTATTTCTTTTGGAATGTTCCAAATGAGATTAGCGGAAGCATTGGGACTATTATGTTTCTGGCGCCCTGATTTTGCGATTGGAATGACTTTAGGATGTTTCCTTTCCAATGTCTATTCCTTTTCACCATGGGATATGTTATTTGGTAGCTTAGCTACATTAGTCTCTTGCCTTTTAATGAGCTACGCTTCGAAATGGCTATGGATGTCAATCATCTATCCTGTGCTTATCAATGGCCTTGTTGTTGGAGCTGAATTAACCTGGATTTTCATGAATCCGACGGGGACATATATCGATTTTGCCATTCAAGGAGGATGGGTGGCATTAGGCGAACTCTGCGTAATGGTTATCGGTTATGCTCTTTGGATGATTGTCCGAAGACTAAAAATATTTGATAAAGTGTTTAAACCAATCCTTCACCAAAGCGTGCGTTTCTAGCTTTTTGCTTAATATGTCTTTTAGAGATAAAATCTCTTTATTATGAATCCTGAACTTTTCCACTTAGAAATCAAACACATCGACAAACAAACGGGTGCACGTTATGGCATCCTTCATACTCCCCATGGGGATGTTGAAGTACCTATGTTTATGCCAGTTGGTACAAACGCTACCGTTAAATGCCTTTCTCCAGAAGAAATCAAATCTCTTGGAGCGGGCGTCATTTTAGCAAATACCTATCACCTTCATTTAAGACCAGGTGAAGAAATTGTTAAAAAGGCCGGGGGCGTGCATCAGTTTATGAATTATGATGGACCAATGCTTACGGATTCTGGTGGTTTTCAAGTCTTCTCTCTTCAAAAGACAAGAAAAATAACGGAAGAAGGGGTCGAGTTCCGTAATATTTATAATGGTGATAAAGATATGTTCACTCCAGAAAAGGTCATCCAGATCGAAGAGGATATTGGGGCGGATATTATTATGTCTTTTGACGAATGTATCCCATATCCAGTCACCCACGAATACGCAAAACGCTCTACCGAAAGAACAATTCGTTGGGCAAAGCGTGGACTTATGGCTCATAAAAGAGAAGACCAAGCTCTTTTTGGCATTGTTCAAGGTGGTGAATTCCAAGACCTTCGTGAAATGTGCGCTAAAGAGCTAGCTGCTTTAGATTTTCCAGGCTATTCCATTGGAGGAACTTCTATTGGTGAACCAAAGGACGTCTGTTTCCGTATGATTGAAGACGCTATTCGTTATCTTCCTACAAATAAGCCTAGATACCTTATGGGCGTAGGTTCTCTTGACTACATCTTAGGCGGAATTGAAAGAGGCGTTGATATGATGGATTGCGTGCTTCCAACGCGTATTGCTCGTCATGGAGCATTAATGACTTCTCAAGGAAGAATTAATATTCGCAAAGCCCAATACAAAGAGGATTTCACTCCGCTTGATCCGGAATGTGATTGCTACACTTGTAAGCATTACACCAAAGCCTATTTACATCATCTATTCATGTGTAACGAGGAATTTGGCAAACGCTTAAATTCCATTCACAACATACGTTTCTTAATTAAAGTGGTGGAAGGCGCTAGAAAAGCAATCCAAGAGGATCGTTTCAAAGAATATGAAGAAGAAATCCTTCGTAAATATGGTGATATAAGAGGTTTTTGATATGGATATTAATTTATTTGATTATGATTTGCCTGAAGAGCTTATCGCTCAATCGCCAAAAGAAAAAAGAGACACTTGCAAACTCATGGTTATCAACCGTGCCAATAAGAGCTTTGAGCATAAGATTTTCCATGACATCATTGATTATTTAAAACCTGGAGATGTTCTTGTTAGAAATAACACAAAAGTCATCCCAGCAAGACTTCTTGGCTCTAAAAAAGAAACAGGAGGGGCAGTAGAAGTCCTCCTTTTAAAACAACTAGAGAACGATGTTTGGGAATGCCTTGTTGGAAATGCCCATTCTGTAAGAGTTGGCACCCATTGTGTTTTTGGAAATGGCCAGCTTACTTGCGAATGCGTTGCCGTTAAAGACGAAGGCATCCGTGATATGAAGTTTTCCTATAAAGGAATTTTCATGGAAGTCCTTGATGAATTAGGACAAATGCCTCTTCCGCCATATATCAAAAAACAATGCGCGAACAACGACGATTATCAGACTGTATATGCCAAGATTCCTGGATCGGCTGCCGCTCCAACCGCAGGCTTCCATTTTACGAACGAATTATTCGACGAAATCAAAGCCAAAGGCGTTACGGTAGAAGATATCACTCTCAATATTGGTTTAGGCACTTTCCGCCCAGTAAAAGTGGAAGATACCAAAGACCATGTGATGCATTCCGAAGTTATCGAAATGAGCGAAGATGTTGCAACTCGTTTGAATCAAGCTAAAAAAGAGGGAAGACGTATCATTGCTATTGGTACAACTTCCATCCGTACCCTAGAAACGATCTATGGCAAATATGGTGAATTTAAAGCCACAAGAGAAGCTACCAGACTCTATATCGAGCCAGGGTATCAATATAAAGCAGTAGATGCCATTATTACCAATTTTCATCTCCCGAAATCTACTTTAGTTGAACTTGTCTCTGCTTTTGCAGGAAGAAGCTTCATTCTTTCTTGTTACAAAGAAGCAGTCAAAGACAAATATCGTTTCTTCTCTTTTGGAGATGCCATGTTCATCTATGGTGAACCATTTGACTACTCCAAGAGCATGGATTAATTTCTCGCTTGAAAGACATAAAAATAACATTACATAAATGATAAAAAAGCGGAAAGGTTTCGAGACGTCCGCTTTTTTAAGCCTTTGTTGAAATGACTACAACGTTTGCTAGAATATACGTATAAAGTTCTTCATACAAGTTTTGCTGTTCTTTGAAAGGAAAAATCATGAAATTTTTTATCTTTACTTTTTGTTGCCTCTTCGTCGGTATCTGCCACCCCTTATAGATTTGGCAAAATTGATGGAAGCAATTTTAAAAATATGATTTAAAAGATAAACAATTTATCGACGCTGTTTCTTTTCTAAAATGTCTTCATATTTGGAAGGTTGGAGGGTATGAAAATGATTATTAAACGTTCTATGATTCTAATGATTGCCTTTTCTTCGCTCTTGTTTTCATGCAATAAGACGAAATGCTATTCTTCTCATGATCCATGTCCTCCTCTTTGCCATACTGAGGGGTATTTTTCTTGGCATGATTCAGAGGCCTGGACTCTAACGGAGAACTTAAAAGAACGGGGCATTTCGGAAATCGCTATCGAAAAAGATCCTCTCCTAAGAGAAGGCTTCCTATACGTCCGTTTCGAAGTTGAATGCTCTGACCTCTCCGTTTTCTCTTTCCCCAATATTAGTTTTGATCAAACGTATCATTTCAATTATGATTCAAAGAAAGTAGAAAACTTTGCAAAAGAAAAGAGCATTGATTTTCATCAAAGCATTTCTTCGGATAAAACGAAGCTCATGGGTGGAGTGGGTCTTATAGCATCGTTCCAACAGAGGATGGCAGCTTGCCCTCCAAAAAATATAAAGGGGATCTTACCTACGCCTTCCGAGTAGAGAACACTTTATTTGACTATGCTCAGGATAAAACCCTAGAGGACGCTTGCTTCTTCCTTTCTCCATTTATCAAAGGTGACAACCGTTATTGCGTATTTGCTTTCCAAGATATTACTCTTCGCTAGTATAATCTCATAGATGAAATCTCATTTAGTTCAGCATAATTACTATCTTGAAAGCCTTGAAGAAATCAAAAAGATAAACGGAGATAAGAAACCAACCATCCTTCTCCACGATTGTTGCGGCCCTTGCGCTTGTTTTCCTCTGCTTTTCTTATGCAAACATTTTGATGTAACCATCTATTACACCAATTCCAATATCTATCCTGAAGAGGAATTCGATAAACGTTTAGGCGAAGTAAAGAAACTAATCCAATATCTAAAAGATACTTGGGGGTACGATGTAAAGCTCATCGTTAGCCCTTATAACCACGAAGAATATATGAAAGATCTCCGCTCTCTTTCATCTCTTCCTGAAGGAGGATACCGTTGTCATCTTTGTTACCGCAAAAGAATGGAAGAATCCTTTCGTTATGCAGACGCCCATCATTTTGATTACATTACTACGGTAATGACCATCTCTCGTCAGAAATCATCTGAAATCATGAATCGTATCGGGGAAGAGCTCTCTACTCATTACCATACCAAATATCTATTTTCTGATTTTAAAAAGAATGGTGGAATTGACCAAGGCGTCGCTTTAAGAGACCAAATTGGTCTTTATTGCCAAAATTATTGCGGATGTGAATATTCTTTCCGTAAATAAATGTAGACAGCTTCTCTGAGAACGTTTTTATCCCTCTAAGTGAATAATGAAAATGTTCTCATAAAACATTATTTCAATGAAAGTCACCCTTTTCCTCATATATAAATAAATATAGTTTTTAGTATATGGTTTTAGACCTTAAAAATTATCGTTTTTCATCTTAAAAAGAGGATTATTCTCAAGATAGATTTCATTAAAAATTGTGCACGGTGCACAAATTTTTTAAGAATAAAATGACCTTCTTTTGAAAAAGTTTCGATAAATAGGGCTTTTTGTGCAAAAGGCAAGATAGTACCTACATTTTAAGTTCAAAATGTTGTTGACTACACACGCACGTAGGGGGATAATTTCAAACGCTGGCGCAAGCGTGGAAGTGCGATGTTGCTGACACACCGATAGACGTTGTCAAGTATCGGCTTAGTCAGGGAACTCGTGCCGAGCATAGCTAGCAAGCCTGACGAAATAAGGAGGAAAAATCATGGCGAAACAACAAGTCCTGCGCATCAGATTGCAGGCTTACGACCACAAGATCATCGACGTTGCTGCCGAAAAGATCGTTGAAGTCGCAAACAAGACCGGCGCCAAAGTTATTGGCCCAGTGCCTCTCCCAACAGAGAAGCAGGTGTACACGATCTTAAGAGCTACCTTCAAATACAAGGATAGCCGCGAACAATTCGAGATCCGTACCCACAAGAGATTGATTGATATCGTCAATCCTACAAAAGAAACCGTCGAAGCCATCCGTAAGCTTGACTTACCAAATGGTGTCGATATCGATGTCACTGCGAAGTAAGGAGGTAAACATTCATGAAATCCATTATCGGAAGAAAAATTGGAATGACCGAAGTCTTCGCCACTGACGGAACAATGTATCCTGTCACTGTCATCGAGGTTCTTCCAAACGTCGTCGTCGCGAAAAAGACGAATGAGAAAGACGGCTATGAAGCATTACAAGTCGGTTATGAGCCAACTGCTGAACGTCATCTCAATAAATGCGAACTTGGCATTTATAAAAAAGCTAACGTTGAAGCCCATGCTCATTTATTTGAATTAAAGGGCGACGAAATCTATTCCAAGAACGTTGGCGAAACAATCACCGCTGATTTATTCCAAGCTGGTGAAGTGGTTGATGTCATCGGTACAACCAAAGGACATGGTTACACCGGCACTATCAAGAGATATCACAACCACATCGGTCCAAAAGGACATGGTTCTGGCTATCATAGACAAATTGGTTCTCTTGCCAATAACGGCCGTGATAATAACCGTGTTATCCCAGGCAAGACAATGTCTGGACATTGGGGCCCACATCAAGCAACCATTGAGAACATCACTGTTGTTGCTAGCAATGCTGAAAAAGGTTACATCCTTGTCAAAGGTGGAGTTCCTGGACCAAAGAAATCGATCGTTATGATCAGAAGCGCGATCTTAACCCAATTCAAAAAACCAGAAGTCAAAGAATTAGTGGATCGCTCTAAGAAAGGAGAATAAGGATTATGGCAAATAAAGCAATTACTCTCCCAGTCGTTTCTCTTGCCGGCGAAAAAGTCGGTGAAATCGAACTTGCTAACGAAGTCTTCGGTATCACTGAGAAAAATGAACAAGTCGTTCATGATGCCGCTGTTGCAGAAGAAGCCAATTATCGCCAAGCAACTGCCAAAACCAAAAAACGTCACGAAGTAAGTGGCGGTGGCAAGAAGCCTTGGAGACAAAAAGGAACCGGCCGTGCTCGTGCAGGTTCTAGCCGTTCCCCAATCTGGGTTGGCGGCGGAAAGGTCTTCGGACCTGATGGAAATCAAAATTATAAGATTTCCCAAAACAAGAAAGCTCACGCACTCGCGTTAAAGACTGTTCTCTCTCAAAAGGTTAATGGCGGCATCATTGTCGTTGATAGCCTCAAAGCTGAGAAAATCTCTACAAAAGCTATCAAAGCTGACTTAGCGAATGTGAAAGCTTCTGGCAAGATCCTTCTCGTCTCCCAAGATGAGAATGTCATCAAGAGTGCTCAAAACATTGACCGTTTAGAGCTCCGTGCCGTCAATAACATCAGTGTTTACGATGTTCTCAATGCCAACGTCATTGTCATTGGCAAAGCTGACATCGAAACCCTCGAAGGAGGACTTAAGTAATGGCAAGCGAAAAGAAAGAAACCGTCGTGGCTGAAGCAAAGAAAACCTTCAAAGCCCCAACGCATCATGACTATGAGGTCATTCTCGAACCAGTCATCACCGAGAAGAGCATGGCTCTCCTTCAAAACGAGAACAAGATCACCGTCCGTGTTGCCTCTAGCGCTAACAAGGTCGAGATCAAAGAAAGCTTCCAACGCTTATACCAAGTGACCGTCGATGATGTCAAAGTCGTCAACGTCCTTGCAAAGAGCACCACTAGAGGTGGCCGTTATCAAGGAACCATTTCTGGCTATAAGAAGGCCATTCTCACCATTCATGAAGGTGAAGCAATTGACCTCTTCAAAGAGTAAGGAAACACCATTAAGTCTTATATATCCTTATATATAGAAGATTTATAAAGCATCCACTATAGGAGAAAAGAAAAATGGCAATCAAATCATATAGGCCATATACGAAATCGAGACGTGAAATGCTCTCCCTCTCGTATGCAGACATCACAAAAACAACTCCTGAAAAATCATTACTTGCCCCTAAGAAACATTCAGGTGGCCGTAACAATCAAGGAGTCATCACCTGCCGTCATCGTGGCGGAGGAAACAAAAACCGTTACAGAATCATCGATTTCCGTCGTAACAAAGATGGAATCCCAGCAACCGTCAAGGCTATTGAATACGATCCAAACAGAACCGCATTCATCGCTCTCCTTGCCTATGCTGATGGCGAAAAGCGTTACATCATCCGTCCAAAGGATCTCAATGTTGGCGCTGTTGTCGTCTCTGGTTCTACCACCGATATCAAAACCGGTAACAACCTTGAACTCAAAAACATTCCAGAAGGTACCTTCGTCCATAACGTCGAATTAATGCCTGGCAAAGGCGGACAACTCTGCCGTGCTGCTGGAACAAGCGCTCAGGTCCTCGGAACTGATGGCAAATACATCATCCTCCGTTTGGCCTCTGGCGAAGTTCGTAAGGTCTTAGGAAACTGCCGTGCCACCATTGGCATCGTCGGTAATGAAGATTACAACCTTGTTAACAAAGGTAAAGCTGGTAAAACCCGCTACCAAGGCATTCGCCCAACCGTTCGTGGTTCTGCTATGAACCCAGTTGATCACCCTCATGGTGGTGGTGAAGGTAAGTGCCCTGTTGGCCGTGATGCACCACGTACCCCTTGGGGTAAGAAAGCAATGGGCGTTAAGACCCGTCGCGTCAAGAAGAATTCCACTCGTCTCATCGTAAGACGTAGAAATGGTAAGTAAGGAAAGGAGATCAAATTATGTCCCGTTCAGCTAAAAAAGGACCATTTGTTGACGAATACCTTCTTAAAAAGGTTGAAGCCATCAAGAAATCCGGCAAAAAAGAGGTCATCAAAACTTGGTCTCGCCGTTCTACCATCTATCCAGCATTCGTTGAACAAACATTTGCTGTTTACAATGGTAAAGAACACATCACCGTTTATGTCACCGAAGATATGGTTGGACACAAACTCGGTGAATTCGCCCCAACCCGTAATTTCAGCGGCCACCATGGTAATAACCTCGGCGATCAAGCCGCCGCAGCTAAGAAATAAGGAGTAGATTATGGCAGAAGAAAAGAAAACCGTAAAGAAAGCTCCAGCGAAAAAAGCTGCAGCTCCAAAAGCCAAAAAGGAAACCAAAGCCAAAAAGGCTGAAGTTAAGGCTGAAGAAGTGAAAACTGAAGAAGTCAAAGTCGAAAAGACTGAGAAAAAGGCTAAAAAGGCCGTCAAAGCCGAGCCTGTGAAAGCCGAACCTGTGAAAGAAGAAAAACCTGCTGTCACAGAAGCTCTCGCAATTGCAAAAGACGTTCGCGTCACCCCACGTAAGGTCCGCTTAGTGCTCGATCTTGTCCGTGGAAAAGATGTCGAAGAAGCCTTAGCAATCCTCAAGAATGTCAACCGTTCTGCTAGCGCCCCTGTTGCCAAGATTGTCAAATCTGCTGCAGCAAACGCTACCAACAACTTCGGAATGGATAAAAACAAACTCTATGTTGCTGAAATCCAAGCTTCCGATGGCATCAAGATGAAGAGATTCATGCCACGTGGCAAAGGATCCTCTTCCGGATTGGTTAAGAGAGCTTCCAACATCCGTTGCATTGTGAAAGAAAGAATCTAAGGAGAGTAAACTAATGGGTCAAAAAGTTAACGCTAACGGTCTCCGTGTCGGAATTAACCGTGGCTGGGAAGCCAATTGGTTTGCTTCCAAAAAAGACTACGCGACATTCTTAGGCGAAGACATCGCCATTCGTAATTACTTAGAACCTCTTCTTAAAGAAGCGGTTGTGAGCCACATCGATATCGCTCGTAGCAAAAATGACCAAGGTGCCAAAGTTATCGTGAGCGCCTTCGTCGCTCGTCCAGGCGTTGTTCTTGGACAAGACAATACCAAAATCACTGCTATCCGCAATGGCTTAAAGAAAGTCGTCAAATCTGGAAACGCCACTCTCAACCTTGTTGAAGTGAAAAATCCTGATTTAGATGCCACCTTAATTGCTAAGTGGATTGCTTCTGAAATTGAGAATCGTCAATCCTTCCGTTCCACACAGAAGAAAGCGATTCAAAGAATGAAGAAGGCTGGTGCAATCGGTTGCAGAACCCAATGCCAAGGCCGTCTTGCCGGTGCTGAAATCGCCCGTCGTGAAGGATATAAAGTTGGTGTCGTACCACTCGAAACCCTTCGTGCTGACATCGATTTCGCTTCCGTTACTGCTAATACCGCCTATGGCGATATCGGCGTCAAAGTTTGGATCTGCCGTTCCGCCAACAAGGCCGCAACCGTAGAAACCGAAGAAAAGAAAGAAGGAGGACATGACAATGCTGCAACCAAAGCGCGTTAAATATCGTCGTCCACATAGACTCTCTTACGAAGGTAATGCTTCTAAAGGCAACGCCGTCGAATTCGGAGAATATGGACTTGTCGCTACCGAAGGTGGATACCTTGATAACCACCAAATCGAATCTGCTCGTATCGTTCTCGCAAGATACACCGATAGAGCTGGTAAGGTTTGGATCCGTGTCTTCCCTCATTTAGCAAGAACTAAGAAACCAGCCGAAGTCCGTATGGGTTCCGGTAAAGGTTCCCCAGAAAGCTGGGCAGCCGTCGTTAAGAAAGGCAAAGTCATCTTCGAGATTGGTGGTATCAATCCTGAAATCATGATCAACGCCCTTCACCAAGCCGGCTTCAAACTCCCTCTTAAGACCAAAATCGTGAAGAGAACCAAATCTCTCTCCGAAGCGGAACTCCTTAAGATGGAAGCTACACACGAATCTACTTTGGAAGAGATTGAAGCGGAAGATCAAATTCAAACCGAAACAGTCTCTGACACTGGTAATGAAACTGCTGCTGATGCAACAACAACTGCCGCACCAGCCGCAACTGAAGGGGGAAATAAATAATGACCATTAAAGAATTAAGGGCCTTGTCCCCAAAAGAGCTTGATGAAAAGATCGCTGAACTCAAACAACATCAATTTGAGCTCCGTCGTCAAGCGGCCGTCGGACAATTAGAACATCCAGGCGACTTACACTTCGTCCGTAAGGACATTGCTAAAGCCGAAACCGTCAAACGTGAGCGTGAACTCCAAATTGCGGTTCCAGCAAGCAAATAATGAAAGGAGACCGAGATTATGGAAAGAAATATTAGAACCAAATTCCAAGGTGTTGTTACCTCGATCAAAATGGATAAAACCATCACTGTCACGGTTTCAACAAAACAAAACGATCCCCTTTATCAAAAGAGAGTCGGTTATTCGAAAAAATACCACGCTCATGATGAAAAGAACGAAGCTAAAGTTGGCGACGTTGTAACCATCATGTCCTGCCGTCCTATCTCCAAGACCAAGAAATTCATCTTGGTTTCCATCGATAAGAAGGCTAGAGCTGGTGAAGACGCTAGCGCCGTTGAAGCAGATCTCGAAAAGAGCGAAGGCTCTGACGTCATCGTTAACGAAGGCGTGAAAGCAGAAGAGGAGAAGTAAGCATGATCCACAATGAAACTAATCTTGTAGTCGCTGATAACTCCGGTGCTCGTGCTGTCCGTGTCTTCCGTCAATATGGCGGATCCCACCGCAAAATGAGCTCCCTTGGAGATATCGTCCTCTGCGCTGTCAAAGACGTTACTCCAAACGGCAAGATCAAAAAAGGTCAAGTCGTCAAAGGTGTCATCGTGAGAGTCAAACGCGCTGTCATCCGTAAAGATGGTTCTTCCATCTCCTTCGATGATAATGCTGTCGTTCTCATTGATAATGACGGAAACCCACTTGGAACACGTGTCTTCGGACCTGTTGCTCGTGAGCTTCGTGATAAAGGCTATATGAAGATTATCTCTTTAGCCCCAGAAGTCTTATAAGGAGAAAACAACATGAACATCAAAACTGGTGATAAAGTTATCGTTCTCTCGGGCGATGATAAAGGCAAAGTCGGTGTTGTCCAAAAGGTTTATCCTAAGCTCAACAAAGTCGTTGTCGAAGGCGTCAACGTCCACAAGAAACACAAGAAACCAACTCAAGCAACTCCAGAAGGATCCATCCTTGACATCTATGTGCCATTTGATGCTTCCAAAGTTGCCTTGATTGATCCAAAAACCAAAAAGGCCACCCGTGTCCATCATAAAGTCGTGGATGGCAAAAAGATTCGCGTCAATGCGAAAGGCGAAAGCTTAGAGAAGAAATAAGGGAGGAATGAACAATGGCTGAAGAAAAGAAAACTGTTAAGAAAGCTTCCCCTAAAAAAGCTTCCGAAGTGAAATACGTCAATCGTTTAGTCACGAAATACAATAACGAAGTGGTTCCAGCTCTCATCAAAGAGTTTGGTTATACCACCCCAATGCAAGCTCCTAAATTCGAGAAAATCGTCATCAACATCGGTGTTGGCGATGCTACCACAAATAGCAAAGCCCTCGATGATGCTGTCGCTGAACTTGCAACCATCACTGGACAACATCCAGTCGTCACGAAAGCCAAAAAGTCCATCGCAACCTTCAAAGTTCGTCAAGGACAGGCAATCGGCTGCAAAGTTACCCTCCGTGGAACCAGAATGTATGAATTCTATGATAAGTTAGTTTCCATCTCTCTCCCACGCGTCCGTGACTTCCGCGGCGTTTCCAAGAACGCTTTCGATGGCCATGGTAACTACACCCTCGGTGTCAAGGAACAATTAATCTTCCCTGAAATCGATTACGATAAGGTGTCCAAGATTCGTGGTATGGACGTCGTTATCGTCACAACGGCAAATACCGACAAAGAAGCATTCGCGCTTCTTCGTGAAATGGGAATGCCATTTAAGAAATAACGAGGTAAGCACATGGCAAAGAAAAGTTTAATCAATAAGTGCAACCGCCCACAAAAGTTCTCAACTCGTGAATACACCCGTTGCCAACGTTGTGGTCGTCCACACGGCGTCATCCGTAAATTCGGACTCTGCCGTATCTGCCTTAGAGAAATGGCCTACAAAGGCGAGATCCCAGGCATGAAGAAAGCATCTTGGTAAGGAAAGGAGAACACTAACATGAACGCAGACCCAATTGCAGACATGCTCACACGCATCAGAAACGCTAATGCTCTTCGCTACGAAAGTGTTTCCATGCCTTATAGCAAAATGAAAGGCGAAATCGCAAAGATCCTTCTTGACGAAGGCTTCATTGCTGGCTTCGTCGCTGAAGGTGAAAAAGCAAGCAAAACCCTTCACATCACTCTTAAATACGGTGCCAATGGCGAAAGAGTCATCACCGGATTAAAGAGAATCAGCAAACCTGGACTTCGTGTCACAGTCGAAGCTGATAAGATCCCAAGCGTCTTAAAAGGCCTTGGCATTGCCATCGTTTCTACTTCCAAAGGCGTTTTAACCGATAAGGAAGCAAGAAAGAATGGCGTTGGCGGAGAAGTCCTCTGCTACGTTTGGTAATTTAGAATTACAGAAAGAAGAGAAACACATTTATGTCACGTATTGGATTTAAACCCATCGCTCTTCCAGAAGGCGTTAGCTACGAAACCGTAGATAGCGTCATCACCGTTAAAGGTCCTAAAGGCGAAGTAAGCGTCAGAATTCCTTCTGACGTCAGCGTCGAGGAAAAAGACGGTCATCTTCACGTTGTACCTCTTGCTGCTCATACAAAGCAAGGTAGCGCGAATCACGGAACCACAGCAGCTTTATTACATGCTGCTGTCAAAGGTGTCCATGAAGGCTGGAAGAAAGAATTAGAAATCAACGGCACAGGTTATCGTGCCTCCATCAAAAATGGCGCCGTTACAATGTTCTTAGGCTACAGCCACACCGTCACTGTTGAACCTGTTGGCAAATACACCAAAATCACTTGTCCTGATGAAACACATGTTGTTGTCGAAGGATGCAATAAGCAAGAAGTTGGCCAAACTGCCGCTCTCATCTATGACAAACATAGACCAGACGTCTATGGACAAAAGGGTGTTCACTACAAAGGTCAACATCTTATTAAGAAAGTTGGTAAGCGTGCTGCTGCCGGCGCTAAGAAATAAGGAGGTTATTAGAATATGATCAAAAAAGAATCTAGATCAGTTGTTCGCGAACGTCGTCATCTTCGTGTTCGTGAAAAGATCTCCGGTACCGCCGAGTGCCCACGTTTAGTCGTTTTCCGTTCCAATAAACACATCGAAGCTCAAATCATCGATGACGTGAAGGGAACAACGCTTGTTAGCGCTGGCTCCGTCCAATTAAAGCTTGCTCATGGTTCTAACTGTGAAGCTGCTGCTCAAGTTGGCGCTGAAATTGCTAAAAAAGCTCTTGCCGCTGGTATCACCAAAGTCGTTTTCGACCGTGGTGGTTACCAATATCATGGCCGCGTCCAAGCTCTTGCGGAGGCCGCTAGAGAAGGAGGCTTAGTCTTCTAAGGAGTTTCATATGGAAGAAAATAAAACTACTGTTAATGCTGCTACTGAAGAAAAGCCAGCGACCCAAAAGAACCCAACCGGCAATCCACAATATGAACCTCGTGGATCCCGTGGTTCTGAACGCCCAGGAAGCCGTAAATTCGGCAACCATCGTGGCAAACCAGGTGAAAGACGTGGTGGACGTGGCGGATTCCGTCGTGTGGAAGATGACTTCCAAGACAGAGTCGTCACCATCAACCGTGTTACCCGTGTTGAACAAGGTGGCAAAACCATGCGTTTCGATGCTCTCGTCGTTGTCGGCGATAACAAAGGACATTATGGCTATGCTATGCGTAAATCCGGTGAAGTACCGGATGCCATGAAAAAGGCTCTTACTGCCGCTAAGAAAGATCTTCATTTCGTGAAGATCCAAAAAGGAACCATTGCTCACGAAGTTTCTGGTTCCCACACGGCTACCAAAGTTGTCTTAAAACCAGCTCCAGCTGGCACTGGTATCGTTGCTGGTGGCGCAGTTCGTGCAATCCTCGAACTCGCAGGTATTAAGAACATTGTCTCCAAAGTCTATGGTTCCCGTACCTCCATCAACGTCATCCGTGCTACCGATGCTGCTTTGCAACAACTCAAAGAATATGACAAAGTTATGGTTCTCCGTGGTTTAAAGACCCCAGAAGAAATCAAAGCTTCCCATGCTGCTCCAAAAGGAGCGAAAGGAGATAAGTAATTATGGCAGAGAATTTACATACTCTCGTAGTTACCGAAGGTTCTAAAAAGAAACACTTCCGTAAGGGCCAAGGCCTTGGATCTGGAAACGGCAAAACTGCTGGTAAGGGTCAAAAAGGTCAAGGTGCTCACGCTCATACCAAGAAACGTGGATTCGAAGGTGGACAGATGCCTCTTGCAAGACGTCTTCCAAAATACGGATTCAAGAATCTTGCCAGAGTCGAAAAAGCCATTGTGAACGTCGGTCTTCTCGAATCTTTTGAAGAAAATAGCGTCATCGATGCAAAGGTCTTATTAGAAAAAGGCCTCATTAAAGACGATATCAATGGAATTAAAATCCTTGGTAGTGGTAAACTATCAAAGAAGCTTATCGTGAAAGCCAACGCTTTCTCTTCGAGTGCTAAAAAAGCAATCGAAGCTGCAGGCGGCGTAGCTGAGGAAATTAAGTAATGAAAAAATTCGTCTCAATCTTTAAAAACAAAGATATAGTGAATCGTATTTTCTTTACGATTATGATTCTCTTTGTCCTCCGGATTGGGGCGGTTATTACTGTTCCGGGGGTTAAGGTCTCGGACGAACTTAGCAACATCATGAATAGCGGAAACAGTTTCGCTCTCATGGATTTGTTAGGCGGTGGAGCTCTTGCGAACTTCTCCGTCTTCGCCCTTGGCGTTTCACCTTATATTACAGCTCAGATTATTATCCAACTTCTGTCGAAAGACGTTCTTCCTGCACTCACCGAACTTTCTAAACAAGGCGAGTACGGAAGAAAGAAGATGGAAATGGCGACCCGTTATTTGACGCTTCTTCTTGGGGCTGTCCAAGGTTATGGTATGATTCGTACCATGATTAACCAAGGATATATCTCCTTGACGCTTGCTGACAATTTCTGGACATACGCCTATATCGTTACCATTCTCTTAGCGGGCGCAATGCTTACTATGTGGCTTGGTGACCAAATCACGGAGAAAGGCCTCGGAAACGGTATTTCCGTCATCATCTTTGCTGGATGTGTTAGAAGCCTTCCAACTCAAATATCTACAGCGTGGAGCAAATGGATTACTGGCAACGTTGACTATGGCTCAACCCAAATGATCAAAGGTGCCTTCCAATTTGCGCTCTATATCTTGGCAATGTTAGCAATTTGTGCCTTCGTTGTCTTCACAGAGCTCTCCCAAAGACGTATTCCAGTTCAACATGCTGGAAAAGGTGGTTCCTCGCCTTCTATGGCCCGCGCTTCCTTCTTGCCGATTAAAATTAATTCGGCTGGCGTCATCCCGGTTATCTTCGCTTCCTCTATCCTTACGGCTCCAAGTATCATCGCTTCCTTCATTTCAAGCGATGCTTCTAATGCCCAATGGCTAAAGATCTTCAATTACAACTCCACCATGACCATGACAAATTTCGATGGTACGACGTGGAATATGAACTGGGGATTGTTCATCTATCTCGCTTTGATTATTGCCTTCACATTCTTCTATGCGGAGATGCAAATCGATCCTGAGAAACTTGCGGATAACTTCCAAAAATCAGGTTCTTATATCCCAGGCATTCGTCCTGGTAAAGAAACGGAAAGATATGTTGGCAAAGTGCTTAACCGTGTCACCTTCATCGGTGCTATGTCACTTGCCATCATCGCTGCTCTCCCTGTCGTCCTTGTTTGGGCGAATGCCTTCGGAAATGATTCTTCCTTGGCAATCGGAGGCACCGGACTCATCATCATCGTTGGTGTTGCTATCGAATTGAATAGCCAGATCGAGGGCTTAATTGCAGGAAAATCGTACGACCAAGTTAAGGAGGCATAATTATGCTTAATATCATTCTCATGGGTCCGCCAGGTGCGGGCAAAGGAACACATGCAACATGGATAGCGAAGGATTACAACATCCCTCATATTTCCACAGGAGATATGTTTCGTGAAGCCATGAGTTCTGGTAGCGAACTTGGTAACAAAATTAAAGACATCGTGAATCGCGGGGACCTCGTGAGTGATGAACTCACCTGCGCCCTCGTGAAAGAGCGTTTATCTAAACCTGATTGTGCGAATGGCTATCTTCTTGATGGCTTCCCACGTACAATCGCTCAAGCTGAAGCGTTTGACAAAATGGGAGAAGAGATTGGACGTGCTCCAAATCTTGTCTTGAATATCGCTTGTCCAGACGACCTCTTAATTGGCCGTATTGTCACAAGACGCGTTTGCCCAAATTGTGGCGCTAGCTATAACATCGTCAGCCTTAAGCCAAAGAAAGAAGGCATCTGCGATCTTTGCGGAAGCCAACTTGTGCAAAGGAAAGACGATAACGAGGAATCTTTCAAGATCCGCCTCGCTAATTACTATAAGAGCACCGCTCCTCTTCTTGATTTCTATGAGAAGAAGGGCTTACTCCACGAGTTCGATTCTTCGTCCGGACTCGAATCCACCAAGAAATCCATCAAGGACTTCTTAGGGAGATTAAAATAAATGATCATCATCAAATCCCCAAGAGAGATTGAACTCATGAGAAAGGCTGGAGCCTTAACGGCAAAGGTCTTCGAAGTGGTTGGACCTCTCGTCAAACCTGGCGTTACCACCCAATATCTAGCGGATATGGCTGAAAAAGTCATTCTTGAAGGTGGCGGTGTGAGTGCCGAAAAAGGTTATTGTGGATTCCCAGGCGCAATATGCGCAAGCGTAAACGAAGTCCTTGTGCATGGCATTCCTTCCCCGAAACGTGTTCTTCGGGATGGAGACATTATTTCCCTCGACGTTGTATCTCTCTTAAACGGATATAACGGAGATGCTTGCCGAACCTATGCCGTCGGCATCTGCCCAGAAAGCAAACTTCGTCTTATCAAAGTGACAGAAGAATGTTTCTGGAATGCGGTAAAGAAAGTTAAAGAAGGCGCCCATTTAGGCGATATCTCACACGAAATCCAAGTTACGGCAGAATCCAACGGATATTCTGTTCCACTTGAATTCACGGGTCATGGTATCGGTAGGGAGATGCATGAAGATCCTTATATCCCTGATTATGGCGAAGCAGGGACAGGGCCAATTCTTCGCGAAGGGATGACCTTAGCGATTGAACCAATGGTTCTTGAAGGTTCTAATAAGCTTAGAACCATGAAGGATGGCTGGACTACCGTTTCTAAAGACGGGAAACCCAGTGCCCATTATGAGAACACCATCCTCGTTACCAAAGACGGTTTTGAGGTCTTAACTTTAGAGCAAGGAGGAAAAATCCATTGAGCAAAGAAGATTGCATTGAAGTCGAAGCGAAGGTCTTAGAATGCCTTCCTAACGCGAACTTCAAAGTCCAACTACAAAATGGGGCGGTCGTTCAGGCCTGCGTTTCTGGAAAAATTCGCATGAATTACATTCGAATCCTTCCGGGTGATAGAGTCACCGTCCAATTCTCTCCTTACGATTTAACACGTGGGCGCATCACATTCCGTTTCAAAAATTGACGTGGGGCAACAGTTCCCCAAAAAGGAGTTTAATTACTATGAAAGTCAGACCATCCGTCAAACCGATCTGCGATAAGTGCAAAATTATTCGCCGCCATGGCGTGGTTATGTGCATTTGCTCTAACCCAAAGCACAAGCAGAGACAAGGTTAATTTAAGGAGTTACACAAAATATGGCACGTATTGATGGGGTTGATATCCCAAGTGAAAAACGCGTTGTTATCTCTCTTACCTATATTTATGGAATCGGAGACACAACCGCGAAGAAAATCTGCAAAGATGCAGGCGTGAGCGAAGACATCCGTGTTAAGAACTTAACCGATGACCAACTCGTCGCTTTAAGAGGAGAAGTCGCCAAATATAAGACCGAAGGCGATCTCCGTCGTGAAGTCGCTATGAATATTAAGCGTCTTACCGAAATTGGCTGCTATCGTGGCATTCGTCATAAGAGAGGTCTTCCTGTCCGCGGACAACGTACAAAGACCAATGCTCGTACCCGTAAAGGTAAGAGAAAGACCATTGCCAATAAGAAAGTGGCAACGAAATAATGAAGGAGGAGAAATAAAATGGCTGCAACTGCAAAGAAAACCGTTAAAACTTCTGCCCGTAAGAAGAAAGTTAAGAGAAATTTCACCGTTGGCACCGTCCACGTTCATGCCTCTTTCAATAACACCATCGTTAACATCACCGATCTTCAAGGTAATGTCATCGCATGGTCTAGCGCTGGCGCATTAGGCTACAAAGGCGCTAAGAAAGCTACTCCATTTGCTGCTCAATTAGCAGCTGAAGCAGCTGGCAAGTCCGCATTCGACCAAGGCTTAAGACAAGTCAATGTCGAAGTTAAAGGCCCAGGCCCAGGCAGAGAAAGTGCTGTCAGAGCCCTCGCCAATGTTGGCTTACAAGTTATCTCCATTTCTGATACGACTCCAATTCCACACAATGGCTGCCGTCCACCAAAGAGACCACGTGGCTAGTTTGTAGCATTCTCGGCTAATAGGGAAATATAGGAGGAAATTATTAATGGCTAATAACAATATCGATCAAACAAACGAAGAGCTTGTTCTTCCAAAGCCGTTCATTCCATTCGATTTCAATGTCGAAGTTGATGACGAAAAAGAACATTATGCCCGTTTCGCGATCAAACCTCTCGAGAGAGGATTCGGAATCACTCTTGGGAACGCACTCCGTAGAGTCTTGATGAGCGCCCTTCCTGGCGCTAGCGTCTATGCTGTGCAAATCGATGGTGTCCGCCATGAGTTCTCTTCCCTTCCAGGAGTGGAAGAGGACGTTACCGCCATCATCCTTAACCTCAAAGATTTAATCTTAAAAATCGATACCGACAATCCAAAAGAAACCAAGGAATTGGATGTTGATTTCCAAGGCCCTGGCGTCTTAACCGCTGGAGATATCGTTTGCCCATCTCTCGTTGAAATCGTGAATAAAGATCTTGAGATCGCTCACGTTGAAAAAGAAGGGCACATCAAGATGAGAATCTTCGCTGGCAAAGGAAGAGGCTATTACACCGCTGATGCCAACAAAGTGGAACGCAATGTCAACCAATTAGGCTACATTGCCACCGATTCGAACTATTCACCAGTCGTGAAAGTCGCTTACAGCGTCGAGCCAACTCGTGTTGAACACGACTCTCACTTCGACAAATTAACTCTCGAAGTCACGACCAATGGTTCTGTTAGACCTCATGAAGCTGTCGCTATGGCAGCCCAACTCTTAGTGGTTCATTTCCAAAAGTTTGCAGAGCTTGACGAAAAAGTCAAAACCTTCAAACTTGAAAAAGAAGAAGTTAAACCAGAAGAGAACAAATACCAAGGAATGCTTATCGAAGAACTCGATCTCAGCGTCCGTAGCAATAACTGCCTTAAGAGAGCGGGCATTTCCACCGTCTTAGAACTCACTCAAAAGAGCGAAGATGAGATGATGAAAGTTCGTAATCTTGGTAAGAAGTCGCTTAAAGAAGTCAAAGAGAAGCTTGCCCAAATGGGCTTACACTTCCGTGACTATGTAGGAGAATAATTATGCCAGCACAAGGAAGAAAAAATGTCCACGGTAAGACCGGTGTCCGTTTCAAAGCCGCTTATACCGCTTCAAAAAACTATTCGATGCTTCGTAATGTTGTCTCTGAATTAATCGTTTGCGGCCACGTTAACGTGACCTCTGGCGTTACTCCAGAACTCGTTTCGCTTGCCGACAAAATGGTTACCTATGCGAAAGCAGGCGATCTCTCTGCTCGTAGAGAATGTGAGAAAGTCCTTCGCAAAGGCATCAAAGACGAAAAAGGTGTCGATAGCTTAACCAAACTCTTCAACGAAATTGGCCCTAAATTCAAAGACCGCAAAGGCGGTTACACCAGAGTCTATAAGCTTGGCGCTCGTAAGGGTGACAATGCCGAAGTCGAAATGGTGACCTGGGTTGACTAAGTAGAAGTCTAAACAAAGAGATCAAGTTATCTTGGTCTCTTTTTCTTTTTGGCTTATCCTTATAGGGGAAAACTATGAAAAACTATATTTTTGATTTAGATGGAACATTGCTGGATACCATTGAAGGTATCCGTTTAGCAATCAATCTTGCTTTAAAAAATGCTGGATACGATTACTCTTTCGATAAAGAGGGAACAAAACATTTAATTGGAGAAGGCGCGGATACTCTCGTTCATCGTGCATTGAAAGAGAAAGACTCTCCCGAAAGATTTCTTGAATTAAAGAAAGAATATCTCCCTTTATATCATTCAGAACAAGAAGACCATACCTTTCTTTTTCCTTTGCTCAAAGAAAGCTTAGAAAAGATGAAACAAAAAGGCGCAAGATTGTTTGTTTGCACCAATAAGCCAGACTCTTTTGCCAAACGTATCGTAGAAAAAATGTACGGACCATCCTTTTTCGAAGAGGTGTGTGGTCAAATTGAAGGCTTACCTGTTAAACCAGACCCAAGAATTCCGAATTACTTATTAGAGAAATATCATCTTAATAAAGAAGAAACTCTTTTTGTCGGAGATTCTAAAACGGATGTTCAAACGGGTATAAATGCAACCTTAAAGACTGCATTATGTCTCTGGGGCTATGGCTTCTATACACCTGAACTTTTAGAAAAAACCGATTTTCTTTTCCATTCTCCAAAGGAGTTAGAAGACAGTTATGGAAAATGAAGTTTTTCCAAAGAAACATCTTTTGTCGTTGAGGCTATTGCCTTCCATCTTTTTAGGGCTCCTTTCTTTAGGATATTCTTTCGCTTATCTTGATAACAAATATGCGAATCGATTTGAATATCTTCAAGCCGGTGGCTTCTTTGGAATTGCCGTTCTTTTGCTATTTTTAGATATTGCATTGGAATGTTTTTATAAAAAAGATGATTTGATTTATCATCTTTTGTCGACTTGCATCGCTGGAGCAGAACTTTTCTATTTCGGCTTTGCCATTCTCACCTATTTCAAACAACTACCTAGCGAAGCGGATCCTCGTTTCCGTATTTTTCCGACTGTTTTGCTAAGTCTTCTTTTGTTAATGAATCTTCTTTATCGGGTTTTGGTTTGGACGCATGTTTGGAAAACCGAAAAAGGAAACGAAAATGACCTTCTTGCAGCCTACATTGGTTACTTGGGATTAGGAGCCGCTTTACTTAACTCTTTCCCTTTCTCCATCATTTTGATGCAAGGAGATAATGTTTCCTTAAGCTACATTGGTATTTTTGCCGATATTGCTTTGGCCTTTGGCATTTTAGAAGCCCTTGTTGGTCTTCTTTGGCTTTCTTTTGAGAAAATAAGAGCCTCCCATAAATCTAATATCTTTTTCTATCTCACGGTCATTAATTTCTTTGCCTCTTTGGCAGGGCTTGTTGTTTCGGCCTTTGGCTATTCTTACGCTTTGATAAATATTCGTACGGCAAATTTCTGCTTTGCATTCTATTCTTTGTCTATCGTCTTGATTGGTTCAGGGTTACTTTATCTCAACTATTTGCTCAAGAAAGGACGCTAGAAGCCTCTTTTCTTGCTCAATAATTAGGCTAGGAATAAAATGGTACGAAGTTTAGGAGGCTTTTATATGAAAGAAGTTAAGTTGTTCAATTCGTTGGGAATGAAAATGGAGACTTTCACCCCGCTTGTTCCTAATAAGGTCTCCATCTATTGTTGCGGTCCAACGGTTTATAACGATCCTCACATCGGCAATTTTAGACCTGTCATCACCTTCGACATATTGCGTCGTCTTTTGATGCATATAGGTTATCAAGTCACCTTTGTTTCTAATTACACAGATGTTGACGATAAAATCATCAAACGTGCAAAAGAGTTAGGAATCACGGAAAAAGAATTAACCAGATCCGTCATTAAAGAATATCGTCGTTTGGTTGAAGAAGTGGGTGCTCTCCAACCAGATTACACCCCAACGCCGACCGTTTATATGCCACAAATTATTTCCTATGTGGAGGATTTAGTGAAAACGGGATACGCCTACGTTTCGGATGGCGATGTCTATTTAAGCGTCAAAAAGATCCCAAATTATGGCGAGCTTTCTGGAAACTCCATCGAAGATTTAGAAAATGGGGCGAGAATTGCGGTAGGGGATAAGAAAAAAGATCCTGTGGATTTTGCTCTTTGGAAAAAAACCGATGAAGGAATTCAATGGGATACCTTATGGAGCAAAGGCCGTCCAGGATGGCATACAGAATGCTGTGTGATGATTCATACCCTTTTCCCTGAGCAAAAAGGGTACATTGATATCCATGGTGGAGGATTTGATTTAAAATTCCCTCACCACGAGAACGAAATGGCCCAAGCAAAAGCCCATGATGGTCATAAATTAGCTCATTTTTGGATGCATAACGGCTTTATCAACATCAATAACGAAAAGATGTCTAAGTCCTTAGGAAACGTTATTTTGATGAAAGATGTTGTCAAAGAATACGGGGGAATCCCTTTCCGTTTGATGTTATTGGCCTCGCATTATAGAGCGCCTGCTTCCTTTAGTGCGGATACGATTAAAGAAGCTCAAACGAAATACAGCCAAATTGAGACAGCCATGAAAAAGGTTGCTATTCTTCTTGAAAGAAAAGACATCGACATCGACTCTTTAAAACCATCTGACGAAACCAAATTCCTTGATGCCTTGTGTGACGATTTAAATACGCCAAACGCTTTAAGTGTTCTCTATGAAGAAGTAAAGACCTTAAACAGTCTTTGGAGAGTCAAAGAAATCAACTATGAGGCTTTAAGTGACTCCTTTGCAAAAGTGCGTTCTTATTGCGATGTTCTTGGGCTTACGCTCCATATTCCGCACCTGAATTTAGAAGACAAAAAACTCTATGAAGAGTATGATATAGCCAAGAAAAATAAAGATTTCGCTAAATCTGACGAGATTCGTCAAACTTTATTATCCAAAAACCTCTTCTAATAGAAAGGAGCGTTCATGTTTCTATCTTCCTCAACTTCTGTTCCATCTTGGAGTACCTGGGATACGGCAATTGTCGAATTCTTTAACTCGGGTTTTAACGGAGCTATTCCTGCAGAGTGGGGAAATTTGATTCTCATGATTCTTTCCTTAGGTTTAGGAGCCCTTTTTTCAGGCCTAATTGGCTTTGAAAGAGAATACAAAGGACACGATGCTGGCTTAAGAACTCATCTTTTGGTCAGCGTTGGTTCCGACTTAATCATGATCATTTCCATTTATGGATTTGGAAACTGGGTTGGCACAAGAGATCCTTCTCGTTTGGCGGCCCAGGTTGTTACGGGCGTTGGCTTCTTAGGCGCTGGGGCTATTTTAAATAACGGCTTAGACGTCAAAGGATTAACTACGGCAGCGACCATTTGGGTTTCTATGGCTATAGGTCTTGCTTGCGGAAGTGGCAATTTCATCCTTGCTACCCTAGCCTTCCTTCTTGCTTTTATCGCTCTTATCGTCCTTCATAAGGTAGATAAGTGGATTGCCGGCAAGAATCCAAGCGTGATGATTATTTTGCCGTCTGACAAACCATCTTTAAAAGAAATCATCATGATTGCTGCTCGCTATAATATTTCTATTCGCGATACGTATACGGAACTTGTCTCTCATCAAGAGAATTCTGCGATACGTATTACTCTCCGTTGTGCTTCTGCTTCCAAAGAAACAGTAACCGCCTTTACAGACGAATTGCGCTTTACTTTGAAACCTTTGGAATTAAAAGTTACAGCTTAATATTGAAAAGTGACAAGGTGTTAAATATAATGAATATACAAGTTTACGGTAAGAATGCCGTCCGAGCGACCCTCGAGGCCGATAATGCAAAAACTCTATTTACTTTAAAGCGTCTTGAGAAAGATGAACTTGTGGCGATGGCTCGGAAAAAAGGAATACCTGTTAAATTCGTAGAAGAAAAGGAATTGACGGGTTTGGCGAAAAATCCTTCCCACCAGGGTTTTCTCGTCTTAAGCGAAGCTATAAGGAGCTATTCCTTAGAAGAAGTCCTTCAAAGCATTCCTTCTGAAAAGAAGTATCCTTTGATCGTTATTCTCGATGGAATAGAAGATCCCCATAACCTCGGAGCCATAATCCGCACATGCGATGCTTTTAGTGTCGATGGCATCATCATGAAGAAACGTGGCGAAGTCCCTCTTAATGGTACGGTTGCTAAAGTTTCAACAGGTGCTATCAATTACGTAAAGGTTGCTGTCGTGGCCAATCTCAATCAAGCCATCGAGAAATTAAAGCAAAATGGCTATTGGGTTGTTTCCTCTGACGGCAGTGCAACACAAAGCTATCTCGATGTGGACTACAACTCTCCAATCGCTCTTGTGGTGGGAAGTGAAGGTTTTGGAATCTCTAAATTAGTTTTGAAGAACTCAGATTTCATCGTTAAGATTCCAATGACTGGACACGTGAATTCTTTAAATGCCTCTGTGGCCTCTGCTATTCTTATTTCCGGTGTTGTTGTATCTCGCTCTAAGAAATAAGGATGCTTTATGAACTATGAAACCTGCTCTGATGAGACTCTTTTACTTATGTCTCGGAGCCAAAATGCCGATGCTTTCTATACTCTAACAAAACGTTATTTCGATAGACGAAAGAATCTTTGCAATCAAGCTTCTGCTGCTTTAGCTGCTATGTTTGATGCTTGGGATTTGAATCATGCGTTTTTCTTAGCTTTCAATTCTTCTTTAAAAAGCTATTCTCTTGGAGAAGGTAACTTTCATGCCTATCTTGTTAGGAGTTTGAAAAACGCCCTCATCCGTGAGGCGGAGAAATTGCACCTTTTTAAGAACGTCAAAACCCTCTCTCTCGATCGAGAAATGGGGAGCGATGGAATGACTTTACACGATGTGATACCCGCAAATGGGGAAATCGATCCAAAAATGTATGTCACCTATCTAGAAGAAGCATTGCGTTTTGGGAAGGTACAAGATGGTCTTGAAGAAGAAGTGCTCCAAGTTGCAAGGCTAAAAATAGACGGTTGTAAATTTACCGAGATTGGCAAGATTCTTTCCATTAGTCCTAAAAGAGCTAGCAGGGATTACGATAAATACGAAGAACTCGTAAAAGGGATTGTGTTTGGAAGTTAAGATTTCTAAAGAAATCGTTTGCGATATACGCCCCTTGGCTTTATATTATAGGGGCGAAGCAATCTTCGCTTTTTTCTTAGTGAATTCTTTCATTAAGAATTTGAGGTTCTAAATGTATGGCAAGAGAAAAAGTATTCTTAGTTTGTTCCGATTGTCTCTCGAGAAACTATCAGGTTACTAAGCGTAATGACGATCCTCGTCGTTTGGAACTTAAAAAATTCTGCCCTCATTGTGGCAAATACACTTTGCATAAAGAGAGCAAATAATGGGAAGGAGAAGTAATGAACCCAATTAGATACACGAAAGAAGTCGTTCGTGAAGGTAAACGCGTTCGCTGGCCTAAACGTGACGTGCTTTGGAAAACCATTGCCGTTGTTGTTGTGATCTCTCTTTTCGCCGCTATCTTTCTTTCCCTGGAAGATTTAGCCGCAGCCAAAATCATCGAACAACTGAAAGCAGCTTTTGGAGGATAAAATATGGCAACAGAATTAGCCGAGAAACATTGGTATATTGTTAATACCTATTCTGCTCATGAAGCAAAGACAGCAGAAAACTTAAAAAACCGTATCAAAACCATGAACATGGAAGACTATATTTTCCGTGTCTTGGTCGCTGAATACGAAGAAAAATGCATTGATAAGGAAACTGGCCTTCCAAACGGCAAGGTGAAAGTTAAAAACCTTTATCCAGGCTATATCTTCGTTGAAATGATTATGACCACCCAATCCTGGTTTGTCGTTCGTAACACCCCAGGGGTTACTGGTATTACCGGTTCCAGCGGTGGAGGTAAGATGCCTACCCCAATTTCTCGTGAAGAAATCGAACCTGTCTTGAAGAGAATGGGCCTTGTCGATGAATCCATGTATGATCGTTATAACGTTGGCGATAATGTTAAGATCATCTCTGGACCTCTCGAAGGAACAGAAGGTAAGATTATGTCCATCGATAAAGACACTGGCGCTTGCCGTGTTAATACCGTCTTCTTCGGACGTAGCACACCTGTGGATGTGGAATTCTCTGAAATTGAGAAAATCTAAGGTTTCATATCAATATAGAGCTCTTCAATGGGCTCTTTTTCTTTTTGTTTAAAATATGAATAATTTTTCATATTTCTATTGATATATGAATAGCCATTCATTATAATCATCGTTGTAAATATGAAAGGATATTCATATATGTCTTCATTACCTAGTGAGAAAATACTCGATGCGATGGAGGACTTGCTTAGTGTTGCAAGTGACTCTACGCGTTTAAAAATCATGTTATCGATTGCCAACGAGGAACATAACGTTGGTGAAATCGTTGCTCTTGTTGGAGCCTCTCAGTCTCTTGTTTCCCATCAGTTAGAAGTCTTAAGGAAGCATCGTTTGGTCAGTGTCCGTAAGGAGGGGAGAAAGTCTTACTACATTCTTTCCGACCATCATATTAATGAATTGATTCAAGTCGTCTATGAACACGTTAGCGAGAAAAAAGGGGAGTAATATGTCAGAAGAAAAGAAAGAAATACTTATTAATTCCGTCCGTTTAAGCGTCGCTTTAATTCTTGCTATCGTGGGGCTTTTCTATCTAAACGAAGCAAACTTTGGCGTTTGGGTGAATTTTGTGGTGATGGGTATTGCCTGGCTCATTGTTGGATACGACATTGTATACAAAGCTCTCCATTCCCTCATCAAAGAAAAAAATCCGTTTGATGAGAATATGTTGATGCTTATTGCTTCGATTGGAGCATTTTGTCTTCGTCTTTTTGGCAAAGACGAAAACGAAATCTTCGGGAATGAATTCTTTGAAGCGTTCATGGTTGCCTTCCTCTTCCAACTCGGCGATATCTTCGAAGATTTAGCTACAGATAAAAGCCATGAAGCCATCAGCAACGCCATAGGGCTTAGAGCTAAAAAAGCCTCTCTTTTGAAAGATGGAAACATTCTCACTGTTGAGCCAGAAGATCTTTCCATTGGCGATGAAATACTTGTGAAAGTGGGTGAAATCATTCCTGCAGATGGCATGATTCTTTCAGGAAGTGGAGACGTTGATATGTCTTCTTTAACGGGGGAATTTAACCCTGTGGCAAAAAAAGAAGGGGATTTGGTTAATTCAGGAACCATTCTAAAAAGCGGTTCCCTTAAAGTTCGTGTGAATAAATCCTACGAAGATTCTACGGTTAGTAAGATTATTGCTTTGGTGGAAGAGAGTAGCGGCGCCAAATCGAAAGCGGATAAATTTATTACAAAATTCGCTAGAATTTATACTCCAATCGTGGTGGCAATCGCTCTTCTTATTGCCGTCATTCCTCCCCTTTGCATCGGAATGAATAGCCTTGAAACGTGGAAAGAATGGATCCGTATTGGCGTTTCTATCTTGGTTATTTCTTGCCCGTGTGCGGTGGTTGTCTCTGTTCCTCTTGCTTATTTTGCAGGCATTGGTCTTGCCTCCAAATATGGCATCATTGTCAAAGGAGGCTCCTACTTTGATGAGTTGAACCGTTTAGGCGTGCTCGTTACGGATAAGACGGGCACCTTAACACATGGAAAATTTATTGTTGAAGAATGTCATCCAGAAGGCATCTCCCTAGAAAAATTCCAAGAATATATGATTGCGGCGGAATCTCGATCCAATCATCCTATCGCCAAAGCCATTGTTGGAGAAACAAACCTTGCTCCTTATAGCGAAAAAATCTCAGAATATACCGAAAAAGCGGGATATGGAGAAATGCTTACCTATGATGGCCATACGCTTTTAGCAGGGAACGAAAAGCTTCTTAGCGAGAATCATATCTCCTTTACAAAGGCGAATGAAATAGGCACCATCGTCTATCTTGCAATCGATGGAAAATACGCTGGATATCTTCTTTTGAACGATGAAATTAAAGAAAGTTCTTTCAAAACGATTCAAGACCTTCATAAGATGGGCGTGAAGTCTGTAATGCTAACCGGCGATAAAAAAGAAAGCGCCTTAAAGGTGGCTAACGAACTTCAAATTGATGAAGTCCACTCGGAGCTTCTCCCAGAAGATAAAACGAACCTTTTAAAGGAAAAACTAACGGGAGAAAAAGCGGTGGCTTACGTTGGAGATGGCATTAACGACGCTCCAAGTATAGCTCTTGCAGATATAGGCGTTGCCATGGGCGGAGCCGGAAGCGATCTTGCGGTGGAAAACGCCAATATCGTTATTATGAACGACGATGTTTCAAAAATCGTTACGGCTAAGAAAATTGCGAAAGCCACAAGAAATAGAGCGATATTCAATGTCGTTGCTTCCCTCCTTATCAAATTAGCCATAGCTGCTTGCTCCATTTTGATTCCTTCTTTCCCTCTTATGATTGCGGTTTTTGCGGATACTGGTGTGACGCTTCTTATGGTCGCAAGCTCTGTTTCCTTGCTGGCATATAGGGTTAAATAAAGCTTCTCCTAGGCTCTAGAAATAGGGCCTTTTCTTTTAAACAAAATTGTGCATGGTGCACAAAAAATAACAGCTATAAAACTTCCCGTTGTAAAGGCCACTTCGCGCACGTATAATACTTGAGCACGCGTATTTTAGCGTGTAGCGTGGTAGAACCTCTCTGACGAGGGTTCGTTTAAGCCACTGCATATCGTCAATTTTAAGGAGGACAATATGGCAAAGAAAATCGTCAAAGTCCTTAAGATGGAACTCCCAGGTGGAGACGCCCATCCAGGACCAAAGCTTGCTTCTGCAGGCGTTCAAATGGCCAAATTCTGCACTGACTTCAATGCAAAAACGGCCGACAGAAAAGGAACCACAGTTCCTGTCATCATCACCGCTTATGAAGACAAATCCTACGACTTCGTCATCAAAACGACACCAGTCACTGATTTGATTCTTAAAGCTGCTGGAATCAGCAAAGGTTCCGGCGTCCCAAACAAAACCAAAGTGGGACATATCTCTCAAGCTCAACTTGAGGAAATCGCACAATACAAGATGCCTGACCTTAACGCCAATGACGTCGAAGCTGCGAAAAAGATTGTTGCCGGCAGTGCTCGCCAAATGGGCGTCACCGTCGATGCAAAATAATGAGGGAGCACCAGTATGAAACAAGGAAAGAAATATATTGCTGCTAAGAAACTTGTTGACGAAAACAAGGAATACACCCTCGAAGAAGCTGCCGCTCTTCTTAAGAAAACCAGCATCACGAAATTTGATTCCACCGTTGATATCTCCTTCGCGTTAAACGTGAACCCAACCTTGGCTGATCAATTAATCCGTGGAACCTTGGTCCTTCCTCATGGAAATGGCAAAACCAAGAAAATTCTCGCTGTCACCAACGTGAAGCAAGAAGAAGCAAAAGCTGCTGGCGCTGACTTTGTCGGCGGCAAAGAGATGCTCGAAAAGATCCAAAGCGAAAACTGGTTCGGATTCGATATCATCGTTGCTACCCCAGATATGATGGGTGAGCTCGGAAAAATGGGCCGTCTCTTAGGTCCTAAAGGCTTAATGCCAAACCCAAAGACTGGCACCGTCTCCATGGAGATTGGTAAAGCCATCACCGAGATTAAGAAAGGTAAGATCTCTTACCGTGTTGACAAAGATGGCAACCTCAACGTTTCCATCGCTCGTGTCTCCTTCTCTGAAGCAGATATCGTCGATAACTTACAAGCTATGATCGACGCTATTGTCAAATCTCGTCCAGCATCCGTCAAAGGTGTTTATATCAAGACTGCAGTGGTTCACACCACCATGGGTCCAGGTATGAAGATCACCTTCCCAACCAGAAACTAATTCTGGTCACCAATTCGGTGAATTGCTTGTTATTCCTAAGATAGCAACGGACATATGTCTTAATAATCCACGTTGCTGAGGTTACAAATTCACATAACTCACTAGTTATATCAAGCTTCACATATATATTAAGAAAGGAGGAACACAGTATGAATGCAACTGCACTTCAAGCCAAGAAAGAATCCGTTAAGGAAATTTCCGAAGGCTTAAAATCCAGCAAGACCATCGCTATTGTTTCTTATCAAGGCTTAACCGTCGCTGAAACAATGGAACTCCGTCGTACCTTAGCTGAGAAAAACGCCAAGATGGGTGTTTACAAAAATACCTTAATCCGTCGTGCTCTCTCTGCTGAAGGAATCACCGGTTTAGATGAAATTCTTGAAGGACCAAATGCGTTAGTCTTCTCTGAAGATGTTACTAGCGCTGCCAAAATCCTCTACAAATTTGCCCGTTACCACGAACACCTCGTTTTACGCGGTGGCCTCGTCGAGGGGAAAGTCGTAGATGCAAAAGGCATGAAAGAAGTCGCAAAACTCCCTACCAAGGAAGCATTGCTCTCTATGTTCTGCATGGTTCTCAACGAACCAATCGCTGGCTTTGCCAGAGTCGTTAATTCGATTAACGAAAAGGCTGGAGCGGAAGCCCCAGCAGCCAACTAATTTCTAGGAGGAAAAAACAATGGCTGAAAAATTAACAAATGAACAAATCATTGACACCCTTAAACAAATGACCGCCCTTGAGCTCAAGGCTCTTGTCGATGCCGTTTGTGCCGAATTCGGCGTTACCGCCGCTGCTCCAACTGCTGCCGCTGCTCCAGCTGAAGAAGAAGGCCCAGTCGCCAAAGGACCAACCGAAGTTTCCTTATTCTTAAAGGGACTTGGAACCGCTGGCAAAGTCGCTGTTATCAAAGTTGTCCAAACCATCACTGGTTTAGGCTTAATGGATGCAAAGAAACTCGTCGATGCTGCTCCAGTCGCCATCAAAGAGAAGATCTCTCCTGTCGAAGCAGAAGCTTACAAGAAGACCCTCACCGATGCTGGTGCCGAAGCTGAAATCAAATAGTTTCGTTTCCCATTTTTGATTTTTACCCTGCCCATGGACTACTCGTCGCCTGTGGGTAGGGTTTTGACGCTTTAAAGGAGAAAGAAAAATGCCCCAATACTTCGATAATGTGGAAGGAATGGAACATCAAAATATCACCATTAAATTTGAGCTTCTTGGTGAAAGCTACTCCTTCTTTAGCGACAAAGGTGTGTTCTCTAAAAACAAGCTGGATTTCGGAACAGAATTGTTGCTCAAAACTGTTCTCGAAATGAATATCCCTCTTGGAAAAAGAATACTTGACCTTGGGTGTGGAGCGGGACCGATAGGACTAATCCTCGCTCACCTCGACCCGGAGAAACAAGTTACACTTGCGGATATTAATGACCGGGCCCTCGAACTTACTGAAAGAAATGCTAAACATCTTGGTGTCTCTTCTCAAGTCGAGATTGTTCATAGCGACGTTTACCTCAACATACACTCCACCTATGATTCGATAATCTCTAACCCCCCGATAAGGGCGGGAAAACGGGTCACTTACCGTATCTATGACGAAGCGCTCTCTCACTTGAATGAGAATGGTTCCTTAATCATTGTCATTCGTAAAGAACAAGGCGCTCTCTCTACGATGGAACATCTTCAAACGATCTTCCCTTCGGTAAATGTGTTAGCTCGTAAAAAAGGTTATTACATCATTCAATCATCATTTAAAAGGAGCAGTATCAATGCCAAATGAAAAACAATTCCTAACCGAATTCCCTGGCCCAAACGGAAAAAACTATCCTGTCGGCCTTAACCATCGTGTCAATTTCGGAAAGATTTCCGGCTCTTTGGATCTTCCTTACTTGGTTGCTGTCCAAACCAAATCTTTCAATTGGTTCAAAGAAACTGGAATTGACGAAGTTTTTAGAGAAGTATTCCCAATCGTTAACAATAACGAAACAATTTCCTTGGAATACGAAAGCTGCCATTTTGAAGAGCCTGAATATAAGCCTCTCGAATGCAAAGAAGAAGATTTAACCTATTGCAGCAAACTTAAAGCCACCCTCTTATTAAGAAATAAAGAAGATGGCCAAATCAAAAAATCTGAAGTCTACATGGGCGATGTCCCAATGATGACAAACAGTGGTACTTTCATTATTAACGGTACCGAAAAAGTCGTTGTTTCCCAGATTATTCGTTCTGCTGGCGCCTATTTTGAGAATCCAAATGAAAAAGGCGTCGAATACCATGCTGAATTAATTCCTACTAGAGGAACATGGATCGAATTTGAGAACACAAACAAAGGACTCATTTTCGTCGATATTGACCATTCACAAAACGCTTCGCACAAATTACCTGCGACAATCATTTTCAAAGCGTTAGGCTTCTCCGAAGAAGATATCACCGATTTATTTGGTGATTCCGAAGCTTTGGTCAATACCATCAATAAAGACAAGGCAAGAGACAATGCGAATAAAGCCTTGATCGAAATCTTTAAGAAATTAAAACCAGGCGAACCTGTTACCAAAGAAGGAACCATCAATTTCTTGGTCCAACGTTTCTTTGATGAAAAACGTTATGACTTAGGTCGTGCAGGTCGTTTTAAACTCACCCAAAAACTCGGCATTTATGGCCGTTTAGCAGGACGTGTTCTTGCGGAACCTCTTATCTCTGCCGATGGTGAAATCGCCATGAACAAAAATGGCGAAGCCATGATTGCGGGTTATACTTTAACCAAAGAAGACGTGGAAATGCTTCGTGACGAAGAATTCTTCGAACAAGGCGCCATGGAAAAAGATCTCGCTGACAAAATCAATCCTGATTTTGCAATTGGATCCACCAAAATCAACGTCGTTAAAGTACATGCCAAAGACAAGGTTACCGAAAAGGTTATCAACATCATTGGTACCTCTTTGGAACTTTCTGGCATCATTGAAGGAACAAAGCCTCTTCTTTGCCTCGCAGTGCCTGATATTCTCGCTTGCTTCTCCTATTTCGAGAACGTGCGTGAAGGCGTCGGAAGCTTAGATGATATCGATAATTTAGGAAACCGTCGTGTACGTTGCGTTGGTGAACTCTTACAGAATCAATTCCGTATGGGTCTTACCAAGATGAGCAAGACAATCATTCAAAGAATGAACACGACCGTGGACTTCTCTGAAGCAAAACCACAAGCCTTTGTTTCTATCCGTCCACTCACTTCCTCCATCCATGAGTTCTTCAATACTTCCCAACTTTCTCAACTTATGGACCAAGTCAACCCTCTTTCGGAACTTGCCAATAAGCGTCGTCTTTCCGCTTTAGGACCTGGTGGTCTTACCCGTGAAAGAACAACCATGGCGGTGCGTGACGTTCACTACACCCACTATGGCCGTATTTGCCCTATTGAAACTCCAGAAGGTCAGAACGTTGGTTTAATCAACAACTTATCTACCTATGCGAAGATCAATAAATTAGGCTTTATTGAGACTCCATATCGTAAGGTCTTCAAAATCACCGATAAAGATGGTATTACCCACGTCTATGTTTCTGACGAGGCTGAATATCTTTCTGCCGATGATGAAAAAGGACTTTATATCGCTGAAGCGAATATGAACACTTCCGATGCAATGGAATTGACCATTGATGGGAAGAAAGAAATCGTCAAAGAAATCTTAGATGATGAAGTGGTTACAAGACACGACGATGACAACATCATCGTGAGCAAACAACTCATTTCCTACGTTGACGTTTCTCCAAAACAAATCGTTTCTGTCGCAGCTGCTTGTATTCCATTCCTTGAACACGATGACTCTACTCGTGCTTTGATGGGTGCGAACATGCAACGTCAGGCCCTTCCATTACTTCAACCAGAACTCCCATATGTCGCAACCGGCATGGAACGTTCTGTTGCTCATGACTCCGGCTTAGCTGTGGTCGCAAGAGAAGATGGCCTTGTCACTTATGTTGATAGCACAGAAATCACCGTCAAAGAGGAAGAAGGGGAGCATACTTATTTCTTACGCAAATTCGAGCGTTCGAACCAGGGTACATGCATCAACCAAACCCCAATCGTCCATGAAGGTGATCAAATTAAGAAAGGTGATGTCATTGCTGATGGCCCATCCATGAAGAATGGTGAATTAGCCTTAGGACACAACCTCTTAATCGCTTATATGACTTGGAACGGCTATAACTACGAAGACGCCGTTATCATGTCTGAAAAGATGATTAAAAACGACACCTATACTTCCATCCACATTGAAGTCTATGATGTCGAATGCCGTGAAATCAAAGGAGGAGACTCCGAAGAAATCACCCGTGATATTCCAAATGTTGGCGAAGACGCTAAGAAATACCTCGACGAAAGAGGCATCATCATCCCTGGCGCTGAAGTCAAAGAAGGGGATATCCTTGTTGGTAAGACCACACCAAAAGGCAGAGTCGATCCAACTCCAGAAGAGAAACTCTTAATGTCCATCTTTGCTGAAAAGGTGAACGAAGCAAAAGACACCTCCCTCCGTGTTCCTCACGGTGGACAAGGTATTGTCTTGAAAGTCAAATGTTTCTCCCGTCGTCATAAAGACCCACTCGCTCCAGGCGTTATCGAAAAAATCCGTGTCTACATCATCCAGAAGAGAAAGATCTCCGAAGGTGATAAGATGTCCGGCCGTCACGGTAACAAGGGCGTTATCTCGAAGATTCTTCCAGTGGAAGATATGCCATTCTTACCAGATGGCACCCCAATTGATATGATGCTTTCTCCAATGGGCGTTCCTTCCCGTATGAATATCGGTCAGGTCTTCGAAGTTCAACTCGGCTTAGCGTGCCGTAAACTCAATATGAGAGTTGCGACCCCAGTCTTCGATGGCTTAACCAGTGAAGAAATCTCCAAACTCATGGTCCAAGCTGGATTATCTAGCGATGGTAAGACCATTCTCTATGATGGACAAACCGGTGAACGTTATCCTGAACGTATTGCTGTCGGTGTCCAGTACATGATCAAACTCAACCACATGGTTGATGATAAATTACATGCCCGTAGCGTCGGACCGTATAGCTTAATCACCTTGCAACCTCTCGGTGGTAAGGCACAAAACGGTGGTCAGCGTTTCGGTGAAATGGAAGTCTGGGCTTTGGAAGCCTATGGCGCAGCCCATACCCTCCAAGAAATGATGACCGTCAAATCCGATGACCGCGTTGGAAGAAGAAAGACCTATGAAGCAATAATCAAAGGCAATCCACTTCCAAAAGCCGGTATGCCAGAAGCCTTCAAAGTCTTTACAAAAGAACTCAAAGGCCTTTGTATGGATGTCACTCTTTATGATAAGAATGGTGAATCCATCAATATGGATAACCTTGTGAAAGACGCCTTAATCGAAGAAAGAAAGATTAATTCCGCTATCCGTAACCTCTCTAGCAATCATGGAAACGTGAGTGAAGATGAGGCTCCAGAAGAAGAGGAAAGCTCTCTCGATGATGCGTTACAAGCTGCTGCTGAAGAGGGACTTACCACCACAAGTGACCTCTCCCATAACGAATAATAGGAGGAAGAAAGAATTATGTTTGATATCAACAATTTAGCCGCAATGCAAGTTGGACTTGCTTCCCCTGAAACAATTCGTAACTGGTCTCATGGTGAGGTTATCAACTCTGAAACCATCAACTATCGTTCTCATAAACCAGAATTTGGTGGCTTATTCTGCGAACAAATCTTCGGTCCTGTGAAGGATTATGAATGCTCTTGTGGCAAATATAAGAAGATGCGTTTCCAAGGCACTACTTGTGAGAAGTGCCACGTTGAAGTCATTTCCAAAGAGTGGAGAAGAGAAAGATTCGGTCATATCGAACTTGTCTCTCCTTGCACCCACATCTGGTATTTAAAAGGAATTCCTTCCCGTATCGGCTTAGTGCTCGATATGTCACCAAAAGAGCTTGAAGAAATCGTTTATTTCGCTGGACACATCTGCTTAAACCCAGGTACATCCACCGTCTTAAAGAAGAAAGAATTCTTCAATGACTCCGAAGATTCTAGAAACACCTTCGTCAATGCCATCCTTGCTTTCAAGGATCAAATTCCAGAAGGCAGTGCTGATTCTTTAAAAGCAGAAGAAATCATCGCTCGTTTACAAAACCGTAACGAAACCTTTGACTTCCTCTCTACAACCGCCTTTGTTGCCAAATACACCGGTGCTGAATTCGGTGAAGGTGCCGCTTCCATCAAACGTCTTCTTCAAGAAGTCGATTTGGAAGAGGAATACAAAACCTTAACCGCCAAGATTCATGATGCAACCGGTCAAGCTCGTTTGAAATTAGCGAAGAGACTCGAAGTTATCGAAGCTTTCCGTAATTCCAACCAGAAGCCAGAATGGATGGTTCTTGATGTTATCCCTGTGATTCCACCAGAGCTCCGTCCTATGCTTCAACTTGATGGTGGACGTTTCACCGATTCTGATATCAACGACCTTTATCGTCGTGTTATCATCCGTAACAATCGTTTAAAGAAATTAATCGAAAACAACTCCCCAAGCGTCATTCTCATGAACGAGAAACGTATGCTTCAGGAAGCGGTTGACGCTTTAATCGATAACGGACGTCGTGGCAAACCTACCCCAGGTAAGAATGGCCGTCCTTTGAAGTCTCTTTCTAGCGGCTTAAAAGGTAAGCAAGGTCGTTTCAGACAAAACTTACTCGGTAAGCGTGTCGATTATTCTGGCCGTTCCGTTATTGCCGTCGGTCCATCCTTAAAGATGTATCAATGTGGTCTTCCACGTGAGATGGCCGTTCAACTTTTACGTCCATTTATTGCTGCAATCCTCTTAAAGAGAGGTGTTGTCACCGCTCATAGACAAGCAGATAAGCTTATCGATGCCTATGATCCAAAGGTGTATGACATTGTTGAAGAGATTATTGGCCAACACCCAGTTCTCCTTAACCGTGCTCCTACCCTTCATAGACTTTCTATCCAAGCCTTCCAACCTGTCTTGGTTGATGGCCACGCTATCCGTTTACACCCACTCGTTTGCCCTGGCTTCAACGCCGACTTCGATGGTGACCAGATGGCTGTTCACGTCCCTCTTGGAAAAGCAGCTCAAGAAGAAGCGCTCGATTTGATGCTCGCTTCGAATAACATCCTTGGTCCAAAAGATGGTAAAGCCATCGTCATTCCTTCTCAGGACATGGTCTTAGGAAACTACTACCTTACTGAAGAAGAATCCCGCGTCGATATGCTTAACCGTGCAAGAGATATCCGCAAGGTTACCGTTTATGACGAAGCGGAAAAGACTGCTAACGAAAAAGCCGCTCTTCAACAAGAAGAATATTCCAAACAAGAAGGCAGAATCTTTGGCTCTGTCCAAGCAGTTATGGAAGCCTACGAGACCGGATCCATTCAAATCCATACCCGTATCGTTGTTCCAGCCAAAGCTCTTCATAAGACATTTGGCGATGATTTAAGCGTTTACGCTTTGCCAAGCGATGTGGAGAATAAATACCTTATTACCACCGTTGGTAAGATCATCTTCAACGAACTCTTCCCAGATGATTTCGTCTTCATTAACTCCAATAAGCCAGCCAGCATCAACCGCGACGCGATTGAATCTTGGTTCGTTTCTCCAAAAGAACTTCAAGAGAAACATGACGCTTTAGAGGAAAAGATTGCTAAACTCTCTGACGAAGATGCAGTCAAATATCTCGTTAACACCTACTTCAAGAAAGGCGATGCCTATCTTGATGAACACTATAAAGATTCCGACTTCGTGGAACTTGCTAAGATCGCTCTCTCCTTACATAAAGAAGAAGATAACCTTGGCGAATATATCTGCTTAAGTAATCTCCGTAAAGCTATTGCTAAGAAAGATATCGGTTCCATCATCGATATGGTCTTCCATAAATACGATATGAAAGACGAAAGACAAGTCGAATCCAAACCTTCCAAGACTTCTGCAATCTTAGACAAGATTAAAGATCAAGGCTTCAAATATTCCACCATTTCTTCCGTTACAATCGCCTTATCCGATATTAAAGATATTAAGAATAAGGACGGATTCGTTAAAGCCGGTCAAGAAAAGGTCGAGAAGATTAACGAAGCCTATAACGAAGGCTACATCACCAACGAAGAACGTTATAAGCAAGTCATTAACATTTGGACTGCCGTTACTGATCAAGTCGCAGGTGAGGTTGCTGCTTACATGAAGAAAGATAACCGTAACCCATTGATCATCATGGCTGATTCTGGTGCTCGTGGCTCCTTAGCCAACTTCAAACAGTTAATTGGTATGAAGGGCTTGGTTTCTAACCCTAAGAACGAAGCTATCGAACTTCCAATTATTTCTTCCTACCGTACTGGTGTTAAGGTCAACGAATTCTTCATCAATACCCACGGTGCTCGTAAGGGTGGTGCGGATACTGCTTTGAAGACGGCTGACTCTGGCTACTTAACAAGACGTCTTGTCGACGTTTCTCAAGATGTCATCGTCCGTGAGGATGATTGCCATTGCGATCATGGCTATAAAGTCAGAAAAATCGAAAAGAAGACAGCAGCTGGAAACATGGAAGTCATCGCTTCTATCTCCTCCCGTATCAATGGCCGTTATGCCATGCACGATATCGTCAATCCAACGACTGGCGAAATCATTGTTCCAGGCAACACCTTAATTAGTGAAGCCCAAGCGCAAGAAGTGGAAAAAGCAGGTATCGAAGAAGTGGAAATCCGTTCCATCTTCACTTGCCAAACCAAGGAAGGCGTTTGCCGTCATTGTTATGGTCTTAATATGGCGACTGGTCACCTTGTTGAACTTGGTGAAGCCGTTGGTATTATGGCTGCTCAATCCATTGGTGAACCTGGTACTCAGCTTACAATGCGTGTCTTCCACACTGGTGGTATGGCTGGTGAAGATATTACTTCCGGTCTTCCACGTGTCCAAGAACTTGTTGAAGCTCGTAATCCAAAAGGACAAGCTATCATCGCTAAATTTGCCGGTGTTGTCACCAATATCGAACATAAAGACGATGGTGCTGCCGTTGTCACTATCACCTCTTCTGCTAAGAGCACGGTGGAAAGTAGTACTGCTGAAGTGGAAACCTATGATGTCCCACGTAATGCTAAACTTGCCGACAACATTAAAGTTGGCGGTCTTGTCGAAGCTGGTGGATTCATCACCAAAGGTTCTAAGAAACTTCAAGACTTACTCGATTACACCGATGTTTCTACAGTTGAGAGCTACTTGTTAAGAGAAATCAAGATGGTTTATGCCGCACAGGGTATCGAACTCTCCGACAAACACCTTGAAATCATCATCCGTCAAATGTTACGTAAGATGTTCATCACCGATTCTGGTGACACCAACCTCTTACCAGGCACAAGAGTGGATATCGATCGTTATACCGAAGCCAACCAAATCGCCCTTGCTAATGACAAACGTCCAGCTATTGGCCGTCCATTAATCTTGGGTATCACCAAGGCTGCTTTGGAAACCGAATCCTTCCTCTCTGCCGCTTCCTTCCAGGAAACAACCCGTGTTCTTACCGACGCTGCCATTAAGGCAAAACGCGATAACCTCCACGGTTTGAAAGAGAATGTCATCACTGGCAAACTCATTCCTACCGGATCTGGCTTATACACCGAAGAAGAAGAGAAAGAACGTCTTTCTCATTTCGATGTCTTGACCAAGATGAAAGAAGTCAAAGCTCAATATGTCGAAGCGCATGACCGCAAAGACAATTTGAACGACTAGTCCATAAACAAATAAAGAGGCCGCCTCGGCGGTCTCTTTTTTGTTATGATTGAAAAAGGAAAGGCCTGTAAGAGGACGGCTATATGTCATTACTTGTTTCAACCGCCTGTTTGAATATCTTCTGAATATGCTGGACAACGCGCCAAACAAATGCAGATATGCTTTCGTGATGAGGATATGTGTTTTGCTTCAAACGATACGAAACAGTATCGTTAGCCGATGCAAGATACGAGTCAAGTTCAACCCCTGGTCTTCTTAAATGTTTCACATCAAATGATAGCTAACAAAGGTGTTAAACTACCAAAAACGGGTTTTGTTTTATGCTGGTTATTTTTACGATAAAATAAATTGAAAAAAATGAAGAGGGTGAACAAACCATGAAACGAAATTGTTTTTCTCGTCTAGTCTTTGGAACAATCATTCCTATTTGCTTAACCATGCTTTTTGGGTGCACAACTAATACTCCTATACTTACTCAGTTTAATCAATATTTCATTACATTCACTGAATTAGTTGAAAAAATGAATGAATTTCAAAAAGTCTACGAAGAAAACGAAAAATTCATGTTTAAAATTTCAAATAACTATTCTTATAAAACTACATATGGAATTAAGGGCGTCTGTTATTGCCCATTGGCAACAGAAGTTCACAAATCTCACAAAGAAGGAGAAAAATGCCCAAACTTCCGTTATCGACAACCCTATTACAAATTAAGTGGTGGGGGAACGGCTAAAGATGTGTACGTGTATTATTTGGATGAGATAGAGTTTGATGTTTCATCCTTATATTGGGATAGTCTTTTAATAACGCCAGACCCTAATGCGGATGTCTCATTCCCAAATCGATATACATTAAAAGATAAAAATGGTTCCAAAGTTGTAAAAGTTGAATGCTTTGATGATTTTTCCAAAAAAGACAATCTTCTTAGTGACATTATTAATTTATTAAAATAACATCTTTCTCCAAAAAGGAAATGATTTTAAGAGCTTACTAGGAAAAACACAACGGCCCCATTTTTATGGGGGAGATATTCATAAACGTGTTATCTTTTGAACTAATAAAATGATTTTTGCTACAATACTCTTTATGAATGAATTTTGGAATCAAATATTAAGATATCTCGATGCGTCTTTTGGCATCAGTTTAATGAGAGAAGGAAATCCTCAAGGGTATGTGAACTGTATCTTTATGAGTATCACTACAATCTTTGGCTTTCTTCTTATGTACCGTGCTCTTTATTTAATGCTTGGTATCTTTGGCAAATCAAGAACTTACAAACAAGCAAAAGATGATAAACGTTATGCGTTTGTTTTCTCTGCAAGAAACGAAGAAAAAGTGATTGGGAATCTCATCGATTCCGTAAGAGAACAAGACTACAATCAAAAGAACATCGATATTATCGTTGTGGCGGATAATTGCGATGATAACACAGCCAATATCGCAAGAGAAAAAGGCTGCATGGTCTACGAAAGACATGACTTAAGCAAGTGCAGGAAAGGCTATGCGTTACAATTTCTTTTTGAACATCTTAAAAAAGACCTTCCTCAAGGAATTGAGACTTACTATGCCTACGTCTTTATGGATAGCGATAACGTTATGGCTAAGGATTTCTTAAAAAGGCTAAATGACGCTTTTCAAGCGGGATATGATATTGCGACAGGATATCGTAACGTTAAAAATGCAGACGATAACTGGTTAACCGCACTAAGTGCTATTAACTGGTACCGTTCCGTTATTGTTTCCTTACGCGCTCGCTCTATGTTAAATAGCTGCGCACAAATTGGCGGAACCGGATACGGAGTTCGTTCTTACGTTATTAAAGACGGATGGGACTACACCATGATTACGGAAGATGGCGAAATGACCACCCGTTTAATGGCAGTGGAACCTTCCTTAAAACTTACGTTGGATAAAGAGAACTATGAGAAATTTGGAAAGAAAAAACTCTATCTTTCTCTTCCAAATGGGAAAAAGGTTTCTTTAAAAGTTATCTTAGGAGAAAAATTGGATTTAGAGATACCCGAGAAATATTTAAAGAAATACGCTATAGCAAGCACAAAGAATGAATTTGGTGATCCTTGTTTGAAAGAAACCCTTTCTATATTAAATAAGGAAGGGGAAACCATTTTGACTATCGATCAGAAATCCTCACACGTTTCCCATTACATCCGTTTAGGATATGTGGAGAAAGCCCAGTTCTTCGATGAGCAACCAACCACTTTAAAAATTACCCTCCGCCAAAGAATTCGTTGGGCGAAAGGTGGCATGGTGAATTGGTTCTTTAACGACTGGAAATTATTCTGGTCCTTTATCAAACACCCTCGTTGGTCCAAATACGATATTTATTGGGAAATGTTCCCTTATGGCCTTTGGAACTTCTTCATGGGTTTCTTCCAATTATTGATTACAACGATTCTTTGGGCAACTGGCCTTTCTGGAAATGCCGTGGATGGCTGGCAAAACATTTGGAGTTATCTTATCAATATGACCGTTATCCAATACCTTGGTGGCTTAATTACGGGCATACCTGTTATTGTCAAAGAATGGGATAAAGTGCATTTTACCTTCTGGGAAGCCTTTGGCTATATCTTCCTTTGGCCTTTCTACGATATGATCGGAACTCCAATATCCATCGTTTGTTTGTTTATGCACGTTACTTGGAAACCAGTTCCTCACCATGTTATTAAAAATGGCGATGAGCTCATGGAAGTGCAACGTAAAAAAGAAGAAAAACATAAAAGTTAAATAAAAAGTGTCAAAAAATTCTTTTTTCCTTTTCGGAGAAAATAAAGAAATATCAAGCACACTTAACCCAGTGTATCAAAATCAATATAAATTCGATGTTGACAACGTTTTAAGGGAAGGTAAAATCTTCAATGCATGTGAGAAGGGTTTTACCCCTTTTTTCACGAATGCGGATTATTCGAAAAGGAGAATTGGACAAAATGCCTACAATTAATCAGCTTGTCCGTTCTGGCAGAAAGAGCAACGTTAAGAAGTCTAAGTCACCAGCCTTAGGCAAACGCTATAACTCCTTAACCAAAACGACAACCAATCAACCTAGTGCCCAAAAACGTGGTGTTTGCACCCGTGTTGGCACAATGACTCCTAAGAAACCAAACTCTGCTCTTAGGAAATACGCCCGTGTCCGTTTATCTAATGGTTATGAAGTCACCGCTTATATCGGTGGTGAAGGACATAACCTTCAAGAGCACAGCACCGTCATGATTCGTGGCGGCCGTGTGAAGGACCTCCCAGGTGTTCGTTACCACATCATCCGTGGTACACTCGACTGCGCCGGTATTGAAGCGCGTCGTCAGGGCCGTAGCCTTTATGGCACGAAGAAACCAGCCCCAGCTAAGTAATAGAAAGGATTAGAGATTTATGTCACGTAAAGGAAAAATCGAAAAACGCGATGTCTTGCCAGATCCAATCTATAACAGCAAGCTCGTTACCCGTTTGATCAACCGTGTTATGTATGACGGCAAGAGAGGAACTGCTCAAACCATCATCTATAACTCCTTCAAGATCATCGAAGAAAAAACCCAAAAACCTGCCATTGATGTCTTTGCAACCGCAATCAACAACATCATGCCAGAAGTGGAACTCAAAGTTCGCCGTATTGGTGCGGCTAACTACCAAGTTCCAGTCGAAGTCAGCCCAGAAAGAAAACAAACTCTTGGTCTTCGCTGGCTCGTCACCTATTCCCGTCTTCGTAATGAAAAGACCATGGAACAAAAATTAGCTGGCGAAATCATTGATGCCGCTAATGGAACTGGTGCCTCCGTTAAGAAGAAGGAAGACGTCCATAAGATGGCAGAAGCCAATAAGGCTTATGCTCATTACCGCTGGTAATAAGGAGAATACCCATGGCTGTTGATGAAAACGAAATTGTTGAGAGCGCCACTTACGACCTCCCACACACCCGCAACATTGGTATTATGGCTCACATCGATGCTGGTAAGACCACAACGACTGAGCGTATCCTTTATTACACAGGACGTACCCACAAAATCGGCGAAGTTCACGAAGGAACCGCCGTCATGGACTGGATGGTCCAAGAGCAAGAACGTGGTGTTACAATCACCGCATCTGCTACAACCGCTTTCTGGAAAGGCTATCGTTTAAACATCATCGATACCCCAGGGCACGTTGACTTCACTGTCGAAGTTGAACGTTCTCTTCGTGTTTTGGATGGTGCTGTTACCGTTCTTGACTCCAAAAACGGTGTTGAACCACAAACCGAAACCGTTTGGAGACAAGCCGATAAATACGAAGTTCCTAGAATCGTCTTCTGCAACAAGATGGACGCTATCGGTGCGGACTTCTTCATGTGCTTAGACACACTTAAAGAAAGACTTGGCGTCAAATACGCCGCCTTCCAACTTCCTATCGGAAAAGAAAGTGGATTTATCGGGGAAGTCGATCTTGTCAATATGACCGCTTGGGTCTTTAGTGACAAGAAAGAAGATGCTCCAAAGCAAATCGAAATCCCTGATGAATTAAAAGAGCAAGCCCAAGAATACCATCAAAAACTCATCGAAACCTTAGCCGATTATGACGAAGATCTCATGATGATGGTTCTCGATGGACAAGAACCAAGTGTTGACTTGATTAAGTCTGCTGCTCGTAAGGCTGTCTTAACCGCAAAATTCTTCCCAGTTTTCTGCGGAACCGCCTTCAAAAACAAAGGTGTCCAATTATTGTTGGATGCTGTCATTGACTATTTACCATCTCCTCTTGATATTCATGGTGAAAAAGGAACACTCAATGGTGAGGATTACGTCTGTAAAGTTACAGATGATGCCCCATTCGTTGGCTTAGCCTTCAAGATTGCCACCGACCCATTTGTTGGCCGTTTGGCTTATGTCCGTGTCTATCAAGGCGAATTAAAGAGCGGAACCTACATCCTCAACTCTTCAAATGGCAAACAAGAACGTATCGCTCGTTTGGTCTTGATGCACGCTAACCACCGTCAAGAAGTCAGCGTTCTTCACGCTGGTGAAATCGGTGCCGTTGTCGGCTTAAAGAACACCACGACTGGTGATACCCTTTGTGATCCAGCTGAACCAGTTGTTCTTGAATCCCTCGAGTTCCCTGAACCAGTCTTGGAAGAGGCCGTTGAGCCAAAGACCAAGGGTGATTTGGAGAAGATGAATATCGCCATTCAAAAATTGGCGGAAGAAGATCCAACCTTCAAAGCTCATACCAACACAGAGACTGGTCAAACCATTATCGGTGGTGTCGGTGAGCTTCAACTCGATATCATCGTTGACCGTATGAGACGTGAATTCGGTGTCGAAGTCAACGTCGGAAGACCACAAGTCAACTATCGTGAAACCATCCGTAAGACTGGCGAAGCACAAGGTCGTTATGTCAAACAGAGTGGTGGTCATGGTCAATACGGTGATGTTTGGATCCGTTTCGAACCAAACCCAGGAAAAGGCTTCGAATTCGTTGACGCTATCGTCGGCGGTGCCGTTCCAAAGGAATTTATCAAACCTACACAACAAGGTCTTGAAGATGCCCTTGGCCGTGGTTTGATCGCTGGCTATCCGGTAATCGATATCAAAGCAACCTTATTTGATGGTTCCTATCACGATGTCGACTCTTCCGAAGCTGCTTATAAGATCGCTGCCTCTATGGCTTTGAAAGCCGCTGCTGGCAAGTGCGATCCTGTCATTCTTGAACCAATCATGAAAGTCGAAATCACCGTTCCAGAAAAGTACTATGGTGACGTCATTGGTGATGTCAGCCGTAGACGTGGTGAAATCACAGGAGAAATCCAACGCGGTAACGCTAAGGAAATCGACTGCTTCGTTCCACTTGCTGAAATGTTCGGCTATGTCACTGATTTGCGCTCCTTGACACAAGGTCGTGGAAACTTCATGATGGCCTTTGACCACTATGGAGAATGCCCACGCTATGTCCAAGATCAAATTATTGCGAATAGCAATATGTCTAACCGCTAATTTTATTGATTATTCACGTAGTGAGATTTACAATACATTAGCAATTTGTTGAAAACCATTATTGGAGGAATAAAAACAATGGCAAAAGAGAAATTCAACCGTGACCGCGTCCACGTTAACGTTGGTACAATCGGCCACATCGACCATGGTAAGACAACCTTATCGGCTGCTATCATGCACGTTCTTAGCTTAGTTGGTAAAGAAACCAACGGCGTCGAAGGTAATGCTAAAGACGTCGGCTATGCTGGCATTGACTCTACACCAGAAGAGAGAGCTCGTGGTATCACCATCAACTCCGCTCACGAAGAATACGAAACCAAGACCCGTCACTATGCCCACGTTGACTGCCCAGGGCACGCTGACTACATCAAGAACATGATTACCGGTGCCGCTCAAATGGATGCCGCTATCCTTGTTGTTGCTGCTACCGATGGCGTTATGCCACAAACCCGTGAACACGTCTTACTTGCTCGTCAAGTCGGTGTTCCATCCATCATCGTCTTCCTTAATAAGTGCGATATGGTCGATGATCCAGAATTAGTCGACTTAGTCGAAATGGACGTCCGTGACCTTCTTACTTCTTATGGATTCCCAGGTGACACCTTACCAGTCATCCGTGGCTCTGCTTTGAAAGCAACTCAAGTTGCTTCCAGCAAAGATGCTGATGCTCAACCAGTCCTTGAGTTATTACACGCTCTCGATACCTATATCCCAGATCCAGTCCGTTCTGATGATAAGCCATTCTTAATGCCTATCGAAGACGTCATGACCATCTCTGGCCGTGGCACTGTCGTTACTGGCCGTGTCGAACGTGGTGTTGCTCACATCAACGACGAAGTTGAAATTGTTGGTATCAAACCAACCCAAAAATCCGTTATCACCGGTCTTGAAATGTTCCGTAAGACCCTTGACTTCGCGGAAGCTGGCGACAACATTGGTGCTCTTCTCCGTGGCATCACCCACGACCAAGTCGAGCGTGGCCAAGTTCTTGCCAAACCAGGATCTATCGTTCCACACGATAAATTCACCGCTACCGTCTACGTCCTTACTAAAGAAGAAGGCGGACGTCACACTGGCTTCTTAAAAGGCTATCGTCCACAATTCTTCTTCCGTACCACTGATATCACCGGCACCATCGACCTCCCAGCCGATGTCGAAATGGTTATGCCAGGTGACCACGTTACCTTCACTGTTAGCTTGATCCACCCAGTTGCTTTGGAAGCTGGCACCAAGTTCTCCATCCGTGAAGGCGGCAAAACCGTTGGTTCCGGACAGGTTGTTGAAATCATTCACTAATTCTTACTAATTAGTCACATTGAGCCTCTACCTTGTGTAGGGGCTTTTTGTTTTGATTAGGAAATTCTATTTAAGCCTATAAACACAAAAAAAGACCGCATTTTA